>CBFGRV010000001.1:0-152761 GCA_965651265.1 uncultured Rhodothermales bacterium
CGTACGGCTTCCGCTCCCGTCGTTTCCTGCGACATTGGCCTGATTAAGGTCTACGAGTCGTGGTATCGTCGAGCAGCGGAGCTCAAGCCAATGGTTCGGCTTCCGAGCGCTCCTGGGCGATGAGGTAGTCCTCGATACTTCCAACGACGATCCGGACCTCGTCGTCGACTTCAACGGCGACGATATCTTCGGCCCGGATCATCTTCTTGACCTTCTTTCGATCGATCTTCTTCAGAATGCGTCTGGCTTCCGTCCGCGTGACCGTCTCTTGTCGGTACTCCTGGGCGAAAGACTGCAGAAAACCGAGGGTTTCGTCCGACAATTCGATGACTCGCGTCTCCGCATTGTCGTCGTCGAGAACCCATCCAAGGCTGGCATCGATGAGATGCCTATCCACCCAGTTGACGATGGTTTGCTTGGAGATCTGCAGCCGCTCGGAGAGCGAACTGAGTGACATCGCTTCTACTTCAGATACCGGAGCCGGGGGTTTGGTAGCCACGTGGTCGGGTCACTGATCGATAATGATGTGGGCCCTTTATACGCGGCGTATGGGGCAATTCGTTCCTTATTGAAGGATTGAGTCAGCATCATCAAAACCTGCGAATCAAAATCTGATGCCCCGATCTGCAGGCCGTTGAAAGGCACTTTTCGTCAACCAACGACCCTGCCATGTAGAAATCCAGTGAAGGACGGTTTTTGCCCCTTCGAAATGCTAAACTCTGATCAAATAGCCCCATGAGTTGAACCCAACCAAGGTCGACAACATGCCTGTTCGCAAAGCTGAAGCCCGGTGGGAAGGAGATCTCCCGAACGGATCCGGAACGATGAAGATGGCAAACTGGGAAGGCCCCTTCTCGGCTACCTCTCGATTCGAGGAGGGCTCGGGTACCAATCCCGAGGAGCTGCTGGCCGCCGCCCATGCCGGATGTTTCTCGATGGCGCTGTCAGGCGTCCTAGCCAATGCCGGCCACATTCCGAACTCCATCGATACGACTGCGCGCGCGCATATCGAAAAGAAGGAAGGCGGATGGACCATCACCCGAGTGGACCTCACCACGCAGGTGGATGTGCCGGGTCTCGACGATAGTGAGTTTCAGCAGTTGGCTAACACGGCGAAGGAGAACTGCCCGGTATCACGCTTATTCAAGGGCGCCGAGATAACACTCGAAGCGCGATTGTCTGGGGGATGAGCCGAGAGTAGTCGCATATGAGGGATAACGCGCCTGTCGCATGCGCAACTATGGCGTTACACTCCGTAGCGGCCGTTGTTTTTCCGGCGAGGAATGTATGTATTGATCTCTGCAAATCTTTCCACGCAATTCGGTCAAAAAGGTGGGAAAGAACCCGGCGTGCTTTGGTGGGGCGCGCCGGGTTTGCTAATTCTAGGGATCGAGGCGCCGAATTTTGAGGTTTCGGAACCAGACTTCATCGTTGTGATCCTGCAGCACGATGTGTCCCGCGCGGCGCTCTGCAAATCGATCATAGTCAACATACTTGCTCGCGACGAGCAGCGAATCGAATTCGGGAGATCCCACTTCGAACTCGACGATCTTCTCACCGTTGAGCCAGTGCTCGCCCTTTCCGCCAACGTAGCGGATTCGCCCACTATTGAACTCTCCGACAGGGCGCAATCGCTTCTTCTGATTCGGTGGAACCAGATCGTATAATGCGCCGGCCGTACGATGCCGGCCGTTCATCGCATCCGGGTGATTCTCGTCATCCAGGATCTGGTACTCGAATCCCAATGCGGCATTTCGTGGCTCGTGCTCCATCGAGTACGCTTCGGATACGTTGTATTTGATTCCGCTATTGGCTCCCGTCGCCACCTTCCACTCGAAATACAGCTCGAAGTCTTCGAAGACCTCTTCGGTCATCAGGTCTGCGCCCTCCAGGGGCTGCCCGTCGGCAGCGATCGGCACATCGGCGGAATCCAGTTTCCGGATCGTGCCCTCCTCGATAACCCAGTGTTCGGATGGCACGTAATCCATACCGAGCCCCCTCCAACCCGAAAAAGTTCTACCATCGAAGAGCAACTCCCAGCCGGCTGCAATCTCCGCCTCCGAGAGCGTGTTCGGCGGGCCTGCGCCGTGGTCGATAACGTTTCGACTCGATGAGCAGCCCCACCATACGAACAGATAGATACCCAATACGGCCGTCAACAGCCGCGAAACTACGCGCAATCGATCCTGGCGTGACACGGTCGGCGAAGAGATCATCCACTGAGGTTTTTGCGATCGTGGTCAAGCCCGGATATGGCCATCCCCATAACCGATCCATTTGTAGGTGGTCAACTCACGCAGCCCCATCGGACCACGTGCATGCAACTTCTGCGTACTCACGGCGACTTCGGCTCCAAGTCCGAACTGTCCTCCATCCGTGAACCGAGTACTGGCATTCACGTAGACAGCCGCTGAGTTGACTCTATCCACGAACGTTGTCGCCCGCTCAAGATTCCGAGTCAGGATGCCATCAGAATGCTCGGTGCTGTGAACCCGTATGTGCTCGATGGCATCATCGAGATCGTTCACCACGCGGATACCGAGCACCAGACTCAACCACTCTGTGTCGAAATCCTCTGGATCGGCGGGCTGGACCGGGAGGTCCTCTGCACGACGCAAGACCTCTAGTGCATCCGGATCGGCGCGAAACGATACGCCCTGTGCGGCCAGACGCCGGGCGACGACAGGTAAAAACCCCTCCGCCACACGCCGATGCACGAGGAGTGTGTCCAGCGCATTGCAGACGCTCGGCCGCTGGACCTTAGCATTCTCGACGATGTCGACGGCGCGTTCCAGGTCCGCATCCTCATCCACATAGATGTGGCATATGCCAATTCCGCCGGTGATTACGGGAATGGTGCTCTCCTCGCGGCAAAGCCGATGAAGCCCCGGTCCTCCGCGCGGAATGATCATGTCGATATACTTATCGAGACGAAGCATCTCGGCGACGAGCGAACGGTCCGGGCTCTCGATGTGGAGGACGGCGTCCTCGGGCAGGGACGACTTGACCAGCGCGCGGCGGATTGCGTCTACGAGCGCGAGATTTGTGCGAAGCGTTTCGCTGCCGCCTCTCAGGATCGCGGCGTTTCCGGTCTTAAGACAGAGCGATGCGGTATCAACCGTGACGTTTGGCCGGGCCTCGTAAATCACGCCCACGACGCCGAGGGGGATGCGCCGCCTCACCAGACGCATACCGTTTGAGAGCAGGCGTCCATCGAACTCCTCTCCAACCGGATCTTCCAGGAGGACCACGGACCGAACATCATCCGTTAGGCTCTGGATGCGCTGGTCGTCGAGTCGCAGGCGATCGAGCAGGGCCTCACTCAGATTCCGCTTCCGGGCATCCTCCAGATCCCGGGCGTTCTGGGCCAGGATATGGTTAGCCGTACGATCGATCTCATCCGCCATTTCGAGGAGCGCCCGATTCTTGGCCTCGGTGGACAGCCCCGCCAGGACGTAGCTCGACTTTCGCGCGCGCTTACCGAGATCCACGACCGAAATTCCCGCATCCTCGTGCACGTTCGCCTCACGGTCGTCGACGGTCATGTAATCACTCGAATTCATCGGGATCCTCTCACTTCAATCATCTCGCAGATGTCTCGAATCGATCTACACCAAGATAAGGTCATCGCGATGGATTGCGACAGGGCCATATGCATAGCCCAAAATCTCCGTAATCCGATCGGACCGGCAGCCCTTTATGCGGTCAAGATCGCCGCTGTCGTATCTAACGATCCCCCGGCCGAGGTCCTTTCCCTGCGGATCCACGATTCGGACGGCATCTCCGCGATCGAAACGACCGTCGATCGCTGTGATCCCGGCTGGAAGTAGGCTTCCTCCAGCATACCGCAGGGCATCGGCCGCTCCACCGTCTATGTGAACGCGTCCGGCCGGCACCGTTCCCCCGAAGATCCACCGCTTCCGGTGCTCAATCGGCGTTTCTCGGGCCCGGAATCGTGTTCCTTCGGGCTCCCCTGCGACGATCCGTGCCAGCGCTCCCGGCGACCCGCCGGCAGCAATGACGACGTCGGCACCCGCCCGGCAGGCAATGTCTGCGGCTTCGAGCTTCGTCTTCATCCCACCGACCCCGAGGCCGGATCGGCTTCCGCCGGCCACGCGATGCAGGTGTTCGTCGATCTCTCGAACCTCGGGAATCAACTGTGCGCCCGCATCCGTGCGAGGGTCCGCGGTATATAGGCCATCCTGATCGGTCAGCAATACGAGAAGTTCGGCGCCGGAAAGCAGCACGCAGAGCGCCGACAGGTTGTCGTTGTCACCCACCTTGATCTCGGCCGTAGCAACGGCATCGTTCTCATTGACAACCGGAACGATCCGATGCTCCAGAAGGGCCTGAAACGTATCGCGGGCGTTGATAAATCGATGCCGATTCTCTACGTCGGCCCTCGTGAGGAGCACCTGGCCGACATGTATGCCGTGCTCGCCGAAAAGCTGCTCCCAGATCTGCATGAGACGACTCTGCCCGACCGCGGCGAGCATCTGCTTCTCGCTCAGCGTTCCCGTCACATCCTGAAATCGGAGTCGCTCTCGGCCGGCCGCGATGGCTCCCGAGGTACACAGGATCAGGTCGTGCCCGGCGGCGTGGAGCGCCGCACACTGGCGCACGATCTCCGTCATGCGATCGCGACTGAGGTTCGGGGTACCGGCCGTGAGCACGCTCGTGCCCACCTTGACAACGATGCGCTTTGGCATGATCACTTCAAGAGGAGCTGGTGCCGGGAGCGGGACTCGAACCCGCACGGGCCTTGCAGCCCATCGGATTTTAAGTCCGATGCGTCTACCTATTCCGCCATCCCGGCAAAGACCGACAAGCTATCTTACAACGCCCATACGGTCCAAACGGATCGGCGAATTTCACCGGAATCGGAATCAGCCCGTATGCCTTCTGAAATACTCTCCCGTCTCAGGTCCATCGCCGCCGATGCAGCGGCGCATGCGCGCGTACCGTACTCCGGACACGCGGAGGCAGCCGTTCTATTGCTTTCGGACGGAAGCTGGATTCCGGGGGTCCTCGTCGAAACGGCCTCCTTCTCGCTCTCGATCCCCTCGCTGGTCAATGCCGTGACCACGGCCGTGGCTCTTGAGCGCGCCGATGTCGTGGCGTCCGTGATGAGCCGTCCCTTCACCGCCGCCGAACGGGCCTATGCATCGGAATGCATGACCCTTCGAGAATTGGCCCCTGCCGGTACGGATGTTATGGTGCATAGTTCGATTCCGCTTCGTCCACCCACGACAAGGCACTCGCCCTTCTTGAGCACACCCGTCCGTACCGATCCCACGCACGGCATCCAGGTTGCTCGCGAGATTGCCCGGCGAGCTTACGTTCCGGAGTCTGATTTCCCGGTTGGATGCGTCGCGCAGACCAGGGACGGCTACATCCCCGGCGTGAACGTGGAGCACCCGGATTGGAGCCGCATCCTCTGTGCGGAGCGCAATGCACTGGGGACGTGCGTCAGTTATGGAGTTGAAAAGGTGGAGGCGCTCTTGCTTACCTGTCTGCGGGATACGTCATGCACGCCGTGTGGGGCCTGTCGTCAGCTTCTCGTGGAACTCACTCCCGCAGCGACGATATGGATGGATCACGGCTCGCGCCGGCCACGCCTCGTCCATCCATCGGATCTACTTCCTGCTTCTTTCGGCGGTGAGCAACTGTCATCCCGCACCTGATCCATCCTCGCGGAGTACGCTGCGGGGATCTCGACCCCACTGGCGACGGACTCCGACTTCTGTGAAGGTCAGCATTCTCGTCGTGGTACTGTGCGTCGTCCCGCAGAAGGCCGACGCACAACATGACGGTTCTGCAGCGAAGTACTGGATCCACTTCGTTGACAAAGATGGATCACCGCCGGAACAGCAGTCGGAGCTTATTTCGACGCGCGCCAGGTCACGGCGCGCCACTCGCGGCGTTTCCGGTGGAGAGTGGCAAGATCGGCCCATCTCGGCTCGGTACCTGGATGCGATTCGCTCGATGGGAATCGAGCCCGTCGTGCAGAGTCGCTGGCTGAATGCCATCACGGCGCGCCTGACCGACGAGCTTCAAAGCCGTGTAAGCGAGCTCGACTTCGTGACCGCCGTGACGCCGGTTGCCCGGTACGTTCGACCCAACTTGTCGATGGAGTCGTCCAGCGATCCGTCGATGTGGACGATGCATGGGGCGCACGTTTCACCAGTTTTGAACGCGCCGAACTTCGACTCCTCCTCCCTCGATGCCGGGCCTTCGGGTAGCCAACTCGACATCATCAATGCTCGCACCCCACTGGAGAATGGCATCAACGGCGCCGGGGTTCGCATCGGATTTCTGGATACGCAATTCGGCGGATTCGAGCACGCGGTATTCAGCCACCTCGTAAGTTCCGGGCGCTTGATAGAGGTACGTGACTTTGTCCAGCTGCCACAGTCGTCGACCCACGGACTGAGCGTTGCCTCGGTGGCCGTCGGGTACGCCCCCGGTCAACTCATCGGGCCAGCGTATGGGGCAGAAGTACTCGCAGCCACGACGGAATACGCGCCCACGGAAACGAATCAGGAGGAGGACTTCCTCGTGGCCGGCCTCGAATGGCTCGAGTCGATGGGTGTGGATGTCGTGAACATCTCACTCGGCTATACGACTTTTGACGAAGGCCAGCACAGCTACACGCCTGCCGATCTGGATGGCGACACCGGCCTGACGACGCGTGCGGCCGATCGAGCCGCCGCTCTCGGTGTCACTGTGGTCACCAGTGCCGGAAACGAGGGCTGCGAGTCGCCGGATATCTGCTGGTATTACATCGGCACACCGGCAGACGGGGACTCCGTGATCGCGGTCGGAGCCGTCCGGCCCGACTCTACGCGCGCATCGTTCAGCTCCTTCGGACCGACGGCGGATGGCCGAATCAAACCCGACGTTTCCGCACCGGGATCGATGGTGTATGTCGCCACTCCTGGTGAGTATCGTTCCAGCGCGGGGACGTCCTTCGCAAGCCCGCTCGTTGCCGGTGTAGTCGCCCAGATGCTGCAGGTGAATCCGGGTTTGGCGCCGATGGATGTCCGGGAAATTCTGCGAGAGACGGCCAGCCTGGCGGATTCGCCGAACAATTCGCTGGGATGGGGCATCATCAATGCAAACGCCGCGATTAACCGTGCAGCTATACTCGCCTCGGGAAACATGGGCCCCGATCTCGGGCTCCAAGTCGAGGTCTATCCCAACCCCGCAACTGATCGCCTCCACATCCATATAACGAGAAGCTCCGTGGGCATCGCGCGCCTGACACTGTTCGATACGCTGGGTCGACGGGTCCAGTCCGCCGAACAGACGATCACACCGGGTCGCAACACCATCAGCCTACCCGTCGAACAACTCGCCGCCGGGCTCTACCTCTACTCCGTCGAACTGGGATCCGAACGGACCACAGGTAAAGTCATCGTCCGATGATGATCATCGAACGCCGGTAGCCCGCACCTCTTCCATCGAGCCTTCATGTCGCTGGTTTTCGGACTGAATCCGTGGCTCCTGGTCCCCGCCTTTCTGATCGCGGCCGGGTTGTCGTTCTGGCTCTATCAGAGGACGACGCCGGCGCTATCAAGAGGTCGCCGGCTCGCTTTGGGCCTACTCCGCTTTTGCTCGCTACTCATCCTCATTCTGCTCCTGTTCGATCCCGTCCTGAGAATCGTGGACCGCGATGCGCGACGCCCCACGGTGGCAATTCTGGTCGATGACAGCGAAAGCATAGTGGTCACGTCCACTACCGATTCCACGGATGAATTGCGTCAGCGAGTTCAATCGATCCTGGAGAACCTGCCTCCCGCACTCTCCGATGCCGATCTACGGATCTACAGCTTTGCCGAGGCGATTCGCGACTTGCCGAGTGGGCGTTCCGCCGTCGATTCCATCCAGTTCACGGGCAGCCGCACGAACATTTCCGGCGCCCTCGAGCAGCTCCGTGACCTGCACAAAAGCGACAACTTGCGCGGAGCCCTACTCATCTCCGACGGCCTCTACAACACGGGACGAAATCCGCTTTACATTGCCGAGCGCTATCCCGTACCCATCTACACGGTTGCTCTCGGGGATACCTCACAGCAGCGCGACGTCCAGATCCGCCGCGTCATCACCAACGAGATCGCGTATGTGGGATCGGAATTACCCGTTCAGGTAGGGGTGAGGACGGAAGATCTGGGTGGACAAACCGTCGTTGTGTCGATTGCCCGAGATGGCGAGGTCCTGGCCTCAGAACGAATGACCTTGCCCGACGGAAGTAGCGAGGTCACGGTCGATCTGTCGGTAACGCCTGAAACGGAGGGGCTTCATCGGTACACGGTCTCCGTCAGCCGGTTGCCGGATGAGATCACCTACGGAAACAATGCGGAGACCATCACCGTGCGCGTGCTCAGCAGCCGTCGCTCCGTCCTTCTAGTGGCCGGTGCTCCGGGGCCGGACGTCTCCTCTATTCAACAGCAACTCGCGGCCGACGAGACGTTCGACCTGTCGACCTATGTGCTGAAAGACCGCGGCCAGTTCTACGAAGGCCCCTTCCCTGCGGATCTCTCAGATTTCGACCTCATCGTGCTCGCCGGATACCCGAGCGCTGCCGCCACTGGAACCCTAACATCGCGAATCGTAGATGCCGTCGAGGCCGGCCTGCCCGTCTTTCTTCTCCTGACGGCGGCCACTGACGTTAACGCCCTTGCGGCCTTCGGTGAGGTACTGCCCGTTGCCGTCGATCGGGCCCGAAGCGGGCACATCGAGGCGCTTATTTCGGTGACTCCCGGCGGTTTGACGCATCCCATATTTGACATCCCGGGATCTGATGCGGACAGCTGGCGGCGACTCCCACCGCTGAGCTACAACCAGACGCGCTGGCGGCTCAGTCCCGATGCAAACGTTCTGGCCAACACGAGCGTGCGTGGGGTTGAACTCGATGATCCGCTATTCGTCATCCGGCGTCGGGCGCAAAGCCGTTCGGCAGCCGTGCTCGGTGCCGGCACGTGGCGTTGGCGAAACGTGCCGGAAGACCTTTCCGATGTCGAGCATCTCTGGCCGTCGCTATTTTCGAATACCGTGCAATGGTTGACGGCGCGCGAGGATGATCGCCCCGTGCGCGTCGAGCCCGTGCAGGATCTTTTCGGAGGCGGCGAAACGGTGGAATTCGCCGGCCAGGTCTACGACGAATCACTGAATCCGATCGATGGGGCCTCCGTGAGCATCGAGGTTACGGCACCCGACGGCACGGTTTCTCCGTTCTTGATGAACTCCATCGGGAATGGTCGATACCGCCTCGAGGCGGGCAGCTTCCCCGAGGGTAGCTACCGCTACACGGCCACCGCAAGTCTGAACGGACGCGAAATGGGCATGGATTCGGGATCCTTCGCCGTCGGACGCCTGACGCTCGAGTACAAGGAGACGCGCGCGGATGCGGCTCTCCTCCGGCAGATCGCCCATCGCTCCGGCGGAGAGTTCCTGCGGGATGCCGACGTGCAACGCTTCGCATCCGACCTGGCATCTTCCGGCGCTCTTGCAGCAACGATCGTGGAGCAGTCCTCCGAAACTGAGCTGCGCCGTCGCTATATTTTTCTGGGCGCCATCGTGGTGCTATTGACCGTCGAATGGTTCATCCGCAAGCGAAGTGGATTGGTTTAGCATTGACTCCTCCCGGTGATCAAGGCTCCTTTCAGGATTCGGTCGAGCGGCTTCGAGAGGCGCTCGACGTTTATCTGTCCGGTCGCTCCGGAATTCGATTCGAATCCCTGGCTCGATTCGCGGGTCCGATCTTCGACTTCTACGACATCGACTGGCGGTCTTTCGACCCCCGTTTTCGCGATCGCGATGAGGTGGCGACCATGGTGGCCGTCCTCGACGCGGCCCGGCTACTCTGGGCATTTTTCTCCCTGGATGATGAGGAGGGCGTAGTGCACCTGCCCGAGCTGGAGGATGCCATGCTCGGTCGAACGGCCGGCGAGGAGGAACGAAGCAACCTCCTACTGCTCCTAAGCCTGATGGAGGAACACTGGCAGACTTTCACACCTGAGGACCGGCGATATGCGGAAGCCGTCCCCGGTTTTGCACTTCCTGATTTCGCCACGTTGCTGTCCGAGTTCGACGGATCGGCATCTTCAGATGTGCGTGATGCTCGTTATGGCCCGGAGCGCCTGAGCTTGCCTGAGGCCATTGCACTCTTCGCCGAGCCTCTTCTGCAGGATGTGTCGGCAGAGCAAGATCCGGACCTTGTCGAGCAGCGCATGGCGCGGGCACAAGCCTACTGGGATCTCGCACAGGCTCCGCAAGAGGAGTTCGAATCGGAGCTCCAGCGCCTCGAGATCGAGCTCGCCGACGATCGCGTCCCAGCTTCCGCCATTCGTTCCGAAGCGCTCGAGATGGTTGAGCGCTATCGAAGATTTTTCGCCGCACAGTAGGCCGGCGTAGCCGGTTAGCTTCTATGAGTGATGCCATCAATCGTCCTCTGCTCGACGTCGACCTGACACTCGGCGATCGCGGAAACGGGCACGGCTTGCCTTCGGCATTTGCAGAGCTTCTGTCCCAGGTTCGCCGCCATCTTCACCGAAACCCGGAGGTGGGCTTCGAAGAGCATCGGACCTATGCGTACATCCGCGCCGTTTTGGAGAGCCACGGATTGGAGGTTCGCGGGCCCCTCGCCGGCACAGGACTCTCCGTCGATGTGGAAGGCGCCTCACCGGGTCCGACCATTGCCTACAGGGCTGACATAGACGCTCTGCCCATCCAGGACGCCAAGAATGCTCCGTACGCATCTCAGGTCCCGGGTGTGGCGCACCTCTGCGGACACGACGCTCACACGGCGCTCGCCGTCGGGGTGGCGCTGCTGCTACACCACAACCGTGAACGTCTGAATGGCCGCGTTCGCGTCTTCTTCCAGCCGAATGAGGAGGGCATGCCGAGTGGCGCCGGCCTGATGATCGATGAGGGCGTACTCGAAGATGTAGAAGCCATTTACGCCGTTCATGTTGATCCGACGCTCGAGGTCGGACAATACGGGCTCCTGGCCGGGCCGATCACGGCCTCGACGGATCAGTTCACCGTACGAATCGACGGTGGCAGCACGGGCCATTCAGCCCGTCCCCAAGAAGCCACCGATACGATCTGGGTGGCCAGCCTCGTCATGAATGCGCTCTACCAACTGATCGGTCGCATGACGGATGTTCGAAATCCATCCGTCTTGACCATTTGCCGCATTCGCGGCGGCGACGCCTATAATGTCATCCCTCGCGATGTCGAGTTCGGGGGTACGATGAGATCGACCAGCCCCGAGGAGCGCGGAAGGCTCATCGAGTTGGTACAGCACGTCGCCGATGATACGGCCCGCACTTACGGGGCCAAGGCGCTTGTCGAAATTCAGCGCGGGTCACCGCCCGTAATCAACGACGCACGACTCGTCGCCGATGCGGAGGAAGTCATTCGCGAAGTCTTCGGAGACGGGGCCATCTATCACGTCCCGCGCCCGAGTATGGGGGCGGAAGACTTCGCGCACTACGTCGAGCGCGTTCCGGGGATGTTGCTTCGCGTCGGAACCTACTCGGACGAGCGAACCGCGCATCCGCTCCATGATGCCCATTTCGACATCGATGAGCGATCGCTGGCCCCAACGGCTTTTCTTATGGCCAAACTGCTGCTTCATTACGCCAGACGACGACCCCTCTCCCAATAGGCGTCCGGGTTACGAGGTTATATTTTCGCGCGCCGCGTGTCTGTTTAGATAACAGACATCCGTACGTGCATGCGCCATGCATTGGTCATCATTCTGCTCGTAGGCCCCCTCCAATCGGCTCACGGGCAGATCAGCGACGATTTCACCGATCTCGACCTCCTGACCGATCCCGAGTGGACGGGCGAGCTTCAGCGTTGGCAGATCGGGCAGCTTCGCGGACAGCCGGCCCTACAGAGTGCCGGGGAAGCGCGATCCGATACCATCTTCCTATCCCTGCGCTCGGATGCGGCATTCGGCCGATGGGCGTTTACGTTTGCCCATCAAGGCGTAAATCTCAGCACGTTCAACGGAGCTCGCATCTTCCTGGCTGCAAACTCCGATGACCCGGAAGGCCCCATCGAGGGGTATTACCTGCAGCTTGGTACAAACAATTCGGACGCCATATCCCTCTGGCGGGCTGATGGCCATCTGAGCAACCGGGTGGAGCTTGCCCGCTCCCAGAGTACCCTCGTCGAAGGGGACTCGTCCTTTTTGGAGGTTGCCGTTCGCAGGGATGCGGCGTCAAACTGGACCGTTGAGGTAGGCAACCACGTCGTGTTGGAGGCCGTCGACGATCGCTACCGTTCCGGCGAATACTTCGTCGTATGGGTCAAGCACACCGCCGCAGGTGCGGAAAGTTTTTTTGTGGATGATGTCCTGATCGAACCCGACGAAACAGAACCCCCACCTCCTCCCCCGCCCGCTACACCGCCGCCGGATCAAGGCGCTATCGTGATCAACGAAGTGCTATTTGATCCTCTTCCGGGGGGCGCCGAGTTCATCGAGCTTTATAATCAATCTGACGAGAGCTTCGACCTCAGCCGAATAACCTTTCGTGATTCCCGCTCGCCACCTCTGGAAGTCACGAGCGAGCAGGTCCTATTCGGGCCTGGCGAATTTGCCGTGCTTGTATCCGATGCGGAGGCCTTCGTTCAGCAGTTTCGTCGCGCACCGTTCATCGAGCCATCCAGATGGGCGGCACTCAACAACGGAGGAGACCATATCGTGCTCGAGTTCGATGGGTCTACGATCGATTCGGTGGCGTATGCCGACGATGCCGCTCCTGCCGGATTCTCGCTCGAGCGAATCGATCCCGCCGGTCCATCCGACGCCTTCAATTTCCTCCCGTCCCTGGATCCTTTCGGCGCCACACCCGGGCGGATCAATAGTGTTTACGAGCCCGACGCGCAAGGCCCCGACCTGCTCTTCGTCGAAGAGATCGCACACGGGATCTACGCGCTGCATTTCGACGAACCGATCGACACACTTGCTCTTCTCCCCGAATCGATTCGCATAGGTGCGGCACGAGCCGACTCGTTTCGGGCTCTGTCACATTCAACGCTCGCCGTACACATGTCAAAATCGTCCGCATCTGAAGAACTGACGGTATCCGGCGTGGTCGATCGTCGGGGAAATGTCAGCGATCAAGTGAAGGCCCGAATTGCCTTCCTCCCTCGGCAACACGAGCTCGTCGTGAATGAGATCATGTACGAACCGTTCACCGATCCATTCGATGGAAGAGTAGACCAAAGCGAATACATCGAGGTGTTCAACAGATCGAATCGCCTGATTAGTCTTACCAGGCTTTATCTCCTGGATCGGACTGACGAAGACGGCCACGCCGATACCGTTGACGTCTCCCTTCCGCTTGCCGCTTCCGAGCCTCGCTCCTTCTATGTCATTGCTCGCGACACACTTCCAGATGTGCCGAACGGCGACGTTCTCTTCGCACGTGCCCCGTTGACTCTGCCGAATGGCGGGGACGTCATCCGGCTATTTCACCCGGTGAGCATGCTGATCGACAGCCTCTGGTATGATCCAGATCTGCATCATCCGGACCTGGTCGATTCGAGGGGCACGTCCCTCGAACGGATCGATTTAAACGGCCCAAGCCATGATCCCGCGAACTGGACGAGCTCCGTGGATCCCGACGGAGGGACACCGGGACGCCCGAACTCGGTCGCGCTCAGCGTAAAGGAGCCGCCGTTGCAGCTCGGCCTCACCGTGAATCCGAACCCCTTCTCTCCCGATCAAGACGGCCACGAAGATCTCGCCGCCATCGCCTATCACGTAGATTTCGTGCCGGCGCTCCTTCGCGCCCGCATCTTTCGGCACGATGGCGTCGAAGTACGCCGTCTCACCACCGCGACACTCGGGTCGAACTCAGGGTCGTTCTACTGGGACGGAAGAGATGATCTCGGACGCCAGCTTCGAACCGGCATCTACATCGTCCTCGTGGAGGCGTTCGACGAGGTCAGGGAAAGGTCGGTCTTCCGCCGTGCCGCCATCGTACTCGCACGCTCCTACTAAACCAGCGGCACTAACTACTACCATCGCCGAGCCAAAAGGTGCACGGCGGTACCCCCCTTCGTGGAACGGAACCGGTATGTGGACCTATCGTTGCACTTTCGCAGCGACGACGCGATCCGATACCGTTCTGGGTAACGTGTCAATTGGATCGAGAAGCTCTGAGTGGATCTTACAGATTGGGATCATTGCCGTATGTCCACAACCGTAACCGAAGTCAAAGCTACTCCCGTCCGACTGAGTGAGCGTGCTGCTCAGGAGATCAAGAAGATCATGGCCACGAAGGAAATCCCGGAAGGCTTCAGCCTTCGAGTGGGTGTCCGCGGTGGGGGATGCTCCGGAATGAGCTACATTCTCGGTTTTGACAAGATGCGCGATTACGACATGGCCTTCGAGGTCGACGGAATACGGGTCTATATGGACAAGCGGCACGGTCTATATCTCATGGGGACGACGATCGATTATCACGATGGTCTGAACGCCCGAGGATTTACGTTCAACAATCCGAATGCTACAAAGACCTGTGGCTGCGGATCGAGCTTCGCGGCCTAGCGTCTGAACCCTCCGCACGCCCCGTCGTTTAAACAAGTAGCGGTGGCGCGCACGTGGGGTGGACTCAGGACGTTTTCATTCGAGGCGCGTGTCGTTCGTTAGGACCCGCGCCTCTTTTGTTTGCTGCGGGAGAAAAGAGTATCGTGACATGGACAGCGATCGCATCGGGCGATTATTTCGATCGATTCCGGAGCGATCGGAACCCAGGCCGACCTTGGCTCTCAATTTGCTTAGATTTGCGGTGGGGACGGTGCAGACGGGAAGCGTCGTTTGCGGGCCCTTCTCCGCCGATCTGCGGCGCCGAACCCGCGCGGGCGACTCGATCGTCGAGCAACCGCGCTGAAGTAGTTGAAGCAAGATTATGGAAGGAAATTTCTCCAATCGCGTCCGCGATGTCATATCCTACAGCCGAGAGGAGGCTATCCGTCTCGGCCATGATTACATCGGGACCGAGCATCTGCTGTTAGGCATAATCAGGGAGGGCGAAGGGATCGCGGTCAAGATCCTTCGGAACCTTGGCTGTGACCTGTTCAAACTTAAAAAGGCAATCGAGGACACTGTCCGTAGCACCGGGGGGACACTCACGGTCGGTAACATCCCCCTCACCAAGCAGGCGGAGAAGGTTCTCAAAATCACTTATCTGGAAGCTAAGCTCTACAAGAGCGACGTAATAGGGACAGAACACCTACTGCTAAGTCTGCTTCGCGATGACGAGAATATCGCGGCCCAGATTTTGCAACAGGGGTTCTCGATTACCTACGATGCCGTTCGGGCGGAGCTTGACTCCATCATCAGCGGCAAGGCGTCCTCTCGGAGTAGCGGGTCGAGCGGGCGCTCGTCTTCGGGATACGGAAAAGAGCGAAGTAAGATGGAAAAGAGTAAAACCCCGGTACTGGACAATTTCGGCCGAGACTTGACGAAGCTGGCTGAAGAGAACAAGCTGGATCCAATCGTAGGTCGCGAACGCGAAATCGAACGGGTCGCGCAAGTTCTGAGCCGCCGGAAAAAGAACAACCCGGTACTCATCGGCGAACCGGGAGTCGGCAAGACAGCCATCGCCGAGGGACTTGCCATGCGGATCATCCAGCGGAAGGTCAGCCGAGTCCTCTATGACAAACGAATCGTTACGCTGGACCTTGCGGCCCTTGTGGCCGGCACAAAATACCGCGGACAGTTCGAGGAGCGTATGAAGGCCGTGATGAACGAGCTCGAGAAGAGCCCGGACGTCATCCTCTTCATCGACGAACTGCATACCATCGTCGGGGCGGGCGGAGCCTCCGGTAGCCTGGATGCCTCCAACATGTTCAAGCCCGCTCTCGCACGTGGAGAGATCCAGTGCATCGGCGCCACTACGCTCGACGAATATCGCCAGTACATCGAGAAAGATGGTGCTCTCGATCGCCGCTTCCAAAAGATCATCGTCGATCCATCGACGCCCGAAGAGACGATCAACATTCTGCGCAACATCAAAACCCATTATGAGGAGCACCACAACGTCCGCTACTCGGACGAGGCCATCGAGCTTGCCGTCAAACTGAGCGATCGCTACATCACGGATCGATTCCTTCCGGACAAAGCGATCGACGTCATGGACGAGGCCGGTGCTCGCGTTCACCTTGCCAATATCCGCGTTCCGCAAGAGATCGTGGACCTCGAAGAGAAGATTGAAGAGATCCGCGAAGAGAAGAACCGGGTCGTCAAGAGCCAGCGCTTCGAGGAAGCCGCGCGCCTGCGTGACAAGGAGAAGAAGCTTCAGGAAGAACTCGAAGAAGCCAAGAAGGAGTGGGAGCGCAAGGCCGAGACCGAGGTCCACGACGTTACGCAGGAAAACATTGCGCAGGTAGTGGCCATGATGACCGGAATTCCGGTCGACAAGATCTCGCAGCCCGAGCAGAAGAAGCTCCTCAAGATGGAGGATGCACTCAAGCAGCGAGTCATCGGTCAGGATGAAGCCATCGAAAAGCTCTCTCGTGCCATCCGCCGGACCCGTGCCGGCCTCAAGGACCCGAGACGACCCATCGGCTCATTCATTTTCCTGGGGCCCACGGGTGTAGGCAAGACGGAGCTCGCGAAGATGCTCACAGAGTACCTCTTCGACTCACAGGAGGCGCTCATTCGGATCGACATGTCGGAGTACATGGAGAAATTCTCCGTGAGTCGCCTGGTCGGTGCGCCTCCGGGATACGTTGGCTACGAAGAGGGTGGGCAGCTCACGGAGAAGGTGCGCCGTAAGCCCTACTCGGTCGTCCTACTCGATGAAATCGAGAAAGCCCACCAGGATGTGTTCAACATCTTGCTGCAGGTGCTCGATGATGGCATCCTCACCGACGGCCTCGGCCGACGCGTGGACTTCCGGAACACGATCATCATCATGACCTCGAACATCGGGGCGCGAGACATCAAGAACCTGGGTAAGGGAATCGGCTTCTCGCAGACCGAGGAGACGTTCAACTACACGACGATGAAAAGCACCGTTGAAGATGCCCTGAAGCGCGTCTTCAACCCTGAGTTTCTCAATCGTATCGACGATGTCATCGTCTTCCACCCGCTCGAGAAGAAGCACATCTTCGAGATCATCGACATCATGGCTGATGAGCTCTTGAAGCGTGCTCGGGATCTCGGACTCGAGGTCGAGCTTTCGCAGGCCGCCAAGGATTTCCTTGTTGACAAGGGCTTTGATGCCAAGTTCGGGGCACGGCCGCTGCGCCGCGCCATCCAGAAGTACGTCGAAGACCCGATGGCCGAGCAGATCCTGAGCGCCGACCTCGGCGATGGAGACACGATTCTGATCTCCTATGACGAGAAGCAGAATGAAAACGGCCTCACCTTCAAAGTGAAGAAGGGCAAGAAGGCGAAAGCTCGAGCGAAGGCGGAAGACGACGCCGTCGCAGAAGAATCGAAGCCTGCTGCGGATGGTGCGGAGGAACCGTCCAAGGCACAAGAGGAAGAGAAGGCCTCCGAGACGGCCGGCGAGTAGTCAGCCGACGTCATGCCCCCTACATTGGCCCTGCCGGTTGTGTGCCGGCAGGGCTTTTTTCATCATCGGCGGCGAACGGTCGGGGCTCTTCGCGAGGAGTCGGGGCGACGGATCGTCATTCGCAGAATGAACGCCAGAATAACTCCCGCAAAGAACCCGCCAATGTGCGCGGCGTAGGCGACGCCGCCGACGCTCTCCTGGGAAATCATGATCGATCCCAGCCCGTTGAAGAACTGTAGGGCTATCCAGACGCCTATGGCGACGACCGCGGGAATCGAGACTACATAGTAGAAGAAGAGGGCGTGCACACGATTGCGCGGAAAGAGCACGAGGTAAGCGCCGAGCACCCCAGAGATGGCTCCCGATGCACCCAGATTCGGAATCACACTATCCGGGTCCATCACGATCTGAGCAACCGTTGCGACGAGACCGGAAACGAGATAAAAGACGAGGAACGGGACGGCGCCGAATCGGTGCTCCACGTTATCACCAAAAATCCAGAGATACAGCAGATTGCCAAATAGGTGGGCGAAGCCGCCGTGCATGAACATCGCAGAGAGAATGGTCAGATAGATGGGCGTAGGACCAGGCGCCTGAGGAATCTCGACGGTCTGCCCACCTACGCTCAGCGACTGTGGTTCTATCAGATCGACGCCTGAAGTGATCTCCATGGGCACGACGCTCCAACCGTACGTGAACGATTGGTTTCCGCCCGCCTGCTGCAGGAGGAAAAAGACGGCGAGGTTAGCGATAATGAGCGTGATCGTGACGTAGGCAGGACCGGTGTCGGGGCGATTCTCATCACCAATCGGAAATAGCATAAGCTGAAGCCGGAAATCGAGCGTTGGCCGAAGGAAAGGATCTAAATATAAACCGCCTCAAGGGCGACGCACCTTCTGCCCACGTAGAAGCAGACATCGTTACGATCGAAGAGGGCAAATGAGAATTGCGATCCTGGGCCTTGGTCTCATGGGTGGCTCGCTGGGTCTGGTCTGGCAGAAGCGACATCCCGACGCGGAGATCGTGGGCTTCGACGAACCGCGTGTCATGGAGGCCGCACTGAGTCGCGGTGCCATAGATCGCGGTGCGGTGACAGCAGAAGATGCGGTCCGCGACGCTGCAATCGTCGTTTTGGCAACACCGATTTCCTCCATCCTGACGCTCCTCGAACGCATCGCGCCGCATCTCTCCGATGGAGGTCTGGTCACGGATGTCGGCAGCGTGAAGAGGCCGATCATGGAGCATGCCGTGGCCGTCCTTCCCGAAGGGGTGACCTTCGTCGGTGGACATCCGATGGCGGGCTCAGAGCGACGTGGCATCGAGCACGCCGATTCACTCCTCTTCGAGAATGCGACATACGTTGTCTGTCCGCCGCCGGGCATGGATCCGGTCCGGCTCACACATGAACATCCTTCCTTCATCGGCTTACTGGAGTCCACCGGCGCACGGCTAATCGTACTCGACCCGTACCGGCATGATCAGATTGCCGCCACTGTGAGCCATCTTCCTCAACTGTTGGCCGTCGCGCTGACTGATTTTGCAGCCGAACGCAATCGTGAGGATGAAGCGTTTCTTCAATTGGCCGCCGGCGGATTCCGCGATATGACTCGTGTGGCCTCCTCCCCTTTTGATGTCTGGCGCGACATCATCATGGCCAATAACGGGCCCATCCTCGACGCATTGGCCGGCTTCGCGGCTCAGCTTCAGCGAGTCAGAAACCGCGTGGCGGCGGAGGATCTCGATGGGCTCGCCCGGCTCTTTGAAAGCGCACGCCAAACCCGAGATACCATCCCCCGCGATACGAAGGGCTTTCTTCATCCCCTGGCCGATGTGTACGTCTACGCCGAAGACCGTCCCGGCGAGTTGCTCGCCATAGCCCGCACACTTCACGACGCGGGCCTGAACATCAAAGACATCGAGCTGCTAAAAATTCGCGAAGGCACGGGCGGCGCCTTCCGGATCGGGTTCAGCGGGCCGTCTGTTGCCGAGGCCGCTACCCGGGCGCTGACCGACGCTGGCTACACGGCCTATCGCCTGTGAGAGAGCGAGGATCGCTTCCGAAGAACACACGCCGCATTGATTTCCGCGGGCCTGGTCAGTATCATTCCTGCCTCGCATCGAGTCGAGCACCGCTTCCGTCTGGAGCGGTCACATCAGTTTAGTACCGTTGACAACAGGACCTGGACGGAAGTGGACACGACGGAGGCTGTCAAACGGACCCCTCTTTACGAAATTCATCGAAGACTCGGCGCGCGTCTCTCCCCCTTTGCTGGGTACGAGATGCCTATCCAGTACTCCAGCATCATCGACGAGCACAGGAGTGTTCGCTCGGCTGCCGGCATTTTCGACGTTAGCCACATGGGCGAGATTTTCGTCCGCGGTCCGCACGCGGCGGAATGTGTGCAATACCTCGTCACCAACGACATCGGTACGCTTCAGGATGGCCGCGCGTTGTACACGGTGATGTGCCGTGAAGATGGTGGAATTCTCGACGACCTTCTCGTGTATCGCATCTCGGATGACGAATACATGCTTGTCGTAAATGCCGCGAACCGCAGCAAGGATTTCGAGTGGATGATCCAGCACAATCCGCACAAGGCCGATCTCATCGATGCCTCAGATGAGATCGCCTTGCTTGCCGTGCAGGGGCCGCGGTCAAAGGACATCCTCGAGGCGGCTCTCGGTGTGAACCTGTCTGACCTGCGCTTCTACCACTTCCGGCACGTAGAACATCCGGATCTTGCGGATACGAGAGTCTCACTCCTCTCCCGCACCGGCTATACGGGAGAGTTAGGGTATGAGCTCTACTGCGATGAAGATCGAGCGCCGATCGTCTGGGATCGGATCATGGAGGCCGGCGAGCCACTCGGACTGAAACCGGCCGGCCTGGGGGCGCGGGATACTCTTCGGATAGAGGCCGGTTACTGCCTTTTCGGAAATGACATCTCGCAAGAGACAAATCCCTTCGAGGCCGGACTAGGCTGGCTCGTAAAGCTCGACAACGAGGATTTTATCGGGAAGAACGCGCTGGCGGCCATCCGGGAAGCCGGCACACGGCGTAAGCTTGTGGGCTTCGTGATGCAGGAACGCGGAATTCCTCGCCCTGGATACCCGATTCTCGCCGCAAACGGCGAGGAGATCGGGGAAGTGACGAGTGGAACTCAATCGCCAATGCTTCAGACTGGCATAGGACTCGGCTACGTACGAAACGACCCCCAGCTCACCGCACCCGGGACGGAGATCGCCATATCCATCCGTGGCCGAAGCCATGGAGCAGTTATCAAAAAGCCGCCGCTGCACGAGGCCTAGGCGCCGCCCGTTGCAGTAGCATCCGGATCGATTTCATTCGTCGAAATCGACCCCATGAAAGGCGCTGACGAGTAGTAAACCCCTGCCAAACGAATGGAAATCGAGGTAATCTTGACTGGATCCGTCCTCTCGGAGGACGATGTAAAGGATCGCACCGTCGTAGTCATTGACGTCTTGCGCGCGAGCTCGACCATCGCGACCGCGCTCAACAATGGCGCGCGCTCCATCGTGCCCGTCGCTGATATGGCGCAAGCGGGAAAGATCGCATCCAACCTGGACCAGCAGAGTTATCTGCTCGGCGGTGAACGCGGCGGCGAGAACATTGAGGGATATCATCTCGGCAACTCACCACTGGAATACACGGCGTCGCGTGTCGCAGGCCGCACCATCATCATGAACACGACGAACGGAACGGTGGCCATCGATGGTGCACGCGCCGCAGAGCATCTACTCATCGGCTGTTTCCTGAATGCGGGACGGGTCGTGGATTTCGTTCGAGAAGCCGATCGGGATGTCACCATCATCTGCGCGGGCTGGCGCAACCGCGTTTCGCTCGAGGACACGCTCTGCGCCGGTTTGTTGCTGTATCGACTCTGGGACGGCCGTGAGCCTGACAATGTCTCGGACGCTGCGCACATTGCCTTCACCCAGTATGCCCACGATCGAGATGACCTGACGGCGGCCCTCCAACGCTGTACCCACGCAAAATGGCTTACGCAGCGTGGCTACGGCGATGACGTCGCCTATTGCCTCCAACTCGACGCTTTGCCGGTTCTTCCTTATTATCGTGAGAATCGGCTCGTCCTTTTCGAAGACGAGCGCGTACCGATATTAAACTGACCAGAGTAATCCGCGGGCTGTCGCGCCTCAATCAGCCTGCGCCGTAATTTCGTGCTAGCGGCTGCTGCCCCACCCTTCTGCAGCAGCGCCTGGCAGTTCGCTCGGATCGGTCCGAAAGCGTATAGCATCCGATATGGCAAGCTCGACTGCCAAGAAACGAAGCCGCAAGTCTGCTCGGAAGTCAAACACTACGCTCGTTTCCAGGGGGCGGAAGCGAGAAGTCTTGGGCCTGATCCTGATGATTTTGGCCGTCCTGATCGGGCTGGCGCTCGTCACATATTCGCCGGCGGACAACGCCGTCGCGAAGTCCTTCACCGTGCAGGACGCCTTCGATCCGGGCAACAATCGAGCTTCGAATGCGCTTGGACTGGTGGGCGCCGTGATCGCACGCCTCCTGGTGCCCGAATTCCTCGGCTATTCGGTGCTGATGCTTGCAGGGCTTCTATTCGCCTGGGGATACGCTCTTCTCCGTCAGAAAGCGGGCTCCCCACTGCCCGTGGTGAGCCTTCTCATAACCATCGCCACCTTTACACTGGCCTGTCTATTCGGTTGGATCACGATCGTCACGGAGTCGGATCTCGCGACCTGGAGCGGCGCCGTCGGCCTCGGAGCCGCCGGATGGATGTCCCACGTCTTCGGGACCGTAGGTTCGATCATATTGCTCATTTCTGCACTTGCCGTGACGGCGCTGCTCCTGGTCGATCACGACATCCAGCGTTCTATCGATCGAATTGCGGAGGCTGCACAGGCCTTCCGTGTAAGCACAAAATCCTGGATCGCCGGCCGGATTGACGATTATCGAGAGCGCCGAGAGCAACTTGCGGAGGAAGAGGCGGCGCGAGACGATGCCAGATCCAAACGGTCGACGAATCCTGATCGTTCGCGCACACCGTTTCAGGGGAACGATGCGGATCCCGACCCAACAGGCGAAACGGCAGACAGCCGGGTGTCCGGCGACGGATCGAGCCGCACCATCAACGACCTGTACCGAAGCAGTACATCGACGGAGCCTCCACAGCCCACTATCGAAAGCCCGCCACCGAGTCCTCCACCACGTTCTCCCCGCTCCGGCACAGAGCCCGAGCTGCACGTGCAGGAACGCATCGAGGAAGAACGCGCCGATTCGGTCGAGCGAGTCACCGACGTCCCCAATCAGCGCGACGCGGCGCGCTATCGCTTCCCCACCATCGATTTGCTCGATGAGCGCGACGTCAATGCAGCGCCCGTGAACTACGACGAACTCGAGGAGAACAAGCGAATCCTACTCGACAAGCTCGAGACCTATAACATCGAGATCAGTAGCATCAATGCGATCGTCGGACCGACCGTGACGCTTTATGAGCTCACGCCTGCTCCAGGGGTCAAGATCAGCCGCATCACCTCGCTCGAGGACGACCTGGCTATGGCCATGGCGGCCAAAGGCATCCGGATGATTGCGCCCATCCCTGGGAAGTCGGCGGTCGGCGTGGAGATCCCCAACCGTCACCGGGAGCTGGTTCAGATTCGGGATGTAATTGGTACGGCGCGCTTCCGCGATTCGAAAATGGAGCTGCCCATCCCCATCGGCAAGACCATCGAGGGGGAGGTCTTCATGCAGGACCTCACCAAGCTCCCGCACTTGCTGATTGCCGGCGCCACTGGCTCGGGCAAGTCGGTCGGGTTGAATGCGCTTATCACCGGGCTCCTGTACGCGTGCCATCCGGCCAATCTGAAGTTCGTGATGATCGATCCAAAAAAGATCGAACTGCAGCAGTACAAGGCCATCGCAGATCACTTCGTTGCGATGCCGGAGAACGGCAGCGACCCCATCATCACGGACTTTGATGAAGCCCTCGGCGTGCTGAAGAGCTGCGAGCGAGAAATGGAGGTCCGGTATGATCTCCTCTCCGAAGCACGAGTCCGCGGCATCAAAGAGTACAACAAGAAGATACAGGAGGAGAAGCTGAGCCCGGAGGATGGCTTCATCCACCTTCCCTATATCGTCGTGATCGTGGATGAGCTGGCCGACCTGATGATGACGGCCGGTAAGGAGATCGAAGGGCCTATCGCACGGCTCGCACAGATGGCCCGCGCCGTCGGGATTCACCTCGTCCTGGCCACGCAGCGTCCGTCCGTGGATGTGATCACCGGACTGATCAAAGCCAATTTCCCGGCGAGGGTCGCCTATCAGGTCGCATCGAAGATCGACTCTCGCACGATTCTGGACCAGAATGGCGCGGAAGGCCTGGTCGGTAATGGCGACCTCCTCTACATGATGGGGAGCCGGATCGTTCGCCTTCAGGGTCCCTTCGTCAGCGTCGACGAGGTCGACCGCATCGTCGACTATATCGCCGATCAGCGCGGAGTCGGCCCCTATTTGTTACCCCCGGCAGCCGAGCGGGAAAGCTCCGACGATATCATGGGCGTCGAAGACACGGACGATCTGTTCGAGGAGGCTGCCAGGATCATTGTCATGGCGCAGCAAGGCTCGGTCTCCCTCTTGCAGCGCAAGCTCTCTGTCGGATACACGCGGGCGGCACGCATCGTCGACCAACTGGAGGAGGCCGGCATCGTCGGGCCCTTCGTCGGATCCAAGGCACGCGAAGTTCTCGTTCATTCGCTTGACGATCTGACGGATCGGCTGAATGCGAGCAAGAATTCGGAAGGCGATGCCGTCGTCTGAGACGCTGGACGAGGATCGCTCATTTCCTCTGTTGGGGATACTTGGCGGCGGCCAGCTGGGCAAGATGATGGCCCTCGCGGCCATCCGGATGGGTATCGGCGTGCGATTTCTATCACCGAAGCCGGACGGCCCGATGAGCGGACTCGGCGAGAATATCGTGGCCGACTGGGAGGATGACGACGTGCTCCGCTCGTTTGCCGCCGGGTGCACGGCGGTTACCGTTGAGAGCGAGTGGGCGCCGGGAGATCTGGTCGAACGCGCCACCAGGGGAGACATACCCGTCTTCCCGAGATCCGAGACGCTTCACCTGATTCGGCACAAGGGCCGTCAAAAGTCGCACCTGCGAGATGCAGGCCTGCCGGTCCCGGATTTTGTGCTGTGCTCGACACTTTCAGAGGCTCGGGAGGCAGCCCACGATTTCGGATACCCTGTCGTGGCGAAGCAGTATTTGCGATCTTATGACGGCTACGGGAACGCTACCGTCCGATCAGACGACGAGCTGGAGTCGGCCTGGAGTCGTCTGGCGGAAGATGACGGCATGATGATCGAGTCGTTCGTACCCTTTGAACAGGAGCTGTCCGTACTGGTCGCAAGGCGGCCCGGCGGCGAACATGTGATCTACCCCGTCGCGCACACGGAGCAGCGCGATCATCGTTGCCACGCCGTCGAGGTTCCAGCCCGTATCGATCCTGAGGTCGCGAGCGAGGCCCGCCGGGTGGGGTTGGCGGCCATCGAGGCCGTCTCCGCAGTCGGAGTGACGGCCGTGGAGCTCTTCCTATCCCGAGACGGCCGCGTGCTGATCAACGAGCTTGCTCCTCGCCCACACAATACGGGACATTACTCCATCGAAGCGTGTCATACATCGCAGTTCGAGAATCACGTACGGGCCGTCCTGGACCTCCCGCTCGGATCGCCCGACTTGCGCGTTCCGGTGGCTGTAATGGTGAACGTATTGGGCCACCGCGATGGAAAGGCCCGACCGACCGGGCTTCGGGACGCTTTGGAAGTGCAGGATGCCGCCGTCCATATCTACGGCAAGCCCGAGGTCAAGCCCAGACGCAAGATGGGGCATGTCACAATCGTCGGTCACGACCTGGCCGACGTCCGGAATCGCGCCGAGAAGGCCGCCGCCCTCCTCCGGCTTTGACACACCGACTCGTTCCCTCAATCTTTCTTACGCACCTATGGAGAGCCCGCCCATACCGCTCGTTGGAATCGCGATGGGATCGGAATCCGATCTCGATGTGATGGAAGAGGCGGCCGTCGTGTTGCGCGAATTTGCCATCCCGTTCGAGAGCCGCGTGTTGTCCGCGCACCGCACTCCCCAGTACATGGCGGAGTACGCGTCGTCCGCTCATGAACGAGGCCTGCACGTGATCATTGCGGGCGCAGGGGGTGCTGCACATCTGCCCGGAATGATCGCATCGTACACCCCGCTTCCGGTGATCGGCGTACCCGTCCCGACTCGGGACCTCGGAGGACTCGATTCGCTCCTTTCCATCGTTCAGATGCCGAACGGCGTACCGGTCGCTACGGTAGCCATCGGGAAGGCTCGCAACGCGGGGCTCCTGGCCGTTCAGATCATAGGCGCGTCCGACCCCGACGTCAGAGCCAGGATGGTCTCATTCAAGAAGAGCCTCGTGAAGAAGGTTGAGACGATGGATCAGAACGTCCGACGACGACTCGAGACCTGATCGCTATTCGAGGTACAGGTCCATCTGCCGGTCTACTGCCTTCCCGCTCACATTGTCCCGAACTCGGAGCGTCAGCGTGTAAAGTCCTTGCTCCTGATTGGAGGCATCCAGAATCAGATAGTGCCCTTCCTCGCGCGATTCGCCCGAGCCCGGCAGCGCAACGGAGACGCCCTCCGTACCGCCGAAAATGTTTCGGATGAAGCCTGAGACGCCTCGACGCTCGTCCTTTGCCGTGAGGCGGGCCTCCATCCGATAGTCCGTCCGTCCATCCGCGCCGGGACTTAGATTGTAGATCTCGAAATAGAGGTAGATCGGCTGTTCGACGGCGAACACACTCCACGGAGCCGGATCGATCGCGAGACCGCGCCGCACGATGATTGCACCTCCGGCTTCGCGTTCGGCGTCACGTACTTCCTCTACGCCGTACGCCAGCAGTACGTCACTTAGCATCAACTGCTCGCTCGTGAAGTCCGGCACTTCGATTTCGCGGCGCTGCACGGCAACCGTGGAGCCGCTCGCCGTTTCGAATTCCATCGACACCTGGTGTCGGCCGGGCGGCGCGTCCATGTACTGCGTGTCTACCCAGAGGCTCACCTCATCGAAATCGCGAATCTGCTCACCTTTTAGCCCATAAATCGTACGACGGCGCTCGACGAGGATGTCCCGCTGATCGCTGATGAGGAAGGCGCCGACGTTTGCCGTCAAATTGACCATGTTGCCTGATGCAACGCCATCCTGAAGGGGTACCCCATAGTGGACGTACACGTCGGCATTCTGACCCGATCCTCGGAAGGCATTCACCAGATAAGGCAGCTCGATCTGCCGTCCGGGCGCCGTGTATTCGTAACGCTCCGGCACGTTTCTGAAAGTCTCTCTCGCCTTGATCGAGTAGTCATTGATCCAGGGAGAAACGCCCTGCGCGACTTCCTTGGCACTCGGAGAATAGAGTCGGTACTCACCGTTGCGGAACGGATCCTCGAAAACGAATCGGAATTCGCCATAATCCCAGATATTGAAGGCGTTTGCCTCGGCGATCATATCCATTCCAGAGTCCTGCGGGCCGGGCGTCTGTGGTTGAATCTCGTCTCCTGGATTTCCGAGAGGTCCACGGCCGCCGCTTCCCGGTGCCACACCCAGCGTAGCTATCCGGGACGTGCTGCCCGGGATCAACACCACATCCTTTTCAGGAACTCCGTATCGAACAAGAATCTGTCCACGCTGCGTTTCCCACCCCCTCAGGTCCAGGTCCTCAGATCCGTAGAGCAAATCCGCATAGACGAGCCGCGCGTAGTGCTCCAGCTTCCTTTCATTGTAAGGAGTCAGGTACCGCGGATCCTTGCTCGTCCAGAACCTGGAGGCATAGGCCACCGGATCATCTCGAAGCCGCGCGCGCTCTTCCTCGGGAAGCAGAAACTCCAGGCTCTCGAATGCCACCTGCTCCTCCTCGCTCATGTAGGTGAATGCCGTCTCGAAGCTCTTCGCAGCAGCATCCATATTCCCGCTCCTGTAGTGTGCATGCCCGAGATAGAGCCAGGTTTTCGGCGTTTCCGGGAAGAAAGCATGCATCTCCTCGAGCATGTCCAGGGCCTCCGAGTACTCGCCCTTCAGGGCATAGATCTCCATGAGGTGGCCGTAGACACTCTCACGACGCGGATCGGTCTCCAACGCCAGTTTCAAGTGACCGATAGCCCGGTCGTAGGCGCGCTGAGCGCGTGCGGCAAGGTCCTGAATCGGCACACCGAGGCGGCGCATTTTATCGACATCGAATCGGTCGGCCGCAAAGACCTCATTCGGATCATAGTTCGGAATCTCTCCGACCCCCTGGTCGATCACAGGGATTATGGCCTCGCCCGTCGGATCGAGAAGGATGGGCGTTTGAGTGTCGTCATCGTCCCCGAAGCTGCCGGATTCTTGCATCTGATAGGCAGATCCGCCAAAAGTCAGTGACGGAAGCATCACGGCATTCCGATACCGCCAGAAATCCCGAATGTGGACGGTGCCGAGTTCCTCGTGGGCAAATGCGTTCGTAGAATCCAGTTGCAGGATCTGCCGGGCAAGCTCGATGCGTTTCCGCTCGCGAACCCTCTCCTGGAAGAAGTTCCACGTCTCCTTTCGAAGCTGCTGAAGGCGCCCAACGAGGTACGTGACATTCCGGGGCTCGAGCTCCATGGCTCGGTCCAGCTCCTCCCTGGCGCGTCGCTCGTCTTTCAGCGGAGTCTCGGCAAAGACACGAGCAAGCAAAAAGTGCGCTTCCGCATTGGTGGGGTCTCGTCGCGTGGCCTCCTCGAACGCCCGCACGGCGTCTTGATATCTTCCTTCTCGGAAGGCCTCGATTCCCTGGCGCATTGGCTCCTCACTCTGCGCGCGAACCTCGCCGACTGCAAGCACACATATGAGGAGCGCCGTGAGATGTAATGCGAATCGAACGATCATGTCTGGATGATTCGACGCGAGCCGAAAGCAGAGATTGGATGTGGGTACTGCCCACCGACGAGTATATGTAGGCCCGTTACACCTGTTCCATCCCGAAATGCGTACCTGATGGGCGCCGTCAAGCCTGTTCGACGGCTTCCCAGACGATCCGGGCGTAGCGTCGCTTTCCGACCTTGATGATGAATGGAGCGCGCTCTCGCAAATCGATCTCCAGGCCGACGTCATCGACCCGCTCGCCATCGATCGAGACAGCCTGCTGCTTGATCAGGCGGCGCCCCTCGGCATTGGATTGAGTAAGACCGGCCTGCAGCATCAGATTTAGAATGCCGATTCGGCTTCCGTGGTCGGGATTCGGAGAAAACTCGGCCACATCTTCCGGCGCCTCACCCCGAATGATCGTCCTTTCAAAGTGCTGACGGGCTGCATCGGCCGCGTCGGCACCGTGGTACATTCTGACGATCGTCCAGGCGAGCTGGTGCTTCGTATTTCTCGGATCCACCTCCGCCCTCTCCCGGATTTGCCCCAGCTCATCGGTCGGCACGTCGGTTGCCAGTTCGAAATAGGTATAGATGAGGTCGTCCGGGATGGAAAGCGTCTTGCCGTACATCTCCTCAGGTGGCTCGGTGATGCCGATGTAGTTGTCGAGCGACTTCGACATCTTCTCTACGCCGTCCGTGCCCGGCAGTATGGGCATCATTAAGCAGACTTGAGGCTCCTGCCCCATGGCCTGCTGGATGTCGCGCCCAACCAATAGATTGAACTTCTGATCGGTGCCCCCCAGTTCGATGTCCGATTCGATGGCGACAGAATCCTGCGCCTGAGCGAGCGGATACAAGAATTCATGGATACCGATAGGCTCACCCGCCTTGTATCGTTTCTCGAAATCATCCCGCTCGAGCATGCGAGCCACGGTGTATTTGCCGGCGAGCTTGATCACATCGCCAAACTTCATTTCGGCTAGCCAATCCGAATTATAGACCATGCGGGTCCGCTCGGGGTCGAGAATGCGGGTAGCCTGTTCGAAATAGGATCTGCCGTTCTCACGCGTCTCCTCGACGGTGAGAGCAGGCCGGGTCTTGGAACGGCCACTCGGATCGCCGATCATTCCTGTAAAATCCCCGATGATGAGCACCGCCTGGTGTCC
Source organism: uncultured Rhodothermales bacterium (assembly GCA_965651265.1). Lineage (GTDB taxonomy): Bacteria > Bacteroidota > Rhodothermia > Rhodothermales > VXPQ01 > CBFGRV01. The sequence goes on from CBFGRV010000001.1 coordinate 29,632, forward strand.
GAGATCCTGGAATTGCCGAAGCTTGCGCAACACGACGGCATGCCCGAGGTGGAGATCCGGCCGGCTCGGGTCGCATCCGAGCTTGACGGTTAGCGGCCGACCAGATTCGTCAGCCTTCTTGAGCTTTTGTACGAGCTGGTCTTCCGGGATGATCTCGGCGACTCCTCGCCGGATCTGGACGAGTTGATCCTCGATGGGGGGGAACTTCGGCATCTAAGAGCTTCTTTTTGTCAGCTGCTCAAGTCGTCGTTTGGATTCCTTCTCTGCGATATCCGCCCGCTTGTCATAGAGTTTCTTGCCACGCGCCAATCCAATCTCCACCTTGGCGTATCCATTCTTGAAGTATACCTTCAATGGCACTGCCGTAAAGCCTTTCTGCTGAAGCGCTTTATCCCACTTTCGAATCTCGCTCCGGTGCATGAGAAGCTTCCTGGTTCGGGCAGGATCAGGCCGTGTCGATTCATCCGCATGCGAATAGGGCGCAATGTGGCAATTGAACAGCTTCATCTCGCCATCCTCTACGCGACAATAGGCTTCCTGGAGGCTGATCCGACCCTCTCGGATGGACTTGACCTCACTCCCCTCCAGCGCGATTCCCGCCTCGAGCCGCTCGACGATGTCGTAGTCGTGAAAGGCCTTCCTGTTCGTCGCGACGATCTTTACGCCCTCGCTCATGATCCCCGACTAGAGCAATGGTGTATGCGTACCGCCTTCGTCTTCCTCTTCGGGAATGTACACGAAGGGGATGTCGCCAACCTCATCGACTACATCGTAGAAGAAAAGGTACTGGCGGAATTCAGTAAGCCCTGCGATACTGAGGTCATCGAGCCGAAATCGCATGTTCTCGAGGTAGAAGTCGTGCAGGTCGGCGGACGTTTCCTGGGCCTGGATCCAGACGTCGCGGCGGCCTTCCGATTCAAGGACGGCATCTCGCACTTCTCGAATGGCTCTGGTGGACAGCGTACCCTTGCGGGCGGCGAAGAGCCCCCATGTCATAGGATAGTTGGCAAGCTCGAACCATTCCTCACCCAGATCGAGGGCCAGGTCACCAAGTCGTTGGGTAGGCAGATCGGACGCTACAACGAGGTGCGCATCGGTCGCGATGTCATCCAGCACATCCGTGTCGCGAGCCTTAAAGGCTGGCTCCATCCGATAATGCTCGCGCAGCACGATCTCGGCGATGCGGCGCTCCATCTCGAAACGGGGATCGTACGAGACGTTGCGAATGGGTTCAGACAGATCGTGCGAAATCACAATCTTCGCGAACGGATACCGCCAACTCGACAAGGCCACTGCCGGAACCACATCCAGGTCCTTCGCCTGTCGAAGGACGGTGAGTGTAGGCAGCAATGCTACGTCCGCGAGTCCGCTCTGAAGTGCGCGGATGCAGTCGGGTATCTCGAGCCTGATCAGCTTGAAACGGGACGCGCGCTCGCCGGACGCCATTCCCGAGGTCAGTAGCTCGGCCGCAGGGAAGTTCCAAATTGCGACGTCCATTAGGACGGGGGTGCTCGTTGCAGGTTACGTGTACTGGTTGGGCGCGCCGGGCACAAAAAAACCGCCGCGAAGCGCAGGCGGTTCTTGAGTATGACGAGCTTCGGACGTCCGGCTACGACCGACGTGATCCATCGAGAGACCGTTCCTTGATCCGCGCTGCCTTTCCGCGTCTCTTGCGGAGGTAATAAAGCTTCGCTCGTCGGACCTGTCCCTGTCGCACGCGCTCGATTCGTGCAATCTTTGGCGAGTTCAGCGGGAAGATCCGCTCTACTCCGATGCCGTTGGAGACCTTGCGGACCGTAAAGGTGCGTCCCGCGCCGGATCCTTGCATCGCGATCACGACACCCTGGTACTGCTGTATCCGCTCTTTATCCCCCTCGATGACCCGAACGTGCACGTTTACCGTATCTCCGGGCTTGAACTCTGGGAGATCGTCCCGCAGCTGCGTCGCCTCAACCAGATTCAAGAGATCCGTAGCCATGGCGTCCTCCATCTATTCTATTTAGTATAGGTTTCTGTACATCCTGCGCCGATCTCTAATCTTGGAGCAGATCGGGTCGGCGTGTTCGTGTTTTTGTTTGACGCTGCTCCTCTCTCCAGCGCTCTACCTCTCCATGGTCCCCGGACAATAGCACGTCCGGCACTCGCATGCCCTGATATTCCGCCGGCCGCGTGTAGGCGGGCGCATCCAGAAGGTCGTTCTGAAATGAATCGGACAGGGCCGATTCGGCATCCCCCAGGACGCCCGGTATCAGACGGACGACCGCATCAACGACGACCAGAGCCGGTAGTTCACCGCCACTCAGCACATAGTCTCCTATCGAAATCTCGCGTGTCACAAGAGCATCCCGTACACGCTGGTCAACGCCTTTGTAATGTCCGGCAATGAGTACCAAATGCTGTTTTAAGGAGAATTCGGTTGCGATGTCCTGGTCGAAGACGTTTCCATCCGGTGTCAGATACACGATTTCGTCGGGCTCCCTTCGCACCTCTTCCTTGATGGTCGCGACACACCGGAAGATCGGCTCGGGCTTGAGCACCATGCCCGCTCCTCCGCCGTATGGATAGTCATCGACCTGCCGGTGTTTGTCGGTCGCATATTCACGTATGTCGTGGACATGAATATCGATCAGCCCCTTCTGCGCCGCACGGTGCAAAATGCTATGCTCGAGCGGGCCGGAGACGATGGCCGGCAGTACTGTCAGTATGTCAATGCGCAACACGGAACCAGCGCAGATTCACTCCAGAAGCCCTTCGATCGGACGGATGACGATCCGATCCGAATCGAAATCGATATCAACGACGAACTCCGGAATGGCAGGCACCAACGTCGTCGACCCGTCCTCCCGGCCTATCACTAGCATTTCCTGTGCAGGTAAATCGAGCACATCGTCGACGATCCCGACGGTCTGCCCATCTTCTGTTTCTACCGTCAGACCCACGAGGTCGTGAAGGAAGTACTCGTCATCTTCTAGCGGTGGTAGGTCATCCACTCTCGCGAAGACGAGTTGCTTGCGTAGCGCCTCGGCCTCCTCACGCGTGGAGATGCTCCCGAGCTTCAACAGAACGAGCGTTCCCTTCTTGGTCGGCTGGAATCGGACCGACTCTACCGAGCTGCGTTCGGCCGCATCTGCGTTGGTACCCGTAAAAACGGTTGTTAGATCCGCGAACCGGTTCGGATCGTCCGTCTCGGGCACCACTTTGACTTCGCCACGGATGCCGTGGGCTTGCCACACGCGTCCGATCAGCAAAAGCGAATCGCGGTCGACTTGTGCGCTCATCGGAAATGGCATTGATGCCGGGAGCCGTCGGCGGGGTAACCGTCGCTACGCCTTCGATTCGTCGGCCTCGCCGTCCGTCAAATCTTCGCCCGCCTCGTTGGCCGCTTCTGCATCGGTCTCAGCCGTAGCATCATCAACCGGGGCGTTCTCGACCTCGTCCGATGTTTCGACCTCATCCGATGCACGTGCTTCGCCGGCGTCTTCAGGAGCCTCGGCCTCCGCCGTCTCCGGCTGGGCTGCTGAATCTTCAGGCTCGGCGACCTCAGGCTCGGCAGTCTCCACCTGATCCCCGGCTTCGGCGACCTCCATCTCACCACTCTGTTCCTTATCCTCAGCCACCTGCGCCTCATTCGCAGCTTCCTGCTGGCGTCGTGCCTCCTCGGCCGCAGCAGCACGCTCTTCGGCCGCCTTGCGCTTGGCTTCCTCGGCCTCTTTCTTCGCCCGAGCATCTTCCTCGGCGCGCCGTTTGGCCGCCTCGGCTTCCTCCTCGGCGACGCGAGCGCGTTCCTCTTCGAGCACCCGACGGCGCCGAGCGGCGGCGGTTTCCTTCACATGTTCGTTGAGCTTCGCATACCGATGCTCACGGTGCTTCCGGACCGCCTCCGCGATTTCCTCTTCCGATGCTCCCTTTCGCCGGAGATGATGCTCGAGCAAAACACCCTCGCGGCTCAGCAAATTGCGAACGGTATGCGAGGGTTGGGCTCCTTTCGAGAGCCAGTATTGGATGCGCTCGACATTCAAATCCACGACGGCCGGCTCGGCCAGAGGCTCGTAACGACCGAGCTCTTCAATAAATCGGCCGTCGCGCGGCTTTCGTGAATCGGCCGCAACGACTCCCCACACGGGAAGCTTCTTCCGGCCCATCCGGCGCAATCGAAGTTTAACTGCCACGACTCTGCTTCCTTTATTTTATTGCGATGTTAATGTTGTTCAGATCCATCAGCCGCATCCCTACGGAATGCGCATCCAGCGATTCACTCAGCATTACTTCGGCTGTCCTCCCATCAAAGATTGAAGATCGACCGAACGTCCCTTGCCCATCAGGCGGGACATCGTCTTCATCATCTTCTTCATCTCCTTGAACTGCTTCAGCAGCTGGTTCACATCTCGAACCTCCGTTCCGCTGCCGCGTGCGATGCGCCGCCTCCGGCTTCCGCTGAGGATATCGGGATTGCGCCTCTCTTCGGGCGTCATCGACAGGATTATCGCCTCGATGCCTTTAAACGCATCATCATCGATGTCTAGATCCCTGATCTGCCGTCCGACGCCGGGAATCATCCCGATGAGCTCACGCAAGGAGCCCATGTTCTTGATCTTTTGCAGCTGCTCGTAGAAATCCGCCAGATCGAAGTCCTGTGAGCGAATCTTCTTCCGCAGCCTCTCGGCCTGACGTTCGTCGAACTGTTCCTGCGCACGCTCGACGAACGAAACGACATCGCCCATCCCGAGGATACGTTGGGCGATGCGATCGGGATAGAATGGGGTGAGTGCATCCAGCTTCTCACCGGTGGAGGCAAACTTGATCGGTTTGTCGACGACCGAGCGAATGGAGAGGGCGGCACCTCCTCGGGTGTCACCATCGAGTTTGGTCAGTACAACACCGTCGAAGTCGAGCTGCTTATTGAACTCCAGGGCCGTGTTCACGGCATCCTGGCCCGTCATGCTGTCCACCACGAACAAGATTTCGTGTGGGTTTACAGCAGCCTTGATGTCGGCCACCTCTTTCATCATCCGCTCATCGACATGAAGCCGGCCGGCCGTGTCGATGATCACGATATCCCGCGCGGTGCGTCGAGCCTCGCTTACGGCCTCGCGAGCAACGCGCACGGCATCCTGCACGGGCTGGCCATTCTCGACGATGGAATAGACCGGCACACGGATGGAGGATGCAAGAGTCTTCAGCTGATCGACTGCGGCGGGGCGGTATACGTCCGCGGCAACCAGCAGCGGGGCACTCCCCTTCGACTTGAAGAAATTGGCGAGCTTCGCGCTGAACGTCGTCTTCCCGGAACCCTGCAGGCCGGCAACCAGGATGATGGTTGGTGGGTTGGGTGAACGCTGTACTTCTACATGCTCGTCGCCCAGCAGGTGCACGAGCTCGTCGTAGACCAGTTTGACGAGCTGCTGTCCCGGCTGTACCGACGAGAGGACTCGCTCACCGAGAGCCTCTTCCTTAACCTTGTCGGTGAATTCGCGAGCGACCTGATAATTTACGTCGGCATCGAGGAGGGCACGCCGAATCTCGCGCATCGTGCTGGCGATATTCAGCTCATTGATGCGCCCCTGCCCACTGATGTCCTTCAGTGCGCCTTCGAGCTTCTCTGACAGGCTCTCAAACATGACGACGGCTCAGGAACTCGCGACGGGTTCGAATCGAAGTAGATAGATTGAAGTACATAGAAAGAAGGCTTCGACCGTGAGGATTACAGCGAAGCCTCTGAGCGCGCTGCCACGCAGACCTGTTAAAATACGTTGAGGTGATCCGCCGGGCAACATCCCGCTGCCTCACCCCGATCCTCATTCTGCGAAGCTCAGACTTCCGGTGCTTTCCAGGAGACCCGCGCGTGCGCACTGCGAGGGGTTTTGCAACGGTGGACTCGAGTACGCGGCCGCGATTGGCATGATCCGTTGACCAAACCAGAGGCTCCCAGATTCGCGGTTCCTCCTCATTTTTTCACGCTTCTCGCCTCCGGATCGCACTCAACTTCCCTCGATCATCCTCCTTCATGTAGCAAGTGTCGGCATGTCGTCCATTTCTGAACGCAAAGCCGAATTGCGAGCGCGCTTTCTCGCCTATCGAGCTTCCATCTCCGAGTCAGAGTATCTTGAACTCAGCCAGCGGATCATTGCCACGGCGCAGCGATTGCCGGAAATGGGCTCCGTCTCGGTCGTGCACGCGTACTGGCCCATCCTTGACCGTCGCGAGGTGGACACACGTCCCCTGATCCGGTGGCTGGAAAGCCGTGGCAAGACCATCCTCCTTCCGCGCATCGTTTCATTTCGCGAGCAGCCCGACGAACAACGGGCTCGCGCTCGTCTCAGCCACATCACATATCCCGGTGAGCAGGGTCTCCGGGTAAATCGTTGGGGTATCGCCGAACCGCCACCTGGCGAAGAGGTTAACCCATCCATCATCGACCTTGTCGTTGTGCCGGCCTTCGGCGCCGGCCGGAACGGCCACCGAATCGGTCACGGGTTCGGGTACTACGACGAGTTCTTGGGAAACGTCGATGCCGTCAAGGTTGCTCTCGTCTATGATGCATGTCTGGTCGATCATGTGCCACACGAAGCTCATGACGTACCGATGGATGTCGTGGTCACGGAGAACGAAGTGGTGAGGACCGCTTACATGTAACCTGATGGACACACGGGCGTAGTAGTCAATCGTTAGGCTCCTATTTGGATTGGCGTATGAAAACCTCGACCCGGAACCGACCGCACCACGACCTATCTACCGTGCTCGATGAGCCCGGTACTCTCGACCTCGAGTCGTTGTCGGACGACGAGCTCGAGCAACTACTCTTCGAGCAGGAGTCCGCGCCGGAGAGTGGTTTTTGGAATCTGCCGACGATTGCCGGCCTCTCGCTGATCGTTGTAGGTGTAGCCTACATCTTTCAGGAGCTCGGAATGTGGAACGGCTTCGATGTCAGCGTCTTGGCTGAGATGTTGCCATGGCTCGCCGGGATTCTGATCATTCTGCTTGGCTTCGGCGTGCTCTCATGGCGACCCAAGAAGAAAAAACGTACGAAGGTCAGGCGGAGGGTGGAAAGACCCAGCGGCCGTGAGCGAATTGTTGTTGAGAAGAGCGCGTCGGGATCCACAGAGAAGAAGCGCCTGGTCAAGTCGCGAAACAAGAAGATTTCCGGCGTTGCCGGTGGAATCGCGGAGTATTTCTCGATCGATCCCACCCTTGTGCGCATCGCGTTCGTGATAGGCCTCATTGCCTCCGGTGGCCCCCCCGTCATCCTCGCTTACATCATTCTTGCGGTGGTCATTCCCGATCCCGACAAGGATACGAGCGAGGGTCGGATTACGGTCATCAAGGATTCGTGACCCCAGACGTGAGGGCTCCAGAGCAGCCTCCTTGATGTACAGGAGCGGTTTACGTGATGTACCAGAGCGGCCTATTTGATGTAGAGGTGAACTCCGCGGCATCTTTATGAACGGAACGAAGCGTCTCACACGATCCACCACCAACCGGATGATTGCCGGTGTCTGTGGCGGGCTCGCCGAGTACCTGAATGCTGATCCTACGCTCGTGCGAGTTGGATTCGTGCTTCTGAGCCTGCTATCGGCGGCATTCCCGGGCCTCCTCGTCTACCTTGTGCTCTGGCTGGTCGTACCCGAAGCCTGAGTTTCTTCGGAGCGGGGTATCTTTGTCTCCCGCACGGTTCAAATTCACCTTCTTCCTCGCGGCAGCCGCGACAATTCTCCTAGTCCTTCCGATCGGCATGGTCGTTGCGTACGGGCCCATCGCGCACCGCTTACGGACACGCGCACAGACGTAGTAAGCAATAGAATCCTCCATCCGACATGATTCAGGAGTTGCGGCCGACGCGGTACGACGGCGTGCGAGTACTCGTTGTCGAAGAGAGCTCCATCAACCGCCGTCTCAGCCAGCTCCTACTCGAGATGCTGGGATGCCGCGTAACGGCCGTTGCCTCGGGCTCCGATGCTGTCGAAGCATTCCGAAATTTGGATTTTGATCTCATTTTGATGGATTGCAGCATGCCCGGTTTGAGCGGCATCGAAGCAACCGAACAGATCCGAAATCTGGAGCATGCGCGCGGCAGTCGTTCACGTGTTCCTATCGTCGCGGTTACGGCTTTCACGCATCCCGCAGACCGCCAGTACTGTATTCGGCGCGGCATGGATGATGTCTTGATCAAACCGCTGCGGCAACAAATGTTGATCGAGACGCTCGGCCGATGGCTGAACGTTCAGTCCCTTAGCGCATAACTCTCCGGTACCGACCCGGCCAACGCTGTGTGGAGCTGCCCGGGATGGAAATGGCGTCGGAGCACATCGTTGGCATCGTCCAGACGGATGGATCTGACCTCGTCCGGAAAACGATCGAGATACTCGACATCGAATCCGCGTTCCGCGTTCTTAAGCAGTGTCGCGGCCAGACCTGACGTAGTCCCCAGCCCGACCTTATACGAGCCGATTATCGTCGTCTTCTTATCCTCCAACTCCTCGGCCGTCACCCCGTCTTCAACGAATTGGCGCACCACGTTCATCGTTTCCTCGACGCCTCTTTCGATGTGCTCTTCCGAGAGGGTCACCGAGATGTGCCAGTGGCCCGAATAGTCGGACGTGATGCCGTAAAGACCCGATCGAATTCCGTACGTCAATCCCAGCTCATCTCGAACGATCTGCATCAGACGCGCCGAGAAGTTGCCTCCGAGTACGTAGTTTGCGAGGTAAGCGGGAATGTAATCGGGTTCGTTCCGGCGAAAGTCGAGTGCATGACCGATCCGAACATCGACGTTCTGCTTGTCCGGAATGGGAACGATGACTCGCTGCGGGTCGTCGTGCCGTCCGGATGTAGCGAAGTTGGCGACGGCATCGTGCGGCTCCCAATCCTCAAAATGCTGCCTGACGGCCGAGACGATGGCGGTCTCATCGAAATCGCCTACGACCACGAGGATGAACTCGTTGGCACCGAAGTGCCGATCGTGGAACGCGCGGATTTCGTCGATATGTGTCGACTCGAGGCGCCTCAGCCGATCAACGGTGGGTGGTATATAGTTTGGATGGTTAGCGGGATATATGCTCCGCGTCAAGGCTCCGGTCGCCTGGGCACCTGTATTCTCCAGTGACCTCTGGAGGTTGGCGCCGATCCGAGCACGCGCTTTTTGGAATTCGTCTGCATCAAACAGTGGGTCCCGGAGCTGCTCAGCGACGAGCGCAAGGACATCCGACACATCTTCTGTTAGCGCGCGCCCCGCGATGTCTACGTACAGCCCGTCCGACGCAAATTCCACCTGAGCCCCTCGGTCCTCGAGCAGTTCGGCCAGTGCAAATCGGTCACGATGCTTGGTGCCTTTGTCGAGCAGGGACACGACGAGGGATTGAACGAGGTCGTCGTCCATCCCTACATCGGGATTGGTCTTGAACGAGCCTCGCCAGGTGACCACCGACTCAACCGGTGTGCGCAGGGTCAGAAGTCGACACGCGCCAATTGTGTGCTCCTGAACACGGTCCGCCAGAGCTTCGAGCGCCGAATCTGTTGGTGGATCGAAACTCCTCATTCGGCCGCCTCCTGGATGGGGATGTAAAGTCCCAGGGTACGCTGATCGTCCACGAGGTATCGTTTCGCGGCGTTCTGCACGTCCTCCATCGACACCTTTTCGATCCGGGAGCGCAGCGTGGTGTATAGCCGCCAGTCACCGGCGGCGATAGCTTCGTTTAGCTGTGCGGCGATGGAAAAGGACCCATCGCGGCCGAAAGCTTCCTGCGCCTTATTCTGGCTCTTGGCACGACGAAGCTCTTCCTCAGTCACCCCATCTCGCTTTATTTCCTCGATCACTTCATAGATCGAATCGATCACCTCTTCATGCTCGACCTCTGGCGCGAGCATTGCGAAAATGTAGGTGAGACCGGGATCGTGGAGCCGCGATGCTCCTCCGAAAACGTGGGTCGTAAGCCCTCTATCGGTTAATCGACGGAACAGACGCGAGCTCTTTCCCGAACCAAGTATCATCGAGAGGACGTCGAGCGCATCCGTGTCTGTGTGCAGCCCCGGTGGCGACTTGTAGGCGACCATGACGGCACCGAGGTGCCCCGTTTGCCGCACGACCACGCGCCTCTCCCCCTTCTGCTCGGGCTCGACCGTGCGGGGCGTAATCATCGGTGTGGGTTCGTTGTCGATCTTGCCGAAGTGCTCGAAGATGTGCTCCATGGCCGCGCGCGCCTCGAAATCGCCGATCACGCTTACCGTTGCGTTCTGCGGCCAGTAGAAGCTGTCGTAGAAGTAGCGCAGCTCTTCCGAGGTGACGTGTTCGACATCGCTGCGCCACCCGATGGTCGGGTGACGATACCCGTGCGCGATGAATGCCACGCTCCAGACCGCATGATATAGCTTTCTAGTCGGATCATTTTCGCCGCGGTCGAGCTCGTTGAGAATTACCGTCCGCTCGCTGTCGACATCTTCGGCGCTGATGAGTGCTCCCCGCATCCGATCGGCTTCGACTTCGATGGCCAACGGCAGGTGTTCGCTCGGGAGCAGTTCGTAATAGTTTGTGCGATCAAACCACGTGGTCGCATTCACCTGCGATCCGACGCGCTGGAGGATGTTGAACACGGACGTACCCCGTCGCTTATTGAATCGCTCCGTACCCTTGAACATGAGATGTTCGAGAAAGTGGGTAGCTCCGGTCAGGCCCATCGACTCGTGACGGCTGCCGACGCGATACGTCACCATAAACGTAACGACGGGCGCAGTGGCCTGCGGCATCAGGAGCACATGAAGGCCATTCCTCTTCAGACGATAGGCCTCGATGCCTCCTGATTCTTCCTCGAACTCAAAGGTCGACGGGATGTCCTTCGAAAGATCGGGCACGCTAGCTGGATCGGTTGGTATTAGCTGGTTGGCCAATGAACTTAGTGCGCATCCAGCCAATTGTCACCGACGTCGATGTCGACTTCGATCGGGACGTCGAGCGGCAGGGCTCCCACCATTTCTTCGTGGACGAGCTTCGCGACCACATCCAGCTCTTCGTTGGGGACCTCGAAGACCAGCTCGTCGTGGACTTGCAGCAACATCCGAGCGCGATGGCCTTCTTCTCGCAGGCGCCGGTGAATCCGGACCATGGCGATCTTGGTCATGTCGGCCTGAGATCCCTGGATGGGCATATTCACGGCCACGCGTTCTGCGAACGACCTCTGAGTTCGGTTACGCGAGTTGATGTTGGGCACGTATCGACGCCTACCAAGGATGGTTTCGACATAGCCCTTCTTGTGCGCCTCCGTTACTACCCGGTTGATATGCTCGGTAATCTTCGGATACGACCTCAGGTAATTGTCGATAAGCTCTTGAGCCTCTTTTAACGAGCACCTCAAGCGCTGAGCGAGTCCCCAGGGTGATATTCCGTAAGGAATTCCGTAGTTGACCTCTTTCGCCTTTCGCCTCTGATCACGGGTGACCTCTTCCGGGGGCACGTTAAAGATTCGCGCTGCCGCGGCCGTGTGGATGTCCTCTCCTCGACGGAAAGCGTCACTGAGCGCTTCATCGCCGCTCATCGATGCAAGAATGCGCAACTCGATCTGCACGTAATCAGCGGAGAGCAGCTTCATTCCGGACTCGGCCACAAACGCTTTGCGAATCTCTCGACCCGTGTCGGTGCGCACGGGGATGTTCTGCAGATTAGGATTCGATGACGACAAGCGGCCCGTCGCCGCAACGGTCTGATTGTAGCTCGTGTGGATGCGTCCGGTCTCCGGATGGATGAGCTCGCCCAGGCTATCCACATACGTGCTCTTCAGCTTGGTAAGCCCTCTCCAATCCAGTATGAGGCCCGGCAGCGGATGCTCGGATACCAGCTCCTCGAGAACGCTTTCCTTCGTCGACGGAACTCCCTTCGGAGTCTTCGAAATGACCGGAAGACCCAACTTGTCGAACAGGATTTCTGCAAGTTGTTGCGTCGATCCGATGTTGAACTCCTCACCGGCAAGGTCGAAAATCTGTTTCTCGAGAATGGCAATCTGATCGCCCAACTCTCTGGATATCTCTCTGAGCATCTCGGGATCGACCCTGATGCCTGTCGCCTCCATCTCCGCCAGGACAAGGATGAGCGGAAACTCGATGGCCTCGACGATCTCCAGCAAACCTTCTCGGTTGAGCTCGTCCTTCAATACGTCGGCCACCTGCAGCGCAATGTCCGCGTCCTCACAGGCGTAGGAGCAGACATCGGCCACGGCGACATCCCGCATCGTCAGCTGGTTCTTCCCTGTACCGATAAGGTCCGAGACGGGTACCATCCTGTAGCGGAGGTACTTGAGCGCCATGAGATCGAGCCCATGCGGTTCCTCGGGCGAAAGCACGTAGTGCGCCACCATCGTATCGAACAGGGGGCCTCGGACCTCGATGCCATGCCGCTTCAGGACGAGAATGTCGTCCTTCAAATTCTGTCCAACCTTGAGGATGTCGCTCGAGAACATCGGCGCAACCATTCGAGCAAGCTCGTCAAAGGAGGTCCCGTCCGGCATCGGCGTCGGCACATAGCATGCTTGATGCTTGTCCCACGAGAAGGAGATACCGACGAGCGATGCCCGCATCGGATCAGCGGATGTGGACTCTGTATCGAAGGCGAAGCGACTGACGCCACTCAGGGAGTTGACGAGCTGCTCTAGCTGTTCCTTTGTGGTGACCGTCCGGTAGTCGACGACTTCTTCGTCGTACGCGACGACGTCGGCATCATCAACGGGGGCGGCAACCGCCGTCTGACCGTCTCCGCCGACCGCCTCTCCATTCACGCCCAGCAGCTGCCCGCTCTGAACCTTCTTGAAGAGGGTATTGAACTCGAGCTCGCTAAAGAGCGACAGGAGCTCGTCGCGTCGGGGGTGGGCCCGCCGAAACTGGTGCCAATCGATGTCGATGTCGACATCCGTCTTGATGGTCACGAGAGCCTTGCTCAGAAGTGCGTCGTCACGATGGTGGAGCAATCCCTCCCGTGGCCTTTTGGCTTTGATCTGGTCAGCTTGCTCGACGAGATTCTCAACGGAATGATACTCCTGGAGTAGGGATATGGCGGTCTTCTCGCCGATGCCGGGTACCCCCGGGACGTTGTCACTGCTGTCGCCCATGAGGGCCAGCACGTCGATAAATTGCGCCGGATCGAGGCCGTACTTCTCGCGAAACGATTCCTCGGTAATGGGATCGAACTCCTCTCCCCGGTGCGACGGACGCAAAACGGAGATGCGATCGCTCAGAAGCTGCTGGAAATCCTTGTCGGCCGAAACGATGACGACTTCCGTGCCTTCCGCCGCGGCACGAGTGGCGATGGTGCCGATTACGTCGTCTGCTTCGACGCCCAGGACCTCGATTACCGGGATATCGAGCGCCTCGACGATGCGCTTGATGTAGGGAAGATTGGCAACCAGGTCCTCCGGCATCGGACTACGGTTGGCCTTGTACTCCGCGTAGAGCTCGTCGCGGAAGGTGGGCTCCTCGTCATCCCCAACGGCATCGAAAACCACGGCCATATTGGCCATCCCGTGATCCTCGATAAGCTTGAGGAGCGCATTCGTGAACCCGTAGGCCGCCGAGGTATTCATCCCCTTGGAATTGATGAGGGGGCGACTGATGAACACAAAGTGGGATCGATAGGCAAGCGCCAGGGCATCCAACAGATAAAGCTGCTGTACACCATTTTCTGCGCCGACCACCTTACCTTCCGCCATGGATGGGCCGATTCTCTAGACTCTGGAACTGGTAGGTACAGTTACTTTATAAAGCGCGCGAATGAATTTCGTTCTTGCCGGATTCGGCGATCGTGCCTTCGATTCGGCGGCTAGGGGATCGCACCAATGTGCCGACTTCCCGCCTATTCATCAGGATGACATACCCCTCAGGAGATAAATGCCTGTCGCTCAGCGTCACAAGCCGACTTCCGTTCTGGTAACGGGTGGGGCCGGATTCATCGGATCCAATTTCTTACTTCGGATGGTCCCGAAATATCCGGATACGCAGTTCGTGAATCTGGATGCATTGACCTATGCCGGCAACCTGATGAATCTGGCTCCGATCGAGGATGCATCGAATCACATTTTCGTTCACGGAAGCATCTCGGACGCGGATCTAGTCGGCGAGCTTTTCGAGACCTATCGCTTCTCGACCGTCGTTCACTTTGCGGCCGAAAGCCACGTCGATCGTTCGATCATGGCCCCCCTCGCCTTCGTGGACACTAACACAAGGGGTACGGTAACCCTGCTCGAGGCGGCGCGGGCGGCATGGGGATCATCCGGCAGCGACGATGAGCGCTACCGGTTCTATCACATTTCGACGGACGAGGTGTTTGGCAGCCTCGGCCCCGAGGGATTCTTCACCGAAAGAACTCCGTACGATCCGCGGTCTCCGTACTCCGCATCCAAGGCGGCGAGCGATCACTTCGTGCGGGCCTATGGCCACACGTACGGGCTGCCTGTTGTCATCTCCAACTGCTCGAACAACTACGGCCCGTTTCAATTCCCCGAGAAGCTTATTCCGCTGGTGATCCTGCGCGCGCTGGAGGGTGAGTCGGTACCGATCTATGGAGAAGGCTCGAACGTGCGCGACTGGCTTTACGTCGAAGACCATTGCGAAGCCATCGAGATGATCCTCCTTGCGGGCAAAACCCATGAGACGTACGTCATTGGCGGCGGCGCTGAACGCTCGAATCTGGAGCTCGTGGAGTTACTTCTGGATCTGGTCGATGAGGCGCTGCAACGCTCACCAGGCACATCCAGGAAGCTCATTACTTTCGTGAAAGATCGCCCCGGGCATGATTTTCGGTACGCGATGGACTTCACGTACCTTCGTCAGGAGCTCGGCTGGTCGCCGCGGCATGATCTAACGTCAGGCCTGAGAGATACCGTCGCCTGGTATCTGAACAACAGGCACTGGCTCGATGCGGTCGTAAACGCATCGTACCGGGAATACTACGAGAAGCAGTACGCGCTCAGGCAGTAGCCTTCCGATCTTCTCTTTCTAGTTTCATCGAACCTATCCATCCATTCTATGAAAGGCGTTGTACTCGCCGGCGGCACTGGCAGCAGACTCTATCCGCTAACGAAGGTTACCAACAAACATCTGCTGCCCGTTGGCCGATACCCCATGATCTATCATCCTCTCGTGCGGATGCGGCGGGCAGGCATCGAGCATGTCGCCGTCGTCACGAGCCCGGAGCACATGGGAGATGTAGTGAACCTCCTGGGAAGCGGCCGCGCTTTCGGCCTGGACATTACGTTCCGCGTTCAGGATGAGCCCGGAGGGATCGCGCAGGCACTTGGACTGTGCGAGAACTTCACGGGAGATGACCCCTTCCTCGTCATACTCGGCGACAACATCATCAGCCACGATATCGGCGACGAGGTGAAGGAATTTCGCCGGCAGTTGGATGAGCAAGGTTCTGGCGCACGCGTTTTGCTCAAGGAGGTACCCGATCCTGAACGTTACGGGGTTCCACGATTTGAGAATGATCGCATTGTCGAGATCATCGAAAAGCCAAGTGATCCCCCAAGCAATTACTCCGTCGTCGGGATGTACTTCTACGACGCAGGTGTTTACGACATCATTCGAAGCCTGAAGCCGAGCGCGCGTGGCGAGTATGAAGTGAGTGATGTGAGCAATGCCTACATCGCAAAGCGGCAGCTCACGTTCGGCATTCTGAACGGTTGGTGGGGAGACGCCGGCACGTTGGAAGGCTGGTACGAGGCCAATGAGCTCGCGCGCGATCTCGTTTACGAGGAGCTCGAAAAATAGTCGTTCTGATGGAGCCCAAAATGACGTGGGAAGAAGGCGAGATCCAGGGGTGTGAGATACGGTACCTCCGTCGATTCTCTGACGAACGCGGTTGGCTGGCCGAATTCTTCCGGCATGATGAGCTGCCTCCGGAGCTCCATCCGGTCATGGGCTATTTGTCACTGACCCATCCGGGCGTGGCGCGCGGCCCACACGAACACGAAGAGCAGACCGATCTCTTCCTCTTCTTCGATGGTACGTTTCGGCTCTACCTCTGGGACGCGCGCCGCGAATCAGAAACATACGGCAAACGTCAAACCCTGGATCTCGGCGCCTCAAATCTGGCCGCTGTCATCGTCCCGCCGGGGGTTGTCCACGCGTATCGAAATATCGGCGACGAGGACGCTTTCATCGTAAACTGTCCAAATGCGCTCTACGCCGGAGAAGGCAAGACTCAACCGGTAGACGAGATTCGCCACGAGGAGGTTGACGACTCGCCCTTCGTGATGGATTAGCAATGTGCGGTCTGCTGGAGCCGCACTCACGCCGTCTATGCACGAGCTCGGCGCTAGAATCGTTTCAGAACGCGCTGGATCGATGACGCATATCCGGCGCCGAAATGGTTCAGATGGTTGATCAGGTGGTACAGGTTGTAGATCTCGAACCTGACCTCCCACTCGTCTTCGAGCGGCCACGCCTCCTGATAAGCCGCGTAGAAATCCATCGGGAAGCCCCCGAAGAGCCGCGTCATCGCGAGATCCGTCTCACGATGTCCGAAGTACGTCGCAGGGTCTATGAGCGCCGCATGACCGTCACTCGCGGGGATGAAGTTTCCCGCCCAGAGATCACCGTGAACCACGCTCGCTTCCGGATGCATCGGAAGATAGGCGTCCAGTTGATCGCCAATCCGCTTCAACGGAGCCTCCCAGGCATTTTGCCAGATGCCGGTCTGCTTCGCGCGCCGTACCTGAGGCTCTATGCGGCGTGTCCAAAAGAACTCCGGCCAATTTGCCTCCCACTCGTTCTCCTGGGGAAGGCGTCCGATGTAGTTGGATCTATGGAATCCATACCGTTCCGCGGAGTGCCGGTGGAGGTCGGCCAGGTCATGCCCGAAGGCCTCCCAAAACCGTTTCGATGTGACACTGGGTTCGATCCATTCGAGGAGGAGGATGCCGGCTTTTCCATCGCCACCGTCGACGACGATCAACGGTTCGGGTATTCGGATGGCGGAGCCTGCTTCGCGGAGAGCCCTCAATCCGGCCGCCTCGGCAGTAAAGGTGCGTGCCGCCTCTTCCCGACTCCACTTCAGAAAGTATGTACCGGCGTCCGTTCCGAGGCGCGTCGCGTGGGCGATGCAGCCGCCACCCAGACTATCAGTAGTCTGGATGACTTCGCCTAGCCCCTCCTCCACGAGTTCGCATACATCATCGGGCAGCATCGGCCATTTCTTTCAAGCCATACTCCTCGATCAAACGACGCAGAAGGTTTTTCGCGGTGCGATCGACGATCTCGTAGACCTTCACGAAGCCACCATCGCCTCCATAGTACGGGTCCGGGACCTGGTAGTCCTCCGGCTCCGGGTCGAACTCCCTGAACAGCCGTACCTTGTTTCCGTAGCGATCCCCTCGATCCAGATAGAGCACATCGTTAAGGTTGTTCTTATCCATCACGAAGATGTGATCGAACTCTCCGAGATGATCCTCGATGAACTGCTGTGCTCGATGCGACTCGAGATCGACGCCGAAGCGCGTCGCGGTGCGCCGCATGCGCGCATCGGCGGGTCCCCCGACGTGCCAGCTGCCCGTGCCGGACGACTGGATCTCGAAAGCGTCCTCGAGACCGGCTTGTCGAACATGGGCGCGAAACACCGCTTCGGCCAGGGGACTACGGCAGATATTCCCCAGGCAAACGAACATTATTCGTATTTTGGACATCTGCTCAGGCATTCTCTAGCGTCGTGCGATTTCAACTTCATGCTTTAGCAGAGCTTGTATTCGATTCCCGTCGCCTTATTCCCCATGCATCCAAAATTCAATGGCACAACCACTGCCGCTATTCAGCCAAGATCAACGTCAGGTGTACAGTGTTCGACACCTGACGCGCGACCTTCGACGCTCACTCGAGCGTGGCTTCAGCGGTATCTGGGTAGAAGGTGAGATTTCGAACTTCAAGCGGCATTCTTCCGGGCATTGCTACTTCACCTTGAAGGATGATGAGGCACAGCTTCGGGCGGTGATGTTTCGAAGCCAGGCCCGGTTCGTACGCCTGAATCCGCAAGATGGAATGCTCGTGAGGGTTCTCGGCGACATTTCCGTCTACGAGCAGCGTGGGGATCTGCAGGTGATGGTGAAATCTATGCAGCTCGCCGGCGAGGGGGCGCTGCTTAGGGCGTTCGAAACCCTTAAGCGCAGACTGGCTGCCGAAGGATTATTCGATGCGGCCCACAAGAAGCCTCTTCCGGCGTATCCCAGACGCATCGGCGTCGTGACATCGGACTCGGGGGCCGCTCTACACGACATCCTGACTATCATTCGCCGGCGCTATCCCTGTGTAACGGTCATGCTGATGCCTGTCCAGGTGCAGGGTATGGGCGCGGGCGAAGAGATTGCGCGTGCAGTAACCGCATTCAATTTCCGAGCTGATCGGCCT
The DNA here is from genome assembly GCA_965651265.1 of uncultured Rhodothermales bacterium. Taxonomy (GTDB): domain Bacteria; phylum Bacteroidota; class Rhodothermia; order Rhodothermales; family VXPQ01; genus CBFGRV01. The sequence goes on from CBFGRV010000001.1 coordinate 48,001, forward strand.
GACGTGCTCATCGTAGGTCGCGGCGGCGGTTCGATGGAGGACCTGTGGGCCTTCAACGAAGAGGTCGTGGCCCGTGCTATCTACGCGTCGGAGATTCCCGTCATTAGTGCCGTAGGGCATGAAACGGATTTCTCGATCGCCGATTTCGTCGCTGACGTTCGTGCCGCAACGCCTTCCATGGCCGCTGAACTGGCCGTGCCGGATCGCCAGGAGCTGGCCGCTGCCATCCGCCAGAGGGCCCATTCCATCCAGAACTGTCTCACGCGGACCGTCGATCGGTATCGGCGTCACATCGAGTATCTGACGTCGTCGCACCACTTCCTGAGACCTCGCGATCTGTTACGCCATCATGCACAGAACGTCGATGAGCTGATAGATCGATTGGGCCGCTGCGCACGTCAATCGATAGCGCACAAGCGCCGGCACGTCGAGTCGTTGCTCGACCGCCTCGTCCTCCTGCGACCTGATCTGCCACTTGAGCGGGGTTTCGTGCTCGTCGAACGGGACGGCTCGCTCGTACGTCATGCGGCCGATGTTAAGCCAGGAGATGGTCTTGCCCTCCGATTCCATGACGGTCGCCGCCAGGTACGCGCCGTTGACGGAAAGCCGTGAAAATCTAAGTCAGCGGGACCACAGCCATTCGGCAGACGTAGTGGCAGGGTCGAAACGCGGCGGCTTCCGTGGCGAGGGGTATCTCCGAACGGTTGCGCGCGTCTCGATGCTGTCGCGAGATTGACATTTCCTGGCGAATCACGTAGGCTGCCGTGAAAGATCCACGTATCGCATGAGTGCATCCACAGCGCGTCTTAGCGTTGAGCTGACACCCTCGGCACGTGTCGATATCATCGACATCACATCACGGATAGCCGAGGAATACGGAGACGTCCTCTCTCAGTATCGCAAGGCGCTTTTCTGCTCCCATCACACAACCGCGGGTTTTTTCGACCAGAACCTCCTTTCGAGGCTCGACCACAGTCCTGATTCGCTAAAGGTCTTCCTCCGGACGTTTCAAGAGCTGTTTCCTCCCGGAGCGGAATATCACCACGATCAACTGCACCTCCGGACGGAGCTCACTGAGGAAGAGCGAAAGTCGGAGCCGCGAAATGCGGACTCACACCTCAAATTCATCAGCTCGGGCCTGGAGAGCTGTGTCGCTTACAAGAATGCGCCTGATGCTGCCGTCTACTTCGTCGATCTCGATGGCATCAACCAGGACCGCCCACGCCTACGGCATTCGACGATCGTGGCCTTCAACGATGAGGAGTTCGTCGATCGCCGAACATTCGAGATCCCGGTTTCATCCCACGCGATCGATTCGATCAACCTGAAGGATCCACAGCTTGGGTTCTACGGGCGCCTTCAAGACCTGGTCGCACTTCATGGAATCGACAAGGGGTGGATCGAAATCGAGCTTGATCCTGAGGAGCGGAACACGGCGTTGACCGTGAACGAATTCGAGACTCTTCTGATGAAGCACGATATGATCGACGTGCTTCAGAATCCACTTCGCTTCGTTGCCCAGAAGGGCCGCAGCATGATTCGGGATCCGAGAGCCATTCCCGGAAAGGCGAAGAACTACGCCAAATACGACCTCGTGCGGTTGCTGAATGAGGTTCTGGATACACTGGGGCTCAACGAGTCCGTCGTCGAACGTGTGATCGACCGACTCATGGCCTTTCCGGCTTCGCGGTTCTTACGCATGCGACGATCCATTCGGCTGCTCGTATGCGATGATGACACGTGCGGCGGTGCCGGTACCATCGTACAGGGCCGCTACCAGAGCCCGATACTTGTCCAGTGGGCGAAAGCGAGCTCCGGCACCCGGCGCTTGACCGTTACGATCAAACGGTGCCTCTAGGTGAAGGCGCCTGAGGCCGCCGAGGGATCAAATCAGCGAGCGTGACTGACCCCCGTCGACGTTCAAGCACGCCCCAGTAATCAGGCTTGCTCGCGGTGAGACCAGGAATGTGACGACGTCCGCAACCTCGTCGGCCGTGCCGAACCTTCCAATGGGAAGGTTGGCCTGGATGAAGGCTTTCATTGCCTCAGGGTCTTGTTGAACTCGACGATCCCAACTGCCACCTGGAAAACGAATTGAGCCGGGCGCCACGCTGTTGACCCTGATATTTTGAGACGCAAGCTCCAGCGCCATGATCTTCGCCAGGCTGATCACTGCGGATTTTGTCGTGTTGTAAAGAGAAAGCCCGGGACCGCCCGCTTCGCGACCGAATATCGAGGAAATGAACACGATCGAACCCCCTCCGCGCTGTCGCATGATCGGGATGGCCGCGCGGCTGCATCGCACATGAGCCATCAGATTCAAATCGAGGATGGCTTCCCAGTCCTCGTCCGTTGTCTCCTCGAACAGTTTGCGTCGATTGCCGCCCACGTTGTTGACCAGGATATCGAGTTGCCCAAAGTAGTCCATGGTGGCCTCGATGAGGCGCGCAGGCGCGTCGGGCTCCGTTAGATCCCCTACGAAGCCTATTACGTCACCTCCAGCCTCGATAAGCTGTAGCCGAACCTGCTCGACATCATCTTCGCTCCGCGCACAAAGCGTGACACGGCAGCCCTCCTCTACCAGACGACCGGCGATGTACCGCCCGATTCCACGACTTGAGCCCGTAACGATGGCTACCTTTCCAGTGAGTCCTAAATCCATGATACCACGGTCCAATCCTGTGTTCATCTTGCCCCCTAGTGGTCGAGCAACTTAACGAGTCGGGGGCAGGCAATCACGTCGCCGTCGAAATGATGATCAAATCCTCCGTGTGGAAAACAAATACCCGGGCGGGCGAATTACATATATGCTGCCCCCGGCAGCTTACACCTGCCGTCTACGAACCTGAGCCCTCACTGATAGCATAACATGTCGGAAACTCCTTCCCCACCGCCTGGAAGCGATCCGCTGCCGGAGGATCTGACGTTCGAGGAGGCCGTGAAACGCCTCGAGAATATTGTCCGAACGCTCGAGGACGACGGCTACAAACTCGAGGAAGCTTTACAGGCCCACGCCGAAGGCATGGCTCTTGCAAGGTTCTGTATGGAGCGCCTCGAAGCCGCTGAGCTAAAAATCCAAAAGGTCGGTCTGGAATGACGAAATCAGGAAACAAGGTCCTGTCAATAGACACGCTTCCCGATGATGCGAGACTTTGGATCTACGCGTGCGACCGTGAGCTCAACGAATTAGAGGAGCTACGCGTGAAGGAGATTTTGACTGAGTTCTGCGCCGAGTGGACCTCGCACGGGCGGTCCGTCGAAAGTGCGGCGGATGTCATAGAAGGAAAGTTTGCGCTCATCGGAGGCCACATCGTGGATGGAGATGTATCCGGCTGCGGCATCGACAAATCGACTCGTGCCCTGAATGCTGCGGCTTCGGAGCTTGGATTCGAGTGGCTTCCGGGCCTCACGATTCACTATCGTGATGATCGCGGCGTGCCAAGATCCGTCTCACGTCCCGAATTCCGGCGCCTCGTCAATGAGGGTGTGGTCACTGGCGATACGCTGGTTTTTGATCTGAGCATCGACACGGTGGGCCGGTTTCGACGCGGCGAGTTCGAGCGAAGGGCGTCTTCGACCTGGCATGCCAGAGTCTATGGCATTCCCCAAACGGAGCAACCACTACATTCCTGAGGATCTTGTACAAATGGCGTAATTCTTGGACTACGGGAAGCCGCACGAGGCGTAGCCGTACATCCAACTGAAACCCCCTGGAATGATCGACGTGGTAGTGTCCGCGACGAAAACTGATGAGCTGAGGTTCAGTCGGTTCGACAAGATTGCACTGAGATGACGATGCGAAACTGGTTAGGACATGCACTCCTGGCGCTGCTGGTAGTCGCTCTCGCCGCCCCGGCCCGGGCTCAGGATTATATCAATCAGGAGGCCATTGAGAATGTCCTCACACAGTATCGGGTGAACGATCTCGAAGATCTGCCGGAAATCTATTATCGGTACGAGATATTGACCGATCCGCGAGGCAACTCCGTACTGGCACGAAATTCCTTTTACAAAATGATCGGTCGGGGCGACTCCGAGCTCGGCCGCGAACGTGCCAAGGTCGTGGAGCTGCTCAACCGGAAGCTGCTCGTTAATGCCCAGATCGGTGATACACTCGTTGTTCCTGAAGTCTTCGAAGTCGATTTCCGCGCCTATTCGCCGTTTCCACGGTACTATCCGGGGGCACGCGATTTCGAGAAGCTCTTCATCATACACAAGTCCGTGCAGGCCTGGGCTGCCTATGAATACGGGCAACTTGTACGCTGGGGAATTGTGAACACAGGATCCGAGGAGACCCCGACGCCGACGGGTCGCTACAATTTCAACTGGAAGGAGGAGTATCGGGTATCCTCACTGAGCCCTCCCGACGAGCCGTGGGAGATGTACTGGGTCTTCAACTTCCATAACGAACGGGGCATCCACATCCATCAGTACCCCATGCCGACGGGTGGACCGACGAGTCACGGGTGTGTCCGTCTCGTGGACACGGACGCCAAGTGGATCTATGATTGGGCCGATCCGTGGACCGTATCGAACGGACGCGTCGACTATGCTTCTGCTGGGAGCCGCGTAATCAAGCCCGGGACGACCGTTCTGGTACTGGGCGAGGACCCCGTCGGTGCGCCGCACCCCTTCGATTACAAGAAGAGGTATCCGGTCCTGAGGCGGCTCGAGCTGCCGGCTCATCCCTATGACGTCCCGGCCGGAACGCCGCAGCAGGAGCACTTCGACCGCCTCCGCGCCTCGCGCTAAGGCGGGTCAGGCGAGATCTTCCGAATGGATATCCGGCCTACCGTACGGCCCTGAACATTCGGGAGAATCGTGGCTCTCCCTCCTCCCGATCCCAGGAGAAGTAGATCGTCGTGGCACGTCCAACGACGTGATCCCAGGGGACAAATCCCCAGAAGCGGCTGTCGTACGAACTGTCTCGATTGTCACCCATCACGAAAAAGTAGTCCTGCTCGACGGCATAGCTGTTCGTGACCTCTCCATCGATCCAGATAACGCCGCTCGAGTCGAACTCCAGATCATGCCCCTCATATCGCGTTATGATATCCTCATACACGGGCAGATTTTCCAGAGAGAGCCGAAGCAGATCTCCGCGCGCGGGTATATAGATCGGTCCATAGTTGTCGCGATCGAATGAAGCCCCAGTCGGGAAAATCTGTCCAGATCGAAAACTGCCATCAGGAAGAACCAGAGGTTGGATGGAGGCAATCTCATCCCACATTCCGATCTCTTCGGCGAGGGCCGCCGTCGACTGGAAGGATATGCCGTCGAGTTGTGATCCAACCTGGCCGACCTCCTCGATCTCGACGCTCTCGAGCCGCTGAACGGGTAACTTCGCCGACGACTTCCGAACGGCGAGCCATTTCTGCTGCATTTCCGGCAGCAACGGCAACGCACGGCCATTCGCGTACGGGATCTTGTCCACAATCGAGAGCGTGTCGCCGGGCATGCCGATGACACGTTTGATGTAATGCGTCTTCCGTCCGATCGGGCCCTCTTCAAGGGGGAAATTGAAGACGATGATGTCCCCGCGGCTGGGCTCTACTAGCCCCGAAATCCGACTGCGCGGAAATTGCAGACCGGGGATGTGCCAGTTCGTGAACGGAATTCCAATGGTCTCGGGGAGTCGCGGCCCGTAATGCAGCTTGGAGACGATCACGAAGTCGCCAGCAAGAAGCGTTCGTTCCATCGACGTGGTTGGAATCCGATACGCCTCCACTATATATCCGCGGATGAACGTTGCCGCGCAGAGTGCAATCAGGATCGTCACGAGCCAGTCGCGCACCGTCACGGAGCCGCCTTTCGTTTTATCACTCCGTTTCGAGCGTGGCTCGAGCGGTGACGAAGCAGGCTCCTCAGCCAGTGGACGATCAACAGCCTCGGGCATGGGCGGTCCTCATCGAATCGTGTTGAAGATCCGCCCGAATCGTGGCAGCATTGCGTCGCTATCCCACGAGAAGTAAATGAGGATGGCTTTGCCAACGATGTGATTCATCGGCACGAATCCCCAGAAGCGTGAATCCTCCGAATTGTCCCGATTGTCGCCCATCATGAAGTAGTAATCCTGTCTGAACGTATAAGAGTCGGCAGGCTGCCCATCGATCTCGACAGTACCATCCTCGAGAAGGCGACCGGTATGGCCCTCGTATTCGGTGATGGCGGGTCCGTAGACCGCCCAGGTCTCGGCATTCAGCTCTATCGTCTCCCCTCGTGCCGGAATGTGGACGGGTCCGTAATTATCCGGCGTGTAGCCACGGTCGGCCGGATACATCAGAGAGCTGTAGCCCACGTTATCCGGAGCGATGTAGGGCTCGATCTTTTCTACCCACGGCCACGAATTGATCTCCTCGACTGCCTCGCGCGTGGACAATACACGCACAACGCTGGGATTTGAGGTTCCCTGCACGTCGGATACACCAAGCGCCCGAAGTGTGGATCCGGAGAGAGCTACGCGTGGATCCCGCTTGTACACGTTCCAATACTGCTGCATGGTAGGCAGCATCGGCAGCGCTTCACCATCAATGTGCACGATCTTGTCTATGACCTGCAGATCCTCCCCAGGCAGGCCGACGACGCGTTTGATGTAATGCATCTTCCGGTCGACGGGCTTGTCCTCGGGCGGGAAGTTGAAGACGACGGCATCACCTCGCTTCACCTCTGAAAATCCGGGAAGTCGCGTATGGGGAAGCGTCAGTCCGGGCAGGTAGATCTGCGTGAATGGGATGCCTAGCGTTATGGGCGTACGGGTTCCATAGTGCAGCTTCGAAACGAACAGGTAGTCGCCCACCAACAGGCTCTTCTCCATCGAGGGAGTCGGAATCCGGAAGAGGTCGAACAGAAAGGTCCGGATGATGAGCATGACCACGACGGCGAAAATGATTGCGTCGCTCCATTCGCGGATCTTGCTCTTGGGCTTGCGCTTCGCGTCGCTCTTCCCGTTCGTTTGCGCGGAGCTCATCCGTGCGATTCGCTCGTCGGTCGAGCCTCGTCGAGATCTGCCTTTGGTCTTTGGTCCAGCCAAAATCTATTGTCCTAATTCCGAGACGCCTGTCTGGAATCGAGCACGTTCTCCAGGAGAGGTCGTCCCAGTCTGAGATTTGGTTTCGAGACCCGCCTCAAGAAATAGCGCTGGCCATCGAACCCGGTGATAAACCAGATTTTCTGCTCTGGGAGGTAGTAGTAATCCGCATAAGGTGCCCGGTCCGCCTGCATCAACCGTTCATTGAGCAGATCCCGAAGTTCGGGCAACAGGTGTCGGTATTGCTGCGTGCTCGCAACAACCACGCCACGTTCCAGTGGCCCATTCACATCCATCACTCGAAGCGGGATCGAATCATTCAGGACGAACCAGTATTCGAATTGGATGTAGTCGCCGATGTTCAAGTTCGCTAGATCACTGAGATCAGCGAGGGTTTGCGTCGGCGAGCCAAACCGAGATTCGAGTCGGGCCCGGATCTCTCGGGTGAATGTCGTATCCAGACTCGTCACGTTGTCGTCGCTGCCCAGAAAAGACCATCCACCACTCCCGAACCGCCGTTCGAACCATGGGCGCCCCAGCCTCGGGATATGATGCCACTTTCGAACGACCATCCGCGGGGGCGCCTCTGGAGGCGGAGGAGGCGGAAAGATGCGCTCGAATTTGGCACGCATCGAGTCCGTGACAAGCGGTGCCGGCTCAGGCGGCATCGGCCGCGCCGCACGACCATGTTCGGCAAAGACGCGCTGCACCAGCGCCTGATAGCGCGCACTACGATACATGTGGACCAGGGACTGGGCATCCGCCGGCGGCGCCCCGGTGAAGGCCGCCAGGGTTACGACCAGCACCGCGAAGAAGCATACCATCCCGCCCCGAATCCGCCCGGATCCGGCAGAAGGTGACGCATGTTCAGAATGTCGTGCGTCGGACACCATCAATCCTCCATCGACAGAACGGCAAGGAATGCTTCTTGCGGTACCTCGACCCTACCTACCTGCTTCATGCGGCGCTTTCCTTCTTTTTGCTTCTCAAGAAGCTTCCGTTTTCGGGTAATGTCGCCACCATAGCACTTGGCGGTGACGTCTTTGCGGACGGCCTTCACGGTCTCACGGGCAATCACACGACTACCGATTGCCGCCTGGAGTGCCACTTCAAACATCTGTCTAGGTATCAGCTCTTTTAGCCGCTGCGTAAGCTTTCGGCCCATTTCATACGCCTTATCGCGGTGGACGATCGTCGAAAGGGCGTCTACGGGATCTCCGTTGATCAGGATATCCAGCTTGACCAGGTCGCTGGTCCGATACTCTAGAAATTCGTAATCAAAGGAGGCATATCCTCTGCTTACGCTCTTTAACCGGTCATAAAAATCGAAGACGATCTCGGCTAGAGGAAGCTCGTACTGCAAATTAACGCGCTCACGATCCAGGTAGGTCTGATTCACATAGATGCCGCGGCGCTCCTGACACAGCTGCATCAGATTTCCGATGTACTCGGACGGAGTAATGATCTCGGCGCGAACAAAGGGCTCTCTAAGCTCTTCTATATCACCGGCCGGCGGCATCTTACTTGGATTGTCGACGACGATCACGTTCCCGTCTGTATCGATGACTTCATACTTGACGTTCGGAACGGTCGTGATGATGTCGAGCCCGAATTCACGGTCAAGTCGTTCCTGCACGATCTCCATATGGAGTAGACCGAGGAAGCCAACACGAAAGCCGAAACCCAGCGCCGCCGACGTTTCCGGCTCGAAGGTCAGGGACGCATCGTTGAGTTGCAGCTTTTCGAGGGAAGTCCTCAGGTCCTCGAAATCATCGGCGTCCGTAGGATAGACTCCGCTGAAAACCATGGGTTTGACTTCCCGGAAACCTTTGATCGGCGCTTCGGCCGGATTCTTAGCCAGGGTGATGGTATCTCCGACCCGGGTGTCGTGCACGTCTTTGACGGAGCCGATAATGTAGCCTACGTCACCCGCCCGCAGCTCGTCGACCGGCTGCATCGTCAGGCGGAGGACGCCGATTTCCTCCGCATCATACTGTTTGCCGTTCGACATGAACAGCATTCGGTCACCCTTTCGCAGAACACCCTCAAAAATCCGCGCATAAACGATCGAGCCCCGGTACTGATTGAACACGGAGTCGAAGATGAGGGCCTTCAGAGGTGCGTTCGGATCGCCCTTCGGGGGAGGGATGCGCCGGACGATGGTCTCGAGTAGTCTATCTACACCCAGTCCGGTCTTGGCGCTGATCTGGATGACCTCTTCCGCCGGTTCCCCGATGAGGTCTTCGATGGACTGGGCCACTACTTCCGGCCGCGCATTCGGAAGATCGACCTTGTTGACGACGGGGATGATCTCGAGGTCCTGCGCGATAGCGAGGTACAGATTGGAAATGGTCTGCGCTTCGATGCCTTGCGCGGCATCCACCACGAGAATGGCACCTTCACACGCTTCAAGGGCGCGCGAGACCTCGTAGGTAAAATCGACGTGTCCCGGGGTGTCGATCAGATTGAGGACGTAGCGTTCCCCATCCTCCGCATCGTAGTGCATGCGGATAGCATGACTCTTAATCGTGATGCCTCGCTCCCGCTCGAGATCCATGCTGTCGAGTACCTGTTCCTGCAACTCGCGCTGCGTGAGTGTGCCGGTCTTCTCGAGAAGGCGATCGGCCAATGTACTCTTACCATGATCAATGTGAGCAATGATGCAGAAATTCCTTATGCGGCTCTGCTGTATCTCTGGCATTCTGGTGAGAATGGGAACGGTCGATCAGGCTGAAAGCGGCGGCGCCGGCCGGACTTCGGCCCGGTGGAGTCCAGACAAAAAAATGCGGCTTGCGCCGCACGCGTGATATCCTTCGCTGAATCCATCGGTTCCAGCGACTCCGGAGGGCCAAGGACCTCTTGTCGGCTTACACGCCAGGATAATCTTCGTGGCGTGCGGGCGTATCGACTTCGCCTTCGGCCATGCCCCCGGCCGCGACGTCATTGTTGGTCACGATGTTATCGACACGAGTGGCCGCCGGCTCAATGCTGGCTTCGTCGTCCGCATGCGCCTCTTCCTTCGAGCGACGCGCGATCAGGTGTCGATGATGCGCCTTCTGGAACGTAACGATGCCGACGACCCCACAGACGATCGCCATGTCGGCGACATTCCAGATCGGGAACAGGGATAGGTAGGTACCACCGAGAATAGGCACGGACTCCGGGATGAAACCGCTCCACAGGTTCACGTGGATAAAGTCGACTACCTTTCCAGTCAGGAGCGCGTCACCATCATAGAGCATCCCGTAGAACAGGCGGTCGATGATGTTGCCTACGGCGCCACCAAGTATCAGGGCCAGGCTTGCGCGGTATGGCAAATAGTCATTCCGCACATTGTAGAGATAGAACGTGATGATCACCGTGGCGATGATGGCGAACACGGTGACCATCGCCTTGGGCCCGAACGTAATCCCGAAAGCCATCCCGGGATTCTCGGTGTAGGTCAGCTTCAGCCAGTCACCAAGCAGGGGGATTTGCTGACCCAGGTACATAGTACGGAGGACCAGTTGCTTCGTGAACTGATCAATGGCGACAATCAGCGCTGTCAGCCAGAGGACTCGCATTCGGATCACATTCGGGTCGTGGCGACACGCTCGTGCCGGCCGGTCGTCGGTCTCGCCCCCGGTTCAATGTAGAAGGAAACCCGGTAGGCACCCGGGCGAAAGGGCCGTCCGCTACTTCTTCTGCTTCAGCTTCGCCTCGATGGAGATCTCCGTGTGCGGCACGGCCTCGAGGCGCTCTCTCGAGATCGGCTTTCCGGTTACCTTGCAGATTCCGTACGTCCGGTTCTTGATTCGTTCGAGCGCACGATCGAGGTAACCGACATACTTCTGTTGACGCGCTATCATCAGATAGAGCTTCTCCCGTTCCATGGCATCCGTTCCTGCGTCGGCCATGTGGAAGCTGTAAGCCGTGTCGTTCTCAGCCTGTTCGCGCGCATCCTCGAGCTGGGAACGCATGCGCTCGATATCCTCGACGGCTTCTTGACGGCGCTCCAGTATGAGCTGCCGGAAATATTCGAAATCCTCGTCCGTAAACCAGGTATTTCTTCGCGCCTCCTCCTGAGGCGCACCGGACTCGGAGCCTTCGATAGTGGAGTCGCCCTGGAGAGGAACGGAAACGAGTCCCGACTCGATGCGATCAGTTTTCTTGTTAGCCATGTATGCAAGATTGGCGATTTCAGGGTTACTAAACCGCGCTGCGGGCAACAGAAACAGGCCTGACGGATACCGCCGGCGTGAACCATCAGCTCATGTCACCGCTCAGCCGGCGAAGACCGATCTGCAGCGTGTGTTCTCCGACGTCAAAGGACTCGACAACGTCACCCCCCGGATCGTCGGATTCTTCCAACTCCAGAGCCAGCGTCTCGTTCCTTATCCACTGGCCGTACTCCCTGAGGGCCCTGGAGAGCTCCCCTGAGGTCCGATATTGAACGGCAATCCTATCCGTGACGTCGAAATCGGCCGCTTTCCGGAGGCTTTGCACCCTATTGATCACCTCTCGCGCGAGTCCTTCGGCGAGCAGCTCGTCCGTGATCGTCGTATCCAGGGCGACCGTAATCCGGTCTTCCTGGTGGACGAGCCAGCCCGCGATCCCTTCGCTGGTTACCTCCAGATCTCCCGGACCGAGCTCTACTTGCCGGCCGTCGACATTCAGCGTCAGCGAGCCCTCCGAGATGTACTGACTGATCCTGTCATCGTCGAGGCTTCTTACGGCTTCGTTGACAGGCTTCATGAGCTTACCGAGACGGCTTCCCAGCCGCTTGAAATTCGGCCGCGCCGAGCGCTTCACGACGCTGCTCGACTCTGACACGTACTCGATCGCTTTGACATTCACCTCGTCCTTGATGATGCCGCTCACCGCTTCGACATCGCTCTGCGCCACGCCGGCACCGGTGACCACCAGGATTCGCGGGAGAGGCTGGCGTACGTTGATGCCCGCCGTATTCCGGAGCGCCAGCACGACCGAAGAAATCGTCCGGGCCAATTCCATCCTCCTCTCCAGATCCTGGTCGACGGCTGCTGCTTCGACACCGGGGAAGTCGGCGAGGTGGATCGATTCAGCCGCTTCACGGCCGGTAGCAGAGGCCAGAGCCTGAAAGAGCCACTCGCTGAAAAACGGCGCGATGGGTGCCATCAGGGCCGCAACAACGATGAGGCTTTCGTAAACGGATTGATAAGCGGCTACCTTGTCCGTGTCCGATGTAGCCTCCTTCCAGAATCGGCGCCTCGATCGCCGAATGTACCAGTTGGAGAGCTCGTCCACGAAACGCTCGATGGCGCGCGCCGCTCGGGTAGGATTGTACACACCATACGCTTCGTCTACCTCGGCGATGGTTGAGTTGAGCCGGCTCATGATCCATCGGTCCAGCTCGGCTCGACGGTCCACCGGAATTCGATCTTCCCGATACGTAAATCCGTCGATGTTCGCGTACGTCGCGAAAAACGAGTACACGTTTTCGAGCGTATTGAAGTACTTCCGAAGCGTCTCGAGCACGCCTCGCTCCGAGAACTTGATGTTCTCCCAGGGCGGGGAGTTGCTCATCATGAACCACCGCACCACGTCGGCTCCAAACCGCTCGATCGTCTCGAAGGGATCGACGGTGTTGCCCTTCGTCTTGGACATCTTCTCTCCCTTCTCGTCGAGAATGAGCCCATTGACGACAACGTTTTTGTACGCCACGCTGTCCATGACCAGTGTGGCTATGGCATGGAGGGTGTAAAACCAGCCGCGCGTCTGATCGACCCCCTCGGCGATGAAATCTGCCGGGAAGGTGTCGCGAAAGCGATCCTGGTTCTCGAAGGGGTAGTGCCACTGCGCGAAGGGCATCGATCCCGAGTCGAACCAGACGTCGATAAGATCCGGAACACGCCGCATGGTCCCACCGTCGGGCGCCGGCCACGTAAGTTGATCGACGAATGGCCGGTGCAGGTCGATGTCCTCGTCTTTCTCGGGGAGCTGGTCTCCACATTTCTCGCGGAGCTCCGCAATCGAGCCGATCACCTCGATATAATCCGATCCCTCCTTGTCGGATTGCCAGATGGGTAGCGGTGTACCCCAGTATCGCCGCCGGCTGAGCGCCCAATCCACGTTATTGCGGAGCCACTCTCCAAATCGGCCTTCCCCAATGGCTTTTGGCTGCCAATTAATGGTATTGTTGAGCTCTATGAGCCGATCCTTAACAGCCGTTGTCTGGATGAACCAGCTTTCGACGGGGTAGCTCATCAAGGGCGTTCCTTTGCGCCAGTCGTGCGGATAGTTGTGGAGGTAGGTCTCGTGCTTGTACAGCAGGCCGCGACGCCTAAGGTCCTGCACGATGGGGCGATCTGCATCCTTGAACCACATACCTGCCACGAGCTCGGCCACGTCGCTGAAGGTGCCGTCAGGCCGGATGGGATTCAGCACCGGCAGCCCAACACGCTGCCCCACCACGTAGTCGTCGGCGCCGAAAGCCGGCGCCATGTGAACGACGCCGGTCCCATCCTCCGTGGAGACGAAGTCCGCCTCGACGACGTACCAGCGGTCGACGTCGGGCTCGTAATCGCGGAAATAATCGAACACCGGTTCATAACGGATGCCGACGAGATCACGGCCGCGATATCGCTCCACGATCTCGTATTCCCCATCCACGACGCCGAGCCGCGACTCCGCTAGAATAAAGTACTCCTGGCCGCGGTCGGGGTCCTCCCGTCTAATCCGCACGTAATCGATGTCCGGCCCCACCGCGAGCGCCGCGTTTGAGATGAGCGTCCACGGGGTTGTGGTCCAGGCAAGGAAATACGTATTGTCCTCACCCGCGATCGGAAAGCGCACGTAGATGCTCGGATCCTGTACTTCCTCGTATCCCAGACTAACCTCATGCGAGGAAAGCACGGTCTCTGAGCCGGGGCTATACCACTGAATCTTATATCCCTGGTAGAGCAGCCCCTTCTCGTAGATCTGCTTCAGGAGCCACCAGACGGTCTCGATATAACTGGTTTCGAACGTGATGTAGGGATTACTGAGATCCACCCAGTAGCCCATCCGGCGTGTGAGCTCATCCCAGAGCTCCGTGTATTCGAGAACGCTTTGTCGACACCGGGCATTGTAGCGTTCTATTCCGTACTCCTCGATCTGCTGTCGCCCCTGGAGTCCGAGTTCCTTTTCGACCTCGATTTCGACAGGCAGCCCGTGGGTATCCCACCCTGCCTTTCGCTCGACACGAAAGCCCTTCATCGTCTTGTAGCGACAGAAGATGTCCTTGATCGCGCGGGCCATGACGTGGTGGATGCCCGGTCGACCGTTCGCGGTAGGTGGGCCCTCGTAAAAGGAGAAGGTAGGACGTCCCTCCCGCTGTGATATGCTCTTCTCAAAAATGTGGTGCTCGTCCCACCAGGCGATGATATCGCTCTCGATCTTAGAGCGATCGAATTGCTTTACTTCCTGAAATTTTGGCATCTATGGTGTATTCGAACTTTGCGTCGGGACTCCGTCAATCGATGCCGAGATCAAATCGGCCGCGGAGCTCTTGAACGTAGACACCGATCTCATTCCGCAGCTCATAGCATTCCTCATAAAAGATTCGGTAAAGAGGGGCCTTCATGTAGGGCGCAGACTTCACCTCTCGCAAGAGATCCAGCGCCGAATTGGCTGAGCTTAGCGCTCGCTTTGCACAGGCGATGTTACCTCCCAGCATCTCCATCTCGTAGCCTATCCCGTGCCCTTTGGCCAGGTTGGACGGAATTTGCACGATGTGGGAGCAGAACTGCACGAGTGTGCTATCCTTCACGTGTCCGGGCAGCTCGTTCGACCATCGGAGAACCTGTCCCGCCAGCCGTTGCGCCCTTTCGTGCACGGGGTTGAGCTGGATGTCGTGAAAGTCATCCTCACGTTCACCTCCGGCACCGAGGGATGATTCGGATTCGTCAGCAAGGCCGTCCGAATCCCAGTCTCGGGCGAGCAAGCGCGGGAGTACATCGTCGGGACTCAACCCATTGCTGAGGAGGAAATCGCGAAGCTCGCGCTCCCAGGACTGGCGATCGCGAGATCCTTCACGGCCCCTGGGTGGATTGGCACCCATGAACCGGAACAACAGCATCATGTAGTGCTCGATCCGCTTGTCGTTCTCCTCCAGGAACGCCTCCCAGCGTTCTTCATCCCAGATCTCCCCGTCCATATCGACTCCAGCTGAATGGTGTGCGACTGACTGTCAACCGGCCGATACGGTGACACCGATTTCTTCGACGATCCCGGCCATCAGCCGAGTCAGCTTTGGTTCGGCTTCGGCCGCGGCCTGGAGGACATCCTCGAGCGAAACCGGCTCTAGCGCATCCGGAAAGCACTCGTCTGTGATTACGGAGACGGCCAGAACGCGCATCCCCATGTGGCGGGCGACAATCGTCTCGGGAACGGTGCTCATCCCGACCACGTCGGCCCCAATCAAACGCAGGAAGCGGTACTCGGCTCGCGTTTCGAGGTTGGGCCCAACGACGGCCACGTAAACGCCCTCGTGCAACTTGAATCCGAACTTGAGAGCCAGATCTCCCGCAAGCCTGCGAAGTTCGGGGTCGTAGGGCTCGCTCATATCCGGAAACCTGGGCCCCCATTCATCGATGTTGGGCCCAACCAGCGGATTGTCGGGCTGAAGGTTGATGTGGTCGGTGAAGAGCATCAGATCGCCCTTGCGGTAGTTGGGATTCATCCCACCTGCCGCATTGGAGATCAGCAGCGTATCAACGCCCAGCGTTCGCAGGACACGGACCGGAAAAGTGACTTCACGCGCAGAGTAGCCCTCGTACAGATGAAATCGCCCCTGAAGCGCGACGACGGGTACGCCGCGAAGCCGGCCGATGAGCAGCCGCCCGTCATGAGATTCCACGGTCGACAGAGGAAAGTGCGGGATGTCGTGGTACGCAAGTACGACGTCCGTGTCGATCTCACCGGCGAGTTTACCGAGACCCGTCCCCAGGATGAGGCCAATCGACGGCCGGAGGTTACTCGCCGAGCGGATTGCCCCGGCCGCTTCTTCAACGGCGGTCCGGTGCGTGCCCGTATCGAAGAGATCCGTGGATGTCTGCGTCATCGGCGTTCAGTCGAGATCACTTAGTATGCGGCGAATCTTTTCGATTTCCTCTGAAGAGGTCTTTTCGATGTCATCGTCGTCCGTTCCAGCCCGGGCCGGGCCTCCCTCGTGAGGTTCAGCCGCCGCGCCGCCCACGAAGGTCTGGGTCGTCCAGCCGGCTTCGGCTGAGTCTCGTTGCTGCTCGGCATCGCGCGCATCTTCCGGCACCGTAGGCGCAGCTTCATCGCCCTGTTGAGGCGAATGCAACGGGCGATTGAATTGCGCATGGTCGGCCGCCGTAACATCGGCAGGGATATCGTCGTCCTCGTCGAACGCGAAGGAGGCATCGGGGAGGCCTCCGCTCTCCGCCCGCGCTTCAGGATCCCCCGTCGACGTGTCCGCCCCTGCATGGGCAGACGTGGAGGTCGGGGCCAGGGGAGTGCTCGATGCTCCCACGCCCGTAGCAGCGGCCCCGGTTGACGGATGGGAGTCCGGTTGGCTCGGAGGGGCGGCCGGATCCTCGCGATGGGTGGACATCTGCTGTTCCTGCCGTGCTGCTGCGCCCGTTTGACGGCCAGGGCGGTGTTCCGCCGGTATCAGCTTCAGGAAGCCGAGTGGATCGTCCCCTTCAAACCTCGCGAGGATCTCCATCTCGGACATGAGAAAGGCGCGGAGCTGTGTGACAATTTCCGACCGGCGTGAGCTCAGTTGCGCAATCTCCTGCTTCATTTGACGAAGCTCGACCTCCGCCTCCCGCTTGATCTCTGCAGCGCGGGCGTCTGCCTGCTTGATGAGCAGCGCTGCCTTGCCTTCCGCATTCTCGATCGACTTCTTGGATGTCTCCCGAGCCGTCTGAAGCGCCTCCTGGAGGGCCTCCTCGACCTTCACGTAGTGGGCGAGCTTTGCCTCGAGGTCGCGAACCTCATCGGACTTTCGGCGCACTTCATCCAACAGCTCCTCCCACTGGTTCGAGACCATCTGCAGGAAGGCATCGACCTCCTCGGCTTCATAGCCGCGAATACCTCTTGAAAATTCCTGTTTCCGGATGTCTAGCGGAGTCAGTCGCATGGTCGCTCGTGGGATTCGGTCAGTCTGTCGGCGAGGCCGCCGAAAGATAATGATTTTGCCGCCGCGCTAGTACGGGCGCTCGCCGAAGATTGCGCTGCCAATTCGCACCTGTGTGGCGCCCTCTTCGATGGCGACCTCGAAATCATTACTCATGCCCATGGACAGGCATTTCATCTCGACGACGGGATTGTGGGATGCGGAGTAACTGTCGAACAATTCGCGCATGAGGCGGAATTCTGCACGCACCTCCTCGGGATCCTCGACGAACGACGCAATCGTCATGAGGCCCTCCACTTTGAGGGATGTGAAGCTCGCGAGCTGGTCAAGAAACTCGTGTGCAGCCGGAGGTTTGATCCCGAATTTGCTCTCTTCACCGGAGACGTTGATCTCTACCAGACACCGGAGGGTCCGTCCTTCCTGACGGGCTCGCTTATCGAGCTCGCGGGCCAGTCGCAGGCTGTCCAACGCCTCGAACATGTCTACGTTGGCTACGACTTCACGCGCTTTGTTTCGCTGCAGGTGGCCGATCATGTGCCACTCGATTTCGCCGCCAAGGTACCGCCCCGGCAGGGCTTCGATTTTAGGAAGGAGCTCTTGAACGCGGTTCTCACCGAAGCGTCGGAGTCCGGCTTCAGTCGCCGCGCGAATGGCCTCAATCGGAAAGGTCTTCGAGACTCCGACGAGGGCGACGTCCTCGGAGCGGCGCCCGCTCCTTGCGCATGCACGCTCGATGCGCTCGCGGATCGCATCGAGCCGATCCGCGATCCTCCTCTCGTACGTGTCTGTGAGAATGCCATTCATCGGATAAGGAGATATGGGGTGTGCTCCGATTTGATCCCCTCCGTTGACGTCGGATCTAGACCTCGGCCCGGATGATATCGAGAGGCGGACGAGCGTAAACGCCACGACTAGTAACGAGACCGATGATTATAGTGAGCAGTGGCACCGCTAGAAGCACACCAAGCATTGCCCACACATCGGGACGGAAATCCGTATCGAATACGAATCGGGCGAGAGTCCACCCCGATGCCAACGAAAGAACCAATCCAGTCAACGCTGCAAAGAACCCGAGAAACAGGTATTCACTCGTCATGATGCTCAGTACCTGCTTCTGCGATGCGCCCAACGTCTTCAAGAGCACGCTCTCACGTGTGCGCTGTACTCTGCTTACGACCACGGCGCTCACCAACACGATGAGACCCGTCACGATGCTGAATGATGCCATGAACCGAACCACGAAGGAGATGCGGCTGAATATGGCATCGAAGGTACTCAGAACAAGGCCCAGATCAATCGCCGAGATCGACGGATAAGCCTGCACCACGGCCCGCTGTATCGAGGCGGATTCCTCGGCAGATGCCGTTCGACTAAGAAGCACATGAAACTGCGGGGCTTCTTCCAGCACCCCGGTGGGGAAAACGACGAAGAAGTTCGTACCGATTCGCCGCCAATCCACTTCGCGGATGCTTCCGACCATGCTTCTCACGGGCATGCCCTGGACATCGAACAGAAGCGTGTCCCCGATACCGACACCGAGTTCCGCGGCAATCTCCCGCTCAACGGACACCGGCACGATTCCGGCTTCGTCTGAGGCGGTACCGACGAAGTCTCCCTCGACGACCTCTTCGGACTCGATTAGATAATCACGATACGTGGATCGGTACTCACGCATATGGGCCCATCGTACGTCGACCGTCGAATCAGCCCGAATCTCATCGATCGATCGCCCTTTTACTTCAGCGAGACGCATCGTGACGATCGGCACGCGATCGAGAACAGGCAGGTTGTGGGCCCTTACGATCTCTGAGACTCCATCGATCTGGTCGGATTGGATGTCAAAAAAGACGAGGTTCGGACGTTCCGCACCGCCGGCGATCTCGATCTGAGAGAGGAGCGTGCGCTGGACACCGAACAGCGTCGCGATTAAGAAAGTGCCGAGTCCCAACGCGAGCATCAGCGTGCCGGTCTGATTGTTGGGTCGATACAGGTTCGCGAGCCCTTGCCGCCACGTGTAGGGCCATCCGGACGGAAAAAGATGGCGCGTGCCGAAGATGATCAGGCGCGCCACGGCGGCCAGTGCAAGGAAAACGGCTGCCAGGCCTAGAGTGTACCCAAGTCCGACCACTGGCTCCGGTGCATTCGTGACAGCGAAGGCCGTCATTGCGGCAGCGATCAGGAACATCACGAGCCACCAGGCTGGATCCTTGACGGATGACGGCACATTCTCGACGGAGACTCGAAGGGTCAACAGTGGCGAAATCCTGCGAATTCCGACCAGCGGGAGAAGCGCGAAAACGACCGTCAACGCCACTCCCATCCCGATCCCGGCAAAGATCGCCGGCCAGGCCAGACGAAACGACACCTCGAACGGCAGGAACGCGCCCAGCACCAGCGGGACGACGGACTGGATGCCGACCCCGATCGCAGCACCGGCGACGCCGCCTGCGAGACCCATCGTGATGGCCTGCACGAGGTAGACGGCGAACGTTTTGCGTGATTCCGCCCCGAGGCATCGGAGTACGGCGATGGTCTCGAACCGGCGGCGGACGTACACGTGCACGGCGCTGGCGACGCCGATACCACCCAGCAGCAGAGCCAGGAAGGCGACTACGCTGAGAAAGCGATACAAGTTGGTAAGGCTCTCTCCCCAGTCTTCGCGCTCCTCCTCGATGGTGTCAAATCCGATATCCATCTCCCGGAGGCGAGGCTCGAGCTCATCGACAAGGGCTTCCGCATCCCGCCCGGGCTCGAACCGAAAGAACACCTCGTATTCTGCGCGGCTCCCCGGGCCCAGAAGGTCCTGGTCAAGATCATTCAGGGGAATGTAGATACGGGGACTGAACAGCGAGAAAATTTCGGTTTCTCGAGGTGTTCGATCGATGCGCCCCTGAATCGGATACGTTCTCCCTCCCACGCGAACGCTGTCTCCCGCCCTCAGGCCAAACTGATGCATCAGAGTGGCATCAACCAGTGCGCCCCCACTCTCAAGGTAGGTCGAGGCCGCCTCCGCCGGCGTCGTTTCGATAACACCGTAATACGGGTACCCGCCTTCCAGCGCGCGAATCGTGGAGAGGCGCGTGCCGCCGGTCTCCGGAAAGAGGGCCATGGACGTAAAGGAGATCTGGCGCGACTGCTCCCCTCCAAGCGAATCGATCAGCGCCTCGGCCTCCGTGGAGAACGGACGATCACTTTCGAAGGAGAGATCGGCACCGAGCAGGGACTTTGATTCTTCGTTGACGGCTTGCTCGAGATTATCGCCGAAGGACTTGATTGCGACAAGGGCGGCTACGCCGACCACCATCGACGAGAGAAACAGCAGAAGCTGCCGGCGGCTGCCGCGACTATCCCGCCATGCCATTTTGAGGATCCAGGACATCGGCTATATGGCCGCCGGAAACGTGCGTTCGATCCGCTCATCGGATACGACCCGGCCACCGCGTAGCCGAATCACCCGCCCGGTGCGTGCCGCGAGGTCCTGGTCGTGCGTCACGACCATGAGTGTGGTCCCCGCTGTCTGGTTCAGCTCGAAAATCAGATCTTCGATGGTAGCCCCGGTTTCCGCATCGAGGTTTCCCGTCGGCTCGTCAGCAAAGAGAATCGTTGGACGATTGATGAAGGCTCGGGCAATGGCGACCCGCTGCTGCTCACCCCCCGAAAGCTGGGCCGGATAGTGCGAACGGCGATCTGCGAGGCCCACTTGATCCAGGAGATCTTCGGCGAGCGGCCGAACATTCTTCGATCCCCTGAGCTCGGCCGGGACCATCACATTCTCGAGCGCCGTCAAGGTGGGAATGAGCTGGAACGTCTGAAATATGAATCCGACCTCGCGATTTCGAAGCCGCGACAATTCATCCTCGGATAGATCGTTCAGGCGCTCACCGCAAAGCTCAACCGTCCCGCTGCTGGGCCGATCGAGGCCGGCGCACAAGCCAAGTAACGTCGTCTTACCACTTCCTGAGGGCCCGATCACGGCACACGTCTCCCCCGCCGCGAGCGACAGATTGACGTCATGCAGGACGTTCAACGAGCGCGATCCGCTTCGGTAGATCTTCGAGAGTTGATGCGCGGTGAGTACGTGGTCGGTCATCCTGCACTTTTCGTATCGGATACGGTCGCGCGAAACAGGAATCGGGCTCCCGTGTTTGGATTAGCCGTTTTAAACGGTAGGACGGTGAAAATCAGCAGGCTATACATTCTCATCCTCGCTGCGGTTCTGCTGGGAGCCTGTGGCCGCGAGGAGGGGTCTGGCGAAGGACGGAGGCAAGAAGCGCGCACGCCGCCGGAAGACAGCTCGGCAGTCGCGCCTGGTCACTCTGCGGTCGACACAAGCCAATCCGGCACACTCCCCGGCCCGTCCCATGGGAGTTCCGATACTGCCCCCACTATCCTGTTTCTGGGGAATAGCCTCTCTGCCGGGCTCGGCGTGGAACCCGGAGAAGCGTTCCCCAGCCTTATTCAGAAACGAATCGAGGCCATGGGCTGGAATTTTCGTGTCCGCAACGCCGGTCTGAGCGGCGACACGTCTTCGGGAGGGCTCCGGCGCATCGATTGGCTCCTGCAGCAGCCCGTGGATGTACTGGTACTCGAACTAGGAGGCAACGATGGATTGCGCGGCATTCGAATCGACGTGATCCGTCAAAACCTGTCATCCATCATCGAAAAGACACGACAAGCCTATCCGGATGTCGACATCATCATCACGGGGATGCAGATCCCTCCCAATCTCGGCCGGGACTACACGCGGGCTTTCCGTGACATGTATGCGGATCTGGCCAAGGAGTATGAGGCGCTTCTGGTGCCGTTCTTGATGGACGGCGTCGGAGGAATCGACGCGATGATGCAAAATGACGGCATCCATCCAACTGCCGAGGGGCACCAGATCATGGCGGACAACATCTGGGAAACGCTCGAACCTGTTCTACGTCGTCGGCTGGCCCCGCAATCGTGACGTCCTCTTCGATCCGGACCTCGCCCATCACGACATCTACACGGCCTTGACGGCAGCGATCAACTCCGTAAGAGACTTCTTTGCGTCGCCGAAAAGCATCCGGGTGTTGTCGTTGTAAAAGAGCATGTTCTCGATGCCGGAGTAACCGGGCCGCATACTCCGCTTGAGGACAACGACGGTCCGAGAACGGTCCACATTCAAGATGGGCATTCCGTAGATCGGGCTCGAAGTGTCCGTCCGTGCAGCCGGATTCACGACGTCGTTCGCGCCGATAACGAGAGAGACGTCGGTCGTATCGAATTCGCTATTGATGTCGTCCATCTCGTAGAGCTGATCGTACGGCACATTGGCCTCCGCTAGCAGCACATTCATATGGCCCGGCATGCGGCCGGCAACGGGGTGGATGGCAAACTTGACCGTGACCCCCTTCTCCTGGAGTAGATCACTCAATTCGCGGACCTGATGCTGGGCCTGCGCGACCGCCATTCCGTATCCCGGCACGATGATGACCTTCTCAGAATAGCTCAGCATGATGGCGACATCCTCGACCGACGTCTCGTTGATGGAGAGATCCGTGCGCGCCCCTTCTACGGCCACACCGGTGTCGGCGTCTCCTCCGAAACCGCCCAGAAGCACATTGATCAGTGAGCGATTCATGGCCTCGCACATGATCATCGTAAGGATGATTCCTGAGGCGCCCACAAGTGCTCCGCTCACGATCAGCGCTGTGTTATCGAGGACGAACCCGGTCGCGGCGGCGGCCAGCCCCGAATAGGAGTTCAGCAGCGCCACAACGACAGGCATGTCGGCTCCACCGATAGGGATTACGAGAAGAACGCCGAGCACTAGCGAGGTGCCGAATATCAAAAGAATGCCGGTAAGAATGGCGTCGGTGTTCAAGGACATCCCGCTCGTGCCCACCACCATATACACGGCACCCGCGATGGCTCCTAGTGCTACGAGAACCGAGAGCACGCGCATGCCCGGGAACGATATCGGGTTACCGCTGACCCATCCGCCCAGCTTTCCGAAAGCTATGAGACTTCCGGAGAAGGTCACCATGCCTATCAGAATGCTGATGGCCACGGTAACGGTGGTTGCTACATCCAACGCCGCTACTACGGGTTCTACCTGCGATGCGACCGTCAGAGCACTACCACCCGGGAGACCGGCCTGCGCTGCCCCGATCCCATCCCGCGCTAGCGTCACGATCGAGCCCGCTTCACCGCCGGCCAGATGGCGTGCCACCTCGGCGCCGGCCACTAGTGCGGATGCGAGCCCCCCAAATCCATTGAAGAGGGCAACCAGCTCCGGCATGGCGGTCATCTGCACCCGGCGCGCCATCACGGCTCCAATACCACCTCCGATCAGGAGCCCGAGGAGCATCTCGACCGGCTCGAGGATCTGATGCAGGAAGAGGGTAGCGATCACCGCCACCAGCATCCCGACGGCGGACAACTGGTTGCCGGCTCGCGCTGTCGCCGGCGACTGGAGCCGCTTCATCCCAACGGCGAACAGGACCGCCGCGACCAGATAGGCAATTTCGATCAGCGTCTGCATGGCGCGTCCTCAGGCCGCGACGCGCGCCGGCTTCCCGTCCGCCGACTCGACCGGGCGCTTCTTCTTGAACATCTGGAGCATGCGGTCCGTCACGAGAAAGCCGCCGACTACGTTAATAGTCGCTGCAATGAGCGCTACAAAGCCAATCCATTTGGCGAGCGGGTCGCCGACCATGCCGGTCACGACAAGGGCGCCCACGATGGTGATTCCGCTAATCGCGTTCGTGCCGGACATCAAGGGCGTGTGCAGCGTCTGCGGCACCTTGCTGATGACCTCGAAACCGATGAAGGCGGCCAGTACGAACGTGATGAGGTTGTCGAGCATGGCTACATGGGTTTGTCAGGCCGTCAGGAGTGCACTGATGCGCTCGTTTACGATACGACCGTCATGTGCGACGCAAACACCTTTGAAGATGTCGTCATCAAAGTTGACGTTGAATGACGAGCCGTCCGAAAACTCTGTGATCATGGCCATCAGAGTGCGGGCGTACATTTCACTGGCGTTCACAGGAGCCTCGGCAGCGAGATTCATTGGCCCGTAGATGCTGACGCCGTTTATCACGACCGTCTCGCCCGGTTTCGTCAAAACGCAATTGCCACCCTTGACAGCGGCCATATCGATGATCACGGATCCTGGCTGCATGGCATCGACCGCGTCCTCGATAATCAAGGTCGGCGCGGGCCGGCCAGGGATCAGCGCCGTCGTAATTACGACATCGGCGCGGCCGATGTGAGGCACGAGCAGTTCCGTCTGTCTCCGCGCCTTTTCCTCGGCCAACGCCTTCGCATAGCCGCCGGTATCCTCGGCGGACTGTGTTTCGAACTCAAGCTCGACGAACTGCGCTCCGAGGCTCTGAACCTCTTCCTTCGCTGCCTCACGAATATCGTAAGCTGAAACCCGCGCGCCAAGCCGACGGGCCGTCGCAATCGCCTGCAGCCCGGCGACCCCGGCCCCGAGGACGAGCACGTTGGCGGGACGGATGGTGCCGGCTGCGGTCGTCAGTAGCGGAAAGAACTTCGGAAGCATGGTAGCCGCAACCAGAACAGCACGGTAGCCGCCGATCGAGCTCATGGCCGAGAGCGCATCCATCTTCTGGGCCCGAGAGATCCGCGGTACCAACTCCATGCTCAGGGCTGTTACGCCATGCTCGGCCAGTCTCCGGCTGATATCCGGCTCGTCAAGCGGCTCCAGAAACCCGATGTACACCGCTCCGCGCTTCATCCGGAGAATATCGGCGTCTCTGGGAGGATCCACCTTGACCACGATGTCCGCCGCGAACGCCGTTTCCCCGTCGACAATGGTTGCACCGGCGTCCTTATAGGTGGCGTCACTGAAAAAGGCCCTTTCGCCGGCACCGGCTTCGATGGCCACCTCGAAACCGGCTGAAGTCAGCCGACGAACGACATCCGGAACGAGAGCCACCCTCGTCTCTCCCGGAGCCGTCTCCTTCGGAACTCCTATCGTCAGTGCCATTCAGATCAAAATACCTGACCGCAGCGACCCACCGCGACAAGTGCTTGGCAGGCCATTCTGCGCATATGGATGCTTCTAAAGCAAGCGGGCGCCTCTATAGTAACCATCCTGACGAACGGAGTAAACCGCCGTCCATTATCCGTTTCGAGCCTCGAAGTCATCCATGAACGAGATGAGGGTGTCGACGGCCGATTCGGGACACGCATTGTAGATGGAGGCGCGAACTCCACCCACAGATCGGTGACCCTTTAAGGCAAGTAGCCCCTCCGACTTCGCCTCGTCGATGAATCGTTTCTCCAATTCCTCGGAGGGAAGCCGATAGGTCACGTTCATTCTGGATCGATCCTTCACTTCTACGGTCCCCCGGTAAAAGTCGGTGCGATCAATCCGTTCATACAGCCGTGCCGCTTTTCGTTCGTTGATCGTCTGAATGGTTGTGAGGCCGCCCAGATTCTCCAGCCAGCGAAGCACCTTCTCCACGATGTAGACCGCGAACACGGGCGGTGTGTTGAAGAGCGTCTTGACGTGCGTGCCGTAGTCAAGCATTTTAGGCAGATTTTCGGCCCGATGCTGCAGAAAATCGTCGCGAATGAGCACGATCGTCACGCCGGCCGGTCCGACATTCTTCTGAGCGCCGGCGTAGATGAGGCCGTATCGCTGCACCTCGATAGGCCGGCTAAGAAAGTCGCTCGATGCATCGCAGACCAGGGGCATCTCCACATCCGGCTCCTCCTGGAATTGCGTCCCGGCCACCGTATTGTTGGACGTGAAATGCAGGTATACGGCATCGGGGTTGAGATCCCAGGAGGACGGCTCCGGGATGTACGAGAAATTTCGATCCTTGC
This sequence comes from uncultured Rhodothermales bacterium, assembly GCA_965651265.1. Classification (GTDB taxonomy): domain Bacteria; phylum Bacteroidota; class Rhodothermia; order Rhodothermales; family VXPQ01; genus CBFGRV01. The sequence continues at coordinate 73,962 of CBFGRV010000001.1, forward strand.
TGCTGGCCGCGGTGCGCGCCTCACCAACCATCTGCGCCTGCTCGAATGCATTCGAGGCCCATCGCCCGGTGATCAGGTAATCGGCCGACGTTCCGGATCGAAGGAAATTGAGGGGGACCTGGTAGAACTGCATGGACGCCCCTCCCTGCAGAAATAGAATGTGCCATTCATCATCGAGGCCGAGGAGACGTTTCATCCGCTCCCTCGCATCGGACTCTATCTCAGAGTACGCGTGCGAACGATGGCTGATTTCGAGGATGGAGGCCCCCACATCCTTGTAGACAGGCAGCTCCTCCTTTACCTCGAGGAGTACTTCCTCCGGGAGGACGGCGGGCCCGGCCGAGAAGTTGTGCAATCGACGACGCTCTCTGACATCATTTTTCGCCTGAATCTCTGCGGGTTGCATGCGGAATCCTCTATCTCTGTCTTATGAGACTGCTTCTGTAGATCGGTGCCGACGGCTCAGGACGCGCCGTTGACAGTGCCGTCACCCCCCGACACCTCATGCCTGTCTGAGTGGAAGTAGCGTTACAGCGAGTACATCGGGATGATCCATGATGGTATCGACGACCTGACGGCTGGGCTCGCCATCGAATCGTATGCGTGCGCAAGCCGCGCGAGCCCCAGCGAAAATCAAATTCTCCATCTCCTGGACATTCCACCCAGCCTTTCGAACTTCATCGAGCACGGCAGCGAGCACCCCGATCTTGTCGAGGTGCCGAACCGTCAGAAGATGGCTTGCCGGTGATTGAACCTCCAGATTTACGCAGTTCGGCACTTCGCCACGCTCCCCGTAGGCCTCGATGATTCGGACTGCCTCGGCAGCGATCGCGTCTTGCGCTTGCTGCGTAGACGCCCCTATGTGGTGCGTGATGTAGACGTTCGGGTGGTCGGCGAGCGGATGTCGAAATGTACCTTCTTTCTGCGATGGCTCTCCTTCCATCACGTCGAGTGCCGCACGGATGCCTTTCTCTTCGAGCGCCCATTGCAATGCCTCCTCATCCACCACCCGGCTGCGGGACGTGTTGATGAGGAGTGCACCGTCGCGCATGGCGGAAAAGAACTCCCGGTCGGCTAAATGATGCGTCTCGTCGGAAGCTGCGACGTGTAGCGTTACAACATCGGCCCCGGATGCAACCGCTCGGGGCGAATCCATCCTGATCACGCCCAGATCCTCTGCGCGCTCATCTGTCAATGAACGGCTCCATGCAATAACGGTCATCCCGAGCGATCGGGCGATGCGAGACACCTGCGTACCTATACTCCCCAGCCCGATTACCCCCAACGTGCGCCCTCGGATACCGCTTGCCCCGGAGTAAACCCCCTTGTTCCACCTCCCCTCCCGTGCATCCAACACGTTGTCGGGGATACGCCGGTCCATCGCCAACATTAGCCCAATCGTCAACTCGGCCACGGCATCCGCATTCTTGCCCGGACAATTAGCAACGAAGATTCCACGCCCCGAGGCCGCCTCGACATCGACATTATCGTATCCGGCGCCCGCCCGCACGATCAGCTCCAGGCTTGGATCTACTCCCATCATCTCCGCAGTCACGCGCGTCGAGCGAACAAGCAGCACTTCAGGATGCTCGTCACCCAATAGCGCCTGGAGCTCACCGCCCGAGACCGTGGGTCGGACGAGAACGTCATGCCCGGCACTCTCGAGCCTGGCGATACCCGCCTCCGAAATCTTATCGGCGATCAGGATCTTCATTCCGAATCAAAGAGGTGCACCAGCAGTCCGCTTCGCAATTTGGGTTCAAACCAGGTCGATTTCGGCGGCATGAGAAGGCCCGCATCCGACACGGCAACGAGCTCATCGATCGTGGTTGGATACATGGAGAACGCCAATTCCGCCTCCCCGGCGTCTACGAGCCTCTCAAGCTCTTCTATGCCTCGAATGCCGCCGACGAAATCGATGTTGGGATCGCGGCGTGGATCTGTGATTCCGAGCTCCGGGCCGAGTATAAACTCGCTCAAGCGTGCTACATCCAGGTCATCAGCAATCGAATCTCCCTCCGTCTCGGGCAGCCGGAGCGTGTGCCATGCCCCGTCCAGGTAAAAGCAGACGGTACCGCGCTCCTTCGGTCGGGACTCACCGGATCGTTCGTCCACATCGAAACGCTCTTTCAGACGATCCAGGAACGCCTCCGGCGTCACAGGGAGCATTCGCACGATCCGGTTGTAGGGCAGGATCCTCATCTGCTCCATGGGAAAGAGCACTGCTGGAAAGAATTCGAACTCCCTGTCCTTCCCGCCATTCTGCGACCGCAATTCCGCGGCCGCGCGACTCGCCGCTTTGCAGCGATGGTGTCCATCGGCTACGTAGAGTCGGTCGACGTCTGCGAACAGCGAGACCAGCCGATCGGCATCGGCTGCTCGCCAGAGGACGTGGCGGACGCCGTCCTCGAAGGTTACGTCGTAGATTGGTTGGGTCTGCACAATCCGATCTACCAGCTCATCGATCTCGCGGACGGCGCGGTAGGTCAGCATCACCGGCTCGGCGTGCGCCCGCTGGGCCAGAATGTGACGGGTCCGATCCTCCTCTTTCGCCGAACGGGTCTTCTCGTGCTTGAGGATGCGATCCTCGTCGTAGTCGGCGACAGATACACAACCGAAAATGCCGGTCTGTGCCCGCCCATCCATCACCAATCGGTATACATAGATGGAGGGGACGTCCTCCACGACCGCGTGCTCACTCCGACGAAATGCTTCAAGATTTTCAGCCCCCTTGGCATAGACGGCATCATCGTGCTCGTCGGTGCCCTCAGGGAGATCGATCTCGGGGCGAATCACGTGCAGAAAGCTCCACGGCTTCCCTTCCGCAAGGCGTCGTGCCTCCTGCGTATTTATTACGTCATACGGAACGCACGCGACCTCCTCAACCATGGACGGTGTGGGGCGGAGTGCGCGAAAGGGATGAAGATGTGCCATAGGACTCGTTGGCATCGAACGTAGAGGGAGCGATCAATTTCCGAAACCCGGTGCATCCTCGCACGAGCGCCGGGCCGGACAAACATCTTTTAACAAAAAAGACATTCGATCGAACCGTGCCCCGAGCCGGAACCAGACTAATGCCGCGCAGTAAATAGAACGAAATCAGGAAGTTACGCCGTCGCCCCGAGCACGGTGGACCTACGCGTTCATTGGGCTTTCATTTGATTGACAACACGATGACTCGTACCTTCCTAATTCCTACATCGCGGGGTGGAGCAGCTGGTAGCTCACCGGGCTCATAACCCGGAGGTCGCGGGTTCAAATCCCGCCCCCGCTACTACCTGAACGCCGAGAGCACTGCTTTCGGCGTTTTTTTTGTCAGGTCTGCTAACGCCGCTGCTTCAAACCGAGGTTGATCCCGCCTCCGTGGGCGGCCTCCGATTCCTTGCCGTCAACTCCCAGTGCCCACGCGACGCGCTTCACATCGTTAGGTCTACGCTGCTCTCGAGCCAACTCGTACGCAAAGCGCACAGCGTCTTCTATCGGCTCGTATCCCCTTTGAGGATATCTCCAGACCCACAGTGCTCTTAGATCCTCCCGGGCGCGATCGTAATCTCGCCCGGCGAAGTGGGCATCCATCGACATCTCCCGGCCAAATGAGTACGCCGCGGCGACCGCCTCGTACGAAAGCTCATCCCCAAAATGGCGTTCGAAGTGATCACGATACGCATCCTCGAACGTCCCAGTCGAAACAACCGGATCGCCTTCGTGCGCGCGACCTTCGCCTATCTCTAGTGGTCTTCGGAGCCGCACCACCTGGTCGCCGACCTCGATCTCGTCGATCGCGAATCGCTCGTTGGGTCCGATCAAAATGGCCTCCGCCACCCCGCTCTTGAAGTCGACGATGACGGATTCGACAAAACCCACCTCTCGGTTGTTTGCGTCTACCACCCGCCAGTTTCGGACGTCCGGAATCGACGCTTGAGGGTGCCAGGGGTCGTCTTTTCGAAGTAGCATCTATTCGTCAATAAATTTGGGATAAGTGGGCGGTTCTCTCGACGGAGTTACGGGGGTTGTCGGCTCCGGATCCGGGATGCTCGGGCCCGGATCGGGTGGCGGCGTACTCGGCTCGTGCTCCGGCACGATGTTGGGGTCGCGACCCGGTTCCGTATCCGGCTCCCGCGCCGGTTCGGGCGGCCTTTCGGGGCCACGTTCGGGCGCCTCCTCTCCACGTCTTCTTACATCCATCCTGCCTTAACCTCATTCTGAAAATTCGCTCTTTCCCAGTGCCTGTACACTTCGTTCAGGTGCCGATCGAGAGCGGTACGCCACTTTCCGTGGTAACCGCCAACCCGACACTCGCACCTCGTCGCCTCAGGTCAGACCACGACCAAAGTACAGGACGAAAAACATCACGACTGTCACGATCAACCCAAGCATGAACGAGCTGTAGGAGAACCAGAGCAACCGATACTTGCGCTTCAGCACGTGTCCTAGTGAATAGAGATCAGAGATCATGCTGCCGTAGAGCTTGTCCCAGTCCTCCATGAGCTCGTGCATCCCTGCTGCGTACTCCTCGAGTGGCATGTTTACAAAGTTGCCGAAGAAAAGGATGTTAGACCGGTTCTTACGTACATCCTCGAGCGAGTAGTATCTACTGGTGACCTTGGGTCGAGCGCCCAGAATGGCGAAAATGATGGCGACCAGTGACGTGACCAGCATGATGCCGGCAGGGACGAGGAGCCACGTATTCGCCTGAAGTCGCGTCGAGATGAAGGAGACGATGATGGACATCAAGATCGCATTGATGCTGATCATGATGTTGGCCTTGCTGTCGGCGATCTGGCTCAGATTGATGTGATTCCGGTAGGCCGTCCTGAACATCGTCTCGATTCCTCGCGACGGGGCCTTCTTGTCCATTGGCGCTGGGAGCGACTCGGGGTCCTGCAAAAGAAGCGCCAGTCTTTGCTGTACTTCTTTGACGTTGTCCTTCCGTTTCTTACCGTAGCGTTGCCGGGCGCTATCCGTCTTGAACTCGGTTCGAGTCAGAAAATCGAGCTGCTTCCCCGCCCATTCCTGTTCGGAGTAAGCTCGACCCTCCTGCGTTTCAAATTCCTTTCGAAGACGTTCGGAGTACAGGAAGAACTTCTTTCTCTTTCCGATGTGCACCAGATCCGCATCGTGGAGGACCTTCTCCGCCGCCGATGTCGGTTCGTGTTCGGGATCGGTCGAAAGGATGAGCCTTTCGACTTCACGGACCTGATGGTCGGGGATCCCTTCAGCGGTAAGGAAATCCCGGGCAATTTGAGCACTGCGTTTTTCGTGACCGGCGGCACCGTCTACGAATCCGGCATCGTGGAACCATGCGGCGAGAGTGACCAAGAGAAGGTCTTCGTGCTGTAGTCCCTCTTCGCGGCCGATCATCTCCGCCGCTTTCGCCGTTTCCAAGGTGTGCTCGTAGGAGTGGTAGACGGCGTCGTTCGGAAGGTGATTCTTGAATAGCTCGTAGACGTATGTCGATGCTTTCGAAGACAGGCCCTGTAGTGGCGGAGCTTTTGAGAGAGTCGGTTCCATGGAATTGTGGGGCCTCGCAAGATTGAATAGAATCAAACAGATTCGCCGACGGTTCTCTGCTCGTTGACGGATGCCCCGCCGCGACCCGATGAGTTCGTATTGTACTGGAGGTCGCATCGCAAGTTATCACTTCGACCACAAATTTCCGTGTCAGCTGTCGCCCGTGTTTCCTACAGATTCCCCGGGGTTCATCGACTGCTTGGGATTGGCATCGTCGGGGTCCTGCTTGCAACGCTCTCAGCGTGCGGCACTTCCGAGCCCTTCGTCTTGTTCGACGAGGGATTGCAGGCCACGGACGTGCCGCCGGATTCGACGCTCGCGTACTCTGTCTTCCTGATCGGTGACGCGGGGGCACCGGAGACGGAAAGCGCACGCGCCGTTCTGGATCTCCTCCGCAAGGGGCTAAACGAACAGGGCCGCTACAGCGCGGTTGTGTTCCTTGGAGACAACCTTTACCCCTCAGGGCTCCCTCCTGCCTCACATCCAGGACGGGCGCTCGCCGAGGAGCGCCTGGGCATTTTGCTCGACGTCGTTGAAGATCATCCAGGTCCCGTAGTATTCGTCCCCGGCAACCACGATTGGGGAAACGGTGGTTTAGGCGGTGATAGAAATGCCGTTATTCGACAGGAGGAGTACATCGAGTCCAGACTCGGTCGTGATGTGTGGATGCCGGATCGCGGTTTTCCGGGACCGGTTGACGTTGACCTCGGCGACGACATCGCCCTCATCGTGCTGGACACTCAGTGGTGGCTCGAGGATCGACGACCCTACGGAGACACAGGAACGTACGAGCTCGAGCAAGAAGGCGAGTTTCTTTTAGAGCTCGACGATGTCCTCTGGCGCAACGCCGATCGACACCGAGTCGTCGTCGCCCACCACCCGATCTTTACGAACGGCGAGCACGGTGGACGATTCCGAGGACTTCGCTCGTTGCTCATCGGAGAGCGGATCGCGCGACGGTACCTCGGCACGCCTCAAGACCTCTCGAATCTCAAATACCGGCGACTGCGCAAAGGGCTGCTGGCCATTTTTGAAAACCACCGCGATCTCGTGTATGCCGCCGGACACGATCATGGACTCCAGTACTTTCAGCACAATGATCAGCACTACGTCGTTAGCGGAGCAGGCTCAAAGCTGGGCTACGTGGAGCCAGGCTACGGAGCGCGCTTCGTAGCCGAGCGCAAGGGTTTTGCAAGCCTCCAGTATTTCACCGACGGCTCGATCTGGCTCAGTTTCCACTCACCCGGGGAGGATGGTTCCGACGAAGTACTCTTCCGGTCGCGGCTGCGAGAAGGAGTCCGGCCCCTGATCGCTTTTCGTCCTGACGAGGCGGAGTACCCGTCCGTTGCGGCGCAAGTGGATGTCGACTCAGAGCGTGCATCGGAGATGGCGGCTCCCTATGAGTTCTATAGCAGGGGGACGGTCCAGGTCGTGGCGGGGCCTCAGTACGACCGAGACAATTTCGGACGCTTCTTTCTCGGGGACCATTACAGGGATATCTGGACGTTGCCTATCACCGCGCCCGTGATCGATCTGGAAAAGACTGCCGGCGGCTTGACTCCCATTCAGAAGGGCGGCGGACTGCAGACACTGTCCCTCCGCCTTCTCGGCGGAGATGGCGATCAGTATGTGCTCCGATCGGTCGACAAAGATCCGACACCGTCCATCCCGGAATACCTCCGCGAGACTATCGCGCACGATGTGGTGCGTGATCAGATTGCAGCGATGCACCCTTACTCGGCACTGGTCTTGCCGAAGATGGCCGATGCAGCCGGTATATATCACACGAGCCCGACGCTGGTTTACATACCTGATGATCCCCGTCTGGGAATCTATCGCTCTACTTTTGCCGGCATGCTGGCCACGTTCGAAGCCCGGCCGGATGAGGATCAATCGGACGAGGCCCGCTTTGGCTTCGCCAAGAACGTAATCGGGACGCCCAAGCTGTTTGAAGAGATCGTCGAAGACAATGATGAGCGGGTCGATCAGCGAGCTTTTGTCCGCGCACGGCTTTTCGACATGATGATCGGCGATTGGGATCGTCACGCCGACCAGTGGCGATGGGCCGAATTCGACGTCACACCTGGAAAGATCTATCGCCCAATACCCCGCGACCGAGACTTCGCCTTCTTCCGATTCGATGGCCTGCTTCCGAAGGTGATTCGGAGGTCAGGAGACCTCAAATTCCGCCGGTTCACCAATTTCGAAAGCCTGTACTCCGATATACTCGGTTTGAACTACAACGGCGCATCTCTTGATCGGCGCTTTACGTCCGGCCTGTCTCGGAGCGACTGGATGGAGATTGCGGATAGTCTCCAGGCCGCATTGACGGACGACGTTATCGATGAGGCCGTGCGAGATTTCCCTCCCGAAGTCTATGCGCATCATGGAGAGTGGATAGCATCCCTTCTCAAGCAGCGGCGCGATCTGTTGAAAGAAGCCGTCGATGCGTATTACCCCGTTCTGGTCGAAAACGTCGACATAGTCGGAAGCGACAAGCACGAACGATTCGAGGTCACCCGCCTGAGCAATGATTCTACGCTGGTGGTGATGTACAAGACCTCGAAAGAAGGAGAGATCGATCGTGAGTTGATCCGGCGAATCATTTATACAGACGAAACAGACGAGGTCCGCCTCTACGGCCTCGGCGGCAACGATCACTTCAGGATCACGGGAAATGTCGGTCGCGGTATACGCGTCAGAGCGATCGGCGGAACCGGCGAGGATACGTTTGTCGACAGCTCAAGTGTTGCCGGGCTGACAAAACACACGATCTTCCACGACAGTGTCGAAGGGAATCATTGGTTTACTTCGAGCGAGACCCGCAGAATCAGGTCCGACGATCCGGCGAACAATGCCTACGAGATGTACCGCTTTGAACTGGACGAGCGCCGACCTCTGGTACACGTTTCCCGCAATGCAGATGACGGTGTCCTGCTCGGAGGCGGTTTCAAGTTCGTAAGGTCCGGATTTCGAAAGACTCCGTATGCCGCCCAACATCGACTCTTCGGAACCGCTGCCACGCTACGACCCGCCTTCAACCTGCACTATCGAGGACGCTTCATCGAGGAGTTTGGTAGGTGGAATGCGATCGTCGAGGCGGATCTCTTCAGCGATCGCCGATACCGAAACTTCTATGGTTTTGGAAACGAGACTGATCTCGACGCACGCGACCAGTTTCAAATCAGGATGCAGCGCTTCAGTGCGGAGCCCAGCTTCGAGCGCCCACTCCTACCTTTTACCACGGTTCGCATTGGTCCGCGTTACGAGTTGACACGCATTTCGCGCCCCGACGACGGTATCCAGCCGCTCATTCCTGACGAAACCTTTGCGGACCACCATTTCGTAGGGGTTCGTGCCGAACTCCAGGTAGATGGCACGGATACCCTCGCCGCCACAGAGAATGGGGTGCGCTGGCTTAATTCGATCAGCGCCAATATCGATGCACGAAGCGCGAGCGATGTCTTCCTGCGGCTCTCATCGGAGATAAGCTATTTCTATACCTTCTACCGACCTACCCGGGTCACGCTAGGGTTCCGGGCCGGCGGGGCAACGAACATCGGAGACTTCGAATTCTTTCAGGCCAATACCCTCGGTGGGCAGGAGAACTTGAGGGGTTTTCGAAAGACTCGTTTCGCGGGCCACACGGCCGTTTTCGGCAATTTGGACGTGCGGGTGCAACTCTTCCATTACAACGTGTACCTGATGCGAGGCATCGGTGGCATCATAGGCTTCTATGATACCGGACGCGTCTGGGCCGGAATTGACCGATTCAATCTAAGCCCACTCAAGCTCCATCATGGTTACGGTGGTGGTATCTGGTTGGCACCTTTCAACAGGATCGCAGTCACGGCGACCGTTGAGGTATCCAACGAGAATACGCTTCTAGATCTCTCGATCGGGTTTCAATTTTGAGCCCGGCCTCCCCGTTTCGCTGCGGTAGACCTCACACGGCCGCGCCGTTCGTGACCATGACTTCTTCGGAGCTCTCCTCGCCCATGTCGATCATGCCCAGCTGACGTCGGATCTCATCCTTGATCGTCTGGCGCGCCTCGTCGTTCTCGCGCAACCATGCCTTGGCAGCCTCGCGTCCCTGGCCGATCGTCTCTTCGCCATAGGAATACCATGAGCCGGATTTCTGCAGGATCTTGTTATCGACCCCAAGGTCGATGAGCTCTCCGAGGCCGGAGATTCCTTCACCATAGATGATGTCGAACTCGGCTTCTCGAAACGGCGGGGCCACCTTGTTCTTGACGATCTTCACGCGGGTGCGATTACCGACCACATCCGTGCCTTCTTTGATGGCCCCGATCCGACGGATGTCCATTCGGACCGAAGCGTAAAACTTGAGCGCCCGTCCGCCGCTGGTTGTCTCCGGGTTGCCGAACATGACCCCGATCTTCTCTCTGATCTGGTTGATGAAGATCAGAACGGTCTTCGTTCGGTTGATCGTTCCGGTGAGCTTTCTGAGGGCCTGACTCATCAGACGCGCCTGCAGGCCGACATGGCTGTCACCCATATCCCCTTCGATTTCCGCCTGTGGGACCAGCGCGGCGACGGAGTCAATGACCACGATGTCAAGCGCGCCGCTTCGCACCAACATCTCGCAGATATTCAGCGCCTGCTCGCCGGTATCAGGCTGCGAGACGAGCATCGAATCGACCTTTACGCCGAGATCCTCGGCGTAATTGATATCGAACGCATGCTCGGCGTCGATGAAGGCACACGTGCCTCCCAGGGCCTGTGCCTCCGCGATGATGTGCGTGGCGAGGGTGGTCTTACCGGATGACTCCGGCCCGTAAATCTCGACGATCCGTCCTCGCGGAACACCACCTACACCGAGTGCCGCATCCAGCGCCAATGAGCCCGTCGGGATCGTGTTGATCTTAACGACCGGCTCATCGCCCATCCGCATGATTGCACCTTTTCCATACTGCTTCTCGATTTGCTTGACCGCCAGATCAAGGGCCTTGTTCTTGCCGGAATCGTTCGATGCCATATCACCTGCCATGTCTCCTGCTCCAGTTCTAGTGTTGAAGATCGATTTGGGCTCCGAAGGGATGTGTCCTGCAAGAATACGGAAGGCGAGTGCCATCCCCGTGTCACATCCCTAACGCAGAGGGCCTCTTTATTCTATAGACACACTAACTCGAATTTTATCACCTCCTCGGCCGCCCGCTGAGCAAATTTTTTCGAACCCTCTCGAACAGCAGCGCCGTAGCGACTTCTTTGTTCATCATTCGATCTTCGTAAAGGCGTAGTAATTCGGTCTCCGTTCCTTCGGAATCGGAATAGCCGATCCAAACAGTCCCAACCGGCTTGTCCGGAGTACCACCGGATGGCCCTGCAATGCCTGTTGTCGAAATCCCGATGTCGGTGCCGAAGCGGCGGCGCACATTCTCCGCCATCAAACCGGCTACTTCAGAGCTGACGGCTCCTTCTCTCTCGAGAACCTCCTCCGGGATTTCCAGAATCTCTCTCTTGGTCCTATTGGAATAGGCCACCACGCCGCCCGTCACATAGGCGGATGATCCGGCCACGTTCGTGAGTTGATGGGCCACATGTCCGCCGGTGCAGCTTTCTGCCACGGCAATCGTCAACCCGCGGTCCGCCAGCATTCGTCCAACTACAAGCTCGATCGGTTCATCCTCCATACTATAGATGTAGGACTCGATGCGAGACCGAATGGCGTCGACGGCATTCCGAAGAACCGACTCCACCTCCACCCTATCACGACCTGTGGCGGTGAGCCTTATCCTTACGCCCGAAGTCTCCGGAAGAAAGGCTACTCGCAGACTCTGCGGCCGATTGCTCAATGCACTCTCGAGTCGCTCGTGCAAATGCGACTCGCCAAGGCCTATGGTCCGGATGGTTCGCTGTTCGATGATTGATAGGTCGGATCGCGCCTGGAGGCGTGGAAGGACTTCCTCCTCGAAAAGCTTGCGCATCTCGTGCGGAACGCCCGGAAGGATGGCTATAGTTCTACCATCTTCATCTTCGAACCATAGTCCCGGCGCCGTCCCAGCCTTGTTTTGGAGTACGGTGAATCCTCGCGGGACCATCGCCTGCCGCCGATTGCTCTCTGGAACGTTCCTACCTCGCCTCTCGAAACGCCTCGAGATCTGGGCGAACACCTCGGAATCGAACTCGAGGTCGACACCAGCCTGGGCAGCCACGGCGTCACGAGTAACGTCATCGTCGGTCGGACCAAGGCCGCCCGTCGTGATCACGAAATCGGCATCCTTTCGCGCCCTTCGCAATTCGATCTCGAGTAGCGTCCGATCATCGCCCACGGCAACCGTCCTCACCACTTCCGCACCTGCCCGCGTCAGTTCGGTCCCGAGCCATGCGGCGTTGGTGTTCAGAATCTGCCCGATCAGCAATTCATCGCCTATCGTCAGGATGATGGCACGCATGGGCCCGCCTCTGTAGATGTCGGCACGTCACGTTCCCCGCTCACGGCTCCTCGACCAGCCGACGGGGTCGCGAAGCCATTCCTGGAGCGATCCGACCATCTCGTCGGAGACCCACCCGCGCTCCCGTGCTGCGGCAAAGAGCTCGTCCAAATTGGTCAGTGTTATTAGGCTCACTCCGAGCTGTCGGAACGCTTCGATCGATTCATCCATTTCGTACGAAAAGATCGCCATTACGGCATCCACGATTACACCCTCGTAGCGCAGCGCCTCCACGGTAATTCCTGACGAGCGTCCTGTCGAGATCAAATCCTCGATCACGACGGCATGGGCTCCCGAAACGACGAGCCCCTCCACCTGTGAAGCCTTTCCATGCTCTTTTGGACGCGCCCGCACGTACGCCATGGGAAGTTCCAGCGAATCTGCCAGCCACGCCGCATGCGGAATGCCGGCCGTTGCGGTACCCACGATCAGATCCGGATCGATGCCGGACCTCTCCAGAGCGTCGATAAAGCCTTCTCTGATGCGGTTGCGAACATCGGGGTACGAGATGGTCAGGCGGTTGTCGCAGTATACGGGCGATTGCAACCCGGAAGCCCATGTGAAGGGCTTTTCGGGGCGGAAGGTTACGGCTCCGATCGTTAGAAGGTCTTCCGCCAGACGGCGGGCGACAGAGGTATCGATCATCTGGAAGGATTGGCGGATGAGAAGTAGTCCTGACGCATCAGATAGATGACGCCGGTCAGAACGGTAAACCCGACTACAAGAATCAGGATGATGAACGGGATCGGGCCATCCAGTAGCCGGGATGCTTCTCTTCCCACGGCGCCGGGCAGGCGTGCCGCGACCAGGAGAGCGAGCAGAGCGATCAGGTAGCCGAGCTGAACTCCGGTTTTGGCCTTTGCGATGGGAAGCGTGCGTAGACTCCGGCCGTGCGCCTCGGCCCACATCCGCTGCAGCGTCACAGCCAGATCACGGAAGGCGATAAGCGCCACGGCCCACCACGTCACTACCTGGGGCACGAGGAAGATCAGCGCGACGAAGGTGCCCAGCACGAGTACCTTGTCAGCCAGCGGATCCAAAAAAGTGCCCAACCGAGATCGCACTTTGTACGACCTGGCGATCTTCCCATCCAGGTAGTCGGAAATCGCGGCGACAATGAAGAGAACGAGGGCAATAACGAGCCCCGGAAACGTATTCGAAAGCAGCGCCACAAGCATCAACGGGGTGATGATGATGCGGGCAATCGTGAGTGCATTCGGTACGTACTTCATATCCGGCTAGGCGAACGATGAATATAGGCACTCACTACATCCACATCATTGGTGGCCGATGAATAGTTCGTTGCGCCGGGCGTCCATCCCGCCATTCTTTCAGCGCCTGAGAGCCGATTTGGCGGGTCGAGCATCCTGCGGTATCCTTTGAGCCCTCCATCCCTGACAATCTGGCGGTTTGACAAGTGCGGCACCGTTCTTGAGCAACCGGCACTGAACGCCGTTTCAGCCAATTGCGGCGCATGGCGCTCCTACGCGCCAGGATATTGTGATAGAACCTATGACATGGGCCGGTTCGAAGCTTCGAGTTGAAGCAGTGCGGTCCGCCTACGTATTGACTGACAAATAAGAAAGCAGACAGCGATGGGTAAAATTATTGGAATTGACCTGGGTACGACGAACTCTGTCGTAGCCGTTATGGAAGGCGGCGAGCCGGTCGTTATCCCCAACGCGGAGGGCGCCCGAACGACACCTTCGGTCGTCGCCTACAAGAAGGACGGCGAACGACTCGTCGGTGCACCGGCCAAGCGACAGGCCATCACGAACCCGCAGAACACGATCTTCTCGATCAAGCGGTTCATGGGCCGAAAGTTTGATGAGGTCGAAAGCGAGATCAAGACGGTGCCGTATGAAGTGGTCCGTGGCGAGAATGACACGGCGCGGGTGAAGGTCAATGGGCGCGTCTACACGCCACAAGAAATCTCGGCGATGATTCTCCAGAAGCTGAAGCAGACGGCCGAAGACTATCTGGGAGAAAAGGTGACCGAGGCCGTGATCACGGTTCCGGCGTATTTCAACGATGCACAACGAACGGCCACCAAGGAGGCGGGAGAAATTGCAGGTCTGACCGTTCGACGCATCATCAACGAGCCGACGGCGGCCGCCCTCGCCTACGGCCTGGACAAGAAGGAGAAGGATGAGATCGTAGCCGTCTTCGACCTCGGCGGCGGTACGTACGATATTTCCATCCTCGAACTCGGCGACGGCGTTTTCGAGGTCAAGGCCACCTACGGCGATACGCATCTTGGTGGCGACGACTTCGACCAGCGCCTCATCGATTACATTGCCGACGAGTTCAAGAAAGAGGAAGGAATCGATCTGCGGCAGGATCGAATGGCGCTTCAGCGTCTGAAGGAAGCTGCCGAGAAGGCAAAAATCGAACTGTCCAGCCAGACCACGACGAACGTCAATTTGCCGTTCATTACGGCTACGCAGGACGGCCCGAAGCACCTCTCAATGGACATCACGCGGGCCAAGTTCGAGCAGCTGGTCGATGATCTCGTACAGCGGACCATTCCGCCCATGGAGAAGGCCCTCAAAGATGCGGGCTTGTCCAAGGATCAGATCGATGAAGTGATTCTCGTCGGGGGTTCGACGCGCGTGCCCAAGGTTCAGGAGGTCGTAGAGAACTTCTTCGGAAAGAAGCCGAACAAGTCGGTGAACCCGGATGAAGTGGTGGCCATCGGCGCTGCCGTGCAGGGCGGCGTGCTCTCGGGCGACGTGAGCGATGTGCTGCTGCTCGACGTCACGCCGTTGAACCTCGGCATCGAGACGCTCGGTGGCGTGATGACGACGCTTATCCCGGCGAATACGACCATCCCGACCAGGAAGAGCGAGATCTTCTCGACGGCATCCGATAACCAGACGTCCGTCGAAATTCACGTGCTGCAGGGCGACCGCGAGCTGGCCGCGTACAACCGCACGATCGGGCGTTTCCATCTCGACGGAATTCCGCCGGCACCGCGTGGCATCCCGCAGATCGAGGTGACCTTCGATATCGATGCCAACGGTATCCTCAACGTCTCGGCGAAGGACAAGGCCACGGGCAAGGAGCAGCAGATTCGAATCGAGGCTTCGAGCGGACTTTCCGAAGCTGAGATCGAGAAGATGCGCCAGGATGCCAAGGCACACGCTGAGGAGGATCGGAAGAAGCGCCAGCAGGTCGAGAAGCAGAATCAGGCCGATACGCTGGTCTATTCGACGGAGAAGAACCTGAAGGACTACGGCGACAAGCTCTCTGCGGAAAAGCGGTCCAAGATCGAAGCCGCTTTGGAGCGCTTGAAGCAGGTCCAGAAGTCAGAAGACATCACCGAGCTCGAGTCGGCCATCGAACAGGTCAACCAGGCCTGGAGCGAGGCCAGCCAGGAGCTGTATCAGGCACAGCAGGAGGCGGCATCGGCTTCGGATAATGGCGCAGCCGATGCGTCCGCTGAAGATGTCAAGGATGCCGACTATGAGGTCGTCGACGAGAACGACGAGAAGACCTCGTAGCCGTCTTTCGCACAACGACCTGCCGCCTCACGCGGCGAATGGCCCCGATTGCCTCTGGCGATCGGGGCTTTTTTGTTTTTTCGTTGCGATGTCTGAATTCAGGATGACGTCAGTCCGAACAAGGTCTCCGCTGTGGCTGTCGTGATACGCGCCACCTCTTCGAGAGGCATCCTCTTGACATCAGCCACCTTCTCTGCCGTCAGCCGGATGAAAGCGGGCTCATTCCGCTTCCCTCGATGTGGATGCGGCGCCAGGAACGGGGCATCCGTCTCCAGCACGATCTGTGTGAGCGGAATCTCATGCACTTCCTTGTCCAGTCCCGAGTTCTTGAAGGTAACGATCCCTCCGATGCCCACCAGAAATCCCACGGCGCGCACGCGTTCGGCCTCTTCATTCGTTCCGGTGAAGCAGTGGAATATGCCCCTAATCCGGTCCGGATGGCGCGCAGCCGATTGCTCCTCCTCGACGATGGCCACGAGATCCTCAAATGCTTCCCGATTGTGGAACACCAGGGGGAGGTCCACTTCAGCCGCCAATCGAATGTGCCTCCGAAGGAAGTCCTGCTGGCGACCATCAAACGTGCGGTCCCAGTAATAGTCGAGGCCGGTTTCTCCGATCGCCACAACGTCCCTTTCGCGGCAGAGCCGAACCACTTCGTCGAAATCGGCGTCCGTTGCCTTTGCCGTTTCGGAAGGATGCAGTGCTGCCATGGCATAAAGCCCCTCGTAACGTGAGCATAGCTCGAGTGCCCGATAAATGGAGGGCACGTCGATGGCCGGCATCACGATGCGATCGACACCTGCCTCCCTCGCCCGGTCCAACACCTCAGGCAAGTCATCCTTGAAGGCATCCAGATAGATATGAGCGTGCGTGTCGATCAGCATTGTCCAATTCCTTTGCGCATGAATGTGCCTGACACCATCCAGCGGCGTGCTTCACCGTTCGAACTCAAAAAGGAACCTCTGGCATAAAAATCCATTGATTTCCACAGCAATTCTCGTTACGTAAATTGCTGAATTCCCTCCGGTTATCCCGCCAGGTTCGAGTGCGTCGCTATTACCACATCTCTCGCGTGCTCGTCTGGATTACCGCCTTTGTCGCGTTGATCCCGCTTGGACGTTTGGTGACGGACTGGCTCGAGTTCAATCGAATGCTGGCGGGATCATTGGTGCAGGTCCCGAGCCGAGGGTTCGACTGGGTGCTGTGGCAGGAAGACGAGGGCATCATCTCCGCCTCCTATGTCCAGCCCCAGGGTCCGGCTGCCGCCGCGGGCATCCGCGAGGGCGACGTCTTCTTTACGCTGGAATATCAGCAATTCTTTAACGCGGACGACCTGATTCGCGCCATAGAGGGGATACCTCCCGGATCAGTGCGGACCTACCACGTACAGCGAGGCGGCGAGTTCGTCGAGGCATCGGTACGCATCACACGGTATCCAACCTTTCTGTATCCCCTTTCGAGCGCGCTCTGGCGATTTTCGGTGTGGGGATTTCTAGTGGCCGCGTTCGTACATGTGGTCGGCCTCATCATCGCCGTTCCCCTGACGCTGAGGAGTCGTACCGCGCAGTTCTCGCTGATGCTTATCGTCGCCTCATCGATGTGGATCTTTAGCAATCTTGCGCGGCTTCTCTTGATCGAGTTTTTCGGACCCCCACTTAGTATGGATGGGCCCTATGACCGGCTATTTCAGACGCTCACGGGTATAGGACTGATTGGCTGGATTGGATTTCCCGTGCTCCTTCTCCACAAGGTCTACGCAGACACTTATCTGTCTCGAGGGATGCGAGCACCTTGGTCGCGAAATGTCATTTACCTACCGGCGATTGTGCTAGGCGCGATGGCGCTGATCGCGACCATGTTCGAGCGTGCCGGCCCTCTCACAATCGACGGTTTGACGGCCCCGATCCTCTTCTATGCATGCTGTTACATCGCGACTGCAGGCGCCTTGATGTTGATGTACTGTCTCGCGCGCCCGCACGAGACGCAGGATCGGTTCGCGGGATGGAGCCGATGGGGCAGCGGAATCGTGCTCGGACTGGCTCTTCTGTTTGGGTTGTCTGTCCTTGGGGTAGTCCCAATTTTTGGGGCCGTCACGGACAATATCGCGGGCTGGCTGATCGTCGGGGCGCAGTTGCTATCGGTCGTGCCCATCGTTCTCGTGGCACAGGCAACGCTGCAGCATGGCAAGGTGGATCAGGTTCTGAGCCGCAGCCTGACGTATGTCATCGTCTCAGGGCTCCTCTTTTTCACGTTCGTAGGCGGAATGTCGCTGATCGAGCCCTACGTGAACCGGATGGAAGTCTCGTCGAAAGTCGTCGCGGGCCTGCTCGCGGTTGTTTTGCTCGTGGGGATGGAGTGGCTCTTCCGGCGGTTCAAGGGATACGGGATGAGCCTATTCGCGGGCGAGCGCCGTACCATGTATCAGTCCGTGCAGCAGCTGCAGGAGCAGATGCGGAGCATACTCGACTACGACACCCTCGTTCAGCGGACGATTGAAGTCGTCGGAAGCAATTTCGGAGCTCGCTCGGCCGTAATTTTTCTGCGCCCCGATGGACCGTCCGGACCGTGGTATTCCGCCAACTATCATCCAGAGCCACCTTACCTGACGGAGCGTGTCGTCTCGACGATCTGGCCGTATCTCACCGATAGCCGGGCGATCTGGGCGCGCAATGCAGAGCTGAATGAATCGCGATTCCCCGACAGCATCCACGAACTGTTGGTCCAGCGCGGCGCCGCTATCCTCGTTCCCATCGTGGGAGACTCGGAGCCCATCGGTGTCATTGTGCTCGGAATGAAGCGGCAGCGGAGATCCGTCTATAATCTTGAAGAGGTTGACCTCCTTCGCTCGCTGAGTGGCCAGTTGGCGCTCGCGGTTGCGCGCCTGAGCCTCGTGGAGCGAGAACGCATGCTCGTACGCCAGAGCGCAGAGGCGCAGTTGGTGGCGCTGCGGGCACAGATCAATCCTCATTTTCTCTTCAACTCTCTCAATACGATCGTCTCGCTCATCGAGGAGCATCCGGAAGAGGCCGAGGAGGTCGTCGAACACCTGGCCTGCATCTTCAGGTACGTTCTTAAGACGGGCAGCCGAGAATTTGTCCCACTCGAGGACGAGCTCGAGCTGGTGCGTCACTATCTGAGCATAGAAAAGTCGCGTTTCGGCGGCGCGCTGATCGTCGAACAGGAGGTAGACCCGGATTGCAGGTTGCACCCCGTCCCCGCCTTCGCCGTTCAGACTCTGGTCGAGAACGCGGTGAAGCACGGACTTGCTACCAGGCGCGGCGGCGGCACCATTCGCCTGAGCTGCCGTCTGGACGGCGAAATGGTATTGGTGCGTATCTCGGATAGTGGCGTGGGCATCCCGGATCTGTTCGACAAAGACGGACCCGTCTCCGACGAACAGACCTTTTTCGGGATTGGTCTCAAGAATATCTCGACGCGGCTTCGGCAGATTTACGGGCGTTCTGATCTTCTCCGCTTCGAGAGCCGGCCGGAAAAAGGCACGTCTGCCGAGTTGTGCCTGCCCATCGAGTATTCCGATGCCCCATCCATCCATGGGGCACGTGCGGAAACGAACGGCACTGTTCGTGCATCGGAAGACTACGGGCATCTGGTAGACTGAGAGGTATGCAGATGGAGGTCAGAACGGACCGGCTCAGGGCACTCATCGTCGACGACGAGGCTCCCGCCCGCCGCCGGCTACGAAAACTGCTCGCCGGGTTCATCGATGAACGTGCCGTCGAGCTCGTGGGCGAGGCGTGCGACGGAATCGAGGCACTGGAGTTGCTGAGCAAAGGGAACGTGGATGTCGTCTTCCTGGACATCCAGATGCCCGAGCTGAGCGGCTTCAATGTCCTGGAGAGACTCCCGCCGGAAGCACGCCCGATCGTGGTCTTCACTACCGCGTATGACAGCTACGCGCTCCGCGCTTTCGAGGCAAACGCCATCGATTACCTCCTCAAGCCAGTGTCTCGTGATCGGCTGGAGGAGGCCCTTGACCGCGCGCGACGGATACGGTTCGGCCCGACCTCCCCGAAGAAGGCAGACCGTCGACTCGATGACCTGCTGGATTGGCTCCAGACGCAACGGGATTCGTCCACATCCGATGAGAAGAATGAGAGCGTGAGGCAGCTCTCTGTCCCCTATAGAGACCGAATCCTCCTGATCCCTATCGAACGGGTTATCTCGGCTGAGATCGACGAAGGGATCACGCGCGTGTTCGCCAGAGAGGATGATCTTCCGTCCGCCAAGCCTCGGATCCGCCAGCACGTCGTGAACTACACACTCGATCAACTGGAGGCCATGCTTCCGTCGGACCGGTTCATGCGCGTACATCGCTCCTCCATCGTCCACCTGGATCACATCCAGGAGTTGATCCCGTGGTTCAGCGGGCGCTACAAGCTCGTGATGACGGGGGGACACGAGGTCATTGCCAGCCGCGAGAGGTCGAAGCACCTCAAGGATACTCTGATGATTTAGGCACGGCAGGCGCGTTTTCGACTGCAAAAGCACTATTCTGCGACGTCACGCAAATTGTGCGATAGCCTCGACGGTGCCTTATCTTCCGCCCGGAAGCACTTCATTCAACAATGGGCGGCATGAAAAAGGATCGCTTCTTCCCACTCGTCCTCCTTTCACTCGTAATCGCATGGAGCCCTGCGCCGGCGGCCGGAGCGGACTACATTCGCGTGCTGCTTCTTGAGGATGCCGCGCCACGGCAGCTGAAGCTCTCGGCGAATGGTGGCGAGATTCAACTCTTTGCCGGAGACTTTACGGATCCACTCGTGACGGTGTCCGGTGGCTCGGTGGCGTTGGTTTCGCGTGCCGGCGATCAGCTCCACGTAAAGGTTGGTGAATTGAAGCTCTACGCCACATCCCTTCGGGTGGAGCCCGTCGGATCTGCGGAGATTCACGTGAGCGTGACAGAGGGACGCCGGCTCATCGACCCTCGGCCTTACCGGGGCAGCATGAAGATCTTGCCCGATGCGAGCAGCTGGGAGGTTCTGCTCGTCAACGAGGTTGATCTGGAGGAGTACGTGGCATGCGTGGTAACGTCTGAGTATGGGCTCGACGATCTCGAAGGGTCGAAAGCGATGGCCGTTCTCGCCAGGACATATGCCGTCAGGTCGATGGACCCCAATGCCCCGTATGACATTTCTGATCACACGATGTCACAGGTTTACCGCGGCTCCGAAGGTGTGACCGACCTCGCCAGACGGGCGGCTCGGGAGACGGAGGGCCTTGTGCTGACGTACCGGGGAGCGCCCATCGAAGCCGTCTACTTCTCCTCGAGCGGAGGCATCACGGCCAACAACGACGATGTCTGGGACGCGAATCCTCTTCCCTATCTACGCGGAAAGGAGGACCCATTCGACACCTCCTCGCCGCACCAACACTGGAGGGCGAAGCTTTCGCGCAACGAGTTGTTAGACCAGCTCAGTGACCGATTCGGCTCGCGCGTTAGTGGCTTCGTCATCGGACAGAGGAGTCCTGACGGACGCGTAGCGAGGGTCGAGCTTTTACTGGAGGGCGGAAATCGGCGCGAGATCAGCGCCAACGCATTTCGATTGGCCGTCACGGATCGTTTCGGAGTGCACTCCGTCCGTAGCACGCTGTTTGATGTTCGCAGGGAGGGCGATGTGTACGTGTTTGAGGGAAGCGGATTCGGCCACGGCGTCGGTCTCAGCCAATGGGGCGCCCACGAGATGGCACGTCGAGGCAAGTCATACGACGAGATCCTCTCGTTTTATTTCGACGGCGTCGAAATCGGCCGACTGGATGGCTTGTCGATCGCGGCCGCGAGCTCCGATATCGGACAGGCGCACGACCTCGTCGAAGCCAGGGCAGCATTCGATCAGGGGGAGTCTGGACACCAGGCAGCTGAGGCAGAGACTCGGGAGGCCTCGCGCTTCGGTCCCCTTACACGAGTCGCGAAAGCACCGGCACATGATGAGGCCCTGGCCGCGGATGAGGTTGCGCTCGAAGAGCGACTGGACACCGCGGTAGAACGTAACGAATGGAGCGTCGAAGCTCCCAATGACTCGGCCGTACCTGGCGAACAAAGCACGGAGCCTTATCGCGCTCTTGCCGAGCAGGACGACCAGCGCGTCGAAAGGAATATCGCCGCGGCTTCACCCCGCGACGGCACTCACTCACCCCTCGGGTGGTCGAATGGATCGACATCCACCTGGTCAGTGACTTCATCCTCCGATACTGCTCCGAAGCGCATCGGGTGGTAGTCCCACCGATGACGACGGTTTTGACAGATTCGCCGGAAGAGGCGGCATCCTATCTGCGGCGTGGTCAGACGGTAGCCTTTCCGACGGAAACGGTATACGGGCTGGGTGCGGATGCTTTCAATCCCGACGCGGTCCGCCTCATCTTCGAGGCGAAGGGACGGCCTCCGGATAATCCGCTCATCGTCCACGTGGCAACGAGGGAGCAGATCGATGAGGTTGTCGCTTCCCGATCTGCGGCGGCGAATCGGCTGATCGAGGGGTTCTTTCCGGGGCCGCTTACCGTCATCCTGCCAAAATCGTATGCCGTCCCACCGGAAGTGACCGCAGGCCTCGAGACCGTGGCCGTTCGGATGCCGGACCATCCCGTCGCTCAGGCGTTTCTTCGTGCGTGCGGCCGGCCGGTCGCTGCGCCTTCTGCGAATCGCTCCGGCCGCCCCAGCCCCACGACCTGGGAGGCCGTTCGTGACGATCTAGACGGCCGAATAGGGTGTATCCTTCGTGGCGAGCGTGCACCGCTGGGTCTGGAATCGACGGTGGTGGACTGTACCGTGGACCCTCCTGTCGTGCTTCGTGCCGGCGCTGTTTCTGTCGAGGATCTCCTGGAAGCCGTCGGTGAACTGGCGTTCTCGCCCGCCCGGGGAGAACGGCCGACCAGAAGCCCCGGGTTGAAGCACCGCC
Source organism: uncultured Rhodothermales bacterium (assembly GCA_965651265.1). GTDB lineage: Bacteria > Bacteroidota > Rhodothermia > Rhodothermales > VXPQ01 > CBFGRV01. The sequence continues at coordinate 96,345 of CBFGRV010000001.1, forward strand.
ACTACGCTCCCAGTGCGAAGGTGATCATCGTGGACCATCCACCTGATGAACTGCATGAGCAAGAGGCATACATCGGGATGGAGGAGCCGGAAAATCCATTCCTACATCAGCGAATTTGCTCGTCCGTCGACGAGTATGCTTACGAGCTCTTCGACTTCTTTCGGCAGTGCGACGCCGTGGGCATCCAGACGATCTACTGTCAGAAGGTACGGGAGGAAGGACTTGGCGTCGCCTTAATGGATCGCTTGAGGAGGGCCTCCGAAAATCGGTGAGGCTGGAGGGCGTCATCCCCTCGTCAATGCCACCACTCCCGCGGCCGTGGATGGGAAAGTTCGTGCCAGAGCCAGCCCCGTCTGCATCAGGCGTGGCCTGATGAACATGGCCTGAAGCAGCCTCCCCGCAGTCATTCGCATGTCGAATTCGCGTCTCCATGCCCGCGTATACTCGAGCCGGAACTGCCCCTCCGAGGCGTTTCGAGAGAGCATTCTAATGATCGGACTGGCGGCGACGCGCGCGGATTGTAAAGCCATCCCGATTCCGTCACCGCAGAGAGGCGCGATCATGCCCGCCGCGTCCCCGATCATGCATACGCCGCCGGCGAACAACTCCCTCCGATGAAATGAAAGCCGGCTCACGGCCATAAACTCCTCTTCCGGTGTGAAGGACTCGAGCCGCCGGCCCAGACGAGGATTCCAATTACCCATCTCCTTGAAGAGCGCGTCGGGCGAGCCGCCGACCTGTTTCAGACGTTCCTGATGGATCATCCAGCAAACGTTGATGCGTCCCTCCTCCTCCACCAGCAATCCGCAATAGCCGCCTGGAAACGTGTAAATTTCGATGTGCTCGCGCGGCAGCTGACCGGAAAAATGCGCCTTGAAGGCCACGAACGGTGAGGCGGCGTACAGCGACGGCCGGCCCAGTTTTCGATCTAACGACGCGCGCCGACCGTACGCGCCGACGGCAATCCTCGCCTTAAAGCTGTGTGAGGATGTGCTCACGACAAATCCCGAATCCAGCGAGCCCTCGATACTCTCGACCTTCGTTTGGTCGTGCATTTCGGCGCCGACATCGGATGCTCGCTCAAACAGCAGCCGATCGAAGGTATGCCGGCTCAACCCCAGAGCCATCCCGGGGAGGTCGAGGGATAGCCCGGGGCCCGTCGGCCCGCTGATGTAGGCCGATCGTATCGGTTGCGCCCCTACGTTCCGAATCTCATCGAGTACCCCCAACCGGTCGCAGAGCCCGGCGACTTCCGTCGACATGAACTCGCCGCAAAGCTTCCTCCGCGGCATCTTCTCTTTCTCGAGAACAATGACGTCTACGCCTTCACGGGTTAGCTCTATGGCCAGAGACGAGCCTGCCGGGCCGCCGCCAATGATGGCCACATCGAAGTCGAAGGTCCCCATCAGATCGTCGACAGGGTAAGTCGGTACGCCCAGTGGCGACGAACGACGGCACCCCGCAGATTTGCCTGCGCGGCGAGCTCCCGCAGCTCATCCGGGCGAAAAGCCCGGCGAATGGAGGCAGCACCGTCGTGGGCAAAGACATCGGAGACGGGAAGAGCGGTAGCTATAGCTCGAAATCCCAGGTAAGCCAGAGGATGCCGGTGCAAATCGTTGACGATCACACCCGAGGTAGCCAGCCGATCCATCTCGCGAAGCAATTGAATCGCGTGCGCATCGTCGAAATGGTGGAGGAAATGGGAGCAGCTGACGACCGCGAAAGCGCCGTTCTCAAACGGAAGATCCCGGGCGTCTGCGCGAACGAGCTGCACTCGATCTCGAAGTCCGTCTCCGAGTGCACTATCCAGATAACGGACTGCCTGATGCAGCACGGCGGAGTTGACATCGACTGCCGTCACTCGAACGTCAACACCGAGCTTGGCCCCCCACCTCACCATCCGCTCCGGATAATCAGCCAGACCTGCACCGAGGTCGAGAATTGCGACGGACCCTCCTATGCGTTCCCGAAAGAAGGGCAGCAAGCAACTGGCAAGCGCCCGGTACCCTCCCAGAAAGACATTGACCTTTTGAAGCTCGCGAAGTGCACGGGCGACCTCGATTTCATCGATGTCCCGTTCGTCCAACCATTCGCCGACGTGGATGCGGTGTTTGAGACGCGGTACGACGGCCGGCATGCACAAGGACCACTCACGAAAACAGCATTCGGGGTATTCCCAGAGTCAGATGCGTAGGCCGAGAACGGAACGAATGTTCCGAAGATCGGGTGATCTCTTGCTACGACGTTAGGCTACGTGCGCCGCCGTCTGCTTCAGGCGAGTACGGCTTCGAGAGCCTCGAGGAGACGCTGTTTTGAGAAGGGCTTGCTGATGTAGTCGTCAAATCCCTCCGCGAAGAATCGCTCCTTGTCGCCCGGCATGGCGTAGGCGGTCACGGCGATGATGGGCGTCGTCTCGTATCCGGGCAGCTTCTTGACCTCACGGAGCACGTCCTCTCCGCTCTTGCCACGGCCGAGATTTATGTCGACCAGCAAGACATCGAACTGCTTGGCCCTGATGAAATCGAGCGCTTCCTCGCCGCTTCCGGCACAGGTCACGTCGTAGCTTTTTCGAAGAAGGTGGATGACGAGCGTTCGCGTATCGGCATTGTCCTCCACGACGAGAACGCGCGGATTCTCCTTTCGGTCACGTTCCTCGGTGATGGCATCGGTATGGAGTTCCATGCCGTTTCGAGTCAGGGAGACCGTGAAGACGGAGCCGAACCCTTTCCCGCTGTCAGCCATGGTCGTACTCTTCATCGGTTCGAAATGCCTCGTACTCGAGGCAGGGGTGTCCAATGCACGTCGATCCACCCGTGGAGAGCAGCGTCTGCAGTTGGCTGAGGGGCCATCCGCGGGCCGACGTGGAGCCTGGAGAGGAGTATCGGCGGGTCCAGACGAAAAGTTAAGGCGCGAAGATCGGCATCGGCGCCACCATTTTGCTCGAGGAATTCCCTTTCAGGATGTCGCTGTGTGCGCCGCCCTCCGGTCCGATGTCCGAATAAGCACGGCCGTCCAAATTCCGCAGATCATCAGGCCCATTGCTTCTCGCCCCCGCTCCTCGAAGAAAAATTCCGAATCTGCAATAACGGCTATCCAGAGGATGGCCGCCCACATCGCACAGAGCACCAGATAGGCGATCGCGAAGCTACGTGGCAGCCGATCCATGAAAAACAGGATGCACTCTAACGCCGCCACCCCGTAGACCGCCATCCACAAAAGGCCATCGGGATCGTTGTACTGGAAGCCCGCCCAGAATAGAAACAGGACGAGCATCACGGCATTGGCCCAGCGAAGCATCGTCCTACCCCTCGCGCGCAAACGCCGCGTCGAAGGCCGACGCCGAGGGCTCGAAATCGACGTCCTTCGTGAAGAGACACGCCTCCTCGGCGCCTGCCTCGCGGTCCATGCCGCTGTCTTCCCACTCGATCGAAAGCGGGCCGTCGTAACCGATCCGGTTCAGCGCGCGGATGATCTCCTCGAAGTTCACCAACCCACGCCCGGGGGAGCGGAAGTCCCAATAGCGATCGGCGTGGCCAAAGTCGAGATGCCCGCCGAAAACGCCGGACCGCTTGGGCACGTCGGACCACCAGACATCCTTCACGTGAACGTGATAGATGCGATCGGGAAAGGTCTCGATGAAACGAACGTAATCGACTCCCTGATAGGCAAAGTGGCTCGGGTCGTAATTGAAACCGAAGGTCTCGCGCCTTCCGATGGCCTCCAGGGCACGCTCAGCGCTCGAGATGTCGAAGGCGATCTCGGTAGGATGCACCTCCAGCCCGAACCGGACACCGACCTCATCAAACACATCCAGAATGGGATTGAACCGATCGGCGAAATCCTGAAATCCCCGGTCGATCATCCCTGGCTGATTTGGCGGAAAGGAGTACAGGAGGTGCCAGATCGAGCTACCCGTGAACCCATTAACGACCTTGACACCCAACTCCGCCGCCGCCCGCGCCGTGTTCTTCAACTCCTCGGCGGCTCTCTCGCGCACGCCATCCGCATCGCCATCTCCCCAGACTCTGTCCGGCAGAATGGCCTTGTGCCGCTCATCGATTCGATCACACACCGCCTGCCCGACCAGGTGATTGCTGATCGCCCAGATACCGAGCCCATGACGTTCCAGAAGCTCCCGGCGCGAGCGGATATAACCATCATCCTCCAGGGCGCGATCGACCTCGAAGTGATCGCCCCAGCATGCGAGCTCGAGCCCGTCGTATCCCCACTTCGCGGCCTTCTGGGCAAGCGTCTCTATGGGCATGTCGGCCCATTGTCCGGTGAAGAGCGTTACGGGTCGTGCCATGTGCGTCCTCCTGCGTTAGTCAATCGTTGTCATCATTCAAGTGGATGCCGTGCTGCTCCAGCGCGCGCCGCAATTGATCGGGATCCTCGAAGTGGATGCCTCGGAAGCCGATGGATCGGGCCGTTTCAACGTTCGGCGACGAATCGTCGATAAAGACCGACTGCTCCGGCACGATGTCGAAGCTCTCAATGAGATGGTGGAATATGGCCGGATCAGGCTTGATCATCCGAATCTCTCCGGAGACCACGATTCCATCAAACCAGTTCAGAAACTCAAATTTTTGCCGCGCCACCGGAAAAGTTTCGGCGGACCAATTCGTGAGGCCGTACAGCCCGACAGGCGTCTCCCGCAGGCGCCGGAGGATCTCCACCGTGCCGTCGATGGGGCCGGCGATCATCTCCTCCCAGCGATCATAGTAGGCGCGGATCATCTCCTCGTGTTCGGGGTGCTCGGCAACCAGCAGTTCGCAGGCCTCACGCATCGGACGACCGGCATCTTGCTGCGCATTCCATTCGGATGTGCAGATGTTTGCAAGGAACCACTCAACCTCTGGCTCATCCCGAAGCAGTTTCCGGTAGAGATATCGCGGGTTCCAATCTATGAGTACGCCGCCGAAATCGAATACGACCGTACTGATGCCGTTCTCCATCGAATAACGAACCGTGATGGCAATGACTACGACGGGGGTGTATACGAAGCATCCACCCAGTCGCGTTTCTTGCCGCTCTCGATGGCTTTGTGGATGAAGTGGACGCCGATCGCGCCGTCTTGAACGGTCGGATAGTCTGCGTCCGGCGCCGAGCCGCCGTGGATGCGGGCGTCGATGTCCCGCGCCGCATTCACGTAGATGTTGGCAAACGCTTCAATGAAGGCCTCGGGATGCCCGGACGGCAGGCGCGAGTTCCGCCTGGCGGCCTCCACCAGGTAGTCGTTTCCGCGCTTGTAGATCTTCTCCGGACCATCAGCGACACGAAACGATAGGTAATTCGGATTCTCCTGATGCCACTCGAGGCTGCCCTTAGTACCGTAGATTCGAATATTTAGATCGTTCTCTTCGCCCACGGAGATCTGCGAGCAGTAGAGTATTCCGCGCGCACCGCCATTGTAGTGCACCAGCATGTTGGCGTCATCTTCGAGCTGGCGGCCGGGGACGAAGGTCGTGATGTCGGCACAGAGCGATTCGATCTGGAGGCCGGTGATGTAGCGCGCGAGATTCTCTGCGTGAGACCCGATGTCCCCGACGGCTGACGATACTCCGGCCTTCGTCGGGTCGGTACGCCACTCCGCCTGCTTCGAGCCCGCCTCCTCGAGCCGTGTGGCCAGCCATCCCTGCGGATACTCGACGACGATCTTGCGGATGTCTCCCAGGTCGCCGTTTCGCACCATCTCGCGAGCCTGCTTCACCATCGGATAGCCCGTATAGTTGTGCGTGAGGGCGAAGACGACGTTGTGGCGGCTAACGAGACGGCAGAGCTCTTCGGCGTCCTGCAACTCCGTGGTCATCGGCTTGTCACAGACGACGTGGATGCCTCGCTCGATAAAAGCTTTCGCGATCGGAAAATGGAGGAAATTTGGAGTCACGATGGACACGAAATCGATGCGCTCGTCCTCCGGGCGCGCAGCCTCTCGCTCGGCCATCTCTTCGTAGGAACCGTACACGCGGTCCGGGTTGATGAAGAGCTCCTCACCTTGCCGGCGCGACTTATCTGGGTCCGACGAAAACGCCCCCGCCACCAATTCAGTGAGTCCATCGAGGGCGGCCGCTTTGCGGTGAACCTCGCCGATGAAGGCACCCGGGCCGCCTCCGACCATGCCATATCTGAGCTTGCGATGCATCGAAATGGTTGATGTAGCTGAATGGATACTCCACTGTGAACTCGAGGCGCAAACTATTAAATCGCGCCTCTATTAGCTACTCACGCCCCAAGTCAGAGAGCGCGCGCCTGCAACCGTCGGATCTTAAGGATTCCCTCACCTTCGACCCGAAGGCCGACGCGCCCCGGAGGCAGCGGATCCGCGTGGCCGTGGACGATCATCTGATCGTTGACATAGCCGCGGAAATGCGTACCGTCGCCCGTGACACGCACACTCATCCAGCCGGAGTAGTTTGCGCCCTTCTTGTCGAATGTCTGACCGGAACCTGCCCCCACCCTTCCGAGGGCGGCACCGTCATCGGTGAGCGTGAGATAGTCGTAGGTTTCGGCGTCCTGCAGATGGTGGATGAGGGCGACGGCGCCTTTGAAATCACTACGATCCAATTCGACGGTAAGCTGCACGTCGCCAAGCGTCTCGTCGACCACAAACATCACCGGCTCGCCAGACGCTTCGAGGGTGTACGAACCTCCGCTGTCCGGCCGCGCACTCTGTTCGGGATCGCCGAGCAACCAGTCGATTCGCGCATGTTGCAGCGCGCCTGGCGCAATCGCCTCCAGCGTCCATCCTGATTCGTCTACATTCAGCAGGTGCTCGGCGTGGACCAGGTGCGCAAGATGATCGCTCGGTGGCTGGAGCGCATCCGGTGTTTGGGCCGGCAGATTCACGGCGACGGCATGGCGGTAGACCATCTCGGATCCGTGTTCTGCCGTCTCCCAGATCAGAAACAGTCCGATGATACCGGCCACGGCTAGCGGCACACGAATCGCAAGGCTGGATTCACGTTTCCACCAGGCGAGCCCGGCCCGAATCGCCGCAAATAGAACGAAAAACAGGACCGTCCAGAGTGCCAGGTCGGCATGCTCGGTCAGAAGTGGCTCCGCATCCGCACTAATGGTTAGACCATCGGCGGCTGACCGGCCGGTGAAATAGGTCACAATGGCTGCGATCGCCCCCGCCACGTAGAGAACCGGCACAACACGGCGAAGCGTGTCCGTCCGGGGAAGAAGTGACAGAAAGTCGAGAACGACGGCCGTCACAAGCAGGCCAATGGGGAAGTGAACGAACATGGGATGGACGTTCGGCGCCCATTCAGGTACGAAATCCATTTGGCTACGGGGCTCTGGATGATCGGTGGAGTTGACCGAAGATCTGCATTCGTCTGTTGCCCGTCAACGCAAACGAAAGCCCACGTGGCAGGACCACGTGGGCTTGTACTCTAATCGCCGATTGAAGCGAGTCCCTACCAGGACTTGTCGGGACGGCGAGATTCGAACTCGCGACCCCTTGCACCCCATGCAAGTGCGCTACCGGACTGCGCCACGTCCCGATCCGGCAGCGATGCCCGAACACCGACATCGCTGAGGACGACTACTAACGAGCGAGGAATTACAAGGTTCACCGGGAGTGAGGGTTTACACAGGCCTTGCCGGTGAGGCTCATTTCAGGAGCGTCATCAATCGGGACACGCTCACTTCGGGGGTCTCGAGCCGGTACACGTAAGCACCACTCGGTGCCGAAATGCCCCGGTCCGATTTTCCATCCCACGTCACCGAATGCATGCCTGCCGGCAGGCTCCCATCGAGAAGCACAGCCACCCGACGTCCAAGCACATCATAAACGGTCAAGGTAACAGGCGATCTCGAGGCGAGAACGAATTCGATCGTTGTGGACGGATTGAATGGATTAGGGAAATTCTGTTCGAGGGCCACACGATCCGGGACTTCCATTCCAGGATCTGCGGCCACGTTAGTCGGATCGATCAACCGGTAAACGATGCCTGACTCGCCGCCGGGGCCTGCCGAGTTCGTGGTGAGCACATAGAGTTCTCCGTTGAGATCCTGGCCGATGGCTAGAAGGAAATGCCCTAGATCACCATTGGTGCGATTCACGAGCTCGAGTGGCTGAAAAGGCCAGAGCCCTTCCTCCGTGGGCATCGCCACGTAAATGTGGCCGTCGGGGCTTGAGAAATCGGTGCTCCAGTCGCCGAAGACATACTTACCTTGCAGGTCGGTCAGCGCCGATCCCCTGTAGACAGCGCCTCCAACGACGGCAAGGCCGATTCCGTCCTCCTGATTGCCGTTCGCATACTCTACCACGGGCGAAACGAGGACCGCACCGGCATCCGGATGGCCATCCCCGACTACATCCGGACAAGAGTCTGGCTCCTGGTTCGGATTTGCAGCATCGAAGCAATGGGTGCCCTCTTTGACATTCCAGCCCAGATTGTCACCAAGCTGGACCCGGCTCACTTCCTCCCAGCGGGCCTGGCCGGCATCAGCAACCAGGAGACCGAACTCACCACCCTGATCGAAGGACATCCGATAGGGATTTCGCAGACCATACGCGTAGATTTCATCCAGCCCATCGCCTTCCACGAACGGATTGCCGGGCGGAATGCCGTACGGGTCGCCCGAATCGACATCTATTCGGAGGACATTACCGAGCAGATTTTGCTCGATGTCCTGGCCGTTCCCGCCGGCGTTGAAGTCGTACCAATCCTCGACGTGACCATCCTGATTGTCGTTGGCTCCCCCGCCATCGCCAAGCGAGAGATACAGGTATCCGTCAGGCCCAAACAGCACCGTCCCTCCATTGTGGTTGAACTGCGGCTCGTCGATCTGGAGCAGAACACGCTCGGTACTCGGGTCGGCCAGGTTGGGGTCATCCGCTGCGACCATGAATTCTGAGACGACCCCTGTGTGATTCCATCCTTCGGGTATTCCCTCGCGAGGCGGACCGGAGTAGTAGACGACGAATCTGCCGTTTGAAGCGTACTCCGGGTGAAAGGCTAATCCGAGTAAGCCTCGCTCGTCGAAATTGTTGTTGAGGGTGACCATCCTGCTTCTCACATCGAGGAAGGGCTCCTCGAGGAGCATTCCTTCGCTGTAGACACGAATCAAACCGGCCTGATCAACGATGAACAGCCGGTCCGTGCCGTCATCGGGTTGCGCAATGGCGATTGGCGATGTCAGTCCTGTAGCCACGGGATCGAGCCCGGCCGAGACCTCGTCGACCACATGGAGTGTCCACCCCATGTAGTCATGCGTGCCGCACTGGTAATAAAGTAGATCCGGCGTGCTGTCGGTGACGTCTATCGTCACCTCTCCATCTCCAGTCGCAAAATTGCCCGTCACTCCCTCGTTGTATGGATCCGCAGACAGACCCACGTCACTCGTTGAGATGTAAAACGGGTGGATAGCCGGCACATTGTCCATCAGGAAGGTGTAGGTCTGGCCGCGAACAAGGGCGACCGAGGCCCCCTGCTGGCCGTCTAAAGCGAAGGCTTCTTGCCAGCCTTGATCGGCACGCGGGTGGGCGCTTGTCTTTTCCCGGACGGTCACCTTGAATGAGTTGTCGAGCTGTGCGAAACAGGGGCTCGCAAACAATAGGGTGAGGGGGAGCGCTCCTGTGATAAGTCTGCACGCAGCCTTTCGAAATCGTAGCCTCATGGTTCTCAACCTCCACATCTTCCTGCTTCTAACGGAACGGACGAAGGCAGCTCCTCCCTCCGTCAGGTTGCGTGTCTGGTTGAGGCGAATGGTGACAGGCCACGTGCGGACATCACCAATCGTTTACAATCGCCCGCTTGTGTACAGATGCGAGCACCCGGCGCGTGTTCGAACTATCTGGTATCGAGCCGGGAAATCAGATCCTTTAGGAAATCACGTAGCTCTACGAGCTCCTCACGAGCCCTGGGCGTGTCTTCCGAGGCATTTGACTGCAGAACGCGGCGGGCTCCCTCGATCGTGTACTTCTCCTCTCGCAGCAGATGCTGAATACGACGCACCGTCGCGATGTCATCGTCCGTGTAGATGCGGCGGCCGGCGCGATTCTTCCGCGGGCGCAGCACGTCGAATTCGGATTCCCAATAGCGAAGAACGTGCTGCTCGAGACCAGTCATTTCACTGACCTCGCCGATCGAGTAGTATAGTTTTTTGATGCCGTCTTCTCTCATGGGAGATCCTCTATGAAGAGCCTGGGAATTGGCCTGGAAAGTACGGAAGCACGGCGGCGAATGTACAGGTCGCCCGGTATATATACGCGCCGCAGAAATGAACATCCAAGATGCCCGACACCCCAGACCGTCCGACATGGCGAAGCGAGGCTGCGCTGCTTTTCGTGGTAATGGTCTGGGGGATCAATTTTCCCATTGTGAAGGCCGTGTTGGAGATCATGCATCCGCACGTGCTGAATACGTTCCGGTTCATCGTCTCTGCGACCGTATTGGGCAGCCTGTATGCGCTGCACCGGCGAAGGCTGGGGAAGCCGCTGTTCGAGCCGCTGCGCAGGCGCGCCCGTGAGATCGCCGGGCTCGGGATACTCGGCTTCCTCTTCTATCAGTTCTGCTTTATTGTCGGGATTGACTTCACGACAGCCGGCAATGCCGCGCTGATTATGGCCACGGCGCCGCTCTGGACCGCCGTGACTGGATATGTCTTTGGGCTGGAAACGCTCCCCCGATCTTCGTGGGCCGCTCTCATGATCGTCCTGGCGGGGTCGGTGGTGATCGTGCTGGGCGGTTCCAACGGAGTGCATTTCGGGAGCAACACCTTCATCGGCAATCTGATCATGCTCGCAGCGGCCGTTTTCTGGGGATCTTATACGGCGCTGAGCAAGCCCATGCTTTCATACGTCTCGCCGACCGGGCTGACCTTCCTCAGCCTCCTCTTCGCTTTGCCCTTCCTCTTCGGCCTCGGCATCCCTTACTACGGCGAAACTCGATGGGCTGACATCCGGTGGATCCACTGGGCCGCCATCTTGTTTTCCGGCGGGCTCTCGACAGGCCTCACCATCGCAATCTGGAACAACGCGATCGACAGAGTGGGTGCCTCCAACACGGCCGTCTACGGGAATCTCGTTCCGCTCATCGCCCTGGGAAGCAGCTTCTGGCTACTGGGGGAGCCGGTTCGTCTCGCGCAGATCGTCGGGGGGTTGATGGTCATTGTAGGGCTGCTTCTCATGCGCCGGGCCCGTGGCACACCGCCCCGGCTGGGCTAAGGTTCATTCTCTTCGTCTGATTCATTGGGCTCCTCTGGAGCGTCGGCCCTCAGCACCTCTTCGATTTCACGCCCAAACTTGTCGGACAGCTCTTGCATGTAGGGCAGGTACCGTGCCACATGATCCCAGGTAGCAGGGAAGACGGCCGCAACCGGCTCATAAAGGACCGACGCTTCTCTGTTCTCCGGATCGGGCATGTCGAAAAAGCCCAGCATCAAGAGCACGACGCTGAGAATGAGCACCGCCTTGAGGCCTCCCAGGACAGCACCTGCCACGCGGTTCAGCGGGTTGAGCTTCAGCGCCTTGAGGACTGCCTCGAGCAGACGAGACGCGATCAACAGTACAATCTGCAGAACGGCGAAGACGATGATGAAGCCGAGAGCCGGCTGGATGAGCTCGCCCGCCCCGAGGACGGCCCCGACAATTCCACCCACGACGTGCATCAGCTCGAGCCCGAGCACGATGGCTACGATCGTCCCCAGCAGGCTAACGACTTGCCGAACGGCGCCCGTCGTGACACCGCGAAGCACGCCGATCATCACGACGAGCACGATGAGCACGTCCAACGATTCGAGCTCCACGTGCCGATCAGGAGAGAAGCTCCTGAACAATTTGTTGGACCTTCCGCCCTTCTGCGCGTCCGCGCAGCCGCTGCATGGCCACCCCCATGACCTTCCCCATATCGGCACGCGACTGAGCGCCGCTGGTCTGAATTACTTCCTGGACGATCTCGCGGATTTCGGCATCGGAGAGCTGACGCGGGAGGTACTCTTCGATGATCCGAAGCTCTGCTTCCTCGCGCGAGCTGAGATCTTCGCGGCCGGCCTTCTTGAATTGTTCGATGGCATCTCTCCGCTGCTTCGCCTGCTTCTGAAGCACGGCCAGTTCCTCTTCAGAGGTGAGCGATCCTTCTCCGCCCGACCGCCCTGCAATTTCCTTCTCCATGAGGGCTGCGCGCAAGGACCGAATGGTGCGCAGGCGCACCTCATCCTTCGCACGCATGGCGGCTTTCAGGTCATCCGCGAGCTTTTCCTTTATGGTCATTTCGACGCGCTCTCGCCACGGGAATGGTTCAGCTCCAACCCAGAATACGAAAATCGTCGAAGACTAGCGGATAGCGAGGCGAATGGCGAATACGCCGATGCCGGCCTGCATCATGCCGAAGGCAATGCCCGAACGCACGTCGTAGCGCTTGATCGCCGGTCGCAGCGACGGATCCGCCGTTTCTTCATACTGTGCGTAGAGATCATCGGCTTTGAACTTGTAGTGGATCGCCACGGCGCCCGCAACCACGGCCGTCCCCAGGGCGGCGTAATCGATCCACGTGCGATGTTGACGCGGCGGCCGCCACTGGACCTGGGCGGCAGTAGGATCGGGCGCATCTGAGGGTAGCAACTCAACGATATGCCGATTCCATATTTCCTGGCCCGGTTCAACCCGAGCCACGGCATAGCCGGGACGCTCCAGCAGAATGATCCCGGAGATGGGCCGTCGGCTCGAGTATAACGTCGGGGTCGTACCGATATGCCGCCGCGATCCAATATTCGATTCGATATGTACCTCGGCCCCGAAGGGCACCGATTCGATTCGGTAGTGGTAGGGAAAGTCGAGTGTAACGTCGAGCGTATCGCCTGGGCTCAGATCCAGCTGTCTTGCTACGGGTGCGATGGACCATCCCTTCGTGTTGGGCGGCAGCAACCGAAGTGTCTTGGTCTCCGAGGGAATGGCGACTACCTCGCCTGCCAGACTGCCCAGCCGAAGCGAGTCGGCGAAAATGACGGCCTCCGGGAGATTCGTTTCGACGCGAACGAAGGCTTTTTCCTGGGCAACGGCGCCCTGGCAGAGCAAGCACCCGAGGAGGAGGATTGATGCCAGCTTACTGCCTACGATCCGCATAAGACGCTTCCTCGACATCGAAGAGATACACATGACGTGGCTCTGTCAGCACCAACAGCTGCGTTCCGCTGACGGCAAAGGGGGACTTTATCCGCCCTTCTACTTCCGTCTCCCACACACGCGCGCCGTCCTGACGAGCGAGACCGATTAGCCGGCTCCGCATCGTACCCACGTAAATCGTCTGTGCACTGATGAGCGGAGTGGCGGCCACGGCACCATCCACCTGGGCCGCCCAGAGCAGGCTTCCGTCTGACGGTTCGAGGGATCGTACGAATCCGTCTGATGCCCCGAAGACGATGTCTTCATTCCCGACCGCCGGAGCGGTGACGTAAACCTTCTCGCCTGGAAGTGTGTAGGTCCATGCAAGCTCGCCCGTCGAGACATCCAGAGCGGACAGGTTTCCCCGGGTCGATGCCACATAGACTTGATCTGAGGAAGCGGAAAGCGGCGCAAAGATGGGCGACCCCGTGTTGACCTGCCAGAGTACCGACCCATCCACCGCGTCGATCGCCGTAACGCGTCCATCATCAGCCCCCACGATCAGTCGATCCTCGACCAGCACCGGAGCCCCTCGCACGGCCACCTTTTCACCAAGTCTCGATTCCCACCTCACGGATCCATCGGCGCGGCTGAATGCTCGCACCATTCCCTCCAGGTCTGCAGCGATAACGAGGTCTTCGAAAACGACCAGTCCGGCCTCGATGGGCGCGCCTTCCACCCGCCAGCTCGTAGTGCCCGTCCGCAGATCGTAGGCGTACAACACGTGCCGTCCCCAACTCACCGGAAGATACAGGATCCCGTTTGCGATGACCGGCGTGCCGTCGATCGACTCTCCAAAAGCTGCCTGCCCGACCCGGCGACCGCTCATGAGATCGACGGCATGCACCTCGCCTCTGCGCGTGCTTATCAGCGCGACATCCCCCGTGATCAGCGGAGAGACCCGGCCGAATCCTGCACCCGCGTTAAAGACCCAGACCCTTTTCAGGGGTGGATCGAGCGAGACATCCACGGAATTCGCGCGAAGTGGCGTGTCCCCCTCGGTTGTCCAGACCGGGTTGAGGATACTTCGTCCCCGGATTTGAAGCGATCCGCATCCGGAGGAGCTCAAAACAGCGCAGGTCAGTAGCAGCACGAGAGCACCGCCGCGTGCCGCCGCGCCGAACGGGGTGGCAAGTTGCTTTTGCAACGGTTCAGAAATCCCAGCCGAAGAAGAACTGCTTGAAGAATTTGTCCTGCTCGGTGAATCCGTCTCGATACCGATAGCCGATGTCATAGCGCAGGACGATGCCGCCGAAAAGGTTGAGACGCAACCCGCCGCCGACGGCACCCAGCGTTTCTCCCACGTTTAGTTGAGCCCGCTGGAGATCCGATAGGTTTGCTTCATAATAATCGTCGTTCCAGGCATGCGCGGCATCGAAGAAGAGCGCGCCCCGCAAGTTCGCGATGCCGAGAGGAGCGAGTATCGGCAAGTAGAGAGACGGTGCCGTCAGGATCGGGAAGCGAAGCTCGTGCGACGTGAACCACATCTTTTTGCCGCGCACACCGAATAGCCGAAATCCGCGCAGATCCCAACTTCCTCCCATGAAGAAAAGTCGTGCCTCTCGCCCTTCGTTCATCCGGCCGAGGAACCTGGATGCGAATGTGATGGATGGATGGGGCCGCCAGTAATGACGAACGTCGAGCGCGAGAGTGACATAGCTAACGTTCGAGTAGAGGATGTCCGTGGTGTAGGCGGCCGAGAGGCTCCCGCGGTAGCCAGCCACGGGCCCGTTCATCCCCCAGAGTGTATTGTCGTGCACCAACGCCACCGAGTTCGACACGAGGAGCGCCTGGCGATCGATGTCTCTCCAGGGAATGTACTTGTCATCCCAGCTCAATGACGTGCTTAGCTCGATCCTCCGGAAGGTAGAGAGCGGATAGCTGACGGCGCCATATCCACCATAGACCGTTTCCCAGAGCGTCGGATACTCGACAGCTGCGTCCGGATCGGTTATGTCATATCGCAAACCGCCGTATCGGAAGAGACCGTAGCCAATGTTCGCTCGCTTCCGAAGTTGCACGCGTGAGACGGCGACGTTCAGGCTCTTCAGAAAGCTGTCCGACCCACGCGAGTTGTTGTACATCATCACATACCAGTAGTCGTCCCCCATCATGTCGGAGAACGCCATCACGGCTCCACCTTGCGTACCCCAGACGGGGTTCTGGCTGATCTGGCCCTGCGCGATGTCGAGCGAATATCGCTTCTTGTAGGCGATCCGTTCGGCCCCGTTGTCGATGCCGATGCGCGCAAAGGCCCAGTGCTCGCCGGCGTCGGTCAGCGCCACGCTTCGATCTACGCGCGGATGCGCAAGCAATGAATCGACGTCCGACAGACTCCGGATAGTGAACCGGGAGTGCTCGAAGCTGGAGAAGATCAGCTTGTTGTCCGAGGTCCAGAGCGGATCGAACGCAGCCGCCGTCAGCTCCGTAAGGCGTCGCACCCTCGTCCACCCCGTCGGCGGCACTGTAGCAGGGACGGGAGATGATGCCGCCACGATCTCCGGCGAGGGATCGCCGAACGGCACGTCGGCCACCCAGACGTTCTGCGCGCCGTAGTAACCGGTCGAGTCCTCAACGGCGCTCGTAAACACGATGTGATCCCCATCAGGACTCCATCGCGGAGAGAAATCCAGCCGCCGGCCGTATGTGACGTAGTCGATCGTGCCGGCATTCACGTCAAAAACGAACAAATTGTAGAAGTTCTCCTCCCCCAGTGAGGTTCGATCCGACGAGAACGCGATTCGCGAGCCATCCGGACTCCACGACGGATCGCGATCGTCATAGCTATCGTTTGTCAGCCTCATCAAGCGGCCGGTTGTAACGTCGAAGGTGTAGAGATCGCTGTAACCGCTCCGGTCGATGGACGAAAAGACGAGCGTGGTTCCATCGGGACTCCAGTCCGGCGAATAGACGGCCACCAGATTCTCGAAGCTATAGGTAGCGCCAAGCGCATCGCGCTCGAGATCGTAGACGTGAATGACGTCGGACTCGCCGCTCTTGGTGACGAAGGCCAGCTGGCCGTCAGCCGAGATGCTCATCCGGCTCTCGAGCAGGTGAAAAGCCTCGAACTCATCCGTCCGTTCACCTCGAATCAGGACTTCCGGTACCCCCTGAGGACGATAGAGTGAGTCGATCTCGACCTCGTAGACGTTGCTGTAGCCGGTCCTATTGCCGAGGAAGTAGACCTTTCGGGTGCCGTCCTTGAACCGGTAGAAGGCTGGTTTGGAGCTGAAGCCCCGCGTGGAAATGCCCCGGGCAATGAGGGAGGTAAGCTGCACATCGTCGAGCTCCTCGAAGTAGCGCTCCTTGAGCCACGCCTGCCACTTGCTATCAATCGACCGGAAATCCTCCCGGAAGGTGATCTCGAGGACACGTCGGAAGTCGCGGTCCTTCCAGAAGTTCTCGATCAACAAAAGGATCTTCTCCTCCCCGTAGGTCTCAGCAAGAAATCGACAGATCGCCTCGCCTTCCTTGTACATCAGGAAGCTGCCCGAAATGCGATAGATATTCTCGAGCGGCATCAGATAATTCGAGAACAGGGCGTCACGAATTACCATTTCGTGCGAATGGTCCGGCTCGCCGGACCAGTACTCGGCCAGCCCTTCTGTGAACCACAGGGGCAGAAACCGGTCCGGCGGAAGCCTGTGATCCCGGATGACTCGGAGCACCTTCGAATACGTGAAGACGTGCACGAGCTCGTGCCGAACGACACGTCTGAACTGGTGGATGTTGCCGTTGGCAGGAATAACGACTCGACCCTTCAGGAACTCGAAGAACCCTCCCACCCCATCCGGGATGAAGCCCGGCGTAACGTTCGTCTGCTTGAAATGCAGATTGGACGAATAGAAGATGAGGGGCGGACGATGATTCAGTGAGAAGTTGAATTTGTTCTGCAACTCCTCGTAGGCCTCTTCGGCGAAATAGGCCCCGGTCTCGGCCAGCTCCTGCATCTCCGGATAGTAGTAGATGTCGAAGTGGTCCGTCTTCAGGATGTGCCAATCGAACTGGTCGTACTGGACCTTATTCCGGCCAAAATGAAAGGTGTACTGCGCAACCGCAGGAGCCGCGATCACGAACGAGAGCGTGATCAAAAGAATACGACGCGGTCGATTGCGGGACATTTTTCGATCAGCGAAGCGAAGGGGTCGATTCAGGAGCGACCAGCGGGAGCAGCACTCGCGCATCGATACGGCATTCTACTCGCTGAAATGTGGTTGCAGAAGGGTTGGCTCCGCCGCTTCATGCGCTACGCGAGGTCTTTCGGCGCCGTTCCCAAGTTACACGAATTTGGGGAGGCGTAAAGTCAAACCTATGTGCCCCCGGGAAACCAGGCGTTACGTCAGGTGGCCGCGTTCTGGAGCTCGAGCAGCGCGCCGGCATCACAACCGTGCGCAGTGAGCCAGCTTCGGAGAGAGCTTTCGACTTGCTGCGCGTCACGGGCCGCGAGGCAGGATGTGGCGAGATCCTGAGCTTCCGGTATTCGGATGGCGCGAATCACCCGTTTTAACTCCGGCAGATAGATCGGAGAGGCACTCAGCTCGTTAACGCCTAGGCCCACGAGCAGGGGCACGGCCAGGGGCCGCGCGGCCATCTCTCCACAAATACCGACCTCGATTCCGGCCTGCCGGGCCGCTCGAACGGTGCGATGAATGAGTTGCAGCACCGCCGGGTCAAACTCCTGGTATTTCTCGGCGACGAGGTCGTTTCCTCGATCGACGGCCATCGTGTACTGCGTCAGGTCGTTCGTGCCGATCGAGAAGAAATCCACCTCACGCGCGAACTGCTCGGCCTTCAGCGCGACGGCAGGGACCTCCACCATGATGCCGATCGGCACGTTCTCGTCGTACTCTATGCCGCTCCGGCGCAGACCATCGGCGATCTCATTTGCGACCGCGCGAAATCGCAGGACCTCGTCCACGTCGGTCACCATCGGCAGGAGGATTCGCGTGGGACCGTACGCACTCGCTCTTAGTATCGCGCGAACCTGCGGATACAGAAGCTCGGGCTTGTCGAGCAGAATGCGGATTCCTCGCCAGCCGAGGAACGGGTTCTGCTCACGGTGACCAAGGGGGAGCATCTTGTCTCCCCCGAAATCGAGCACGCGGAAGGTCGTCGGACTCGGGCCGACCGCCTCAACGATGCGCTTATACGTACCGAACTGCTCCTCCTCCGACAGCGAGATGCGGCGCTGCATCAGAAACAGGATTTCCGTGCGGAAGAGGCCGACACCATCGGCCCCGTACTCTTTCAGCAGCTTGAGTTCCTCTTGAAATTCGAGGTTCGCTCTCAACTTGACCTCGACGCCGTCGAGCGTCTCAGAAGGCAACGGAACGAGCCGCTTCTGCTCCAGCATTAAGAGCCGGTAGCGCTTCTGGCGATCCCTGTAAACATTGAGCGTCGCCTCCGTAGGGTTGATGATGACGCGCCCGGCCATTCCGTCGATGATGAGCGTGTCGCCGGTCTCCACTTCATTCGTGATGCCATGGGTTCCTACGACGGCCGGCAGGCTCAGTGCACGCGCCATGATGGATACGTGGGAGGTGGCCCCGCCGAAATCCAGGGCCGTCGCCAGAATTCCGCGCCGGCTGAAAAGGACGATGTCGGCGGCGGTGAGGCTCTCGGCCACGACGATGGACTTGGGATCGACCGCCGAAAGAATTTTCCCGCGCCGCAGGTGCCGAACGATGCGATCCTGCAGGTCAAGCATATCATCCGCCCTCTCCCGCAGGTATTCGCTGTCGCTCGCCTTCAGAAGTTGGCGGTGCTTGCTGATCACCGAGTGCACGGCGAAATCGGCGCTCATGTGATCTTGCTGGATACGTTCCAGCACGGCCTCGTAGAGCTCTGCATCCCTGAGCATCAGGGCCTGAGCTTCAAAGATGCTCGAGCTGCCCTCGCCTAGCTTCTCCCGTGCGATGGACGCGATCTTATTCAGATCCCTTTCAGACTTGGCGACGGCCCGCTCGAACCGCTTGACCTCTTCTTCCGCATCACCATCCGAAATATGCCGCTCCTCTACCTCGAAGGCTGCACGAGCATACAAATAGGCCGGTCCGATCGCTATCCCCGGCGCAACACCGATCCCCTCGACCACGCGCTCGCCTCGGCGCTCAAGGCCGGCGGTCGGGGGCGTGGCCTCATGGGTTGTGATATGGACCTTGTCCTCTTCGGATATCATAGTCGGTGGCGAGACCTGTCAGTGTACATCACAGCTACATCACTTCGCCGAATCCCTCCTCGAACAACCGGGCTACGGCTTCGGCGGCTTCCTGTTCATCCTCACCATCGAAGGTGAGCGTGAGGCGCGCGCCCTGCTCGGCGGCGAGCGTCATTACGCCGATGATGCTCTTGCCATTGATTTCGTAACTGTCCTTCTGGATGTAGAAGTCCGATTTGAACTTCGAAGCAATTCGGACGATCATCGACGCCGGGCGGGTGTGAATTCCGGCTCGGTTCGTGACGGTGACTTCGCGGACGACCATGCGTGTAGGCTCAGGTTCTCGCTTGGCGTGACACGTCAGTGCAGGCGCTCCTGCATCCTAGAGAGGAGCCACCGCAGCGATTCGGCAGCGGGAACATCCGGAAGTCGGTCAGTCGAGTCAAGGGCCGCCTCGGAGTAGCGAATCACTTCGCGGCGGGCATCCTCTAGCACGCCTGAGCGCTCCATTCGTTCACGTGCTTCCGCAACGCGATCCGGCGGGAGCCCGTTGCGGCGAACGATCTCGTAGAACCATTCGCGATCCGCGCCCTCCGTCGATTCGAGTGCACGCAGCAGCAGATACGTTTTTTTCCCCTCGATGAGATCTCCGCCGATGGTCTTTCCCCACCGCTCATCATCCGCCGTCAGATCAAGCAGATCGTCCTGGATCTGAAAGGCGCGTCCGGTCGCGGCCCCGATGGCGTTCAGTGTCTTCAGGTCGGCCTCCGTCGCCCCGCCCAACATTCCACCGAGCTCGAGTGATGCGCAAAGAAGTGCCCCTGTTTTGGAGTCGACCATGTCCAGGTACTCCGAAACCGACACAGAGGGGCGTGTCTCGAACGACTTGTCCAGCGACTGCCCCTCACAGAGCCGAGCAACCATCTGCTGAAAGCGCGTGACGAGGCGGCCCACGTCCACATCGGAGGATCGGGCGAGGAGCTGATAGGAGAGCGCCAACAAGTAATCACCGCACAGGATGGCGGTACTCTCATCCCACTTCACATGGACCGTGGCGCGTCCACGTCGCTCGTCTGCGTTGTCCATGATGTCATCGTGGACGAGCGTAAAGTTGTGGAACACCTCCACACTCAACGCAGCCGGGAGGGCCCGCTCCCAGTCGACCCCGAAGATCTCCCCGGCTATGAGAAGTAATAAGGGCCGCAGTCGCTTACCGCCACTCGCGAGAACGTATCGTACAGGGTCGTAGAGGTCCGCCGGCTCGACCGGATGCTCCAGCTCTCGCAGCCGTGTGTCGATCAGGTGGCGTGCCTCCTGGATTCGCTCCTTGAGATAGACGTCGCTTGATGTGGTGGGCATTCCTGAAAATCCAGACCCACTTCAGGATGACTTCTTCTCGAATGGCGCCATGCACAACGCCTGCTCCACACGCGCGTACACTTCCTCGATCGTGCCAACACCGTTCACGCTGACAAAGAGCCCCTTGCGTCGGTAGTAGTCGGTCACGGGCTCCGTTTCGCGATTGTAGACTTCCAATCGCTTCCGGATGGACTCCGGTCGGTCGTCGTCTCGCTGAATGATCAGACTCGGATCGATATCCGGGGGCGGCGGCTTGAAGTCGAGGTGAAAGTTCTCGCCCGTGATCTTGTGAACTCGACGTTTGGAGAGGCGGTCGACGATCACGTCAGTGGGGACGTCAAGATGGATGACGATATCGAGCGGCGCATCGTGTTCTCGAAGAAACTCGGTCAGCCACTCTGCCTGAACGATTGTCCTCGGATAGCCGTCGAGCACAAAATCGTCGTAGTTCTGATCGGCGATCGCCGTTTCGGCGAGGACACGCACCAGATCGTCGGGCACGAGCTGCCCATCCTGAACGTATTCCTGCGCCTTTTTGCCCAGGGGCGAGCCGGCCTCGATGGCCGCACGAATAATGGTGCCCGTGGATGTATGTTCGAGGCCCCGGCGCTGAGCAAGTAATGCGGCCTGAGTACCCTTACCGATTCCCGGCGAACCGAGAAAGACTATTCGCATGCTTCTGCGGGGAAGATTCGGCGTGATGAGGGGCGATGGAGCCCTGCGAAACTTCGATCGGCTAAGGTTACAAGGATCGGCGGAAGTTCCAATACGGATTGGCGGCTCCGGCTACCAGATCGGCGGAAACAGTCGACGAATCGTGGCGCCCAAAACGCGCAATCCGCAACCACGAGGTCGAGCCATAGTTCCGACAGGATGAGGTGAGGCTACGACCCCGAAGGGGATTCCGTCCAACTGGAGCCTGCTTCATACGCGCCGGTGGCGCCGTTGGCGGTCAGGCTGGGCTCGGCTTCGGCATTTCGTCGCTCGTCTTCCTCGAGTGCGCTCAGCCGGTGAAGCTCTTGTACGTTCAGGCGAGCGCTCACGAGATCCAGGGCAGACTTCACGACAAATCCGAGTACCGTCGTGATCAGGATGTCGCCCGCTTTTCGAATCATGCCTCTCGACGGCTCCGTGGCGTCACCGCTCTGCGGGCTGTACACGATAAGTGGCGTACGATTCTGGAGTGATTCGCGTACGGCCAGATCCACATCTTTGCCACGGCGTGTGCGACGCCGAACATCCTGTCCAATTGCGTCGATGTACTTCTCAACCAGTTCCTGGTGAACGGCGGCGCTGCGAGTCCGCCGCCGACGCCCCGTGAACAGCAGGCTGACGGCGAGGCCGACCGCAACGGCACCGGCTACACCCACGACGGGGTGGCTGGTAATCGCTTTCTTAATGGCCCGGGGCGTGGAGACAATCTCATCCTCCAGATTGTCGATGCGGCGCTCGATGGATTCACGCCTCGCAGCCAACTCGCGCTCGAGTTCCGATCTGTTCTTCGTATCCTTGGCCATCTGGTTTAGAGATCACCGATTGTGGAATGTAGGGGGCTTTCGCCCACGGAAGGGTCCGTGAGGGCGGTAGATTATCGGATTCACCCGGATTTCGCCTGCCCGTTCGAGCTGCTCCAGTCTACGTCGTGCTCTTTCATCTCGAGGCGTTTGCTTCGAGCATACAAGATGGCGGCAACCAGGAAAAGGAGTGCGGTGATGATCAGAAAGCCCCAGGCCGGATGGCCAAGCCACCATCCAAGAAAAAGTGCCGCCGTGATGAGCAGGAAGAAACCGGCCAGCGCCCCCACGATGAATGGAGCTACCTTGATCGCAGCTTCATTCGCCTTCGTGCGGATCTTCTCCTGCACGTCGAGCTGAAACAGGCGCAGGCGAAGCTCCACCCACTGGGTGAAGTCCTCGAACAGACTTTTCGTCTGGCGGGTGATCCGTTGCACCTTGCTCCGCGCTTCCGGCAGTTGATGATCCGTGGTCGCAGGAGGATGCGTTGCGGGTGTTCGCTCCGGGATGACCTCCATGTTCAATGTGGATTCGTAAAATGATTAGGAATCGTTCTAACCTGCGATCCGGCACCGTAGTGCGTTGAGAATCGAGTATACTTTTGAATGGTACACATTTTTTACAACACTACGTGGCGAAGCATCGAATAGCCTCATGGCAAAATTAAAGGTCTCCCCTACACCGAATCCGAACAGTCTGAAGTTTACTCTCAGCAAGGGTCGCTTCATCGACTCGGGAATGGAATCCTTCAGCTCGGCAGCAGAGGCCACCGGTCATCCCCTGGGCGAGCGCCTTTTCTCCATCGCGGGCGTCATGAACGTGTTCATCGTGCCGGATTTCTTGACCGTCACGAAGGACCCTGTCGCGGGGTGGGACAAGATCGTCTCTGCAGTGGAGCAGGCGGTTGTGGAAGTGATCGTTCGCGAGTGAATGCGAATGGAGGTTCCGACCGAGTACAAGGCTGACGTAGCTATTGGAGTTGCGTAAGAAATTCGATGGTGTCGATGCCTCCCGGGCACCAACCAAGGGGGGGCCGTTGAGCCGAGCCCAACGGCTCGATGGAAAACGGATGGTCCGAGCCATGAAGGCCGGTGCGTAGCGCCTCGATGACGGCAGGCCTGGCGGTCAAGAGCTGAACCTGGTGGTGATGCTGATCGAGCCACGGTCTTATGTCCGTGACGTCGGAGTACTCGACCCAACGAATGTGACCCGGCTGCTGTGCCTCGGGCTCTCCTTTGCTGATGAGAAATTCGAGCCCTTCTCCGTAGGCATGCGGGGCGTTCACGGCCGCCAGAAACGCCTGTTGCATCTTCAGGCGCCGCGGTGTGCTTTCGTGCGCCGGGAAAACGGCTCGAAACCTTGCCAGCGCATCCATGAAGGCATCGGGGGCGAGATCCTTCGGCGCCCAAACGATCGCCACGTTTCGGCATCCCAATCCCTCATGAAGAAGCGCATCCTCAGCCAGATGCTCGTAATCTTCGTCGGCCTCCTCCCCGTCGAGCACGGCGACGGCGAATCCGTGGCCGCGAACGAGCCGTCGATGCTCCGGTATGGCGTGCGCCGCCGCCTGTTCATGAACCCACTGCGCCGTTTCATCGCGGCCGGTCGCAATTACGGCATCGACTCTCTTGAATAGCTCATCGGCCGTGACGAATTCCGCATCGAGGCTGCCGTGATGAGCACTCACATCTGCTGCAAAGGCCGGAAGAAGTGCTGGTGATCTGGAAGATACATGGCCCACGTATCTGTGCCCCGTCAGAACAACGGCGAGGAAATCCTGCAACTCAACCATCGGAATATTGCCGGCATTGAGGACGCCCACTGTGAGCCGGGATCGAGGCCGGCGGCCTTGTATCCATCTGGACAGCGATCGGGCCGTGATGAGGGCCATTTGCTGGTTGATGGCGAAGGCGACCGCTTCTTCGGTGAAGGTGTTGGATTCCAGTGCGAGCGTCTGCTCTACGGCACGCTCACGCTCGGGATGATCCGGTTCGCGCCAGGCCACCGCTACGGCTGCGATGGACTCCGCCAACTGTTCGGTATCGGTAGAGCGCATGGGATCGATCCCGTCAGACGTTCTCCAGCAGAAAATTGCAACCCCGCAACTCCGCCCCCGATAGTCGGCCCAGAACGGCGAAGCCGTCGCCGATCCGGACGGCACGGTCTTCAGTCAGAATGGGCGAAACGGTGTGGATGTTCGCCAGATCGAGCACCGCCAAGACCCCGACCTTGCCTTCGTCGACCTCCCGGAACGGATCCTCCGGGTCGAGTACCTGGATTCTCATCCAGGGAGGCGGAAGAAATATCTCATCGCCTCGGGTGTAGCACTGACTCAGAAGCTCGCACATGCCGTACTCGCTATAAATGCGACCACGGTCGACGCCAAAGCCGGCGGCAAGGCGTTCGTGCAAATCCGTACGGTTGATCTCGCGCCGATATGTCTTCATCCCACCCGTCTCAATGACGAGCGCATTAGCCGGAAGCTGACAGGGATGATGTTCGACAAGTTGTAGCAGGCCGAACGCCGCGCCAATGACCACGAGTGGGACCCCATTCTGTTCACTCAGCTCGATGAAATCTGACAGGCGCTCCGGCTCCTCCAGAAACGACCTACTTCCGAGAACGGCCATTTGCACGCGTATATAGTCGACCATGTACAACAAGGACGACCGGCTGCCCATTTCCGCGTAGTGAGGCAGATGCGCCGCCAGCACAAACGGGGCCTCGCCAAACACGCGCCGGAAGTGTTCATCGATGGCGCGCTCATAGAGTCGAAGGTCCCTGACGTAGTGGCGACTCGGCCGGCCCGAACCCGTGCCGCTGCTCTCGAACACGCGCTCGGCCTGTTCCGGCGGGTAGCACGTAACCGGCGATTCCTTGAATGCAGCAATTGGCAGATAGGGGAAGAGCTGCTCGCCAAAATCACCTATTGCCTTGCAATAACGGCCATAAACGGGGTTTCGCTCCCGCTGATATCCAACGATTAGCTCGGCGAGCTCCGCGAACTCGTGCGTCGCCCCTCCATCCTCAAGCCGAAAGAGTCGATCCGCTATCCCTTCGATAGCCCCGTCACCCGTGTTCACTCCACCGGCTTGATGGTGCATCCAAAGGCCTTCGTCTGCGACACGGCCACGTTCGATCCTTCGGCTATGGCGGAGAGCGCGTCCCGAAGAAACTGCTGACTGACGCTCGCTGGATCTCCCGGGCTGTCGTCGATTGTGCCCACATAGACGAGCGCTCGGGCGCCATCGAACACGTACACGTGCGGCGTCCGCTCAGCGCCAAATGCCTTGGCAAGTTGGGACGTCGGATCGGAGAGGTAAACTACGGACGCAGGGAATCCGGCCCGCCGGAAACTCTCGGCGCCTGCTTCGGCCGACTCCTGCGGATATGCAGAGGGATCGTTCGAGTTGACCAGAACAAAACGAAAGCCGCGACTTCCGAACTCTTGGGCAAGAGCACTGAGCCGCCCCTGGTAGCGCTCCACCCAGGGGCACTGGTTACTCCAGAATACGACGACGGTGCCCTGCTCGCCCGCCAACGAACCAAGCGACGCCTGCCCTCCCGCCACATTCGCAAAAGAGGCATTGGCCATCGGGAGCGCCGATCCCAGAGGCAATTCCTGCGCCCGGGCCGGCAGCACGATGAGAGCCACCAACAGAGGCGTCCAGAAGAGTGTGCGGTGGCGGAAAGGGATGTTTGCAGTCATCGTCGTCGCAGTTGGTTCTGATGTACGGAGATGTCGGCCAAACCGGCCCTCTCCATTTTCGCCTAAGCTAAGACCCGTCGGAGGCTGCAAGTTCCGCCTGGGCGGGCTGCAGCACCGCCCTCCGACAGCATTCCAACTGCGATATCAACAATCCTGCCTAACCGCTCAGACTACCGGCGCCGCGTGCCCCGTGTGCTCGTACAGAACGTTGAGCAAATCGAGCTTCTGGAGCGGCTTCGCGACGTAATCGTCCCAACCTTCATCCAGTGCGGCGGCCTTACGCCCGTTCATACGCTTCTGATCGATCAGGATGAGTGGGATGTCTCGAAAACTGGGCGATTCGCGGAAGCTCCGGAGCAACTCGTACGAATTGCTCCCAGGGTCGAGATCGGTATCGATGAATACGGCCTCGAACTCCTTGCGGCCCGAGAGCGCTGCCGCTTCCCCCAGAGAATGTGCGGAATCGAACTCGAAGTACTCGCCGAGCATGTGGGCAATGATCCGGTGGGACTCCATCTGCGCGTCGGCAATGAGAATACGAGACTTGATTGCGCTGCGGCGTTTCAGCTCCTGGATGACGAGAGGCAGTCGAACGACGAAGGAGCTGCCTGCCCCCTTCCGACTATGCACGCGGATGTCGCCATCCATCATCGAGACCAGTTTGCGCGCCACGGTCAGCCCGAGTCCTACCCCTTCGAAGGTGCGACTGGTCCCGTCCTCCTCTTGTGTGAAGGCCTCAAAGACGTTCGGAAGAACCTCCGTGTCGATGCCGACGCCGGTATCCATCACGCGCACGTAGGCGTACTCGCGACTCTGCGACACGTCCAGAAGAATCCCGCCATCTTCGGTGAACTTTACGGCATTGTCCACCAGACTCTTGATGCACCGAGCCAGGCCTACCCGATCACCTCGAACGAGGATCTCTGGAGACGAGGTCGAACACTTCAGAAACAGCCCGCGCTGACTCGTCGTGTGCTGCACGCTTCGCACCACCTCCTCGACTTCAGCGGACAGGTTTAGGATTTCAGGCCGGAATTCGAGGTTCTCGGCCTGCAAGCCCGACAGGTCGAGGATGTGCGTCAGTGTATCGGAGAGCCTCAGCCCGTTCTCTTCGATGTTTCGAAGGAAGTCTCGAGCTTCCGGGGGCACCTCCGGCTGAAGCATCTTCGCTGTGGCGATAATGCCGGAGAGCGGCGTCCGGATCTCGTGGCTGACGTTCTGAAGCAGCGCCTCCTTCAGGCGGGTTGCCTTCTGCCACTCTTCGCGTGCATCCCGGAGATCTCTCTCCAGCACGGTGACTTCCGTCCGGTCGATGCCGAACCCGAGCACCATGGCGACCTCACCGTTCTCGTCGAGGTACGGGCAATATCGCCAGGCAAATTGCCGATTGACTCCATCCACGACGACCTCCTCTTCGAAAAAGACGGTCTGCTTGCTGTCGATAGCCTCCATGCGGTGGCCCCGGCGCCGAAGAGCCAGCTCGATGTGCAATCCTGACTCGCGGCAGTAGTCGAGGTCGGTCTTGCCTATCAGCCACTTCTGCTGTTCCGCGTCCTCGATGAGCGACGAGCTGAGATACAGGTAGCGGCCATCGGGGGCAAGGATGGAGACTTCGACGGGCGCATGCTGGATGATGTAATCGATAAAGGCCTCGTACTGAACGCTCTGGTTGTGCTCCTCGGACAGGTCCTCCAGTAGTACGACGATACGGGTGCGGCCATCGACTTCCATGGCGTTTAACCGAGCCCGCGTATAGAAAGCGCCTTTCGCACCGGGGACAAGCGTCTCGATCGTTGCCTGCCCCTTCGTGCGCACGTCATCCGAAACGGAGTCGGCCACCTCCTTATCCGTCACTCCAAGCACCGCCAGTAGGTCCTCATTCCGACGGCGCTGCTTACCGAGGCCCAGTCGGACCCGTGCCGCTTTGTTGCTGTCGAGGATCCGCAGATCAGCATCCGTGACGATGACGGGTCCGCCAATTGAATCGAGCGCGACGCGGCCCCTCCTGGCTTCGCGTTTCCAGTGCGCCACCCGCCTCCAGGCGAACCACGTCACCACGATCAGAAGCACGGCGGCCGCTGCCGCTACGTGTACGGGCGAAGCGCCCTGTAGAATGGTTACGCCAAGTACAGTCCCACCGACTCCAATCATATCAGGCCCTAGATCGAACGAGAGAGTTCACCTGATGAGCGGTATCGGTCGAAGCGCCGAGGAACTTTAGGCGGTTTTGCCTAGGCGCAATTCTCAGGGATATCCCTATTCCGGACAGGCGTGCCCCCATACTCATTTCAACCGCACACTGCTATTCAATGCAATCCTGGGATGGTAGCTTGCAGGTTCTCGCGCGATGAGAGACGCAGGTCATGAGAAGAGTGGGCGGAGGTATGGAGCGGCAGTTTACAAGGTACCCGCCGGGTTCGACACCGGGCCACGACGGCGCAACGGCCTACCGGCTCTTCCTCGTGGAAGACGACAATGACCTGCGGGGGGCCCTCGTTGATTACCTGAACGTCGGCGGGTATGAGGTCATCTCCTGCGCGGACGGATCCGCGGCGCTGGATTGCCTGAAGTCTGAAGGCCCGTTCGATGTGATCCTGCTCGATGTAATGTTGCCGGGCCTGAGCGGATTCGAAATTCTAAAGAGCATCCGGGAAGCCCGCATCACCGTGCCGACGATCATGCTCACGGCGCGCGGGAGCCAGGAAGACATCCTCACGGGATTCAGCCTCGGCGCCGACGACTACGTGTCGAAGCCTTTTTCCGCCGATCTCCTGGAAGCACGGCTGCGCGCCATCCTCTCCAGAACCAAAACTGCCGCAGAAGCACCGATGGACGTCCATGAGTTTGGACGGGTCAGGGTCAACTTCTCATCGAACGAAGCTGATCGAGATGGTGAACCCATCTCATTCACCGCTCTCGAATACGAGCTCCTGCGCTACCTCATCAACAACAGCCGCAAAGTGATCAGTCGCGAAACGCTGCTGCGCGACGTCTGGAGCCTGCCTCCCGAAGTGGACACACGGACGGTGGACCGCCACGTCGCATCACTGCGCAAGAAAATCGAACCCGACCGTGACGCGCCGCGCCACATCCTGACGATCTACGGTCGCGGCTACCGGTTTGACCCGTAGGACGTCCGCTGCACGATCCATCGATTGAGGCCCACCAGGACGAGGAGTGCGGCGCCCCACTGTGCCAGGCACGTCATCACGCTGTAGGGTTCGAACGGATCGTACCACGTATCCGGCGCATAGGTCGATGCTGCCAGATAGAGCCACCACACGAGCAGCACGAGGGCCTGCAGCGGCACGGCGTAGCGGATGAGGCTTTGCCAGCCTCGGCCGGCCGACCAGTCTCCTTCCCCGCCTGAAATGACGTCGCGCGCGAAATCAGCGACGCCGTATCGGATGACGGCGAAGGCGACGAAGGCCCCCGAGATCATGAGGGCCACACCCCATACGAAGTCCTGATTGCCGAGGAAATTGAGTGACAACGCCGAGGGGATTCCAAGCACAAACCCGAACAGTCCCACACACGCGATCGCCTGGGGCCGGCGCAAGCCTGCATCCATAAGGACGCGCGTGGCCAGCTCGATCATCGAGATCAGGGAGGTAAACGCAGCGAAGCTCAGGCCGAGAAAGAAGAGCACGGCCAGTATGCTTCCGAACTGCATCCTGGCAAAAAGCTGCGGCATCCAGATGAAGGTCAAACCCGTCGAGGCCGGGCCGCTCGATTTCATCACCTCAAGAACCTCGGGGCGGGACATCTCGGCGCCCAGAACCGCGAAGACCGTCCCGAAAATCATGATAGCCGCCAGCAGCGAAACGGTATTGTTTCCGATGCCTGTGATGAAGGCATTCTTCACGATGCCATGCCGCCGCTGCATGTAGGCGCCATAGGTGAGGATGAGTCCCCAGCCGGCGCCCGTATCCCACGCGTTCTGCGTCAGAGCTTCGAGCCACACGGAGGGGCGGCCGAGTAGGTCGAGCTGCGGCGTGAAGAGAAATCGCAGTCCATCGCCGGAGCCCGGCAGCGTGATCGCGCGGATGACGCAGAGCACAACGATGATGAACAGCGTCGGGATGAGGACTTTGTTCACGCGCTCGATGGACGAGACGCCCCTCCACACCGCCAGGGATCCGAGCCCGATGGCCGCCGCATGGAACAACATCGGCAAGCCGCCCGACTGGAATCCATCCCACACCTGCGTCGCGCCCTCGAGGCTCAATGGCAGGGGCCGTGTCAACATCGCGATGAAGTAATAGGCGCACCACCCTGCCACGACCGAGTAATAGAACATGATGGCGGTGGCGACGAACGCCACGAAGCTGCCCATCCACGCAAACCGTTCACCGGCTGATTTCACGAAAGAGCCGATCACACCTTTCCGGCCATGCCGCCCCAGCGCATATTCGGCTATGATCAGGGGGATGCTCCAGATGAAAAGGAAGATGATCCACGCGATGAGGAAGGCGCCCGCCCCCTCGTCGCCACCGTTCTGAGCCGCAATGCGTGGAAAGCGCCAGATATTCCCCGTTCCAACGGCGATGCCAATGACGCTCAGAAGCATTCCAAGACGAGAAGAGAAGCGCTGCTCGGCGCCCCGATGCTGCTCCATGGCAAGCTCCGGCTATTCTGGTGTGATGGTCGTTTGATGGAGGAGCGATTCGCCCATCAGGTCTTCCGGGCGTCGCACATTGCGCAACGTGTAGTATTCGAATGCGACGTAGCGTCCAATATGGAGATCGTAGGTGGTGCTGAACGGATTTCCATTCTGACCGCCCGGATAGACGCCGACCGCACGGGGTGGTGACTGGCTGAAATCAACGACGACCCGCCAGCTAGCGCTGTGGGTGGCGAGCGTATCGGCGGCGGGCGAGAGCGTCTGATCGTAGCCGGGATATGGTATCGGTCCACGGCCGAGCGGCGTCAGGGCACTGATGAGATGATGGAATCGGATGCCGTGGCGTCGGCCCCATCGCCAGTCCGGCGTCATCCACCCGTATCTCAGTTCGAGCTCAGCTGCCGCCGACTCGAGGGCACGACGCAACAATTGCGCGGCCGTTTCGCGTTCGAGGGTCGACGTCATGTCCAGCCATGGTGACCGCGGCTGGTTGGCCAGCAGGTAGTACAGACGCGTCTGTGCAGGCCTGGGTAAAGGCAGGGGGCTGGGAAGGGTGTCTCCTCGGGGGCCCACCATGACGGCATCGAGGACACCCTCGTCCCAGGCTAAGCGCTCGAGCTCGGTGAGGAAGAAGTGGAAGGCGATGGGCTCGTTCCGATCCAGTGACGTGGAGCCGTCCCAGGCGGTCAGCATCCGTCGAAGCTCGTGGGCGCTACCCGTGAGGCCGCTCAGAGTATCGATCAGCGGAATGAAGAAATCGCGCTGAACGGCATATACGTCAGATTGGTAGTTCTGAAAATCGCGTACGGTATGAGATGGGCGGCTCCTGAGCAGCGTATCGATTCGGATGGATCGGTACGTGCGGTCGCCCCAGTCGTGCCCGAGGTAGTAAGGGTATGATGCGTCGGTCGGTTTCTGATTGGTGGATGTCAAGTAGTCCCGATCCGCAACCGACGCGTATGGGAGTTCCTCAAAAGGCACTCGGCCCGTCCAGGCGCTCGCCGACGTGTCTCCGTCGAGAAGTCCCGCCCCACTGCGGTTCCGGCGGACGGGTAGATATCCCGTTGACCGGATGCTGATCGCGCCGGCCGTATCCGCGTATAGGATGTTCTGCATCGGCGTGTCCCAGTATCGGAGCGCCTCCTGAAATTCGTCGTGACTCCGCGCATGGTTCATCAGCCAGATGGCCAGCAGCGTCCGGCTCGGTTCATGGGCCACCCACCGCTCCGCGATCCACTCTCCTCCGCGATAGGTAAGCGGGCCGAGGTGCGTATAGCGAAGTGTGTCGAGAACGGCCTCTCCTCCATTCACCCAGATCGTATCGACAACCAACTCGATCTCTCGCCACGCGCCGTCGTACCGATATCTGGTCGCCGAGCTATCGACATCCACCCGATAATGATCGATCTGATCGGAGCCCGTGTTCGTGAAGGCCCATCCGAGGTGCTCGTTGAAGGCCTCCACCAGGAAGGGCGCTCCAGGAATGGTCACACCGTAGGCATTGATCTCTGGCGTGACGATATGCGCTTCGTACCAGATCGCCGGAAGCGTCACGGCAAGATGCATATCGCCGGCCAGGATCGGCTTCCCCGTAGCGGATCGGTCCCCCGCAACCGCCCAGTTGTTCGATCCCTTGCCCGGAAGATAGCCTTCAAGGAGAGGTGAGAGTTGCGCATGCGCGGCCGACGAGCCGCTCGGCGGGGCCGTTACAGGCGCAGACGGGCGCTTCGCGGCAGACTGTGCAGCTGCAGCCGACCGGCGCGCACCAGGGTTGCCGACGGAGGGAATGATCGGTATGGAATAGTCCGGGTTCTCCGGATACAGCAATGCATAATCCTCATCGGTGAGACGCCGTCGCAGCCACCCGTATGCCGCATCGTCGCTTCGATACGTCAGATCGAAGTTCATGTACTGCAACACGCGAAGCGATTGGATCGGTGTGCAACGATCAGGCTCGTACCCGAGCAATCTGAACTCGAAAGGCAGGTCCCGATTCGCTAGCCGATCCACGTAGGCATTAACGCCGCGGCAGTACGCCTTCAGGATTTCGAGCTCGAGTCCCGCGTCCTCTTCGATGCGCTCCAGGTTCCTCCGCGCACCCCAATCCATCCCGGTTCGCCGCAGGAACGCATCCGCTTCGACGGCCGCCGGACCCAGCGCCGCCGCTAATCGGCCGGACGCTGCACGAGGTATGAAGTCGAGCTGGAAAAGTCGGTGGTATGCGTGCACGTACCCGAGCGCACTGACGGCAGCGAGCCCGCTGCCCGCGAAAATGTGCGGTACGGATCGTTCATCCCAGACGATCAGCACGCTATCCGCCACGCCGTGAATTCGCACGATGCCAGCCGGCGGAGCATCCGCGAGGCGGGCCGTTCTGTAAAATCCGTCTTTGGGATCGAGGAGGGCGCCAAGTGGCGGGATGCCGGCGACGCGGGTACCGAGGAGAATCAGGGTGAGCATGCTCAGCGCGCCAGAAAATGCCAGAAGCGAGGCTGCCCGCCACATGAATCAGGTTCCGACCTGACGCACCGATCCTGGAACGGTATCGACGTTGCGACCGAAAGCCGTGCTCGCGGATTGGTCCTGTTCGCCGTCTACGTGGCCGTTACGGTTGGAGGCCGGAGCATCCACACCGAGGCGCCGCAGAAGCTCGTCGGTCGCATTGGCGTAATCGCGCGCGCCGCGCGAGTGTGGATCGTGCTCGAATGCCGTCGTGCCGTCCGTGTGGCTCAGCGCGAGCGCCGTACTCGTTCGAATGATGGTGCGCATTACGGCCGATCCGTATTTGTCGCGCATGTACTGCCGATAGAACCGGTGACTATTCTTCCGGAAGTCCACTTGAGTAAACAGGAACAACGGCGATTGCAGATCCGGATTCAGGCGCTCACGTACGATCTCCACGGAGCCCACCGTCTGCTCGGCCCCTACGACGGGCTGGTATTCCGGCGTCACTGGAATGAGCACGGCCGTGCTTGCGACTAGCGCGTTTAGGCTATAGACTGTCACGGCCGCCGCGGTATCGAAGATCACGACGTCGTAATCCGCTCCCGATTGCAGCGACTCCCGGGCCCAGTACACGTCCGTGGGCTTGTTCAGCCTACGCATGTGTCGGGTAAGCGCACGAGAGGATGGAATGACGTCGAAATTTGACGCGCGCTCCGTGGGCACGTCGCGTAGCGCAGCCTGTCCATCGAAAAGCACCGAGGACGAGCGGCTCTCCGGCGGCTCCTCCAGTCCCAGCATGTGGGTGAGGAAGCATTGCGGATCGAGGTCCACCGCCAGCGTTCGGAAGCCGCTCAGTCCGAGGGCGGCGGCTAGATGGATGACGGACGTGGTTTTTCCGGTTCCACCTTTATGATTACAAACTGTGAGTACGATCATGGACCGGAACGAGACGTGCGCGGAATGCGCGCAAAAGTTAGCCCCCTGCCCGCGCCGTGTCAAATAGGATGTTGAGGCCCATTCGGCTGCCGCGCCTGCCCGCACTGACCGCAACCGGAATTCTACTGGGGCTGAGCTTCCCTCCCTTTCCGTTCCCCGCCCTGGCCTGGGTGGCGCTGCTCCCGCTGCTGATCGTGTGGATGGAGACGGCCTCCGCCCGGCGTGCCTGGATCGACGCGTTTGTGGCATTTCTGATCACGTTTTCGGTCGCCTTTCAGTGGCCACTGTTTCACGCGATGCCGGAGACCGCGTGGCTGTCGCTTCCCGGCCTGCTCATCATGCCTTTGTGGATGGCCCTCCCCTTCGGCCTGGCCACGCCCTTTCGACGGCGGCTTGGGTCGCTGCCCGGATTCCTCACACTGGCAGCGCTGTTCGTTCTGATGGAGGTCGGATTCCGACGGGGTCCGCTCGCCTTTCCGTGGTCGCTCCTGGGGCATACGCAGGCGGATCTCGACCCCATCCATCAGCTTGCCGCGCTGGGGGGCGTTCCGTTGCTGACACTCTTCGTATTGATGGTCAACGGTCTTCTGCTGGGGATGGTATTGTGCGCGAGGCGCCGGGCGGCCGTCGTTTCGGGTGCCTCCGCCGCCGTGCTCATTGCCGCAGCGCTCGTCGGAGGCTGGATCTCGAGGCCCGAAATTCATCCAACCGATTTACGAATGGGCATCATTCAGCCGGGCCTCCCGGCTCGTGAGTGGGCGGATGTCCATGACCACCAGCGTGTGGACGTG
The DNA here is from genome assembly GCA_965651265.1 of uncultured Rhodothermales bacterium. GTDB lineage: Bacteria > Bacteroidota > Rhodothermia > Rhodothermales > VXPQ01 > CBFGRV01. The sequence continues at coordinate 130,994 of CBFGRV010000001.1, forward strand.
CTCCTCACACTCAATGACGGCAGCGTCACTGGGGCCCTGAATCCAGCGGATACAACGAGATCACTGGCGCCGCAGATATGGATCTGGCCGGAAACGGCGCTACCTCCGGATGGGGCGATCCGGTCGCGCGTTCGTAGGTGGGTAGACTCGGCGGGTGTCGCCGTGATAACGGGCGCCGTTCTGGAAACGGACTCGGGCGGATACTACAACGCCGCCGTGCTGTACAACCCCGGCGAGACGCCTCAGATCTATCGAAAGCGGCGCCTCGTTCCTTTCGCGGAAGGCGTTCCATTCGAGGATCGCTGGCCCTGGCTTCGACGCCTGGCGTTGCCGGCTGGTGGCGTCCGAGGTTACCTCGCGGGAAAAGAGGGTGACCTCCTGAAGATCTCGGACGTATCCTTGGGCGTACTAATTTGCTTTGAGTCGCTCTTCGACGACCTCGTGCGCGATTACGCCGACGGTGGAGCGCGCGCCATCATAACGTTGACGCAGGACGGCTGGTGGGGCGATTCGTTCGGATACAAACAACATCTTGCCTTCAATCGATTGCGGGCTATCGAATCCGGCTTGCCTCTGATCCAGGTCTCCGTCTCCGGCCTATCCGGAGTCATCGGTCCGGATGGCGCCGTCACCGAGCGCATCGGCTGGATGCAGCAGGCCGTGCGCCCGGTGGTCGTTCCGGAACGCGTCTCACCGACCCCCTATATGCGATTTGGCGATTGGGTCTCGGTTGCGTCGCTCGGCGTACTCCTTCTGGCCTGTGTATCCCTCGTGCGACGTCGTCATCCATGAAGCTTCGCGTTCCTCTCGTGCTGGCCTCTGCGTCGCCGCGCCGTCATCAACTTCTGAGTCGGATCGGAATGACCTTCATCGTTGAGCCAAGCGATGCGGACGAAACACCTCCCGCCGGCGTGCCTCCGCCGGAGATCGCCGAGATACTCGCTCGCCGGAAGGCCGAGGCCGTTGCATCGCGGCATCCAGAATCCCTCACATTGGGTGCGGACACCATCGTGATCCTGGACGATAGCATCCTGGACAAACCCTCCACGCCCGATGAGGCCCGCGAGACGCTCCGCCGCCTCGCCGGGCAAACGCACACGGTGTTTACGGGCATCGCCCTCATTCAACCATCCTCTTCGCGTGCCGTCACGGCGCATGAGGCCACGCGCGTCACCTTCGCGCAGATGTATGATGACGAGATCGATGCCTACGTGAGAACCGGCTCGCCTATGGACAAGGCCGGCGCCTATGGCATTCAGGATGATCGAGGTGCGTTGTTCATCGAAGGGATCGAAGGCGACTACTACAACGTAGTCGGGCTGCCCTTACATCGACTCTATGAGATGCTGAAAGCGCACTTTTCCGATCTACTCCCGCCTGACTATCTCATGAGCTGATGCGCGAATTGACCGATTTACGCATTCTACTCATCCAGGCCCGCAGCACCGCTGACATCGAGCTGCAGGAGCAGGAGTGTTTCCTGGAGCGATGCCGCATCGATCCCCGGCAGCTTCGGGCAGTCAACGTTTTGCGCGACGACATCCGCCCGGAACTGCTCCGCGGCTTCGATGCCCTGATGATCGGCGGCGCCGGCGAATTCTCGGCGACGGAGGATTACCCATGGATGGGGCCTGTCCTCGATCTGGTCCGCTACGCCTACGAAATCGACTTTCCGACCTTCGGATCGTGCTGGGGACATCAGCTCATTGCCCGCGCATTAGGTGGTCGCATCATTCATGATTCGGAGCTGGCCGAGCTGGGTTGCCATCCCGTTTCACTCACGGACGCCGGGCGCGACGATCCTCTCTTCGGCAACTTTCCCGATCGATTCCTCGCCAACATGGGCCACCACGATCGCGTGGAGATGCTTCCGCCCGACGCCGTAGAGCTTGCCGTTTCCGACACGCAGCCGCATCAGGCGTTTCGGATGGACGGCCGCCGAATGTACGGCACACAGTTTCACAGTGAATTGGATGCATTTCGCGAGCGGCAGCGGTTATATGCGTACCGCGATCATTATCCCGAAATCGCCGCCGACGAGAGCTTTCAAGCCGTACTCAACAACCTCGCGGACACGAGTGCCGTCGATAACCTGCTGCATGATTTCCTCGTCAAGTGCGTGCTGGACCACGCTTCGTGAGTATCGAGAGATGAGCGCATCGAGAAGAAAGAATGGGTAGATCCGTACACGTGGGATTGGTCCAGATGCGCTGCGGGGAGGATCCGTCAGAGAACGTTCGCCGGGCGATGGAGATGACGGAGCAAGCCGCCTCCGACGGGGCGCAGATCATTTGCCTTCCAGAGCTCTTCCGGACCCGATACTTCTGCAAATCGGAGGATCACGATCACTTTCGGCTGGCGGAGCCCATCCCCGGCCCCACCACGTCGAGATTTGAGGAGATCGCTCGAAAGCTGGACGTGACCATACTCGTCAGCGTATTCGAGAAGCGCGCGGAAGGTCTTTATCACAACACGATCGCCGTGGTCGACGGCGACCGGGGATTCATCGGCCGGTACCGAAAGATGCACATCCCCGACGATCCCCTTTTCTACGAGAAATTCTACTTTGCGCCTGGTGATCTTGGCTTCCGGACATTCCGCACCGAACATGCGACGATCGGAACGCTCATTTGCTGGGATCAGTGGTATCCGGAGGCCGCGCGACTGACCGCACTGCGCGGCGCCGAGATCCTGTTTTACCCGACGGCCATTGGATGGCTGCCGTCGGAGAAAGCAGCGCGCGGTGCATCGCAGAAGGAGGCCTGGGAGCTCGTTCAGCGCTCCCACGCCGTGGCAAACGGCTGCTACACGGTGGCCGTGAATCGCGTGGGCTTCGAGCCGGCGCCCGAGCCGTCGGAAGAGGAAGGAATCGAGTTCTGGGGAGGGACCTTCGTGGCCGGCCCGGATGGCGTAATCCTCGTTCGCGCACCGGAGAACGAGGAGGCCATACTCGTACAGGAGATCGACCTCGATCGAATCGACGCTCTCCGCACGGAATGGCCGTTCCTCCGTGATCGCCGAATCGATGCGTACGACGACCTATCCCGCCGCTACATCGATGACGAATAGATGAGCCCCCTTCCGTCTGAGCTCGGCTACCGCATGCCGGCCGAGTGGGAGCCGCATCAATCCACCTGGATTTCGTGGCCGCACAATGAAGAGACGTGGCCCGACGAGCTTGAAAACGTCGAGGCCACGATGGCGGAGGTCGTTCGCATCCTCTCGCTGTCAGAAACTGTCCGCATCAACGTCAATTCGGCCGAACATCGGCGCCGAGCTGTCGACGCGCTGGCTCGCATCGGCACCGTGGGCGATGTGCGCTTTCACGAGGTGCCTACCAATGATGCCTGGGTGCGGGACTATGGCCCTCTCTTCGTGCTCGGACGAAGCGGCGAGCTCGCGGCTACCGTTTGGGGCTTCAACAGCTGGGGAGGCAAGTACCCGCCCTACGTTCTCGACGATGAGGCGGGGGCGAAGATGGCCGCCGAGCTTGATGTTCCGGTCTTCGACGGAGGGATGGTACTCGAGGGAGGCTCCATCGACGTGAACGGCAGTGGTCTGCTGCTCACCACCGAGAGTTGCCTTATCAATCCGAATCGAAATCCTGAGATGTCCCGTCAGGAAATCGAGGACCGCCTCAAGGGATTTCTCGGGGTAGAATGCGTCATCTGGTTGCGAGAAGGAATTGCGGGCGACGACACGGACGGCCACATCGACGACATTGCGCGATTCGTCTCACCATCGACCATCCTGGTGACGGTCCCCTCCGACCCGGAACACGATGACTTTGCTGCACTGAGTGAGGCCGCCGAGCACCTTCGGGAATTTTCGAGTACATCGGGCTCGAATCTGGAGGTCCTCGAGCTTCCTGTTCCGGAGCCGCTCTTCGTCAAGGGAGAACGGATGCCGGCGAGCTACGCGAATTTCTACGTGGGAAATCGAACGGTTCTCGTGCCGACGTTCCGCGATAGCAATGACGAGACTGCGCTGGCGATGCTTCGCCGCCACTTCCCAACACGGGATGTCGTGGGAATCGATTGCAGCGAGCTCATCTGGGGGCTCGGAGCCTTCCATTGCCTCACACAGCAGGTTCCCCGAGGGCGCTAGGGATCACGGCAGCCGGATTCGCGCTTCGGCATGATCGGCCGTTCCGCCCACCGGAGGATTCGGCTTTCGCACGGCAACCTCGATGTTGTCGACCTGAGGATAGGTCTTTCGCACCTCTTCGGCGATCAGATAGGCCAGCTTCTCGATGAGGTAGAAGTGATTTCGCGTCACGATGTCCTTCACCAATCGGTAGACCAGCTCGTAATCCACGGTGTGTTCGAGGCTGTCGGTGGTCGCGGCGCGCTCTAGATCCAGATCGATGATGACGTCGACTTCATAGCGCCCGCCTATCCTGTGTTCCTCCTGCATGACGCCGTGATGGGCGTAGAAAACGGCGTTGACGAGCTTGACAGTGCCTTTGGCCATGCAAAAGTCTGAATGATTTGGATGAGATCTACAAGTTGAACGACTCGAGGAGCCGGCGCTCGTCCTCCGTAAGCTCGCCCACACGTTCGGCGGCCCGAAGCTGCGCCACGAACAGCGTACCGTACAGACCGAGAATGGTATCCGAGCGTTTGCGATGCTCATCGAAAAATCGCACGACGTCTACATCGCGCCATGAATCGGGCACGTGAAGCGTCCGGGGGCCATGCGGTCCGGGCGCCGGTGTCGCCGGAAAGCTGCGCTCGGGTTCGAAGAGCCTGTTGCCGAAGTGGCATCCGACACATTGCGTTGGAGAGCGCAGCTCCTTCGGAGGCGTGGACGTCGCAGCGGCGAGCGAGTCGTCTTCGCCATAGACCACGTAATCCCAGAATCCGTCCTCACGCTTTATCATGGCTGTGGTCTCGACGAGGCGGCCCTCCATCCAGTGTTCCCCGATGATGGACGTTCCCTCAGGATAGATGAGACGCTCCCCGTTCTGCCGGTAATCTTCAAGAGCATCGATGACGGCGGATCGGCGAATGTAGACGGCCCGTCGCGCTGTCGTCATCACCCCGTGGACATCCACGCGCATCCACTCTGGATCGTCGGGATCGAACCCGACCAGCTGTCGGAGTCCTGTCGCGTTGGAGGGAAGCCCGCGAGCCTCATAGTAGGTTGATTCGATGAATCGTTCGAACTCCTCCCAGTCGATGCGGCCATTCTCATCGGCATCGACCAAGCGTGCTGCTGCACTGGAAAAATGCATCTCTAGCGAGTCGATATTGGCGTAGAGGCGATTGCCGATGGAGGCAGCGATCCCTGCCTGGAAGGGGTCGTTGGGCTCAGGCTTGACGTACCCGCCGAGATAGAAGGCAAGCAGGCGTTCGGGATCAGATTTATCGAGGTCGATCCGGATGTACGATGCGGGCACGTCATCCGTCCCGCTACTCGAACACGCCGAGTTACAAAACGAAATTAGAGCGAGAGCTAGCCAGGGTCCGTACCGCATCACGCTTGGTATTCCGGGCGCAGCCCTACCTCGAGAATCCATCCGGCCTGGTTCAAGGACGCCGACGGTTATGAATCAATCGTTGGATTTGTTCGGCTGCCTCTCATAGTAGGCGCTGAGCGGAGGGTTCCCCGTTTCGATTCGTGGGAAGGATGGAAAAAAATACCGGATCATGGTGCAATTGACCGCTCGACCCGGCGGAGCGCGGGCTCCTCTCTCCTGCACAAGATCGGTACTTTTTTTGCGGACCTCCCAGGGTTCTCACCCTCTCGATGGTAGTATGAATAGCCGGTCGATCCTTATCGCGGCGGGGTTCAGCCTCGCCTGCACGATATTACTGGGTTCTGCTCTCCTGCAACTTGCCGTCGGCAGTGGCCCGCCTCCCTCTCTGGCGCCGGACGGGCCGCCCCTCTCTGATACGACGCCGGGCGATTCAGATCGCTCTGAACCAGCAGTTCAGGGTATCGAACCGAAGCCCGGTCAAGAGGTCGCTCGTCGCCTTGAAGAGCTCCTCACGAAGGCCGAGGTCGTCATCGCCGCGCGGCAGCGAGCGAGTGCCACAAGTCTCCCGCCAGACCCGGGTTCGGGTTTCGAAGGCGTGGGATCGGGGGGCGGAATGGATGCGGAGGTAGCGGCTCTGGCCGTTCGACAGGCCACTCCGCTCCCCGACGAGGCCATCCTACTCTTCGCCGAGATGGTGCGGATCATCGACGAAACCTCAGGCTACCGATTCATCATCGAAATTGCCGATTCCGACCTTGGCCTGGCTCGCAGGCGATCAGAGGTCTTTCAAAACGCCCTACTGCTTGCTCTACGCGATCCATCCAAGCTTCGAATCGAGGAAGTGGCCGCCAGTATGCCCGGCGTGCGAGTGCGGGCCGTCGAAGCGTCTCGTGAACCATGACCCCCATGCTCTTCCTTGTTCTCGTCTTCATTAGCCTCCTATCCGGAGGGATCGGTGGCTACTTCGGCTACCTGTACTTCAAGGCGAAGCACCGCGAGAGCGCGGAGCGTCTGGAGGCAATGTGGGAGCAGTTCATCGAAAAGCGACGGACGCTGCCCAAGTCCGCGTTTGCCGATCAACCCGCAACGGCTCCTGCCGACAATTCCGAAGAGCTTCGGCGACTCCGGCTCGAGCTCGAGAAACGAAGCAACGAGTATCGCAAACTCAAGCAGGAGGCCGACCAGCAGAAGCTCCAGTTACAACAGGAGGTCTCGCGACTTACCGCCCAACTCTCCGGCAAGGGCGATGAAATGCAGCGCATCCGGGAGGCATCGGCACAGCTCGAGCAACAACGGCGAGAACTGCAATCGGCCCTGCAAACGCTGGAGGCGGAACGCGCAGCGCTCACCAGGGCAAAGACGGAAGACGAGCAGCGACGCGCAGAGCTTCAGGCCTCTCTCGCCAGAATGGAAGCTGAACGCGCAGAGCTCCAGCGGAGCGTTCAGACCATGTCTTCGGAACGAGGTACGCTCGAGCAGTCCGCAGAGTCGCTCGCGCACGAACGTACGGCAATCGGGCAGCAGCGGGCTGAACTGGAGCGACTCCAGGCTGAGCTAAACGCCGAGCGGGAGCGCCTTCGCCAACAGGCCAGCAAGCTCGACGAGAAGATCATGTCCATTCCGGAGGGCCGCTTCACGTCCCGCCAGGAGGCCCTGCTGATCAAACGGCTGCGAGAAGAGATCAAGTACCTCCGGGACGAGCTCGAAATGCTTCACGCTCAGCGTGAACGCGCCGCGTAGCGGGCTCCCCGCTAGGCGTCGTAGACGCCGGCGAACGCAGGAATGGTCGAAAGCTCGCGGAAGGCCTCGGCGCGCCTGCGAATCTCCTCATCCGTCAGGCCGACGAGTCGGTGCGGTCCGAACTTCTCCACGCAGAACGAGGCCATGGCAGACCCGTAGATCACGGCGCGTTTGAGGGCATCTTTGCCGGAAAGGCCTTCCTGCATCAAATAGCCGACGAATCCCCCGGCAAACGTATCGCCTGCACCGGTCGGATCCTGGATTTCCTCAAGTGGGTAGGCGGGCGCGCTAAATACGGTGTCGTTCGCAAATAGCAGGGCTCCGTGCTCGCCCTTCTTGATGATAAGCGTCGATGGGCCCATGGCTCGGATTCTATGTGCCGCCCGAACGAGATTCGCCTCACCCGCCAGCTCACGGGCTTCACTGTCGTTGATGATGAGGCAGTCGACGAGGGCGAGTGTCTCCCTGAGACTGTCCGGTGTGTTCTGGATCCAAAAGTTCATCGTGTCACATACGACGAGCTCCGGATCCCTGACCTGCTCGAGAACCCGACGCTGAAGCGTGGGCTCTAGATTCCCCAGACACACGATCCGGCTGTCACGATAGGCCTCCGGGATGACCGGATTGAACGATTCGAGCACGTTCAGATGCGTCGCGAGGGTATCTCGCTCGTTCAGGTCGTAATGATACCGGCCCGCCCAGGCGAATGTCTCTCCGTCCGGAATGACCTCCAATCCGGCGAGATCCACGCCGCCGTCCCGGAGCAGCTTGACGTATTCATCAGGGAAGTCGCCGCCGACAACGCCGACGAGACGAACGTCCTCTGTGAAATAGCGGGCTGCGAGGGTGATGTAGGTGGCGCTCCCTCCGAGCACGCGCTCTTGCGCACCGAAAGGGGTTTCGATGGAGTCGAGGGCGACGGTTCCTACCGCTAGGATGCTCACGTTGGGGACCGGGGGCTCCGCTGGAAGTGCTCATAAAACAAATCGGCCCGCCGAACCGACGAGCCGATGCATTATACGAACATAGACAAGACGTGTCACGCGAAGATTCGGCTAGCGCGAAGCCTTCATCCAATCGTTGACCTTCTTGACGACGGTTGCTGCCAGTGCCGCCTGAGCAGCGCTGAGGGCGGTATCGGGCAGGCCGTGACTGTTGGATCCCCCCTTGCCCACCTTCTTCCGAACGGCCTTGGACTTCTTCTTCAACGTCTTGGCCAGATCTTCGGCGGCTTCCTCTAGTTCATGAACCGACCTCGATGTGGACGCTGCGAGTGCGTGTGCTGCATCTTCGGTGCGTTTGGACACGTCGCGTCCGGCAACGCTTGCTCGGTGTGAGAACTCGTGACCGAGATGCTCGGCCCTTCGTGAGAGGTCCTCGCCTGCCTGGCGAGCTCGGCGTGCGACACGATCGGCCACGTCGGCTCCGTGATGCGCCACGTAATCGCCGGCCTCGCCGGCCGCCTTGGCCGCTTTGCCGAGGTGGTAAGCCAGCGCCGTGCTCAACTCTCCCGCATAGTCGCCTGCCTCGCCTATCCACCGGTCGGCTCGCTTGCGCGCGCGAACGCTTACCGGGGGCGGTTCCGGACGGAAGGCACTCGAAAGCAGCCTGCCCGCAAGAATGCCCGCTCCAACTCCCAGAAAGACGGCGAGCGTGGGATTCTCATCGATCCAGGTCCGCGCCCGCGCCCGAGCCTGCTCCAGATCTATCTTCGCCAGCTCCGCCCGCAGAGTACGAACGGCCTCGTTGAGCTCATCCCGGGCACGTTCATACGCCCGCGTAAGCTCGTCGAGCTGCCGGTTTTTCGAGGATTCGTGACCGGCGGGACCGTCAGAGCCTTCCGGGCCACCGGATCCGTTCGCCATCGGCTGTTCTATGCCAGTTCTATCCAGTTCTTCCACGATATGTACCTCCCTGATGCAAGAATTGAGTTCAACTTGGTGTCCGTCAACTACGCATCCACAAGCCGATCATCATTCCGATGCCAAAGGATACGGCGACGGCTTCCTCGGGATTCGCCTTCACCCAATCCCGGGCTTGAATCAGCCTGGCCGTCTCGCCCGAGGGACGCAAATCGGTATGTACCGACTGATCGTGCCTGCGGGATCGGCGTGTTGCCCGCGGAATGCTCATGTCAATTTGCTCTCCTGCTTCCATCTCCATCGTGCCCTCTGAAGGGGTCCGGCAGTGTTGAGCCTGTTACCGAAAGTCGAGACGGCGCCGCGGCGGCTACGGGCCGCTAGCGCTGCGACATCATCACTCCGATAAAGACGCCTAGTGCAACTGCAGCAGCCACCGTGCCGGCCGGCTTGTCGCGTACGAAACTGCGCCCCGCATCGTAGAGTCCTCGAGCCCTTTCCGTGAGCTCGGACGTGACATCCTGCAAGGCGGAATAGCCGCGCTCGACGGCCTTTCGCAAATCCTCCAACTCTCTGAGCTCCTCGCTCGTCGGGCCGGAATCTGCCTCAGGAGCAGTTTCCGTGGCCAAGGATGTCGCCGCCGACACCGTGGGTTGATCGGACGGCGGGCGGTACACTTCGTCGCCTGTCGGCTTGGTCGGGCCTTGACCCGGCTGAGGAGCCGACGTCGAGGATCGCTGCTCGGGGTCTTTGGTCTTGGCCATATCGCTTTCTCGCTTTGGCAATAAATTCGACGCGTGGGCGTTTCTCGTCTGAGTATTGTAGTGTAAGGTAGAGGTGGATAAATACTGCGGAATTCGGCTTTTAATCCCCTCCGTCAGCTTCCATTTTGCAACTTATTTACTATCTTCCGGCTATACGAAGCGCGGCTTTCCGGCGGGCCCCAACTGCCTCTCGAATCCGTCGGCGCCGCGATTGCATGAAGACTACCGGCGGAACCTATCGGCTTGAGGTCCATAGCCGACGAGTCCACCTATCCTGGCCGGAAATCATCGGTGTTGGTCGTTTCGCAGAAGCTCGTCGTGTGGCGGCTGCGTTCGCCGCCCGAAGCGTCTTCTCTTTCAGGCTCTAGAGTTCGACATGCGTCTCCTCGCCTCGACCATCCTGCCGTTCCTGTTGGGCGTCACCATGCTGTTCTGGGCAAGCGTGCCGATCGAGGCGCACGCGCAGCTCGAGGCCGTGAACGCCGATCACGAGTTCACATCGGCATATGACCTATTCGTCTCGCGCCTGTATCAGGAAGCCATCGACGCCTTCCACAACTTCCGCGCGCGGCATCCCGATCACGTCAATGCGGCCGATGCGCTCTACTTCGAGGCTGAATCGGCTCTGGCTCTGGGCCGTGAAGAAGAAGCGATCGCGCTATTCCGCCGGTTCGAACGCCGGTACCCGATGCATCCGCTCTCGGCGAAGTCGCGCCTTGCACTCGGGCAGTTCTTTTATTCATCCGGCCAGTACGACAAGGCCATACATGTTTTGGATGAGGTGCTGGCCGATGACCCCGGAGCGGAGGCATCCGCAAAGGCACTCTACTGGATGGGCGAATCTTCTCTCCATCTCGAACGCTACGACGAGGCGCTGGAATACTTTTCGCGAGCCGCGAATGAATATCGGTCGACGGAGACGGCTCCCGTGGCTCTCTATGCGATCGCCTTTACGCAGGTCAAGCAGGAGGAGTATGATGCGGCGGCCCGGAGCTTCGAGCTGCTCGCGGCCAGATACCCGGACTCCCCCTATGCCCTCGATATCGGGCTGGCACTGGCTGAGGTGTACTACGAGCTAAATGATTACCAGCGGGTGATCACCGAAGTCACCCGACGCATGCCGAATCTCGAGGGTGAAGCGCGCGAACGGGCCGTATTTCTGCTTGCCGAGGCGCACAACCAGCTAGGCAACAGTGAGGATGCCATCGTTCAATATCGCCGATTCACGGAGAGCAATCCGACGAGTCCGTACTACCGGCGCGCGCTTTATGGCCTGGCGTGGAACTACTACAAACACGGGGCACATCAGTGGGCCGCCGAGCACTTCGAGAAGGTGCGAACGACGAACGACGACCTCTCTGCTCAGGCCACATATTATCAGGCCGTGAACGAGAAACTGGCGAGTCGCCCGGAACGCGCTGTCGAGCTCTGGGAAGCGTTTGTCGAGACCTGGCCGGATCACGAGTTGGCCCGGCATGCCCTCTTCGAGCTGGGTGTCGGCTACTACGAACAGCGTAGATGGGCCGACGCCAATCAGGTTTTTTCGGACGTCGTTCGGCGATTTCCCGAGACCGATCTAGCCGGCGAGGCGCTCTACCTGAAGGCCAATACCGCGGTGGCGTCCGGCTCTTTCGAGGAGGCGATGGACGACTTTGACCGCGCCGCCGAGCTGGGTGCGGCGCCTCCCGAGCTGCGAGATGAGGTTCGTTTTCAGCGAGCCTGGCTCCAGTATCGGACCGACAAATACCGGGATGCGCTGCAAGGCTTTATGGCCATCTATGAGGAGAATCCTCGGTCCGATCGCGGGACCGAATCTCTCTTCTGGGCCGCCGAAAGTCATTTCCAACTCGGAGAGCTCGATCGGGCCGTCGATCTCTTCAATCGATACCTCCGTGATGTACCTGGTGGCAAGCACGTGGACGCCGCCCACTATGCTCTCGGATGGAGCTACTTCAGGATGGGAAACTACGCGCGCGCCGCGGAGCAATTCCGAACGTTCCTCAACGAGTACCGCACCACGGGCGAAAGCGAACATGTGCCATATCGGAGTGACGCCTTGCTGCGGCTCGCCGACAGTTACTATGCCTTGAAGCGCTATAGCGACGCCATTCAGACGTACCGGCAAGTCGTTGATCAGGCCGGTGACTACGCGCTGTACCAGATCGCACAGGCCTTCAGCAATGCGGGCGATGCCTATGAGGCCGTGAACGGATTTCGATCGCTCCTTGAACAGTACCCGGACAGCCCATGGGCGGAGGAGGCTCGCTACAATCTTGGCTATACGTTCTTCCAGAATCAGGATTACGATCAGGCCATTGCGGAATACCGCCGCCTGATCGAAGAACATCCGAACGATCCTCTGGCGGCCCGGGCGCAGTATGGCATTGGTGACGCCCTCTTTAACGCAGGACGCACCGCCGAGGCCGTTGATGCTTACCGAACCGTCCTCGAGCGCTATCCCAACAGCACGTACGTGGCCGATGCAGCAGCCGGCATCCAGTACGCTCTCATTTCGATGGGAAATGAGCAAAGGGCCGCAGCCATCATCGACGAGTACCTCCGGCAGCATCCGAACTCGCCTATCGCCGACGAGCTACGTTTCCGGATGGCGGAGGTCAACTATCAGAGCGGCCGTACCCAGCAAGCGCTCGGTCAGCTGCAGGAGTTCATCCAGTCGTCACGCAACCCCGAGCTGCGAGCCGACGCCTACTATTACCTGGGTAACATCTACTCCGAGCGCGAAGAGATCGACCAGGCAGCCTCCAACTTCCGACAGGTCGTGGACCAGTTTCCGAACAGCCAGCGCTTTTCCGATGCCGCCCGGATGCTCGGTCGTATCTATCTCGAGCAGGATCAGCCGGAGGAGGCGCTCGCCATCTTCCGACGTCTCGAAACCGCTGGAGGGCGAAGCGCTCTCGCCGAGGCGCGGTATGGACAGGGAATGGCTCTCATCGAGATGGGCGATCTTATCGAGGCAGAGCGGCTGCTTCGCGAAGCCATCGAGGCCGCCCCTGACGCCGCAGAGACTCTTCCGGCCTACGTGGGCCTCGCCCGCGTTTATGAGAACCGTGATCGGTATCGCGACGCACTGGACTACTACCGTCGCGTCGTAGAGCTGAGTCGCGACGAAATCGGCGCCGAGGCCCTCTTCCGCATCGGAGTCCTGTTGCGGACGATGGGCAATCCCAGCGAGGCTGTCACCGAGCTCGGCCGGATGCCCGTTCTTTTCTCGGGATATCCGGAGTGGGTGGCGCAGGGCTTCCTGGAGCAGGCGCGCGCGTTTCGGCAGATGGGGCGAACCGGCGACGCCGCACAGGTTTACGACCGCGTAATGGAGGAATACGGCGGCACAAGCTATGCGCGAACCGCACGGCAAGAGAAGGAGGCCTTATGATGTTCAGGATGATGTGGAGCTCTCTCAGATTCGCCATTCAGGTTGCACTCGCCATTGTCGTCATCGCGTCGGCTCAGGCGGCCGATCCGGTACTGGCGCAGGATACCCAGCCTGATCCGCGTGATCCTGTGCTGCCGGACATCGCACCCCGCGTCGTCGAGATTCGCGGACAGTTGGAGATTTCAATGCCCTCGCTGGAGCGCCAGCCGCTCATTGGATTCAACCCCCCGCCGCGTGTCGTGACCATTCCATCCGACCGCGAGCCGTTCGTCGGTCCATACAAGCAGGAGAGCGTCGATCTCCCGCGCAGCCCGCTCGCGCCCCCAGAGCCCCCGCCCGTCGCAAGCCTGATCGGGCAGTCGCCGCGGATCGGGCGCCTCTCTGCAAGCATCGGCCGCTATTTCAGCCGCACGGCCTCTTTTCAGTCCGAGTGGCCGCTCAGCGAGCGCGCCTCCATCTACTCGAACGCCGACTATTCAGGCTCTGACGGCCACACTCCCTTCGATGAGGACCCTGACATCACGGCCTCCTTCGACGCATTGGAGGCCATGGTTGGCGTAAACGTGGCTTCACAGCCGGTGCGCTTCGCGTTCGAAATCGACGGCTTTCTAAATCAGTACCTGCTCTACGCCGCGGCGCCCAGCCCCGGAGCGTCACACCTCAGCGACGAACCACCCATGCGCGACGGCCGCGGCGGCGGAATCGCAGGCCGATTGCGTACACGCGCACAGGTGCCTGTCGACTTCGGTTTGCAGGTTCGCTACGGGGTCACGCAGTACGAGACCGAGGCGCTTGCCGACGAAAGCGCCGTCAACGATGTCTTTCTTCGTGAGGAACAGGCGCTGGAAGCAAGCGCCGATCTGGAAGCCCCTCTCCAGGGGGGTCAGTTCACGGTCGGAGACCTCAGCTACACCTTCCTGAATCCTGAAAACCCACCCTCCACAACGAGCCTCCACATGTTTAACGGCGGCGCCGGCGTGCGGCTTGCCTTCGGCGACATCTTTCAGGTCACCGCCCTCGCCCGCGTCATGACCTACCTGGTCGAGGATTCAAGCGCCAGGGCCTTCGTCGCTCCGGATATATCGCTCGATTTTTATCCCACAGCCGGCATCCGTTTGTATGCTCAGAACCGTCCTCGGGCGGAGCATCATACGTCTGCTACCCTGCTGCGCGAGACACCGTATTTGGCCGACGGTTTCCTCGTCCGCCCATCGATCACGACAATCGACGCTCGTGGTGGAGGGCGATTCATCGTGGGCGTTTTCGAGGGTGATCTTAATGGTGGGTATCAACGTGCGCCCATGTTCCGCTTTTTCGAGCGCGCATCGGCCGATGAAGCACAGGGATTCAGTCAGGGCTTCATCGCTATTCGCTACGAGGAAGCTGAGATCTACTACGTCGGCGGTGAAGCGGCCGTCATCCTCCCGGCAGGGCTGTCCATCTCGGCAGGCCTCACGTTCCGCCAGGGTACCCTGGCTGATACGGATGAGGACATCCCGTACTTCGGACCCATCCTGGCTCAGGGTGGCGTCGGATACGCATTTGCCGGAGGCCGTGGCTTCATAAAGGCTTCGATGACTTACGAGTCGGCACGAAAAGTTGCTCGCGGAAATGCTCGTGAGATCGGCGACTTCTTCGATCTGGATGTCGAAGCCGCCTACGACCTGACGCCGAACATCGGCGTCGTGGCGCGGGCGGAGAACCTCAGCGCCGGCTTCCTCGAGCGATGGGAGCACTATGAGCAATCTCCGTTTGTGATCGGCACGGGGCTCCGGGTGCGATGGTAATCGACATCAACTCATCGCTCATGAATATGAGCTTCAATGGTTTAACCCGCCCAAAGGGAGGATTATCTTTGCACAGGATCCATCTCTATCCGGCAGTGACTCCATGACCCCAGGTCCCGCACGCGATCAGGTCGAGACGGCCGTCGCCGAACTCGTCAGGCAGGCTCTCGAGCGAAGGGAACGCATCCAGGTACCCGGGCTCGGGACCTTCGAGGTAAGGCATGAGCACAGCGCAATACGTTCAAGAGACGACGGCGACCTGGTGCTGATGCCCCCGAGAGATGAGATCGTATTCACACCGGATCGTTAGTGCACATGTCTCAGGATCTCCTCGATCAAGTTTCTCGGCGACTGGGTGTCGCGCCCAACGAGCTGGAGCCCGTACTTCAGGCGGTCGTACAGCGCATCCGGCAGCAAGTGGCGCATTTCGGATATGCGAGGGTGTCCGGTCTGGGCACTTTCCGCGGCCACGAGGGGGAACTGCATTTCGAGCCGGATGCCGTCCTGATCGAATCTGTAAACCATCGTTATGCCGGCCTGAAGGCGATTCATCTTGGACCTGCGCTGACGACATCGGCGCCCGCCGCGGTTCCCCCGATTCCTACGGCGCCTCTCCCCGATTGGCCCGAGACCGACCTTCCGGAGGAGCAAATGCTCGCCGAACTGGACGAGGATCAGGTCGCTGCTGAAGGAGCCGACGAGCCCTCGGCCCCTGAATCGTCCGGTGATGAGCCCCTGGGCGCAGCGGCCGATGCGCTCGAGGACGCCTCGACGGACGAGGTAGAGACGTACCCCACCAAACCGGCGCCTCTACCTCCTTTCGCGGAGGTGGAGAATGCGGAGGAAGAGGCTACTTTCGCGGAAGAAGCCACCTTTGGACTCTCCGGAATGGATGAGGCCCCAGAGGATCGGGAAGGCGTTGGTGATATTGCAGTCGAGCATTCCGCAGAGCAGGAGGTCCCAGTGGAGGACTCCGTAGGCGAGGATACCCCGGTGGAACACTCCGCGGGCCAGGAACTCCCGGCCGAGGACTTCGCAGTGGCCGAGACTGATGAAGATGATGCGGCCCGGATGGTGGGCTCTCAACCTGACGCTCTCGACTCGGAAGTCGCTTCCGCAGGCGGCCTGTCGGAAACCGGCCCAGAGCCGGGCGACGGTGACGACATCGTCGGTGTCGGCGATCGGTCCCGACGCAACGCTGTGCTCATCGTCGTCGGGGTCTTGATCCTCATCGCGGCGGGCATCATCGGATTCTTTGCCCTCCAGCCGGGCGCGCCCGACGATGCTGACCTGGCTGCCTCGCGAACGGAAGAAAATGCGGCTGACCAGGCAGGCCCGGCTGATACGAACGACGCGCAGGGGGCCGATGACGCCGGCATCGACTCGGAAGAGTTCTCGCAGGATTTGACCGGTCGTGACGCCGTCATTGATGCGGCAGAGCCAGAGCTGGAAGAAGAAACCGGTGGTCCAGCGACTCCATCCACCACAGACACTCCGCTACGAAGTGCGAACGGTATCGATGAGGCTGCCGGCGGATTCACGCTGATCGTGTTTTCGGATCGGAGCCGGAATACCGCTAACGAGGTCGCGCAACGATTCGCCGAGCAGGGTTTTCGTACGGGGGTACTTTCTTCGGAGGATGGTCCCACGCGCTTTCGCGTAGGCGTCGGACAATTCGAGACCCTCGAGGAGGCCGTCGCGGCTCGAGACCAACTGGCCGGGGGCGAATTGCCGGCCGATGCCTGGGTCCATCGGCTCCAATGAGCGCAGCTTTCGTCGGCGCCCGCTCTTCAACGTAATCTCAATCAACGGATTCGGTACATCTAAGAGGCCATGATCTTTGTGCTGCTGCAACAAGTGACGCTGCCGCCCGACACGCTGGCGGCGCTCGACCAGTCCGGCGCGCCGGAACAGATGAGTCTGCTCGATACGGTATTGCTCGGGGGATGGATCATGGTACCCATCTTCATCCTCTCGATACTTGCCATCTACATTTTCGTCGAGCGGATGATGACGATCCGGCGCGCGAAGACGGATCCGGAGTCTATCACGCAGCGCGTCCGCGACTACGTGCAGGCGGGCGATGTTCGTGGCGCGATGGGCTTCTGCGAGTCGCAGGACAAGCCGATCACACGCATCCTTCGACATGGCCTGGAGCGCCTTGGGCGCCCCATCTCCGAGATCCAGGATGCTGTACAGGCTCAGGGAAAGCATGAGGCCTTCGAGCTGGAGAAACGGACGGATCTGCTGGCCAGCGTTGCCGGCATCGCGCCGATGCTGGGCTTTCTTGGCACGGTCACGGGTATGATCCGCGCATTCCAGGAGATTCAGAACCTCCAGGGCAACGTGAACCCGAGCGTCCTCGCCGGCGGAATCTGGGAAGCGCTGATTACGACGGCCGCCGGCCTCATCGTGGGCATCGTCGCGTTCTTCTTCTACAACTTCCTGCTCACTCGCATCAAGCGGCTCATCAACGACATGGAGCGGTCGGCGACCGACTTCATCGACCTGCTGCAGACACCGGCGCCGTCTAGAAGCCGTGCGCCCGAACGCGTCACCTACTAGGCCGCTTCTCCGTCCAACATTCGCTGGGCCGGTCCCTGCGGAGCACGAACGACCAGAGCCGTCATGCCCTTCGATTTCTCCAATTCAAAACAGCCGCTGTCGACCTACAGCCTTGCGAGTCTCACGGACATCGTACTGCTGCTTCTCATCTTCTTTCTACTCACGTCGAGCTTCATTCCACAGTTCGGGATCCAGGTGAATCTGCCGCGCGCCGAGACGTCGGCGCCGATGGAGGATCAGTACATTTCCGTCGCAATCACCAGCGACGGGCGCTACTACGTCAACCAGACGCTGGTCCCTCGCGAGCAGCTGCTCGAGGCTCTTCAGGAGGCACGCGGCAACAGGACAGCCCTCGTGCTGCGGGCCGATCAGGACGCCACCGTGGCGCAGTTCGCGTTGGTGGCCAATCTCGCCCGAGCGCTGGATCTCAGGGTTCTGATGGCCACGGAGCGTGGTAGGCCCACCAGGTAACCGGCACCGACTCCCTCAAATCACCGGCACCTACCACCTGGACAGCAGATTGCGACACGCAGGATCCTGGGGCGCGAATCCGGGCCAGCTGATCGTGGTGCTGGCTACGGCTCCGAGATAGCCAACGCCGTATTCCACATTAGAATAGACGCGCGGGAGCGCCAGCGTTTCCTGGTCGACGCCGGCAAAATCCGGCCATTCAGAACCCGCCGAGATCGCTACGACGCGGATCCATTGAACCGATTCGATGCCTCTCTCCTCGGCGAGCGCGAATGGATTCACCCGCACTGTGTATCCCCCACTGAATTTGGAGACCTGCTCGATGAGCGAGACCGAGATCCTGTCAAGCGGCGTACCCGGAAGGCGCCCGCAATAAAGGATCTTTAGATCGGCCAGCTTCTCGGCACCGAGTACGTTGACCGTCGCCACCGGATCGAACGGAATCGTCTGAACGACAACCTGCGCACTGTCGGGCATCACGACCTCGGCGTAGGCCTCGCGCCCATCCGGCCATCGCGCCTCGAATCGGTAGGTTCCGCCGACCTGGAATCGTTCAGTCGTCCAGAAATTGTGTGCGAAGGTGCCCCCCTGGAGCACGAAGACGGAGTCACGCCACACTGCCTGTTCTCCCGATTCGAGGTTTATCGATGAGACCACCACATCGTATGGCTCGCGTGGAACGGTGGCCTGCTCACGAAGGGGATTGACCCGCACGAACTGCGTATCCAGGCTCGCATCGATCACCCCTCCGAACGAAAAATGGTAGCCGCTCTCCTGGAACGGTTCCACCCTGGTATCACATCCCCACAGGAGAGCCAGGGTGGCTACGAACAGTATGCGCATCATCGGAAGCGTACCTCGATTCCGCCGTACGGGACCAGGGGAAGTTGATCCACACGCTCCAGCGTGAAGATGTCCAGATAGAAGATGTTGGATCGATCATAGGCATTCACGGCGCCGACCTGCAGCGTCAACGCCGCGCCCGAGAAATCGATGGACTTCTGTAGCGAGACATCGAGCCGGTGGAAGGCCGGCAGGCGACCCCGATAGGGCTTGTCGAACAGGACGCGCGTCGTTCCCGGGAACCGTGTATAGTCGGCGATCGGTCGCAATGAGATCAGCTCATCGAAGCCGAGCACGCGAGTGAAGGGCAGCCCGGACCCGTATAGCCACATGATGCTGAAGCGGGTCCTTTGCCAGTCGTATCCGGCAATAAGCGTAAGCTGATGCCGGAGATCGTGCGGAGGCTGATACGTCTGCAGCGGCTCGCCGTACCAGATCCCGAAATTCTCTTGGCGGGAGCGGTACTCGGTCGATGAGTAAGCGTACCCCGCCATGAGATATGCCTGGCCGGCCTCTGCCTCCAGACGTGCATCAAACCCGTAGGAGGTGCCGTCGGCAGGCTGCAGCGTGGTCGTGAACCTTGCGATCGTGCTCCAGATGGGCACCTGGAGATGAGTGATGTGCTTGTAGTAGCCCTCGATCGATGATCTGAGCCAGGCCGCGATAGGCTGCTCCCACCCGAGGAGCCAATGAAAGGAGGTCGTTTGTCGACTGTCTAGCGGAGGCGGCATCCACGCTACGAACAGAGAGCCGGCATCGCGCTCGTCCGTGATGCCGGAAAGGCTCTGTCGATAAATTCCGGTCGCGCCGCTGATGCCCCCACCGCTCAGGAGGCTCGGGCTCCACGAAAATCGGAGCCGTGGCTCTAAGGAGGGTGCGAACAGGAATGGATGAAGGACAAGGGCAACACCTGGGGTCACGCTGAATTGGGGCCACTTGAGTTCGGCTTCTCCATAGCCGCCGGCGAGAATCACGGCGTCGGAGTCGCGGTCGAGATCCTGAAACTGCCCACCGAGCGAATAATTCGTCCATTGCGCCTGGCTGAACGCCCCCCACCGGATCGTGGTGCGCTCGAGCGGATAGGTAAATCCAAGATCGACTCGCACGTCGATGATGTCCGAGCTGCGATCCGGGCGGTCGGGCGAGCCCACGCGATTCCCCGTGTAGCTTACGCCCACGGTCCCATCGAATAAAAAACGAGATGTGATGGGAAACGTGAGACATCGGCCTCCGAGCACGAAATTTGTCCAGCTGAATTCTTCGGCAGCACCGGTTCGGCCGCGATCGCTCGTGCGGATGAGCGTCGTGGAACAGCGGCTGTTCTCCCGATCGGTTCGATAAAGCTTCAAGAACAGGTCGCTGAAGTTGACGGCGATGTCCGTTCCGGCAATGATCGGCGAGATGCGGTCTATCAGCGACATCCTGAATGAGGCCAGGTACGAGGATCGGCCACGCTTCAGCGGTCCTTCGACGAGTCCACTACCCATGAATGGACTCAGGGAGACCGAGCCTGCCGCGGCCTCTGTATTACCGGGTCTCGTGGAGATGTCGACGACCGACGAGACGCGCCCCGAATACCGTGCACCGTAACCGCCCGCATAGAAATCGACGCTCGAGATAAGCTCCTGCGGGAAGGCGGAGAAGAATCCGACGATGTGAAACGGCTGGTAGATCAGATTCCCATCAACGAGAACCAGATTCTGAGCGGGTGTGCCCCCTCTCACGTAGAGTCGCCCGCCGCGGTCACCCAGTGAGACAACGCCGGGCATGGCCTGCAGGTACGAGGCCAGATCCCCACCGAGATCGGGCGTCGGAATCCTCTCCAGATCTCTCGCACGTACGGTCTGAAGGCCAGCCTCGCGCTGAATCGGACCCCGCTCGTCCTCTACGATGACCTCGTTCAGCTCCTCGGTGGCGGGAGTGAGTGCCACGCTCAAGCTGACGAGATCATCTGCGGTCCCTTCGATATGGCTTTCGTCCGCGCGGAATCCGACAAAGCTGATCCGCACGATGTATGAGCCGGCCGGTACGCCGCCTACGTGATAGAATCCGTTGCGGTCGGTAACCGCTCCCGCCACCATTTCTTCGTCGCGCAGGAGGGTGACATTCGCACCTGGAAGCACCCTGCCGTCCGAGGCATCGGTTACAAATCCCCGAATCGCAAAGGTCTGGGCCTGAGCCGCGCCGGCACCGAGTGACAGGCACCATAGGAGGACGAGAAACCCGGCTGCCACAGCCGTCCACATTCGATCTACAGTACGCGGTTCCCCTCTTCCGGCCGCCAGGCGGCCGACTTCGAAAGGATCCGGTGCGACGTGCATGGCCGACGTGACATCTTGGTTCGAACGCAACCTGGCATGATTCGCCTGGCGCGCGCCAATATCGCTTGGACGCTCAGTCGCGACAAGGTACTAAGCATCCCAAAAATTGATCGGTGGCGTGCAGCTACCTCATTCTCCGATCCAGTGATCGATACTGAATGGCTTCGGCGACATGCTCCGGCCTCAGTTCGTCGGCACCACTGAGATCGGCGATGGTCCGCGCCACCTTCAGCACGCGACCATACGCGCGGGCGCTGAGTCCGAGTCGCTGCATGGCCATCCGCACGATCGCGCGCGATTCATCGCTCATGGGACAATGACGACGGACGAGACGCATCGACATCTGGGCGTTGCAATGCACCAGCTCGTTCCCCTTGAACCGAGCGGCCTGTGTGGAGCGGGCCGCCATCACCCGATGCCGAATCGCTTCCGACGATTCGGACTCGCCTTGCGACGCGAGCTCGTCGAACGGAACGGGCGCGACCTCGACGTGCAGATCGATCCGATCCATCAACGGCCCACTGATCCGTGATCGATAGCGA
>CBFGRV010000002.1:0-139811 GCA_965651265.1 uncultured Rhodothermales bacterium
TCCAGGAAGATGATGACGGCTTCATCCGTCTTGTCGAATCCCAGAATCAGGCGGTCCTCCTCGCACCACTTCAGCAGCTGATCGAGACAATACCCGCGGTCCCTGGTGGACATTGAGAGGTGGCTCACGTTGAATACACGCACTCCAAATCGGATATAAGGTGATCCGATGAGTGGCGGCAATCAACCGTTCCCGTTCGATTTCACGTCGTCCGAACGGGTTCGTTACAATTCAATTGACCGTTGCCTGCGTGTTGTATCGGATCCAGATCATCAAGCCACGGATGCTCTGGCCACATGGACAGCCCGCCACGACGTACCGCCCCCACCATTTCTTGACCAGATGGCGTCGGAAGGTATCGAACAAGCCGCCCTGCTCGTCCTCGCCGCCCTCCCACGGGTGCTGACTCGAGCTCGCGGGACCCATGGCCCGACGATACTCCGTGCTCATCCCTTTTAGTATTCCGCGCAAGAATGCGTGCGCACGACGAGGGTCCAGCACGAATCGCGTCGTCCCCTGAACAATAACCACGTGATCCGTGCGGCGAAAACAGTTGTCGACGAGCCGCTCCTCGATGACTCTACCGATTAGCTCGTCCAATGACCACTCTTCGAGCGCCTTCATCATAGCTCCTGTGTTGACTTCTCCTACCTGAAGCGGGAGAAAAACTACGATGATATGGCTCGGAGAGCGCGCGCGATCGCGACGAAAAATGCCGCGTCCGCGCCATTCTGGGGCTTTGAGCGCAGTGCGCTACGGCTAAACCGAGATGGTGCTTTCTGAGGCGGCGAAGGTAAGGATGAATGCGGCGCCCTTGCCTGCTTCGCTCTCGAGGCGGATATCGCCGCCGTGCATATCTACGATCTGCTTGACGATGGATAGGCCCAGACCCGTGGAGGACTCCCCTCCCGTCGGGCGCGCCGAGAGACGCTGAAACTTCTGGAACATCAACGCCTTGTCCTCTTCCGTGAAGCCCGGCCCCTCGTCTCTTACCTCAACTTCGATGCGCGATGCGATCCGGCGGAGGGTCACGCAGATTTGCTTGCCGGGAGGCGAATATTTGATGGCGTTCGAGACGAGATTCTCGATGCCCTCGGCCAGCCATTCCTCGCTGCCGTTCACGATAAAGCTATCGGCTCGCGGTACGTCGAATAGGATTTCCTGCCCCTTGCGCTGGGCCTGTCGTCTGTTCTCATCCACAATGCCCGCGACGAGGTTCCCCAGGTCCACCGGGGCAGGTTCGATCTCGAGCTGACCACTCTCGAGCGCCTCCGACTCCAGAATCTCGGTGATGAGCTCGAGCATTTTGTTCGACGAGCTCTGGATCAGGGATAGCATCTCACTGACATCGGTATCCTCCTCGATCTCCTCCTGAATGAGGCTCGCGAACTCGCGAATATTGTTGAGCGGATTCTTGAGATCGTGTGCCGCGATGCGCAACAGCTGTGACTTCAATTCGCTGGCTTCCTTCAGCTCGACGTTGGTCCGTTGCAGCACCTCGTTGAGCTGCTCGAGCTCGTGCTGCTGCTGGCGGAGCGTCAGCAAGTTGCCCACGCGTGCAAACAACTCCTCGGCGTTGAACGGCTTGGGCAGGTAGTCGTTGGCGCCGGCCTCCAGGCCCTCGATCTTATCGTCGACTGCGGCCTTGGAGGTTACCAGGATGATGGGCGTCAGCTTCAGCTCCTCATCCGCCCGGATGGCACGGCAGAGGTCGTAGCCGGTCATCTTCGGCATCACGACGTCACTGATGATCAGATTCGGCTTGAGGCTTCGGGCCTTCTCAAGAGCCTCCGCGCCGTTCTTTGCCGAGTGCACCCGATACATGCCGCTCAGGCATCCGATCATGTACTGCCGGATGTCGGGATTGTCGTCCGCGATCAGTATGGTGGCCTTCCCATCGGCATCATCCAGCACGGCACGCTCCGCGGCGCCGTCACCCCGTCCGACGGATTCGTCTTCTTCCTCCTCGATGTCGAAGACGGCCAACTCCACCATCGGGCCCGAGGAGGCCGCGTAGCCTAGTTCCTCCTCCGAATCGACGACCGGCTCGCTGAAATCGCTGCCGATCGGCATGGTGATGCAGTATTCCGTCCCTTTGCCCAACTCGCTGTCGACCGTGATCGTGCCGCCGTGCAGCTCCACGAGCTCCTTCACCAGCGCGAGTCCAATCCCGGTGCCCTGCTGGACGGTTGAGTGCGATCCGTCGGCTTGTCGGAATCGATCGAAGATGTAGGGCAGATCCTTTTCGGAGATGCCGGAGCCCGTATCCCGCACCCGCATCTCGACGGCCTCACTGTCGGGCAAGAGTCGGACGTGGACGTCGATCCGTCCCCCTTCGGGAGTATATTTGACGGCATTGGAGAGCAGGTTGAAGAAGACTTTCTCCATCGCTTCCGGATCGAAAGCGACAGCCTGGCTTTCCACCTCGGAATGAAAATCGAGCGCGATTCGATTCTGTTCGGTAAAGGCTGTAAAGGAGTACACGACGCCTTCGACGAACTGAACGATATTGATGCGCTTCTTCTGCAGCTCCATCCTGCCCGACTCCAGCTTCGACAAATCGAGCAACTGGTTGATGAGCCGGAGCAGGCGACGAGCGTTGCGCAGCATGATCTGCAACTGCTTCTTCAGTACGTCCGGAACCGGCCCATATAAACCCGTCAGTGCATTCTCGAGTGGGCCGATGTTCAGCGTGAGTGGCGTACGAAACTCGTGGGAGATGTTGTTGAAGAAACGCGTCTTCAGCTGATCGAGCTCTCGCAGGCGCTGTGCCTGCTCCTCGATCACGGCCTTCGCCTGCTCGACCTTCTCTTTTTCCTCTCGCAGGTCGCGCGTTCGCTCATCTACGATCTGCTCCAGCTCACGCTGCCGCGCCTTTAGTTGTCGGACCCGCAGTTTGTAGGTGGCCACTCCCCCGAAGATGAGCGCCACGCCCATAAGCAGGAAGAACCAGATCGTCTCGTAGAAGAATGGCTCCAGATAGAATGAGAAGGTGGCGGCCTGGTCGCTCCAGTATCCGTCAGCGTTTCGCGCGCGGACGTAGAAGGTGTAGTCGCCGGGCGGAAGATTCGTATAAAACGCCTGTCGGCGCGTGCCGGAATCCACCCAATCGTCGTCGATGCCATCAAGCCGGTACTTGTAGGTGACCCGGTCTCCCGCCATATAGCTGAGCCCGATGAAGTCGATCTCGAGCTTGTTGCGTCCAGGCGCCAATACCACGGTCGTATCCGTGCGCACCGGCTCGCCCTCCGCCAGCACCCGCTCGATCACCACACGCGGCGGATTCATGTTGACGGGCATGTTGTCCGGATCCACTCGAACGGCGCCGGCCGAGGAGACGAACCAGAGACGTCCATCGGCGCCCTTCCAGCCCGCCGGCTGCGCGCCGCCATTGAACTCCGCCGACAACAGGCCGTCACTCCGGTCATAGACGACCGGCACGACCTGCTCGGCCTCTCCATCCAGCACGCGATGGATGTCCTCTTTCGGGACGGTGAAGAGGCCCCGGTTCGAGCTCATCCACAGGGCGCCCTGATCATCCTCCAGTATCTGGAAGATGCTGTTGTTGAAAAGTCCGTGGTCGGTCGTGAGGGTCGCAAGACGCCCGTCCTTCAGGCGCGTCAGACCGCCCTCCTGTGTAGCGATCCAGAGCACGCCCTCCTGGTCGCGGTAGAGCGAGGTGACGTAGTTCTGCGGAAGGCCGCTCTCGGATGTGTACGCGTGAATGATCACCCCATCCTTCATCACATTCAGTCCGCCGCGGAAGGTGCCGAACCAGAGCGTTCCTCGCGGCCCCTCCTCGATCGCCGTGATGGCGTTGTCGGTCAGGCCATCGTCGGTCGTGTAGGTGACGAACCGGCGGCCGTCGAACCGTACGAGCCCCTGCTTGTAGCTGCCCATCCACAGGATGCCGTCTGCATCCTCGTAGATGTTGTAGATCCGATCGTCCGGGAGCCCGTCCCTCTCGGTGAAGCTGCGGAACGCGCCATTTCGATAGCGGACGAGTCCGGTGCCCAGCGCTCCAATCCATACGGTGCCATCCTTGGCCGCATAAAGGCCCGCGATGTGATCGGATGGGAAGCCGTTCTCGGTGTCGTAGGTGGTGACCCGGCCGCTGCGGATGCGCGAGACGCCGCCTCCCATGGTACCGATCCAGACGTCGCCGCGTGCATCTTCGACGACGGAGTAGACACCATTGCTGCCGAGGCCTTCCGTCTGGGTGAAGGTGGTGAATTTCCCATCCTGCAGCCGCACGAGCCCGCCCCGCTGCGTTCCGACCCAGAGGCTTCCTTCCGCATCCTCGAGCAGGGACCACACACTCGAGATCTCCTCCTGGTCGATGGATTCCATCCGTCCCTCTCGCATGCGGGTGAGTCCGCCGCCCTCCGTACCGATCCACAGCGAGCGCGCCGCATCGAAGCGGATGGCGCGTACGGTGCTCGACGGCAGCCCGTCGCCGGTTGAGACGGTTCGTATTCGCCCTTGATCTACCAGAACCAATCCTGCGCGCGTTCCGATGATGAGGCGCCCCTCGTCATCGCCGGAAAGCGCCGTGATCTCCAGGCTCGGCAAGCGTCTGTTGATATCAGCCGTCGCCAGTTCTCCATCTTCGTAGCGGAATAGCCCCTCATCGACGGTTCCGACCCATATTACGCCGTCGGCATCCTCATAGAGGGCGCGGATGGATCGGTGCGGAGTTTGTTCTTCACCAATCCGCCTGACGCTCCCTCCCTCGATCACGTTCAGGCCGCTGTCCGTGCCCACCCAGACGCGGCCCGATCGATCGACATGCATTACGTGCACGTGATCGCTGCTCAGGCCTTCGCTCGTCGTGTAGGTCTTGAAACGGCCGTTGCGATAGCGGGCAACGCCGTCATAGGAGGTGCCAACCCAGAGTTCGCCACGGACACCCCGCACGAGAGCGCTCACGTCATTGCTTCTGAGAGGCGAATTGCGGCTATCGAAGAGGTGGAAATCGAACCCGTCGAACCGGACGAGCCCCTCCTGCGTGCCGATCCAGATGTAGCCGTCGGCCGTCTGCTCGAGCGCCTGCACCCGGTTCATGGGCAGACCGTCCTCGACTCCCCATCGGTCCATCCGGTACTGCGTGATGGCCTTCTCGGGGTCCAGCACCACCGTTGGCTGCGCGTGTGCATCGACCGCAGCTGCGATGAGAGCTACGGCAAGCAGGACGGTCGCTATCTCCGGCCGCTTCGGCATGATGAAAGGTGTGGGCGAAAATGCCTGGATTACGTATTCAGGGGATCGGCTTACTTTCGCGGCTACTTAAGAATAAAGGAACCGGGCGGCGCCTGGAGGCACCGCCCGGTGTAATCGGCAAGAGAAGGCTTGCCAGGCGTTATCGGGCACGCTGTCTGAAGGCTAATGTCAGCGGGCCCGTCCTCGATCTTTCCCGTTGCTCTTTCCTTTGCTTTCGGGCTTGTCGTTCCCTTTGCCGCCGGGCTTGTCGTTCTCGTGGCCGGGACCTCGCCCCGGCTTATCCTTGCCGTGGCCGACGCCCGGATTGTCCTTACCGTTGCCGGGGCCGCGCCCGGGTTTACCGGCGCCTTCGCCGGAGTCGGCAGTGGCATCACCTCCAAGCCAGAGCGACCGGTTCGTGGTGCGCGGCGGGGTCCCCGTCACGATACCTCTCGCCGATTCCTGAAGTGCAAATTTCACCTGGGCCGGCGTGGCGGCCGGATGCTCCGCGAGATACAGCGCTGCTGCCCCTGTCACGATCGCCGCAGCCGGTGACGTTCCCGTCGAGCTCGTGTAACCGCCGCCGAAGGCATCCGGCTCGATCGTTTCCACTACCTCACCGGGGGCGAGAATGTCGACCATCGGCCCGTAGTTCGAGAAGCTGGAGAAGCCGTAGCTAACGCCGTACGCGCCCACCGTGATGGCGCCGGTTGCGTGAGCAGGCGTCACCGTCGAAGCATCGACGCCGCCGTTTCCGGCCGAGACCACCACCACGACTCCGGCCTCCGCCGCACGATCCACCGCATAGTCGAGGGCGATGTAGTCCGTCGTGCCGATATCCGCTCCCAGGCCGATGTTCGCGATCATCGGAATGTCGGGATGGGCTGACTTCCTCGCGACGATGTAATCGAGAGCCTCGACGACGAACGCGGACTCGGCCGTGCCGTCCTCGCGCACGACCTTCATACTGTAGACGCTCACGTTCGGCGCGACCCCCACGATCCCGTCGTTGTCGTCGATGGCGCTGGCGAGCGCCGCCTGGTGCGTGCCGTGCCCGTCCGTGTCGTCGCCGCCTTCGACGAAGCCGCATCCTCCGGTGATCACGTCGTCGTCGTTCGGCAGCACATCGCAATGCGTGATGTCGAGCCGGCCGGCGATCCGGATGTCGCCACTACTGACGCCCGTGTCGATAAAGTACACCTCGACGCCGTTCGCGCTACGGTCACCTGGCGCCCCGATGTGATTCAGAGCCCACGGCTCTAGCTGACCCTGGAAGGGCCGACCCTTCGGCCCCCTCTTGCCCGGGCGGAAGCGCACATCGGGTTGAATCCATTTTACAGCGGGATGCTGTTGGATGTATCGCATGAACAGCCCCACGAGCGGCCCCGGGACGCGCACGCCGATGCCGTTGAAGACGGCGTCATAGTTCGCGTACCACCGCGTGAGAAGCTCCCAGCGCTTGAGCAGCTCATCTCGCGTGAGGCCCCATCGCTTGAGCAGCTCGTCCAATCCGAGCTCCTCCCAGCGCTTGAGCAACTCGTCCGACGACAGGTGCTGCCACCGCTTGAGCAGTTCCCAGCGCTGCAATAGCTCCCAGCGCTGTAGATCCTGCAGGCGCTTGAGCAGCTCGTTTCTCTTCAGAAGCTCCCAGCGTTTGAGCAGCTCCCAGCGCTGCAGCAGCTCGTCCTTCTGAAGCTCTTCCCATCGCTTCAGCAGCTCATGACGCTTGAGCAGTTCGTCGCCACCGACGAGTCCGTACCGCTTCAGCAACTCGTAGCGCTGCAGCAGCTCCTCCGGCGTAAGATCCTCGTGCCGCTGCAAGAGCTCGAAACGTTGCAGCAATTCGAAACGCTGTAAGAGCTCGAAGCGCTGCAGAAGCTCAAATCGCTGCAGCAGCTCCTGCTTTTCAAGTTCCGACGTGCCTTCTTGCAAGCCGAGAATGAAGCCCGTCTCCGTACCCGCCTTCCCGAAGTGCTCGGCACGGTTCATCAGCTGGGGATGCTGGAGCTTCTGCACCTCGGCGATCGAGGGGACCGACTGCTCGAGCGTCGGGTCACCCCCCATCTCGATATCCGTATCCTCAAGGCCGTTGATCTGGTCGACACACCCCGTCAGCGACAGGGCTGCAGCGAGCAGGAAGGCCAGGGCGGAATAGAGTGTGGCACGAATTCGTGTATATCGGTCCTCAGAGCGTGCGTGGACCAGGAAAAGATTGCGCATTCGAAAACCCTCGTTCGCGATACTGCCGCGAGAATCGGTACTACAGAATGAACCAGCTAGGTATATCGCATTATGGGATATATGCCTTAATAGGCATCTCGACGGGTTTTGCCGGTCGCGTATACCCATCCGATCTGGGTCGATCTACCTAGCGGCTATAGGGCATTCTGCCGAGACAAAATGGCTAGGGCCGAGAAGACGGCTGCTCTCCAAAACCCGTCTTTCGGCCCTAGTCGGTTGGCGAATTACGTGCGCAGACTATTTCGTCACCCTCAGTGCGCAACCCGCCAACTTCGTTGTCCAGGTATTGGCGATCGACAGCCTTACGGGACTGCACATCCGATCGTCTGAATCAGGTATCGCGGACCGCGCTCTCTTTTAAATAGGCCGAAAAAGCGAAAATGCGGGGGCAATCGTGCTGATTTTTCGTCGGGAAGAAGTGCCCAGGGGTGGTAGGTAGATGTGCCGCATTTCCTCGAGCATCAGGCGGGCGCTCAGCCGACTATCCCATCAAGCCGCCTTCTGCTCCGTCAACCAACGTATGGCGAACTGATCGAGCTCCGCCGTGCTCGTGAGCTCGAGCTTCCGCTTCATGTTCTCGCGGTGCGAGTTTACGGTCTTGGGGCTCACGTTCAGCGTCTCGGCGATCTGGCGCGGACGATACCCCTGCCCGATGAGCCTGAGCACCTCCATCTCGCGCTCACTCAGTTCCGCGACCTTGTTCTCGCCGTCCTCATCTTCGTTGGCGATGGACCGCGCAAGCACATCCATCATGTTCTCGCCGATGTAGACACGCCCGGAAAGCACGCGACGGATGGCATCCGAGAGTCGCTGGATGGATTCCTTCTTGTTCACGAACCCCTGAGCGCCCGACTTGAGAACGCGCTCCAGATAATCGGGTGCGTCGTGCATGGAGACGACCAGCACCGGCAGGGACGGCCACCGGCGACGAATCTCCTCGATGAGGTCGATGCCGCTCTCTCCATCCAGCACGAGATCGACGAGGACCAGATCCGGCAGCTCGGCTTCGAGAAGCTGAAGTGCTTCCGCGGAATTCTCCGCTTCGCCGGTCACGCACAGATCTTCCTCTCGGTTGAGCAGCCTACTCACACCATGCCGAACGATCGGGTGATCGTCGACAATCACAATGCGCGCTTTCTCGGTCATAACCTGATCCATCAAACCTACGAGTTGGATTGCTGTAGTTCCTGCTCGGCCGGCGTGGACAACTCGCAAACCACGCGCGTACCCTGCGTCTTGCGCCGTGCCACAACGAGTGTGCCGCCGATCGTCTGCGCCCGGTATTTCATCGTTCGAAGCCCCAGCCCGGAGCTCTGCGGGTCGATCGTCTCCGGAAGCCCGATTCCGTCATCCGCCACGGAAAGAACGGTGCGTCCATTTCTCGTGGCGAGCGACACCTCGATCATGGACGGTTTCGCATGGCGGACGGCGTTGTTCACGGCCTCCTGCGCTACCCGATATATGTGGAGGGCAATTTCTGGATCTTGTATCGGCCGATATCCGGAAGTCTTGAGTCGGCACGAAATGCCGTAAACCCCCTCGACGTGGGAACGCAGTCGCTGGAGGGCGGCCTCGAGGCCGTTTTCTTCCAGTTCCACCGGAAGCAGCAGCTTACTGAGGCTGCGCGTATGGTCGATGGCCTCTTCGACGAGGTCCGTGATCTCAGCCGCCTCGTGTGCCGATTCGCTCCCCTCCGCCTCCAGGATTTGCGCGAGCGTCTTGCTCAAGAAGCCGATGCCCGTCAATAGCTGTCCCAGCCCGTCGTGCAGATCGCGGCCGACGCGTTTGCGTTCGCGTTCACCGGCCTTGAGTATCTCCCTCTCCAAAAGCCGTTGCTCCGTGATGTCGTGCAGCACGCCGAAAACGCGGTCCTGGTCGTCATCCCGCCGGTGGTTGAACTCCAGCTCGGCCACGCGCTCCTCGCCGTTCGGCCGGATGATCCGGAATTCGCCCGACCACGCTTCCCCGGGCCGGCTCGATGCGAAATGTTGCCATACCCGCCGGCGATCTTCGGGATGGATCAGGCGCGCGATCGCAGGTAGCGTGGGCGAAAACTCCCACTTTGCGACGCCGAAAATTCGATAGGTCTCGTCGGACCAGAGCTGCTGGAGCGTGCCGGGGGTCCAGCTCCAGCTTCCCAGATGGGCGATCCGCTCGGCCTCCTTGAGGAGGGACTCGCTCGTCCGCAGTGCCCGTTCCGCCTCGAGGCGCTCCTGGATCTCGTGCCGCAGCATGCGGTTGCTCTGCTCGAGTTCCAGCGTCCGCTCGGCCACCTGACGCTTCAGCTCTGCCCGAGCGCCGCGCTCCATCCGATCCCGCTCGATGGCGATGCCTGCAATCTGAGCGGCCATATCGATGATGCGGTACTCATCCTCATCCGGCTGGGTCGGGGTCAGATGGAAGAAGGCGAGCCCTCCAACTGCGCCTCTTCCCTTCGACAGGACGGGGATCGTCCAGCATTGATCGTACGGAAACAGGGGTCCCCACGAGCCTTCCGCAAGCGACTGGATCAGAAATCGCTCGCGCGCAGGCACGTCGAGGGCGTCCGGCATCGGGAATCGGTCGGACCAAGCCGACTCGACGGCCTCGCGTTCATCCTTCGACAGTCCCGGCGAAATGAGTGGCCGCAGCAGCCTTCCATCGCGATCGAGCACGGCCAGCGCGACGGCACAATTCACCATCTGTGCCTCGAGAAAGCTGGCGATCGTATCGAGTGTATCGAGAAGCGGCTTCCCCCGCGCCACGAGCTCCAGGAGGCTCTTTTGACCGAGCTGCAGCTCCGCGAGGCGTCGGTGCTCGGAGATGTCCCGTGCGATGGCCTCCAACGCCCGGAATCCTCCATCCCTCCACACGATGTGCACTTGCTGGCCGAGCCAGACGGTTCCTCCATCCGCCGCCTTGACGGGTATCTCTTCGTACGCGGCCTCCTGACGCTGGCGGATCTGCCGCCGATACCGTGCGACGACAAGCGCAGAGCTACCCGGAGCAACCAGATCGAGCACGCGTTGCCCGATCAGCTGGTCTGGTTTGTACCCGAGAACGAACTCGACGGCGGGATTCACATAGGAAATTCGCCCTGCGCGATCGACTTGATAGATGAGGTCGCTGGCTGAATCTATCAGCGAGCGAAAGGCTTCGAGCTCCATCGGCTCCAGATCCCGGAGAGGTATTCATTCCCTCCAAGAATCGGCGGTCCCCCTGCGAAGTTAACCGGCCGCCGTGGCCGTGAGACGGCTCAGGTGACCGGCAGGCGCGCCGGCCTGACCCTCAGTTGACCAGTGCCTCGTAATCGGATGTGTGGGCCGGGTCGAGGCGCGTAAGCAAATCGTAGGCCTCCGAGCCGCGCGACCACCCTTCGAAGATGTCCGGCAGCTCGTCATATTTGGCCGAGAAGAACAGATCGAGCACGTACTGGCGGGACACGTCGTCGAAAAGATCGTCGAGCGAGCGCAAGACCTCGAGAACCGACTCACGTGCGGCCTCCGTGTCCGTCACGAATCGATCCAGCCCGTTGAAGTGATAATCGAAATACGCCCGTCTCAGCGGTTCGAAGCGTGGATCCATGAGCTGCGTCACCAGCGCTTCGCGACTTCGGTCGGAGCCCACCTCCGCCCACCCTGTGGCCGCCTGCGATCGCGCCCGCTCGGCGATGCGGCGCGCCTGTCTGAAGTATGGAGTGCCCCCTTCAAGCCCGAACGTGTCATAGTCGTAGCCCAACATGACGTAGGCATAGTAATCCAGCACAGAGGTCAGCGGATCGTACAGCTCGAGGTTGAACACGAGCGGCTGGCCCTGGGCATAATTGAACTGCCAGTTCTCGTCGTTGAATCGCACGACTACGGTGTGCTGCGTCGTGTTGTAAATCGGCCGCCGAAGCGCAACCACCAGGCGGGCCCGGAAGCTGGTCAGCGACAAGGCCTCCGTCATGATGATTTGCAGGGTACACTCGATGCGTTCATTCGGGCGATATCGATGATCCGTCCAGGAACGCTTGTTGATGTATTCCTCCACACGCTGCTCGAGCTCCCTCAGAAAGGTGAAGTCCGAGCCGGTCAAATTGCTGTAGTTGACCGAGACGGAGCATTCAAACTCCTGCGCGTTCGATGGGCGAGGCGCTGCAAGCACGAGGACTGCAGCGGTGAAGAAGGAGGCTAGCAACCGAGACCAGCGAATCATGCGCATCGGAAACGCTCACACCATAAGACATGCAGGGGCTGCTACCGGCTTGAAGCCCCGGCTGTTTCAGGTTCGTGCAGGGGGATTTTGCCGATTCTCCGATGCGACAGGTTATATCCGGGCAGGGTTCTGTGTCTTTGTAATATGGATGATGCAAGATCCCTGCTTTGTGGCTCGGCGTACGATCGATCTCGCGAATCGCTGGATGCCGCGCGTCCTCTGCGCGTTCGGCTTCTATGGGCCTTCATAGCCGCCCTTGTGGGAGCCGCCGCGCCAGCTTCGCTGGAGGCGCAGCATCTGGGCGGAGCGCGCGAGGTGGCCCTTGCGCGGGCGACGACGGCGGTGATCGGCCTGGACGCCTTCTGGGGCAATCCCGCTGCAAGCTCGACATCCGACCGGACCGGCTTCGGCATGGATGTCGCACAGCTCTATGGGATGCCGGAGCTCCGCAGCGGCTCGGTGCACCTGAGCGCCCCGCTTCTCAGCACGGCCGTCACGCTCGGCGGGAGCACGTTCGGATTTGAGCTCTTTCGGCAGACGACTCTCTCGATGGGCGTCGCACGGGCCTTTCGGCCTGGTACCTTCCGGAGGATGCACGTCGGTGCCCGCCTGCAGGAGACGCTGGTGCAGATCGAGCGGTATGGCGGCCTGGCATACACAACCGCATCGGCAGGACTGATTCTCCCGGTAAGCGAAGGAATCGCACTCGGCGCCTCGGCGACAAATCTGATAGCAATCGGACGGGTCGCACGTGCGGAGGCCGAGCGCTCGATAGCGATGGGCATTAGCTATCGTGAAGGCGCGAGGTTGACGATCGCCGCCGACGTCCTCAAGGAAGTTCGGTCTCCCGCGGCCGGTCGAGTGGGAATAGAGGTGAGGCCCGTGCGGGTGCTGGCCCTACGTGGCGGTTTGACACTGGATCCGCCGCGGTATTCGACCGGTGTCGGCCTGCAGCTCAACCACCTCGAACTGGATTTCGCCGCCGAGTGTCATCACGCCCTGGGCTGGTCGACATTCTTCTCGCTGGGGATTCATTGGTAGAGCCCTTCGAGAAGGATGGTCGCACAGCTTCTTCTATCCATGTTTGTCGTGGCCGGCGCGTTGGGATCCGGCGGCGCTTTCTTGCAAGAGACGCCGTCCGACACCACGGACCGGCAGGGATCCGATACTCTCGGGGATGCAGTCCCGGACGTGTTCCAGGAAAGGCTGGATCTCGGAGCATTGGAATTATTGACGGAAGATGATGTCGCTGCGTCCGAGGGCGGCTCGGAATTGCTGACTGCGGAACGCGAGAGAATCGATGAGCTTGCCTCGTGGAAGGTCGACGTAAACCGCGCGACCGAGGAGGAGCTCGAGAGCATACCCGGCATCTCAGCGGAGGAGGCCATCCGCATCGTCGCGTATCGGAAACGCCACGGTCGAATCGATTCGCTTTCGGATCTCGAAGAGACCGGCTTGTCGAGATCTACGATCGCTGCGGCATCTCCCTTCCTGATGATTCAGCGCTCTCGCCGGCTCCCTGTGCGCGCAGAGATCGTGCAGCGATGGTCACGCCGGTGGCCCCGTTCGGCAGGCTATCGACAGGATACGACTCGAACCCGGTATCTCGGCGATCCGAATGCGCTCATGACACGGCTGAGGGTTGCGCTCGGCCGGCGGGTTCGTCTCGGGCTTACACTGGACAAGGATGCCGGGGAACCCCTCTACTCCCCCTTCTCCTCATTCGACCTGGGGCACGACTTCGCCGCCGGCTATCTTGCCATCGAAGATGTCGGACCCATCCGGCGATTGGTGATCGGCGATTTCACGGTGAACACGGGGGAAGGTTTGAATCTCGGCCAAGGGAGCTCCATGCGAATGGGCACACCCACTACTCGTTCACGGGAGAGCCTTCGACCATTCACCTCCTCCAGCGAGTACGGTTACTTCCGTGGAATCGCCGTGCATACGAAAGGCATCGCGGGCATCCGTCTGACGGGCTTCGTCTCGCGGCGCGGTCGCGATGCCCGATTCGATGAAGCGGCAGGTGTCTGGAACTTCCGGGAGACGGGCCTTCACCGCACGGAGACCGAGCGTGGACGCCGCCTGCTAGGCACCGAGGTCACAGCGGGATGGGTTCTCGGCTTCCATGGCCGTCGTGTCCGCCTGGGAACGGCCGGCAGCGTGACGCGCCGATCGGTTCCGGGGCAAAGCATTGATAGCGCGTCCAACTACAGCGTACATGTAGGATGGATTGGACGAGCGTACGCCCTCACCACGGAGCTTGCCACTCGAGATCAGGGCCCACCGGCACTATCGGGTACGCTTGTCCTCCATCCGATGACCGATCTCGAGTGGTGGCTCACTGCGGTGCGCGCCGGTGCTTTCGGCGCGGCCCCTCACGCGGCACTGGGAGTGGATGGATCGGGTCTTGGGCGGCGAGAAGAGATCTACTCCTCAGGATTCCGGTTGCGCAGGCCGACCTGGAGCGTGTTGCTGAGTTCGCGATGGCGATCGACCGCGGATCATCCCCTCGAAGGACCCTCTAGAGTAACGAGCGGCAGCCTCGAGATGAGGCTCACGCCCTGGCTGATCTTCCGCCTCCGCGGCGGGCATTATCGGGACGAGCCTTTACGATCCTGCAGCGACGGCACTCGAACGATCCGGTGCAGCGCAGTGTCACGCCGGCGCTCCGTGCGCCTACAGGTCGATTACGTGCATAGTGCGGCACTACGTCATCGATTTCAGATCGAGGTCTCCGATGGAGCGACCGAGGCCGGACCGCGCCGGCGCGGCTTCGCGGCCTACAAAGACATCCGGTGGCGGCCAGCTAGGCAACTTCAGGTTGACGGCCGCCTGATGTTTTTCGAGGTGGCGGATTTCTCGGCTCGGATCTATTCCTATGAAAACGATCTCCTGTACTCTTTCAGCGCTCCGGTTCTCTCGGGTAGAGGTAGACGCGGGTACGTGTTGATGAGTCTCGGGCCCGTCGACGGTGTTACTTTGCAGCTCAAATATGCCTTCAGTAGCTACGAGGACGTGCGGTCGGTCGGGTCGGGACTGGACACCGTGGATGGACCGGTCAGACGCGACATTCGCGTACAGATTCGATGGAAGATCGGCTAGAGCCACTCCTCGCGAACCGGACTCCATCCATTTGGTCTAAGACACCCCGCGTGAACCGGCATCTGTATGACCATGCCTTCCTCCCCTCAAGCTCGCATCCTGGCGATCGAAGATAATACCGATACGCAGGTACTCCTTCGGTACCTCCTACGCTCGCGATACGACATCGAGATCGTGCCCCACGTAGACGACGCACTCGATGCCGCGGCGTCGAACGAATATGACCTGTTTCTTCTCGACATCAATCTCGGCGAGGAGCGGACCGGCATCGATCTGCTCCACGAGCTGCGGAAACTGGAGCGCTATCGGGATACGCCGGCCGTTGCGCTGACGGCTTATGCCATGCCCGGCGACAAGGAGCGCCTCGAACAGGCCGGCTTCACCGGCTACTTGAGCAAGCCCTTCACACGGAAGGAGCTGCATGGGGTCATCGAGGAAATGTTGAACAGGGAGAGGTCGACGGGTGAATAGGCGCGCACGGCTCAGAAGTCGTGACGATCTTGTGCCTTCCTTCTGAATGCTGGCATTTTAGGAAGATAGACTTTTCGAATCTCGGCGCGGGGAGGTACCTTGTTTTGGATCGGTACCCTTGATCTCTTTCACCCAGTGATGCCGCACCAGACGAAGCAGTGGAAGCCCACCCGCCCTGCGCACCTATCCGATCCTGCTTCGTTCGACCCTGAATCGCGCGTGCTCATGGTCGACTTCCGTAGCGGCGAGGCGGTAATTCGCCATCCGCAGTTGAGGGTCCTCATCGAGGGCGGCTGGTCGGTCGAGAGTGCCGTGCCGTATTGTGAAGATGCGGACGACGTCAAGCTGCTCGTCGTGCTTCGCCGGAAGGCCGGCGATGAATACCTGACCGCCGACTAAGGCAAGCCTGCCCCGGAAGTTAGTTCGAGCAGATCGACTTCAGCACCTTTCGCCGGCTGACTAGCTTTTCGTGCCAGGCATCGGGGCCGATGGCCACGTCATCCAGGAAGTACTCCCAGTGGTCGACCGTGTCTTCATTGACCACCACCGGAGTGTCCAGGTGGGCGATGCGCTTCAACTCAGGAGACATCCCCATCTGATGTACGAAGGTGATCTTGCAATCGCCGCTTCTGGTTTCCTTGACGGAAAGCCAGTTGTCGCCACAAACATGGCACGTATAGAAGCGCGATTCCTGCTCGTCACCGATGAGATTCGACTCATCCTGGTCTACAACGACATCCATCGGCACCATGCTGTAGCTGCCGCACGCTTTGCACTGTAGCTTCTCCATCAGCAAGAGACCGTCTATTCGTAGCGCACACTCGCGAATGTACCGTCCAGGTCACTATAAGTTCGACTGACGCCAACTGCAAGGCACGCCGGGCGGACCTCATCGGAGGGTAATGGCCCAGTCCTGCTCACGAAAGCGATAGACGGGTGCCGCGCGCAGCGTCACGTTGATGTTATGTATCACGCGCAACTGCACTCCCATCCCGGCTCCCACCACGGTCACGCTCGGGGAATCATTCGAGATCGTCTCCATCCGCTCCACGAATCCGTAGACGAAGACCGCACGAAAATACACAGGTAGGAGGAAGAACCCGTTGTCAATGTACCACAGCGGCTGCGTCACCTCGAGGCCGGCCTTCCAGTACGTTCCGCGTCCGAGGAACTCCGCATCCGTCTCGTAGCCGCGAGGGAAAAATGTGGTGAGATCGACGATACTTCCACGATTCTGAGTGTGCAGGCTCCCATTCAGCATGATGCCGGTGCTGAGTTTTCGCAGCCACGGGAGGTAGAGCTCGGTTCGGATTCGTGCATACCTGGCCGCCGACGACGCGCTGGACCAGGCATCGAGCCGGCCAAATCCCGATATACGCAATCCGGAATTCGGCACGATGTCCCGCACATTCGACTGCATCCGATACGAGAGCTCGGCCGCCGGCCGCAGCGTGACGGCATCGGTCGACGGTCCATGATCACCCTCGGCATCGAAGAGGCTCTCCCGAATGAACTCACCGGCGAGCCGGACCTCGGCCCGAGTCTGAAACACATTGGCTTCGAGCACGGCAGGCAGTCCCACTGAAAGGCCGATCCCTCGCTCGTCGCGACCCACGCGCACCGTGTCGATCTGCTCGCCATCGATGCGCCGGATGACCACGGTCGACGGCTCGCGAAATGCCTCTGCCGATGTGCGAACCAGGAAGCGACCCGTACGCAAGGCCACGCGCCCCCACACGGTCCCCACCCGGTAGAGCGCACTGGTATGGGCCACCCAGTACTGCAAGGGATCCGACCATTCAAGCCCGAGGCCCACGCCCAATCCGAGGTGCACGTCTTCGTCGTTGGACGTCGGACGCTGGTATACCAGATACGGAATGGCTACACGCGGACGCATCTCCAGGAGGGGTCGATAGCGGCCACTTCGCGCCAATCCCGCGTTCGCAGATGTGTGCGGGTTAACCGCCGCCCTCCCGTTTCCGGATGCGGTGATCACCTCATCCGCCTGCATGAGCAGTCCGTCCTCGACCGGATGATCTAGCTCGAACGGGATCTGGGCAAGCTCGTAGGCCTCGTGTCGATAGTGGATGAAGGCGACCGTCCGCCGATCCGACGAGAGGCTTGGCTCGATGGCGCCAAAGGCCACGTCACTCAGACGGAAGACCGCGCGCGTCGCAACCTCCACGGCAAATAGATCGGCCTTTCCACCCGGATCTGCGGAGAAGACGATGTATTCACCCTGCGGCCCCCATGAGAAATCGAACACTGACCCGTCGCGAAACAACACTAGTGGGGCCAGGCCAAATCCATCTTCGTTACCGACGACCTCGAAAAGCCCCTGCCGCCCTTCGACATTCACCAGAGCAATCGTGTGCTCCCCCGTGGGTGACGGTTGGATGGACTTGAGGATGCTTCCCGGAAAACGGGCCAGACGGCGGGATTCTCCGGTGTCATCGATCTCGACCCAGACATTATACTGGCCATCCCCTTGCGTCGCCCATAGCGTGCCGTGCGGAGATTCGACGGCGGCATGTGTACGATGCCCGCTGGTGATCCGCGAGGCGCGGCCCGAACGAAGATCCATCCGATAAGCCGCGGATACCTGGCGCAGCGGCTCCAGTCGATCCGGCACGTAGCGCGTGAACAGCACGGACGCCGTGTCGCGATCCGTGTTAAAGAGGTAGTCTTCGGAGATGGCCTCGTGCGCGAGGCGACGTCGCTGTCCCGTGCGCACATCGACCGTGTAAAACCCGGGGCGCAGGTGATATCCCCGGGCGTAGACGAGGAGCGTTCCATCATCCAGCCAGGTTGGACGACGATAGACCACCCCTCGCTCGGACGAGATGATGTTCGGGGACGCATGCCCTTCGACATCGATTGGTTTTCCCGATGAACTTCGGTATTCGCTTCGAAGCTGTCGGCCCAGCGAATGCGGCGACATTCTCGCGCCGTACCAGAGGGCGACCCCGAATCCAAGCAGTGGAAATCTGTAATAGAAATCGCGGGCGCGCCGGAAGGCGGACAGGTCTCCATCCCGCCGCTCAAGGAGATCCAGCAGGTGTGCGCCGCCGTGATAATATCTGTCGATCGGGAACGAATAGCTCGGCGGCTCCAGCATCTGCGCGAGGCTCCAGGGCCGTCCTGACTGCATCGCGGCACGGAACTCCATCTCGAAGAGGGAATGATGCAGCCGCCCCGCGCCCGGTCGGCGCCGGCTCTCGTACCACACGGCGAGGCCTTCGTTGATGCCCCGCGGCGCGGATAGATTCAGGGACCGCGCAAGGTCCGGACCCAGCCGGCGCAGCAACCATCCCACCCCGAACCCGCTCCCCGATTCCGCGTGGACGGCGTGCACGAGCTCGTGGGGAGCCACCGTCTCGAACCAGGATGGAAATCGGGGCGAAAGGGTGTTCCCCCGATGCGGTGCCGTTTCGATCTCCTGTCGGAAAGGCGTCGGCGTGACGAGCCCATTGCCTCGATCCGTGAACCTGTTGAGCACGACGGGCATCCGAAGCGGGCGCTTCAGACCGATCGTCGCCTCGAGAGCTGGGAGCTCCCTTTCCAGCAATTCCGCGAGTTCTGCAGCTTCGTTCTCGAGCCCGGCTTGATAGATGAGGCGGAAATGAGGCGAGGCGGCCGTGGAATAACGAACATCGACGGGCCGGTGCCATGCCTGATAGAACTGCGCACGGGCCG
The DNA here is from genome assembly GCA_965651265.1 of uncultured Rhodothermales bacterium. Classification (GTDB taxonomy): domain Bacteria; phylum Bacteroidota; class Rhodothermia; order Rhodothermales; family VXPQ01; genus CBFGRV01. Next base: position 18,889 of record CBFGRV010000002.1, read on the forward strand.
GCACGACCAGGATGAGCGTCAGGATGAGCGAGAGAACGATGCGATCCCGATGCAGCAATGGAAAAGCTCGTGTCGAACCCGGTGGCTCAAAACGACGCCCCGGATCTCGTCCAAGCAATGCGCTGGTCGATAGTTATTGCGGAGGGGGAGGGATTCGAACCCCCGGTGCCCCGAAGGGCACAACGGTTTTCGAGACCGCCCCGTTCAACCACTCCGGCACCCCTCCGTGTATAATCTCGCGGGTTTTCGCTCCTCGGCCAACCCGCGAGAGGACACATAGAGGACAGGAGTTGCCTCCAAGTGTGCCCTCGATCATCTCTCGACCTGGACCGTCTTCCGCGTTTGAGTGTCCTATATACAGAGGATCCTTGTGTAGGTTCAGGGAAGAAGAACCGAAGATTCATAGCCAGAGCCGGACCAGAATATCTCGATCAGGATCCATGACGCGAGTTCGACGCGGCCTGCTCCGGTATCATCATCTCGAAGATTGCAGTACGGCTCGACGGCCAGGCATCGACCACAATCATCATTCGCGCTTCTCCGGGGTAAACGAAGCCGAGCAGAGTGATTACCCCGCAACGCCAAGTATCATGACGCTCGTACGGTATCGAGGAACCACTCGAAAGTCTCGAGAAAAGCGGCCAGAGACGATCTCTCTGCGAATCTGGCCATTGGAATACTCGGTCGCCGCGTGATTGAGTCCTTCGGAAGCGAAACGCCGGGAATTGCATTCAGCCTCTGAAGCAGATCTACCCTCTTCGACTCATCGTCAAACGGTGGCTTGTAGGCATACCACTGAAAGTACATTTCTACTGCACCTGACGACCACGCGGCGAAAAGCTGGTGGGAGACTCCGTCAAGGTCAAGAGCAGGAATAAAGGAACCTGTCCGCTGCCCCTTTCCCCACCAGATTCGCAGGTGCTTCGCCTGGGCCCAATCGAGAATTGCACGGGCTACGGCGACCTCATTTTGGGGACGATGTGAACTCAGGTGCTCGAAAAAGCTTGACTCGTCCCACTGCCGACTAGATGACGAGCCACTCCCCTTGCGCTGCTGGGCCTCTGCTGTCTGACCAACGACAATAGGAACCATAGTGCGTACTCCCTCGCCGAGATACTGCTTAATCTCAATGGCCAGTACTTCAGCCGGATCCATCTGTTGATTAAGAAACTCAACCACCCGGCGAAGCTCTTCCGGTATCTCGTCAGCGACGAATAGCAGACGAATTCTTCCTGCCTGGATATTCGTCTTAGCTTGTTTCCAAAACTCCTCCGGATCACCCGTCTCTCCGAGGAACGCAAGTAGCTGTTCTTCAGGATCAGCCCCGGACACCAGACACGCGGCTTCGAACTGACTGCGGATGTGATCTGCGGGCCAATATGCAGTGGCATTGGCTGCGTAGTCCAAAAGCTGACCCACCACTTCACGACGAAGCCTTGTATCCGTGCTACGCTTGATCTCGACAAGGGTCGGGATCGCATCCTGATCCAGAAAAAGGTGATCGAGAGACCAACGGCCTCCGCCACCATACTCACCCGGTACGGAGACTTCGCGTCCTATGAGAAGCCATCTCCTCGGGCTTGCACGATCGATCTGGTCTCCTGCAAGGAACGTTGGATATCTCGCGAGTAGTCGTTGAAGCAGGTCCTCAGAATCGTAGGACGACTCGCGCATCTCAACGAGTTCGTCGTCGCCGTTGAGAAGAAAAATCGTTCGATTCATCTCGGGTATCAGAAAGAAACAACTAGACTATCGTCTCGAGAAGCAGCGCTTTAAGAATCGAGATCACAGAATCTGGAATCACCCACATCTTAGAGTAGAAGTGGCCGATAATCTCGCCAACACGGAGTTTATTCCGTCGACGACTCCGGGATCTCGGGCACGGCAGGGTGGCGCGTCTCCTCCGACTCGGCGCCGTTGCTCTCCAGGATGAGCCGCATGATGGCCGCCGCATCGTCGAGGATGGACTTCAAGCCCTCCTCATCCACATGCTCGTAGGCCTCCTCGAGCGACACCCACCGGCGTTCGCGCTCGTCATCCTCCGGCCACGTCGGCTGTTCGCGATCCACCCGCATGAGGAAGACCTCCACGATGGGATCCTTGTTGGAGTTGCCGTGCCGGTAACACCCGAGCGAGACACGTCCGACCTCCCCGCGCACGCCGGCCTCCTCCAGCGCCTCCTTTTCGGCCGATCCCGGGGCGGACAGGTCGCGCTCGATGTTCCCTTTCGGGATGATCCACTTGCCCTTCTTCCTGGTGGTGATCAGGAGCACCTCAACCTTCCCGTCATGGATGCGGAACGGAATCGTCGCGGATTGATCGGGCTCGATGGGGGTGTAAAGCTTCTTGTAGCTCATGGATGCGGGCGTATCAGGGCAAGAAGCGGCCGGACGGCCGGGAGCGAGGAATGGTCTCGGGGCGAATTAACGACCCGCACGGGCCGCGCGTTCTCGGCGACACGTAACGGTCTTCTCCACGCGATCCGAGCCCGACAACCTCCGCCGGGTGACGGAAAATCAAACGGATAACGAAGATTCCCGCTCAAAGCGGCCGAGCCACGGAGATGTGGGCGGCCGCCGCCAGCTCTGCGACGTACCCGGCGTCAGGCCTCTGCTCGATGGCGTTCCCCACGACCACGAACGAAGCTCCCGCCCGCACCTTGTCATACACGTGGCGAGGTGTGCTCAGACCGCCTCCCACGACGACGGGCGAGGCGCAGGTCTCCGCAATAGCCTCGATCATATCCTCCGGGACGGTCTCATCGGCGCCGGAGCCGCCATCCGTGAAGATCAGCTGCATCCCCATCATCTCGGCCGCCAGCGCCGTTGCCGCCGCCACCTCGGGTTTCGTTCGAGGCAGTGGCATCGTGTGGCTCATGTACTGCGCGGTCGTCGTGCGGCCGGATTCGATGAGCATGTAGGCAGTCGGGATAGGCTCGATGCCCAGCCGGCGGATGACGGGCGCGGCATGCACGTGCTGTCCGATGAGGTACTCCGGATTCCGCCCGCTGACCAGCGACAGATACAGCACGGCATCGAGCCCTCGCGTCACCTGTTTCAGCGATCCCGGGAAGCCCACGAGCGGCAGCGAGGTGGCGCTTTTAAGCATCCTCGCGTAAGGCTCCAACTCGATCGCGTGCATGAGACTTCCACCCAGGAAGAGCGCATCCACACCCGCGGACTCGCACATTTCGGCAAAAGCGGCGACATCCGCGCGGTGACGCTTGTCCGGATCGATCAGTACGATGAACCCCGCCCCCTTCTCGTCGCGAATCTCCAGGAGCTGATCCAGCACCGAAATACGCGAGGAAGAATCTGAGACGTGCACGACGAAAATCGAGAATGGGTGAATGGATTACTGCGCCCAAACTAGGCGGGCACCTGAACTTGCGCAACCGGGCACGTGGCCGCAGGTCCACTACTCGGCGAGCTCACGGATGACCGCTTCGGCCGACTGCAGGGCATCGTCGAGCTTCTCCGGCTGCCGACCACCTGCCGTTGCAAGCGTCGGCCGCCCGCCTCCACCGCCGCCCACCATCCGGGCGAGACGGCCGACCAAATCGCCGGCTTTGATGCCTTTCTGCTGGATGACGTCGTCCGACACGCCGGCGACCATGTATACCTTATCGCCCTCCGGATCGACCGTTCCCAGGATGCCGATGCCGCCGCTGCCGATGCGGTCTCGCAGCGTCTGCCCGAGTTGCTGCAGCATGTCCATGGATGTCGGGTCGATGCGTCCCGTGACCAGGCGAAGCCCGTCGATCTGACGGGCACTTCCGATGAGCGTGTCGAGCTGTGCCGCCAGCCTTTGCTGCTTCTGCTCTTCCAGCTCCTTCTGGAGGCTCCGATTTTGATCGAGCAATGCCCGGATCTCATCTGCAAGCGGACGCTGCAGCGCCTTAAACTGCTCGCGCGCGCGTCGCAGCTCCTCTAGCTCGCGATCGACAAGCTCGAGGGCGTCCCATCCCGCCACCGCTTCCACACGGCGCACGCCCGCGGCCACCGATCCTTCCGAGACGAACTTGAACAGGCCCAGCTCGCCCGTCGCGCTCACGTGCGTGCCCCCGCACAACTCCACGGAGAACTCCGGATCGAACGTGATGACGCGCACCCGATCCCCATACTTCTCACCGAAGAGGGCCAGCGCGCCGCGGTCGAGCGCTTCCTCGATAGGAACATCCCGATCCTCCTGACGCGGTATGTTGGCCTGGATGCGATCATTGACCACGGCCTCGATCGCCTTCAGCTCATCCGGCGACACACGCTCGAAATGGCTGAAATCGAACCGCAGGCGGTCAGGCGCGACGAGCGACCCCTTCTGCTGCACGTGCGTGCCAAGCACCTGTCGCAGCGCGGCATGCAGCAAATGCGTGGCACTGTGGTGCTTCATGATGCGGTGCCGCCTGTCGGCATCGACTGTGGCACGCACCGGTGCATTGGGCTCGGTGGGCAGTCGATCCACGTAATGGACGATGCGGCCCTGCTGCCGCTGCGTATCGAGCACGGGGATGATTTCGCCTCCGACCTCGATCACCCCGACATCACCCACCTGGCCGCCGCTTTCCGCATAGAACGGCGTTCGGTCCAGAACGATTTCGTGTCGCTCTTGCTCGTCGTCGAGCGCGATGGTTCGCATCCGAACGATGCGCGCACTATCGATGTCGAGCTCGTCATATCCCACGAAAACCGAATCCTCCCCATCCCGAAGAACCTGCCATTCGCCTCCTTCGGCCGGCTCCATCTTGAAGGTGGATGCGGCGCGCGCCCGATCCTTCTGCTGCTGCATCAGCTGCTGGTAGGCCTCCATATCGACGCCGAGACCCACTTCGCGCGCCATGAGCTGCGTCAGGTCGACGGGAAATCCGTAGGTATCGTGCAGCAGGAAGGCCACCTGACCGGGCACCTGGCGCTTCGACGCCGCGCTGGAGAACGCCGCCACGAGCTGCTCTTGATCTCTCGCGTCGTACGCCTTGCCGAGCAGCTCCATGGTTTGCCGGTCGGACTTGAGCTCGTCCATGATGAACTTCAACTCGCCATTGCGATCGGCCTTCTCTCCCAGACCCGCCACGCGTTCCACATAAGGCACGATGCGCTCGAAAAAACCAATGCCTGTACCGAGCGTCTGGAGGAAGTTCTCCTCCTCTGCCCTCACGATCCGCTCGATGAAGTTCTTCCGCTCCCGTAGCTCCGGGAAGGTATCGCCCATCTTCTTCTGGAGCGGTTCGATAAGCCGGTACATGAAAGGCTCGCGCATCCCCAGGGTCTGATAGCCGAACCGGACCGCACGCCGCAGGATGCGCCGGATCACGTACGACCGGCCGACATTTCCCGGCGACACGCCGTCGGCGATGGCAAACCCGACCGCACGGGTGTGGTCGGCGATTACGCGCATCGCCACGCGGCATCGTTCGCGCTCGGTCTCATCCTCCACGTCGATATCGTCATACGAGCGCACCTCAGACCGCGGCGATAGCTCGGCGGCCATCGAGAGCAGCGGCAGGAACAGATCGGTGTCGTAGTTCGACGTCTTCCCCTGAAGCACGGCGACGAGCCGCTCGAAACCCATCCCCGTGTCGACGTGACGGGCGGCGAGCGGCTGCAGCGACCCATCCGGTAAGGCATTGTACTGGATGAACACGAGATTCCAGAGCTCCATCACGAGCGGATGATCCGCGTTGACGAGCTCGCGCCCCGGAATGGCGGCCCGCTCCTCATCCGGCCGCAGATCTATGTGGATCTCCGAGCAGGGACCGCACGGCCCCGTGTCCCCCATCATCCAGAAATTATCCTTCGAGCTGCCGAACAGGATGTGGTCGTGCGGGATTCCCGTTTCGCTATTCCACAGCCCGGCCGCCTCCTCGTCGGGAGCGAGCCCGAGCCCCTCATCGCCCTCGTGCACCGTCGCATACAACCGATCCGGCTGGAGCCCCCACACATCCACCAGAAGCTCCCACGCCCATCCGATGGCCTCCTTCTTGAAATAGTCGCCGAAGCTCCAGTTGCCCAGCATCTCGAAGAAGGTGTGATGGTAGGTGTCCAGGCCTACCTCCTCCAGGTCGTTGTGCTTTCCCGAGACGCGAAGGCACTTCTGCGTATTTACGGCGCGCACATACGGACGCTGGCCGGTGCCCAGAAAGACATCCTTGAACTGGTTCATCCCGGCATTCGTGAACAGCAGAGTCGCATCTCCGCGCGGCACGAGGGAATCGCTGGGCACCACCTCGTGGCCCCGCTCTCGGAAGAAGCTCAGGAACTCCTCGCGGATCTGTTCGGACGTTCTATGTTCGCTCATGGAGCTGTAACTCGGATTCGGCGTCGGCTGAGGATAACGAATGCGGCCCCGGGAATGTGCCGCCGGCGGACCTCGCCGCTTAGAATTTAGCGCGTCTTCTTCGGCGGCGCGCAGCCGCGATATCGCTCGGAACGCCCGGCGACACGTACGGATTGTCCTGTACGAAGAAGCGCCACGGCAGATCGATCCCTCGCGATATCCCGATCCGCGAGGAGGTCGTGATGCACAGCTCGCATTCATCCGCATCATCGCTGATGAAGAGCGGAGGCCGCGTCATCCTCTCATTATGAAGCGATTTGTCGATGCCAAAGGCCTGTGCCAGCTTCCCCGGCCCATTGGCCAGGTCGATGTCGGTGCGTGCGACGGGTCGCCGCTCGAACATCGTCGCCAGACCCTCCAGAGGCTCCACGGCCCGAAACAGCACGGCGCCGCCCACACCCTCACGCTCCGTCACCACGTTGAGGAGCCAGTGTTTGGCGTAGATCAGGTAGACATATGCTGTCCCCGGCCGCCCGAAGAGGTCGTATCCGCGGCCGTCCGGCTTGATTAGCCCGGTCTCGCGGTCCACGATGCCCCAGCCGTGGAAGGACGGATCGTCCTGCGTGTACGCCTCGGTTTCCACGATTCGGCCGATGAGTCGCTTGCCACGGGGAAGCTCGCGGACAAGCAGCTTGCCGATCAGATCCCGCGCCACATCGAGCGTCGGTCGCTCAAAAAACTCCGACGGCAGAGGCACCATCGTAACTCACGAAAAAAGGTCTCGTAGTCGAATGTTGTGTCCCGGTTACGTAACGTCCATTCTGCTGATCCCGTCACCCAGTGTGAGCCCCGATGATCTGCCGACACCGTACGCTTTGCCTTCTTCTTGTTGCACTCGCCATCTCCGTCGCCGTGGGGGCCCGGTGGGATGGAAACCGAACGGCCGATGGAACATGGATTTCCCCGGATGCCTCGTCCGGGCACTTCTGGGATGATGGAGTCGATGCGACGCAGGGCCGCTTTCAGCATGCGAACCATCGGCAATCGGACTTCACCGATGAGGTAATGATCGACAAGAGCTTCCCGGTCCGTCCGGGCGAGCGCCTCCTCATCGACAACGCGCATAGCGATGTCTTCATCCGGACGGGATCGGGCAGCGAAGCGCGCGTACGCGTGGTGCTGACCGGAAATGTGAGCGATCGCACACGAGCCTTCTACGAGCATCTCAACTTTGAGGTGGAGAAATCCGGCAATACTATCGAGGTCACGACGAATCCCCGGGGCAACTTTCGGGGCAGCAGCGGGCGTGGCTCCATCGACATCTTCGTCGAGGTGCCCTCGACCTTCAACGCGGACGTATCGACGCGGCACGGGGATGTGGAAGTCGGCGATCTAAAAGGTGAGCTCGAATTCGACATCCAGCACGGAGATCTGGATGCCGGGCAATTCTCGGGAAGCTCGTTTCGACTGTCCGCCCAGCACGGGGATGTAGAGATCGAAGGCGTCGCCACAGAGAAATCGCTCTTCCGCATACAGCACGGCGACCTGGCCATTCGGGAATTGACCGGCATGGAGGTGCAGATCGACATGCAGCATGGCGATGTCCACCTGCGCGATCTGACAGCCACAGGGTTGAAGGCCGACCTCCAGCATAGCGACATCGAGATCGAGCGGCTCGACGCCCGTCCGGAGATCACCGTAAGCCATGGCAGCATCGAGGTTAATCTGGCCAATGCTCGCGGCGGCTATTTCAGCACGGATCACGGCGATATCGACCTGGAAGCGGCGACCTCATCCGGCCTGAATATCTCCTTTTCAGGCAGGGATCTCGGCGTCGACTCCGACTTCCGCTTCGACGGTAACCGCGACAGGAGGTCGCTCGAGGGCAGCATCAATGGTGGGGGTCCGGAGCTCGTCGCTAGGTCAAGTCACGGACACGTTCGCCTGCACGCCCGGTAGCCAACCCGGCCGCCGGCGGACCCGGCGGCTCAGGAATCAGCCGACTTGTACGCAAGGGCGCCGGCAGTCGCGTTAGCCGGCCTGTTGAGCGGCGCCCGAGGCAAGTCGATTGACGACCAGAATCGTGAGTCGACTGACGCACACCAGTTGGCCCCTCTCATTCTCGATCCGGATCTCCCAGACCTGCGTGCGACCCCCGATGTGAAGGGGACGGGCCGTGCCGATCACACGGCCCTCGACGACCTGTCGGATGTGGTTGGCGGATATATCAAGCCCGACGGCGGCCTTGTTCTTGAGGCCGATGCACAAATTTGCCGCCATGCTGCCGATCGACTCTGCCAGCACGACGGAGGCACCCCCGTGCAGGATGCCGAAGGGCTGTTTCGTCCGGTGATCGACAGGCATCGACGCGCGGAGGAAATCCGGTCCGACCTCCGTGAATTCGATGCCCAGGTAATCGAGCATCGAGCCTTTCGCGATCTCGTTCACCCTCGGGAGATCGACCTCCTCTTTCCAGATACTATTCTGCGTCACACTCCTATTCCTCGTTGTTCGCTCCTAGGTTCTGCCGCCGATCCATCCGCATGATGATACAGGGGCGCTTCCTTCACTACGCGGTCTGGCGCAACTGGATGTAGAATTGGTGCTAATCTACACATCCACGTTATCATGTAGGCAGGTCCGACTCACGCTGCTACGATGACATTTCGAGACACCGGCCTTCTTGAATGGGCGCGATCGTATTCCCGCGAAGCCTTTTTCGGGGATGCCACGGCAGGGTTGACGGTTGGCGTCATGGTCGTCCCACAATCGATGGCCTACGCGGTGCTGCTCGGGGTGCCGCCGATCTACGGGCTCTATGCGTCGCTCGTGCCGCTGCTCGTGTATCCCATCTTCGGCACATCTCGGCAGCTCGCCGTGGGTGTGATCGCGATCGATATGCTGGTGGCCGGGGCGGGACTTTCGCTCGTGGCTGTTCCGGGTTCACCATCATTCATCTCGCTCGCCATTTTCCTGGCCCTTTTGGTTGGCGTCACGCAGGTAGCGATGGGGCTCTTGCGACTGGGATTCGTGGTACAGCTGCTGTCGAGGCCGGTCATCGCGGGCTTTGCTTCCGCAGCGGCCATCGTCATCTGCTTCAGTCAGCTCGGAAATCTACTCGGCATCGGCCTTCCCCAATCCCAGTACGTGCTCGTGATACTGTGGCAGCTGGTTGACCACATCTCCGAGATCCACGTCGTATCCGCACTCATTGGCATCGGCGGAATCGCGCTGCTTTTCGGACTTAAATCGTGGCGTCCTCTGTTTCCTGCTCCGGTCCTGGTGCTTGCCCTCGGCACGGCGCTGGCGTGGATGCTCAGGCTGGACGACTCGGGTGTGGCGGTCGTCGGCTCCATCCCGACAGGACTTCCCGGATTCGACGTGCCGGATGTCTCCTTCCGATCGATTCGTGCACTGCTTCCGACGGCACTGACTCTCGCCCTCGTTCAGTTCATGACGGTCATTTCTCTTGGAAAGGTCTTCGCGGCTCGTCATCGCTATCGGGTCCTTCCAAATCGAGAGCTCATCGCGATTGGGATGGCCAATATCGCCGGCAGCTTCTTTCGCAGCGTGCCCGTCTCCGGGTCCTTCTCTCGTTCGGCCATCAACGATCAGGCAGGCGCACAGACCCCTCTGGCCAACGTATTTGCCGGATTGGTCGTCGCGGCGACGCTCCTCTTCCTCACGCCCCTCTTCCGATATGTGCCCTTTCCGATTCTGGGCGCCATCATCATTCTGGCGGCTGTTGGGCTGGTGAATCTGGGCGAAGTACGCCGGCTGATCCACTTAAAGCGTGTGGATGGAGGCATCGCGCTCATCACGTTCGCGGCGACGCTGATCGCGGGTGTGGTCGAGGGCCTCCTGCTGGGCGTGGCGGCCTCGGTCGTCGCCGTGCTGTACCGAATCGGCCGGCCCCGAATCACCGTGCTGGGCCGGCTTCCGGGCACGCAGGCATACGGCGACGTTCGCCGCCATCCCGAGGCCCAACAGTACGAAGACATCCTCATCCTCCGTGTCGAAGCCTCCCTGTCTTTTGCCAATGCGGAATACCTCCGCGACGTCCTACACAATTATGTGCTGTTCGATGCACCTGGGACCCGCGCCATCGTGATCGATGCCGGAAGCATCAACGATGTCGACACGACAGCCGTGGAAATGCTGCTGGAAGCATTGATGCTGCTGGATGAGCACGGGATCGAGCTCTACTTCGGATCCACGAAGGGCGCCGTGTTCGACGTGCTGGACCGTGCCGGATTCGTCGGCCGCCTCGGCCTCGATCACTTCTTCGTCACCGCGCATGATGCCGTGCAGCACGCGCTCTCGCAGCATGGCGCACACAATAAAGAAGCCCGCCTTCTCGATTGAAAAAGCGGGCTTCACGGGCCTGTTTGGGCCGATTTTGAGGTGGAGCGGAAGACGGGATTCGAACCCGCGACCTTTTGCATGGCAAGCAAATGCTCTACCAGCTGAGCTACTTCCGCATCGGGAGCCTAAGAACGAGCCCAATTTTGGGCAGGTTCCAGATAGGCGTGCCTGTAGACTCTCTTCATAGGTGCTTTGAGATTCATCCTGATCCCGGCGTGCCGCGTGGGCTGTATCTAGATCTGGAATCCCAACGAGCGGCGGCGGACCTCTTCTTTGCGTGCGGTGGATTCGAGTGGAATCGAAAAGGAATGGGAGACGAGCTCGGCCCCCATCTCTCGCCAGAACGCCACGGCCTCCTCGTTTTTCGCCACGACGTCGGCGCGCAGCTGATGCACGCCCAGCGACTCGGCCCATTCTCGCACGGCATCCACCAGAGCCCGGCCGACTCCCCCACCACGGCGAGCCGAATCGACGTAAATCTCAACGATATAGACGCCAGGCCCATCGCTATAAATCGGAGGAGGCGCCCATTGCTCGGCCGACACGAAGCCACAGACCTCGCCATCGACTTCCGCAACGTACAGTCGACGCGACAATCGTTCCAACCAGGCGTTGAAGTCGTTGTCCCACCGCTTGCGAGCGTCCTCGGATGGGGCGAATCGGGGATCGATCTCGCCGTGCAGGCGGAGCATCTCGTACCACATCCTTCCCACCGCCTCCTTGTCCGTTCGCCTCGCACGACGAACGACGACATTGCTTCGCTCCATAGGTCCGTCAAACGGCCACACGCGCCGCTTCTCGCTGCTTGAGATATCCCCTCTTCACGAGCAGCTCCGCATTGAGCAGGGCGCCGCCGGCTGCTCCTCGGATCGTATTGTGCACCAGCGCGATGAACTTGATGTCCAGCACTTCGCACTCTCGTACGCGCCCCACCGACACCGTCATGCCGCCACCCAGCTCCGCATGCCGGCGAGGCTGTGGGAAACGCTCATCATCCATCAACTCGATGAATTTCGATGGAGCGCTGGGTAGATCCAAGGCTCGGATGGGGCTCCTGAACGCTCGAAAAGCCTCCGTGACCTCATCTATACTGGCCTGGCGCGCGAGCTTGACGGAAACGGCCTCGAGGTGGCCATCCAGCACCGGCACCCGGTTGCACTGCGCACTGATCCGAAGCGTGGCGGGCTCTATGTGACCATCTATCACGCGCCCCAGAAGCTTCCTCGGCTCCGCCTTCATCTTCTCCTCTTCCCCCCCGATGTAGGGCACGACATTGCCCACGGCATCGAGCGAGGCCACGCCCGGATACCCTGCACCGGACAGCGCTTGCATGGTCACCACATTCACGGCCTCCACACCGAAGGCATCCACGAGCGGCTTCAACGAGGAGACGAGCCCGACCGTGCTGCAGTTCGGGTTCGTGACAATGAAGCCCCCGCTCCCCCAGGATTGCCGATCGATTAGCGCGATGTGATCGGGATTCACCTCCGGGATGAGGAGCGGCACATCCGCCTCCATCCGGTAATTTCGGGCATTCGAGATGACCGGATACCCTGCCTCAGCAAACGTCGCTTCGATATCCCCGGCAACGCCTGCATCGAGTCCCGAAAACACGAAGTCGGCGTCGAAATCGGGCCGGGTTTCGCGGATCGTCATCTCGGCCACGCCGGCGGGAATCGCTCTGGAGCCGATCCAATTCACGGCCTCCCGGTATGCCTTCCCGGCCGACCGCTCTGAAGCTGTGAGCGCTACGATCTCAAACCACGGATGGCCGTCCAGCAATTCGACGAACTTCTGTCCGACGGCGCCCGTGGCACCCAGGATTCCAACGCGAAGCTTTTGCATGATCTAAGATTTTCGAGCAGCCGGAGGCCCCGACCGCAAGATTCCTTGCCTTTTTGTCTGCCTAGGTCGTGCTTCCGGCCACCACCTTCTCCGCCTTCTCTCCAGCCACCACGGGGTTTGCGGCCAGCCAGTTTTCAAGTATGTCCGCAAGCTGTGCGAACTCTATCAGGAAAGCATCATGCCCGTGCGAGGATCTGATGACGCGGAGCTCAGCCTGCGGGATGTATCGAGCCAGCTCCTCCTGCTCCTCGAGCGGGTAGAGTACGTCGGAATCGATGCCGATAACCAGCGTCGGCTGTTCGATCTCGCGAAGAGCCGATTCGTAGGAACCGCGCCCCCGCCCGACATCGTGCGTATCCATCTGTTTGGTCAGATGGATGTAGCAGTTCGCGTCGAAGCGATCGACAAGTTTCTGGCCCTGGTATCGAAGGTAGCTCTCCACGGCGAAAAGACCGGCGGTGCCATCCTGGGATGAGCGCCCAAAGCGCGCCTCGAACGACGCCCGCGAGCGGTACGACAGCATGGCCACCATCCGCGCCGTAGCCAGCCCGGCCGTCGGCTGCTCCTCGTAGTGGCCGCCCTGCCACCGCGGATCGGCATATATCGCCTGCCGCTGGGCTTCGCTGAATCCAATGCACCACGAGGAATGCCGCCCGCCCACGGCGATCGGCACGATACCCCGGACGAAGTCGGGTTCGTACGCCCACTCCAGCGCCTGCATCGCCCCCATCGAACCACCCAGCGCAAACGCCGCCTGCCGGACGCCGATGTTCTCGAGGGCCAGCCGGTGGGCACGCACCGTATCCCGAATCGTCACGGCCGGAAAGTCCGGTCCGAAGGGCGCCCCCGTCTCCGGGTTCTCCGTGAGCGGGGACGCCGAACCGTAAGGAGATCCGAGCACGTTCAGACACACGACGAAATAGCGATCGGTGTCCAACACCGCACCAGGGCCGATGAGCGGACCCCACCAGACGTCCGCACGCACGTTCCCGGTCAAGGCGTGACATACGATCACTGCATTGCTCCCGTCCTCGTCCAGCTCGCCCCATGACTGAAAGGCGATCGGCACGTCGGTGAGCACTTGCCCCGACTCGAGCTGCAGCTCCGGCAGGATGACGCGTTCTGGCATGCTTCCGGCGAATGGCTAGGCGGTTACGGGCGAGTCGACCCTGGCCAGCGCCTGCTCGAGATCCTCGAGGATGTCGTCGATATGCTCGATGCCGACTGAGATCCGGACGAGATCAGGCGTGACGCCGGCCGACAGCTGCTCTTCCGCGGCGAGCTGCTGGTGCGTCGTCGAGGCCGGGTGGATCACGAGCGTCTTTGCGTCACCGACATTAGCCAGATGGCTGGCGAGCTTCAGGCTATCGACAAACGTTCGACCGGCCTCGACCCCCCCCTTGATGCCGAAAGAGAGAACGGCGCCGAACCCATTGCGCAGGTACTTCTTGGCGTTGTGATGGTAGGGATGGCTCTCCAGACCGGGGTAGCTGACCCAGGATACCTGCGGGTGGTTCTCCAGCCACTGCGCCACCTTCAAGGCATTCTCGCAGCTGCGATCCATCCGAAGCGAGAGCGTCTCGAGTCCCTGCAGAAGCAGGAAGGAGCCGAACGGATTCTGGCATGGGCCAAGGTCGCGCAGCCCCTCCACACGCGCTCGAATGATAAACGCGACGTTCACTCCGAGCACCCCGTTCGGTCCAAACGCTTCCCAGAAATTGAGGCCGTGGTAGCCCGGCGACGGCTCCGTGAAGGTTGGAAAACGTCCATTGTCCCATGGGAACGTCCCTCCATCTACGATCACGCCTCCAATCGTCGTGCCATGCCCGCCAATCCATTTCGTAGCGGCCTGAACCACGATGTGCGCGCCCAGCTTCAGGGGTTGCGCCAGATAGCCGGCGGCACCGAACGTATTGTCGACGACGAGCGGTACGCCCTGGCGCTTTGAGACTTCCGCAAGTCGATCGAAATCCGGAACGTTGAAGCGCGGATTCCCGATGGTCTCTACGAAAATGGCCTTCGTGCGGTCATCGATGAGCGACTCGATGGAGTCCGGATCGTCGCCGTCGGCGAACCGGACGTCGATGCCGAGACGCGGGAAGGTGACCTTGAACTGGTTGTAGGTGCCACCGTAGAGATAGCTGCTCGAGACGATGTTGTCACCCGCCTGCGCCAGCGTGGCGATTGTGAGGAGCTGCGCGGACATGCCGCTGGATGTCGCAAGAGCCGCGACCCCACCCTCGAGCGCCGCCATCCGCTGTTCGAAAACATCCGTCGTGGGATTCATAATCCGCGTGTAGATGTTTCCGAACTCCTTCAGGGCGAAAAGATTGGCGCCGTGCTCGGAGTCGTTGAAGGTGTACGACGTCGTGGCGTAAATGGGAACGGCACGCGATTTCGTTGTGGGGTCGGGAATCTGCCCGGCGTGCACCTGCAGGGTCTCGAATCGGTAGTTGGGTGCTTTTCCGTTGCTGCTCATAGGTTCGGCTCGCGTCTTATAGTGAGACGATATGATGGTGGTGGCCGATAGGGTTTCGGCGGCGAGCCCATCCAGAAGCGCAGCAGTAACCTACCTGCTGAAGCCTGCATCCTGCGCGGGAGGCACAAAAAAACCTCCTCCGCGCGAAGTGCGGAAGAGGTACGAATCCATTTCGGAGCAGACTCTCCCGCTCATCTTTCCTCGCGCGACTCCCTGATCGGAGCGAGGCAGGACTTGGCACCTTTCCTCAGCAGCTCTTGCGAGCGGCTTGCGGCGGTTGCCAGGGCTTCATTGGGCCTGCACCCTCCACCCTTCTGGATGAGCTATCAGAAACATCGTTTCATACCGCCTCTTTACAGAGCCTTCTTCGACGTGTTCCACAGTTTCGAGACGCAATTCGTTTGGAAGCGATTTTTTGTGCCGCGGGGATGGGAGAGAGGAGATGAGGCTTGTATTACCTTGCACATTGTATCGTTCTGTTCCACGCTCAACAACCAGTAACAAGCAACCAGCAACCTTTGCCCAGTAAGATGATAATCGACGGAAAACGAATTGCCGCTGAGGTTCGCTCCGAGGTTCGCGAAGAGGTAGATCGATGGACCGCCGCCGGGCATCGTGCGCCGTACCTCGCGGTGGTGTTGGTCGGCGACCATCCGGCTTCCGCCTCCTACGTTCGCGGCAAGATGAAGGCGTCGGAGGACGTCGGCATTGCCGGCGACACGCTCACCTTCCCGTCGGACATTTCAGAGGCGGAGCTGCTTGCCGTCATCCAGCGCCTGAACGCCGACGACTCGGTGGACGGCATCCTCGTCCAGCTCCCCCTCCCCGATCACATCGACGAGAAAAAGATCATCCACGCCATCGATCCATCGAAGGATGTAGATGGATTCCATCCCGAAAATGTGGGTCGTATGCTGATCGGCGACCCGGCCTTCGTGTCGGCCACGCCGGCAGGAATCGTGGAGCTCCTGAAGCGCAGTGAGATCGAGATCGCCGGCAAGCACGCCGTCATCCTTGGCCGCTCGAACATCGTCGGGAAGCCCGTCGCGGCGCTGCTCATCCAGCGAGGCGTGGATGCGACGGTGACGGTCTGCCACAGCCGAACCCGCGACCTCCCCTCCATCGTGCGTCAGGCCGACATCCTGATCGCCGCGATCGGGCGCGCGCGTTTCGTGACGGCGGATATGGTCAGGGAAGGTGTTTCCGTGATCGATGTCGGCATCAATCGCGTGGATGATCCGGAGGCAGAACGGGGATACCGCCTGGTGGGCGATGTCGATTTTGAGGCCGTTCGGGAGAAAGCTGCTCACATCACGCCGGTGCCCGGAGGCGTCGGGCCGATGACTATTGCGATGCTCTTGCGAAACACGCTGGCGGCGGCCCGGGGCGATTTTGGATAAGCGTTGAAACATTATATCCGGTAACACTATTCTTCTTGCGATGCGTTTAAATCGTCCACATAGCATTCGCCGCCGTGCCGACTCGCTTCGTCTGCGACGTCGCGCGCGCCGACGCTCTGTGGAATAGCGCATCCCGAAGACACCGCTTTGGCGCCGGGTTTTCCGGAGCCGATATCGCTAGGAGAGGCGCTGATTCCACCCGGATCAGCGCCTTTTGCATGAGGTACATACTCGATCGATCCCTTACGGACATAACCGATGCCCATCGTTCTTGCCTTCAGCGGCGGCCTGGACACGTCCTTTTGCGTGCCCTACCTCACCGAAACGCAGGGTGAGCCCGTTCACACGGTGACGGTGAACACAGGCGGTATCACCGCTGACGAAGCTCACCGAATCGAAGAGCGCGCCCGCAGCCTCGGCGCAGCCGAGCACACGCTCATCGATGGCCGGAGTGACCTGTTCACCAATCACCTCAGCTATTTGATCAAGGGTAACGTGCTGCGCGGAGGCGTTTATCCGCTTTGTGTGGGACCGGAGCGAGTTACGCAGGCGCAGAAGGTCGTCGAAGTCGCGCACCGCGTGGGGGCACAGTCCGTGGCGCACGGATCCACGGGCGCCGGAAACGATCAGGTCCGCTTCGATGTGGCGCTCCGGCTGTTGGCCTCCGATTTGAACATTCTGACGCCCATCCGCTCGCTCGGACTTTCTCGCCAGGACACGACCAACTATCTCGAGCAGCGCGGCTTCTCCGTTCCTAAGAAAACGACGGCCTATTCCATCAATCGTGGGCTCTGGGGTACGACGATCGGCGGGCGCGAAACCCTCACTACACATGAGCCGCTGCCGGAGGATGCCTATCCGGACACCGTACCGCCTTCAGAGGCGCCCGACGAACCCGTTGAGATCTCAATCGCCTTCGAGAGGGGCGTTCCGATTGCACTCGACGGCGTGGGGATGGACCCCGTAGAGCTCATCGAATCTCTGACCGAAGTCGGCGCAGCACATGGTGTCGGACGCGGCATCCACATCGGCGACACGATCCTCGGTATAAAGGGCCGCATCGGTTTTGAAGCGCCCGCACCGACGATCCTGATCACGGCGCATCGCGAGCTGGAGAAGATCGTGCTCACCCGCTGGCAACGTTTCCAGAAGGATCACCTCGCCGATTTCTACGGCCAGCTTCTTCACGAGGGGCAGTACTTCGATCCGGTGATGCGGGACATCGAGGCGCTGATCGATTCGTCGCAGGAGTTCGTGACGGGCCAGGTACGGGTGAGGCTCTACAAGGGGAATGTTCAGGTCCTCGGCTGTGAGGGCCCCGCATCCATGTTCGATGCCGGCGTGGCCACCTACGGTGAGACGAACGAGCTGTGGGATGGTCGCGATGCCGAAGGGTTCACGCAGATCTACGGCATCCAGGCGCTTTTGGCCCATCGCGCCCGGGCCCGTCGGGAGTCGGAGCCGGCGCGATGAGTGTCACCGGCATCGCCGTTGGCCCATCAAAGGACGCGGTACCTACCACTTTCTGACCATTCGATAGATGAAAAAGAACGTAGCCCTTCTCCATGGCGCCGGGTATGCCGGCGGCGAGCTGGTGCGCATCCTGCTCGGGCATCCGGAGGTCGAGCTGAAGAGCATCACCAGCCGCTCCTTCGCCGGCAAACCGATCTGGACGGCCCATCCGGATCTCCGCGGACAGATCGATTTGACGTTCGTCGCCCCCGACGACGTGGAGTTGGATGGGGTCGATGTCGTCCTCATTGCCGCAGAACACGGGAAAGGCGTGCGGGCGGTCCTTGACATCCTGGAGTCCGGCTACGAAGGCGCCATCATCGACTTGAGCGCCGATTTCCGGTTCGAGGATCCTTCGCTATACGAGGCCTGGTTCGGCTTCGTCCACCCCGCCCCCGAGCTCCTCGAGTCGTTCGTGTATGGGATGCCGGAGATCAACGCCCCGTATCCGCCCCAGACGAAGCACATTGCCAATCCGGGATGCTTCGCCACGGGGCTCGTGCTGGCGCTCTGGCCGGTTTCGCGCCACGTCGATGGATTCCACGCCGCGGTGACGGCGCTGACGGGCGCCTCCGGCTCAGGCGCAACCCCGAAATCGGCCACCCACTACCCCACCCGCGACGCCAACCTTAGGGCCTACAAAATTCTGCGCCACCAGCACCTCCCGGAAGTTCAGCAGATACTGGGGAATGGTGCCGACATCGCCTTCGTGCCGGTCTCCGGGCCGTGGACGCGCGGAATCTGGGGCTCCATCCAGATTCAACTACCCTCAGAGGTTGAGATGGATGAAGTATCCGATTGGTTCGAGTCGGCGTACGGCGACCGTCCCTTCATCCGGTTGTGGAAGGGCGAGCTCCCCGAGCTTCGCTACGCTGCACGTTCTCCCTTCTGCGACATCGGGTGGGTAGTTGCAGGACGCAATCTGGTGATCGGCTTCGCGGAGGACAACCTGCTGAAAGGCGCCGCAAGCCAGGCCATCCAGAATCTGAATCTCCTCTTCGGATTCCCCGAGACCACCGGATTGCTTCCGCAAGGCGCTTCCAGGACCGAACCGCTCAGCTTGACCTCATGACGACCCCGGAAATCATTGCGCAGGAGGATCGATTTCAGATCCCCACCTATACCAAAATGCCTATCGCGATCGAGCGTGGAGAAGGCAGCTACGTCTGGGATGCAGAGGGCAGGCGATATCTGGACTTCTACGGTGGCCATTGCGTGGCCCTGCTGGGGCATTCGCCGGCTCGCGTAGTCGAGGCCATTCGCCGGCAGGCGGAACACATCCTCTTCTATTCCAATGCGGTCTATAGCCCGGTTCGTGCGCGTGCGAGTCGCATGCTCGCGGAAGCAGCACCGTCGGGATTGGGGAATATCTTCTTCTGCAATTCGGGGACCGAGGCGAACGAAACGGCTCTCAAACTGGCCCGGAAGGTGACCGGGCGCAGGCAAATCGTGGCCATGGAGGGCGGCTTTCACGGCCGAACGCTCGGAAGTCTCGCCGTCACGTGGAACGAGAAATACAGAAATCCATACCGGTCGAGTCTCGCTGCGACCACCTTCGTACCCTTCGGCGAGGAGGCCGCGATCGACCGCGCGTTCGCCGAGTACGACGACATCGCTGCCGTCATCCTGGAGCCCATCCAGAGCATGGCGGGTGTCATCGAGGCGCCCGCCGAATATTACCGGCATCTCAGCGCCATCTGCGACCGGCATGGGGCGGTCCTCATCTTCGATGAGGTCCAGACGGGCGCGGGCCGTACCGGCACGTTCTCCTTTAGCGAGCAGGTCGGCGTGCGGCCGGATCTGATCACGCTCGCCAAGAGCCTCGGATCGGGCGTTCCCGTCGGAGCCGTGCTGGTGTCGAATGAAATCGCGGAGACCATTGCGCCGGGCGATCAGGGCACGACCTTCGGCGGCGGGATGCTGGCCATGGCGGCCGTCGAGGCGACCCTACAAACGTTGCTCGATGAAGACCTGATGAGCCGAGCGGGCGAGCTCTTCGATCGAATCGCCGACCGCGTGGCGCCGCTCGTGCGCGATGTTCGTGGACGCGGCGGCCTCGTCGGCCTGGTATGCGATCAGCCCACCGCCCCCATCCGCCGCGCCCTGCTCGATGAAGGCGTTATCACGGGCGGCGCAGACGACCCGCACGTCATCCGGTTGATGCCGCCCATCAACACACCTTTCGAAGCTGTCGATGAATTTGCCGATGCCTTCGAGCGCGCCGTTGCCGCCGTCAGCGAACATGTCTGAATCCCGAACGTCCTCGCTGGCCCATCTGCTGGATTGGCATGTGCTCGACGATGCCGTCTGGTCCGAAGCCATCCAGCGCGCGGTGTACCATCACGAGCACGCCGGCCGCTGGACCGACGCCGGCCGCGGACGTAGCATCGCGCTGATGTTCTTCAATCCATCCCTCCGCACGCGCACGTCCATGGAGCTCGCCGCGGCCCAGCTGGGGGCCTACTCGACGCCGCTCACCCCCGGCCAGGGCACCTGGAAATTCGCCTTCGGGAAGGGGCAGGTGATGGATGGCGACGAAGCAGAGCACATCAAAGAGGCCATCGGCGTGCTATCGCGGTACTATGACGCCATCGGCGTTCGCGTCTTCGCCTCGCAGACCGATTACGAGCAGGATCGGAGCGACCGGCTCATCCACACGATCGCAGAGTCGGCCACTGTCCCCATCATCAACCTCGAATCGGCCTTCTTTCATCCCTGTCAGGCCCTGGCTGATGCAGCCACCATCCATCGTCGCCTCGAGCAGCCCGCGGGCCGAAAGTTCGTACTCACCTGGGCATATCACCCCAAAGCCCTTCCCATGGCCGTTCCAAACTCGGCGCTGCTGATGGCGGCCCGATTGGGGATGGACGTCACCGTCGCGCATCCGCGAGGATTCGAGCTGGATGATGGGGTGCTGAACCTGGCCCGCTCGTATACCGACAACGTTCGAATCGTGAACGATCCGGATGAGGCCTTTGAGGATGCCGATGTGATCTACGCGAAAGCGTGGGCAGGATCGCTCGTCTACTCGGATCCGGAGCGAGAGCAGGCGTTGCGCTCGCGCCATCGTGAGTGGCGCGTCACGGCCGAGCGGATGGCCCGCACGAATGACGGCGTGTTCATGCACTGCCTCCCCGTTCGGCGGAATGTGGTGGTGGATGATTCCGTCATCGACAGCGATCGATCTATCCATCTTTTACAGGCCGAGTTCAGGCTACATGCCCAGAAGGCCATTCTCGAGTACGTCTGGAACTTGCGATGACGGGGCCGACCGTACTCAAGATCGGTGGAGCACTTGTTTCCAGGCCCGAGGCGGTCGACGCACTCTGGAGGGCCGTGGCACAAATCCGTGCATCGAGGCCCGTACTGCTGGTCCACGGGGGCGGCCCGCGTGCGACGGAGCTCGCTCGAAAGCTCGGGCATGAACCGCGGATCGTTGAGGGCCGGCGGGTCACGGGTGACCTGGACCTACAGATCGTGAAATGGACGATGCGCGGGGAGCTGAATGCGGATCTGGTTGCGGCATCGCGGACCCACGGGGTCGACGCCGTCGGCATTTCGGGCGCGGATGGGTCGACGATTCAGGTCGAGAAGCGACCCGCGTGGGATGTCGATGGCGAGCGCGTCGATTTCGGATGGGTTGGAGACATTCAACAGGTCGACACGCGCCTTCTGCATCACCTGCTGGAAGGCTCGTTCGTTCCTGTGGTCGCTCCGCTTGGGGTCGACGGGGCGGGGCGAATCTACAATGTGAATGCGGATACCGTCTCATGCGCGATCGCCGTGGCTGTGAGGGCCCACGAGTACCTCCTGGTCACCGAATCCGGCGGTGTTCGACGCAACGCCGAGGATGCGGAATCGCACCTTTCCTCGATCAGTCGCGCGGAATACGAGCGGGGACTCTCTGAGGGATGGATCGGGGATGGAATGATCGTGAAGCTCAAGGTTGCCTTCGATGCCATAACGAGAGGAATACCACAGGTTTATGTAACGTCACCTGAGGGATTACTTGATCGGTCATTGGGCACCCGTGTGGTCGCATGATGATGCCTCATCAAGAAGTCATCAGCCTCCACAAGCGACTTGTCCGCATCCCGTCGTTGAGTGGCGAGGAGCGTGTCGTCGCGGATTTCGTCGAGGCCCACGTATTGGAGCGGGGCATCGAGACCCGGCGCCTGGACGACAACGTGTATTTCTGGATCGGCGATGGCGACCACACCCTGCTGTTGACCACACACCTCGATGTAGTCCCGCCGTCGGCCGATCACCCGTTCGATCCGTTCGACGCGGTCGAGCAAGACGGGCGCATCTACGGCCGGGGAAGCGTCGATGCGAAGGCATCGGCGGCTGCGATGACCGTCGCTCTGCTGTCGCTGGCGCGCGATGGATTTCGCCCTCAGAATGGTCGCGTTCTGGTGGCTCTCACCACGTGCGAAGAAACCGGCGGCCAGTACAACGGCCTCGAGGCCCTGCGGCCGCACCTTCCGCCGATCTCCGCCGCCCTGGTCGGCGAACCCACGAATCTGCAGCCCTGCGTAGCCCAGAAGGGACTCCTCATCCTGAAAGTCGCGGCTCACGGCCGATCGGCGCATGCCGCGAGATCGCATCTCGGCGACAACGCCATCGAACGTGCCGCTCGCGACGTGCTTCGCTGCGCGTCCCTCGAATTCGATCGCGAGGATCCGTTTCTGGGCCCTCCCACCGTTACCGTCACGACTATCGAGGGCGGGACCGCCCGAAACGTCGTTCCGGACTCCTGTCGGTTCTTCCTGGATATTCGCTCCACACCCGCCTATTCCCACGACGAGCTGATCGACATCGTCTCGAATGCCCTTGAATCGGACGTATCGGTCCACAGCCGGCGCATCGTCCCCGTGTCGACGCCGCTCGATACGCCGATCGTCCAGGCCTGCCTCCGCGCGCTACCGGGAGCCAGGCCGTTCGGCTCGCCCACGGCATCCGACTGGATCTTCCTCAGCGACGTGCCGACGGTGAAAATAGGCCCCGGCTCCAGCGAACTGTCCCACACCGGTGCCGAGCACGTCGAGATCGCGGAGCTTCATCGCGCGGTCGATGCGTATCGTGCCGTCATCACAGAATACTTCGCCTCCATCTGAATCACGATGCCGAACAAACCCCTCTGGCAAAAGCAGGCGACGCCCGCAGACTGGGTCACGCGGTTTACCGTCGGGGACGATTACCGGTGGGACACCCTCCTCATCCCCTACGATGTCGAGGCCACGCGCGCCCACGCCTGGGGCCTGGCTCAGATTGATATCCTCACGGCGGAGGAGCTCGAAAGCATAGATCGCGCGCTGGATGACCTGCTGGGGACCGATCCGATCGTGCGCCCGGAGGATGAAGACTCGCACACGGTCATCGAAAATTACCTCACGAACCGCCTGGGTGAGGTCGGAAAGAAGATTCACACGGGCCGATCCCGAAACGATCAGGTGCTGGCAGCGCTCCGACTCTTCTTGCGGGATCGCCTCGTGGAGATCTCCTCGCGGTCCGGAGATGTGATTCGAACTCTCTGCGATTGGGGGAAAACGCACGATCGAGTTTTGATGCCCGGCTACACGCACCTGCAGCGTGCGATGCCCTCGACCGTCGGATTGTGGGCATGCTCGTTCGCGGAACTCCTCGTCACGGACGTCGAGCGGCTTCTCGAGGCACGGCGGCGCATCAATGTGTCACCGCTTGGCAGCGCCGCCGGGTACGGTGTCCCGTACCTCCGCCTTCCGCGAGAGGAGGTCGCCGCGCGGCTGGGCTTCGACGGCGTTCAGCAACACGTCGCCTCCGTGCAGCTATCGCGCGGGAAACTGGAGCTCGATGCGGCGCACGCCCTCGTCCAGCTCGTCGGCACCTTCAATCGCCTCGCATCCGACCTCGTCCTCTTCAACACGGCCGAGTTTGGCTTCGTGCGGCTGCCACCGGAATATTGTACGGGCAGCTCCATCATGCCGCAAAAGCAAAATCCTGATGTCCTCGAGCTGGTGCGGGCGTCGTACCATCGCGTGACCGCCGAGATGCAGTTGCTGCTGCATCTTCCCGCCAACCTTCCATCCGGATACCATCGCGATCTTCAGCTCACGAAGGAGGGCATTATGCGAGCCGTCATCACGGCAGGCGACGTTACGGAGGCCGTGGCCGCCGTCCTCGTCGGGGTCGAGTTCGACGAGGCGCGATTGAAGGAGGCCACCGGTCCGGAGCTATGGGCCACGGCGCGTGCACTCGAACTCGTGCAGGCGGGCCTCCCCTTCCGCGAGGCATACCGGCAGGCCGCGGCCGAAATCGAAGCGCTGGAGGTGCCTTCCTCCGACGAGGCGCTCGAGGCCTACCAGGTGGAGGGCTTCCCGGGGCGATCTCGGCCCGACCTGCTGCTTGAGCGGCTCGAGACGCTGCTTGCCCCGTACACTACGCCGGGTCTATAGGCCCTCCCACTCCCACCGGCCCAACACGTCGAGGAAGTCGTGCGCGGTGAGGTCATAGTGGATGGGCGTCACGGACACGTATCCGCGGTCGACGGCGGAAAGGTCCGTATTCTCCCCATCATCCAGATTTACGAACGTGCCGGTGAGCCAGTAATAGGTCTGATTCTGAGGATCCACGCGTTCGTGGAATGACTCCTCCCATCGCGAGCGCGCCTGTCGCGTCGGAAGGATTCCGCGGATCTCCGATTGTGGGATCGCAGGAATATTGACGTTCAGCAATACACCGGGCGGCAGTCCATCGACGATCACCCGTCGCGCGATGGCGCGTGCGATCGTGGCGGCCGCCTCGTAATCCTCCGGGTTCCAATCGCACAGCGAGAAGGCGATCGAATCGATCCCCAGGATGGCGGCCTCCGTCGCCGCACTGACGGTGCCCGAGTAGATCACGTTGACCGCCGTGTTCGGCCCCTTGTTGATGCCGCTGACCACCAAGTCAGGCCGCCGCGGAAGCAACTGATTCACCGCCAGCTTCACGCAGTCGGCCGGTGTTCCCTTCACCGCGTATGCGACCGATGCGTCGCAAAAATCGAAAGCCATCTGCCGGGCCCTCACCGGCTCTCTCACCGTGATGGCATGACCGACCGCGCTCTGTTCGAACAGCGGCGCCACGACATGAACCTCCCCGAAGGCGCACATCGCCTCGGCCAGCGCCCTCAACCCGGGTGCATCGATGCCGTCGTCGTTGCTGACGAGAATAAGGGGCCGGCGGCCGTTCTTGTCACTCATCTATTTCCTGGACCTCCTGCGTTGCCGCCGAAAAGGCTTACATCAGATCCTTCAGTCCTAATAACTCTCGCTTTCGTCAGGAAAATTCCGGGTCCGCACATCGTCCACATACGCGCTGACGGCCGCTTTAATCCGCTCGGCGAGCTGTTCATACCGCCGAACGAAGCGTGGGTTGAAGTCCGTCGTCAGGCCGAGCATGTCATGCGTGACCAGCACCTGCCCATCGCATGCCGATCCCGCGCCGATGCCGATCGTCGGAATGGAAAGGCTGGCGGACACCTCTTCTGCCAGAGCCGCCGGAATTTTTTCCAGTACGATGCCAAAACATCCGGCCTCCTCCAAGAGCCGGGCGTCTCGCCGGAGCTGGTCGGCTTCGGCTTGCTCGCGCGCCCGTACCTTGTAGGTTCCGAAGCGGTAAATGCTCTGCGGTGTGAGCCCCAGATGGCCCATGACAGGGATGCCGGCGTCAATGATGCGGCGAACTGTATCGACGATCAGCTCCCCCCCTTCCAGCTTCACGCCGTGCGCACCGGATTCCTTCATTACTCGGATAGCCGAGATAAGCGCTTCCTTTGAATTGCCCTGATACGAACCGAATGGCAGGTCGACGATGACGAGCGCCCGCTGCACGCCTCGAATCACGGATGAGGCGTGGTATATCATCTGATCGAGCGTGATGGGGAGAGTCGTCTCGTACCCCGCCATCACGTTGGATGCCGAGTCGCCCACCAAAAGAACGTCGATTCCCGCCGCATCGAGGATTCGAGCCGACGTATAGTCGTAGGCCGTCAACATCGCGATGGGGATCTGCTCCCGCTTCATCTCCTGAAGCGTCTGCGTGGTGATGCGCTTCGCTTGAACGGCCTGCGGTACGATCTCCGTGCTCATGATTTGTCGACGGGTGATGCTGATCGTTGGTTCTGCGGCGCGGTACAGCGATCTCGTTCCATCCGCGCACCCGCGCAATATAGACGCGCCCACACAGAAAAAGGTACCCGTCCTTGGACGAGTACCTTAGTCTCAGTGTACCCCGAATTAGCTACGGCTGTTCGAGCCGTCGAAGGAGGGTCGCGTGGCGATGCTAATTAGATCCGCTCGAGGCACTCGACGCTTCCGCCTCGGAGACGTCCAACCCAAGATTCCGCGCCACATCCAGCGTAATATCGTCGATCGTGTTCTCGTTGACGTACAGTAGAATCGGCTGGGCACCGACCTGCGAGCGCAAAACAAGATCGAGGCCCTTCTCCGTGGCGACCTGATCGATAGCCGCCTGAACGCGTTCGAGGATAGGCTTCATGAGTTCGGCTTCACGCTGCGCCAGCTCCTGATCCTTCTGCTGCGCCTGCTGCTGAATGTCCATTTGCAGCTGCATTAATTCCTGTTCACGCTCTTGCCGGCGCTCTTCAGAAAGAAGCGACTGCTGCCGCTGATAGCGCTCCAGCTGCTCCTGATAATTCTGGTAGAGCGTCTGAAGCTCCTGCTGACTGCCCTGGTAAACCGATTGCAATTGCTCCTGAACGTTTTGATAATCCGGCATATTCACGATTATGACCTCATGATCGGTATAACCGACCTTGAGGGCTTGAGCCTGCGCGTCGGCCGCGATTCCTCCGATTACCAGGAACGCGAGTAAGGCTGAAAGTCTTTTGAACATGAGGATAATTGTTTTGCTCAAATTATAGTTCGTCGAGTGCGCGTTAGCGAGCCCCTGAAGCGCTGGTGTCAAGATCGATGCCAAGTTCGCTGAGCACCTCTTCGCTGAGATCATACTGCTCGCGAGCGTACATGAACAGGAAGTCACCGCCCTTGTCGAACACATAGTCGTAGCCTTCGCGTACGGCCACCTCCTCGATGGCGGCGAGTATCTTCTCCTGAATGGGCCGCATTAGACGCTCCTGCTGCTGGAAGAGCTCACCATCAGGCCCGAAATACTGCATTCGGAGCCGCTCGACCTCATCCTCGGCCTGCAAAATCTCCTCACGCTTACGCTGGCGCTCCTCGTTCGTGTAGAGCAGCTCGCGCGCCTGGTATTCGCGGAACATGTCGTCCACCTCCGCCCTGCGCTCATCGAGCTCCGACTGCCACTCCTGGGCCATGCGATCGAGCTGCTGCTGAACGGTGGCGTACTCGGGAGTGTTGCTCAGAATGAACTCTGAGTCGACATATCCGATGCGCTGCTGCGCAGCCGTCTCCGGTGCTCCGATCATCCCGGCCACCAGGAGCGCGGACAGGATGGATGCAAACCTGAAGAATCTTTTCATCATTTTGAAACACTCGCGCGGGAAGCGTCGCCCACGCATGCGAATGTCTAGTTTCCTGGATGGTGGTGCGTCCTTTCGGTCACGCCGCCGGACAGCTACTGACCGAAACCCTGCCCAAGTGAGAACTGGAAATACCAGCGGTTGGACCCGTCGTGGCGACTGCCGATTCCGGGGAAGGTGTCGAAGTTGTAGCCATAGGTCAACTCGAGCATCCCCAGGATGGGTAAAAACAGCCGCATACCAACGCCACCTGATCTGAATAGTTCTGACGGGTTGTAGGAGTCGAGGTCGTTCCAGGTGTTCGCGGCATCGAGGAACAGATACGGCATGGCGGAGAGCTGCGGCGTCTGAATCGCCATCCATTTCAGCTCGGAAGTGTACTTGTTCAGAATCGTTCCACCAACGGGCTCGTCGTTGCGCCGCGGGCCGATGGCCGCGGCCGGATACCCGCGCATATAGATAATGTCGCGCCCGAAATAGCTATAGAAGCCCTGCGTGTCGAAAGGCGAGCCGCCCACGATGAAGCGCTCGAAGTCCACACGGTCGCCGGTGAGCGAACCCACGAAGCCGTAATCCGTGGAGAAGGCCACCGACAGCTTGGATGCCAGCGGCATGTGCCAGCTCGTCTGAAATCTCCACTTGTGGTACTGGATGAATTCGCCAATGGGCGGAGCTACTTCGAGCGAAAGCCGCGCCTGCGAACCGCTCATCGGGAAGAGCGGATGATCGAGGGAGTTCCTGGCTACGCTCTGCTGAACGGTCAAGAGCTGGCTGATGCCGTTCGGGATGGAGTTGAATAGATTCTGGTTGTTGTAGTACTGGTAGCGCAGCGCACTCGACATCGTGAACTTGTCATCCGGCCATTTCAGCCTGCGCTCGTAAAACGCCCGTGCGGAGCCGGTCTGGAGCGAGCCGTCGCTGCGAAAGCCGCCAAAGTTCAGGGACCGGCGGCCGCCGCCGAAGCGCGAGAAGGACAGCGAACCGCCGATGGGCGTCGGGCGGCCGCGGAACCAGGGCTCCGTGAAGGACAGCGAGTAATTCTGATAGAACGTCCCGTTGGTCTGAACCGCCACGGAAAGCTGTTGCCCGTCCCCCGAGGGCAGCGGATCCCAGGCGTCGGCATTGAAGAGATTCTGCGCCGAGAAGTTGTTGAAGCTGAACCGGAGCATGAGCACCAGGCCGAAGCTGCCCCACGTACCGGAGAGCTCCAATTGATCGCTGCTCTGCTCGGCCACGGTGTAGCTCAAGTCTACGGTCTTCCGATCCTCGTCGATGTTCATGCTGGGGCCGGCCCCCAGTGACTCCTGCGTGAAGTAGTTCAGCTGGCTCAAGCGACGGATCGATTCCTGGATGGCATCGCGGCTAAAGGTCTGCCCCGGCACGGTGTACAGCTCACGCCGAATGACGTGCTCCTTCGTTTTTGTGTTGCCCGCAATGTCGATGGAGCCAAACTCATAAATGTCGCCTTCACGCACATCGAAATGGATGTCCAGGGAGTCCCCGCCGACGACGGTGATCGAGGGCACGGCATTGACCCGCATATAGCCCCGATTCATGTAAAGACTCAGGACATCGCTGCTGTTACGATTGCCGTACAGGTTCTGCTCAAGCTTCTTGCGATTGAACGGATCGCCCCGTTCCAGCCCGAGTGCGGCCGTCAATACCTCGTCCGAGTAGACCGTGTTGCCCTCCCAGTCGATGTTGCGTACGTAATAGCGATTCCCCTCATCGACGGTGAGCTCGATCACCACACCGGGATCGTCGCCATCCTGGACGTACACCGTATCGTGCACGATTCGCGCGTCGAAGTAGCCCCGCTCATTGTAGTAATCGATGACCCGCTGAAGGTCCTCCTCGTAGGTCTTCCGCTCGAACTTGGCGGAGCTCCAAAACCTCCACCATCGGTCTTCGTCCGTCTTCATCTTCCGGTTGATCCTGCGAGCGGAGAACCTCTCGTTCCCGTGGATCCGAATCTCGTCGACCTCCACCTTCGATCCGGGATCGATCGCAAAGTCGAGCCTCACGTTGCCTTCCGGCGTTTCGGACCGGTTCACCTGCACTTGTGCAAGCAGGTATCCCTTCTCCTCGAAATAATCGCGGATAACCTGTTTCGAGCGCTCGATGTCGGAGGGCCGGACCGGACTTCCCGCCAGAAGGGGCACGCGTTCCTTGAGATTGTTGCGGTGGCCTCGCTTCACGCCGGAAAACGTATACTCAACCAGGCGAGGCTCAGGCTGGACCTTGATCGAGAGATACACGCCATTGCCCACGCGCCGGTCTTCCACGATTCGGACGTCAGAGAAGAGTCCCAGGCGGTATATCGATCGGATTGCATCGGATATGGCCTCGTCGCCCGGCAGATTCAGGGTCTGGCCGATGTAGAGCCCGCTGGCCTGCGAAACGACGGCCTGAGCACTCTCGCTCTCGACTCCCTCCACCGAAATTCCAAGAACCTCCATCGGCGTCGGCGGCGTCCACGCCCGAGACTGTGCTGGTCGATTTCCGATGCCGGTCTGCCCCACGGCCGGCATCGCGAACACGGCCGCGATGAAAAGGAGAAGAGTCGCCCTTAAGTGCATAACAGACAAAACTTAGGAGAAATCAAGAAGAGATGGGCCGGTTTGAGTACCCAACACGGTATATCAGGTTTCGGAGGTGGAAGTGCGGATGCCCGAGAGATTTTCGGCTACCCACGATATGTCGACGGGATGAGGGCCATACCCCGGTACTCTAACGAATCTATTCTCCATTTAGTACACGACCGAACCGCCGCTCTCGGTTCTGGAAGTCGCGGATGGCGTCGTAGAGTTGGTTTCGCCTGAAGGCCGGCCAGAAGCAATCCGTGATGTAGATCTCCGTGTAGGCTAATTCCCAGAGGAGGAAGTTCGAAATTCGGAATTCGCCCCCGGTGCGGATGAGTAGGTCGGGATCCGGGATGCCGGAAAGCATGAGCGCCGAAGCGAACTGCCGCTCGTCGATATCCTCCGGATCGATCACGCCGTCCCGCGCGCGCCGTGCCAATTCTTTCGCGGCCTGCACGATCTCCAATCGCCCACTGTAGGATATCGCCATGACGAGCGTCATGCGATCGTTGTCGCGCGTCTTCTCGACAGACCGCATCAGTTCGTCCCGGGCCTCGGACGGAAGCTTCGACAGATCGCCGACCGCCTTCAGCCTGATGTTGTTCTTGACGAGGGTCTCCGTCTCGCGCCGGATCGTGTGGACGAGCAGCCGCATCAGTGCCCGTACTTCCTTCGGCGGGCGGTTCCAGTTCTCCGTGCTGAAGGTATAGAGCGTCAGGTAATCGACTCCGAGCTGCGCACAGCTTTCGGTGATGTCGCGAACGGATTCGACCCCCTCATGGTGACCCACAATGCGGCTCTGGCCTCGTTCTCGCGCCCAGCGTCCATTACCGTCCATGATGACGGCGATGTGCCTGGGAATCTCGCCTCGCTCCCTCAGCTCCTCCTGGAGCCGCTCATCATCGGTCGCACGCGTGTCCTGCTTTTCCGCGATCTCTTGATTCACCGCCTGGGGGCGTTACAGCTTCAGAATATCGTTCACAATAACGAAGGTCATAAAGGCCAGCAGCAGAACCATTCCCACCTGCTGCATGATCATCCGCAGGCGTAGCGACGGCTCCCTGCGAACGATCCCCTCATAAATCAGAAAGGCGAGATGCCCGCCATCGAGTACAGGTATCGGCAGGATGTTGATGATGGCTAGTGTGATCGAGAGCAACGCCACGATATTCCAGAAGAACATGGCTCCAGCCTCGGCCGCCTGCTTCGTCACCTGCGCGATCATCACGGGGCCGCCCACGTTTTCCCTGAAGTTCTCCTGGCCCGTGAAAACACGGCCGAGGCTCACGGCGATCGCCTTGGTATTGATCCACGTCTCCTCGAGCCCCGAAGCGATGGCCCGAATCGGTCCATATTCACGACGGACGATTCCGAATTCCTGCTGCAGAATGTCCGCCGTCGGAGGGTAAATGCCCACGACGTATGTTCCGTCGCGATACTCCGGCGTGACCACGGCCTCGTACACGCGACCGTCCGGCCGTTCCTCGACGAGAATCGCTCGACCGGCAACCAGTGGAGTGTCGTCCTCCCCGGCTACAATCCCGTCTGTATCCCGCTCCTCGCCAAGTAGAGAGTCGGCGCGGAACCATCGAATCGCAATTGGCCGGCCCTCGGTCGCCTGGATGATTCCGGTCATCTCCGCCCAGAACCGGACCGGCTTTCCATCGAGCTCCAGGATCCGGTCTCGCGCCACCAGGCCTGCCGACTCCGCAGGCGAATCCTTGACGACCCCGCTGATGATGCTTGGCTCGAAATGAATACCAAGGGTGCCGCCACTCCGATTGAGCTGGGTGAAAATATCAGCCGGCCCCTGGAAGGTCATTGTATCCCCATCCCGAAGCACCGTGATCGTCAGCGGATCGGAGATCAGCGACTCCATGCTCTGGATGTCGTCGAATTCCTGAAGCTTGCGCCCACTGACGGCGAGGATGCGATCGCCCGTGCGAAGCCCCATCCGGTGTGCGATTGAAGTATCGGCAACGTAGACGGACTCGACATTCTCAGCCGGGATGTAGGCATCGCCGTAGGCGAGCTTGAGCCCCGTAAAGATGACGAACGCGAGAAGGACGTTGAAGACTACGCCCGCGGAAATGACGATCATCCGCTGCCAGACCGGCTTCGACCGAAACTCCCACTCCTGAGGTTCGGACTCGAGAAAATCCGTGTCCATACTCTCATCGACCATCCCCGCAATCTTGACGTACCCGCCGAGAGGCGTCGCCCCGATCACATACTCGGTCTCCCCAATCTTCTTGCCGAAGATCTTCGGAGGGAATCCAATCGAAAATCGATCGACCCGCATCTTGAAGAGCTTGGCGAAAAGAAAGTGGCCCATCTCATGCACGAACACGAGAATGGTGATCGCGAGGACCACCCAGAATACGTACGAAAGGATCTCCAGGACGGACTCCATGCGGAATTGCCGATCAATCTGACTTGCGACGACGCGCCGCCTGTTCGGGCGTCGCCTGCACGGCCACGATGGGGACGGAATGCCCGGCGGTTTGGTTGCAGACGCCGTTTAAATAGTACCCGCCCTGGCGTGTTCCAGCACGGCGGAGCGGGCTGCAGTGTCGAAGGCAACGAGCTGTTCGAGATCCGAAACCGGCTCCACCTCAGCATCCGACATCACCGCTTCAATGAGCGCCGGGATGTCGGAGAAGCGAACTTTGCCATTCAGGAAGAGGGACACGGCTTGCTCATTGGCTGCATTCAGCACGGCCGGAGCCGTCCCTCCGGCCTCGAGTGCTTCGTAGGCCAGGCGGAGACACCGAAATTTCTCGAGGTCGGGCTCCTCGAAATCGAGCTGCTTGAGCTGCGACCAGTCCAGTCGAGCATGCGGTGCCGGCCATCGGTCGGGATAGCTGAGGGCATACTGGATGGGAATCTTCATGTCCGGCAAGCCAAGCTGCGCCTTTGTCGATCCGTCCTCGAAGGTCACCATCGAATGGATGATGGATTGCGGATGGACGAGCACGGAGATGCGATCGGGTTCGACGTCGAAGAGCCAGTGCGCCTCGATCACTTCGAGGCCCTTATTCATCATCGTTGCCGAATCGATGGTGATCTTCGCTCCCATCGACCAGTTTGGATGCGCAAGCGCCTCTTCGGGCGTGATCTCGACGAAGGTCGAGTACGGACGGGATCGAAACGGACCGCCGGAAGCCGTCAGCACCAGCTCCTCGACCCGAGATTGCGGTTCACCAACGAGACACTGAAATATAGCCGAGTGCTCGCTGTCGACCGGAATCAGCGATCCGCCGTTCTCGTGAAGCCGTTGCCGGACCAGGGCACCCGCCACGACGAGCGTCTCCTTATTGGCCAGCGCCACTTTCTTGCCCGTGCCCAGGGCACTCAGCACCGATTCCAACCCGGCGAAGCCGACGAGCCCAGCCATCACCGTGTCGACCTCGTCGAGCGCCGCCGCTTCGCACAGGCCTTCCTGCCCGTAAAGAACACGAATGCCTGTGCCCGCCAACTCCTCCTCTAGCAAACGCCGCCCCTCCTCCGCGCCGATCACCACGCATCGGGGACGGAATTCCCTGGCCTGCCGGGCCAGCATGGCGGCGTTGCTTCGTGCCGTCAGCGCGACGACCCGGAATCGATCCGGGAAAAGGCGCACGATCTCGAGCGTCTGCGTTCCGATGGATCCCGTGGAGCCGAGTATGGCAAGACGCTGACAATCAGGCATGGCGTCCGACCCGATTACATCGGCGGAGCGGAGAATTGCTGTTCGTCACAATAGGTAATCAAGCAAGAATGTGAAACTTAGCGTGAAGGAGCGCAATATCAAATCCGCCCCGATGCATCCTTACACCATGAAGCTAGACGGCTCACGTCTCCGTCACGATCCATTCCACCAATCTCCTTTCCTTTCAGTTCGACTTCGCGTGGTTCGTGCTGCCGTCCAATATAGTTCCCTGGCCGTGATCGGTCGTGCGCTCGTACTGATCGCGGCACTCACGCTCGCGGCCGGCGGCATCCAACGGGCGCAAGGGCAGAACATGGACAGCACCGAAGTCGCCCGCTTCCAGCTCGCCGATGCCCTTCTGAAAGCCGGTCAGTACGACAGAGCCATCACCTTGCTGGAAGACCTTTACCATGCGGCGCCCTCGAATTATGCATTCTACGAGAAACTTCGATCTGCATATGAAGGCGTGAAGCAATATGAGGATGCGATCGCCCTCGTTCAGAGCAGGCTGGCCGATGACCGCAACGCCCGGCTCCTCTCTGATCTGGCGCGCATCTACTACTTGCAGGATGACGAAGACCTCGCACGACAGACCTGGGAAGAGGCCGTGGCCACGGGCCCGACGGAGCTAAGCACGTATCGCATCGTCAATCAATCGCTGCTGGATGTACGGCAGTTCGAGTGGGCGATCGAATTCCTGGAGCGCGCGCGTGAAGTCACTGGTCAGACGGGCGCATTTCGCCCAGATCTGGCTTACCTCTACAACCTTACCGGCGTCCACGATCGGGCCATGGAGGAGTACCTCCAACTGCTCCGTGAGAACGAACAGCAGCTGGGGTTCGTCCGAACGCGACTGAGTCGGTTCGTGGAGCAGGAAGAGGCCCTGCGATCGAGCATCACGGTGGCTGCGCGCGCCGTGAGGGAGGATCCGCTCAATCGCGCCCATCGAGAGCTACTTGGGTGGCTCTACATTGAGATAGAGAGTTACGAGGATGCGCTGAATGAGTACCGGGCTATCGATCGCCTCGAGCAGCAGAGCGGACAGGTGCTTTTCAAATTCGCGCAGATGGCGGCGGATGCCGCCGCCTACGATGTGGCGTCTGAGGCGTATCGGGAGATACTTGGCCGGTATCCGGACTCGCCGGCCGCTCCGCAAGCCCTTGCCGCACTGGGCGACATGCACGAGCGATGGGCAGAGAAAACCGGTGAGCGCCCCTTCAACAACCAGAACCAGCGTCTTGAAGCACCTCATTACGAGCAGGCGCTTGCTTCCTATCGCGAGTTCCTCGAGAAGCATCCTGAGCACGTCCTCTATCCCGAGGTGCTCCGGCGCCTTGGCCGCTTACAGCAGGATGTCTTCTACGAGCTCGATGCCGCCGAATCGACCCTCGAAGAAGTGGTCAGGGAATACCCGAACACCGTCGCTGCCGCACAGGCCGAGTACGACCTGGCACGTCTCTCCCTCATGCGCGGGGAGCTGGATGACGCTCGTCTACGGTTCAACCGTCTCATCGACCGCATCCGCACCGGAGATCTCGCAGAGATGGCGCGCTATCAACTTGCTCGCATCCATTTTTTCATGGGCCAGTTTGATGCCGCGCAGTCTCTCGTCGATATCATAGACGTGAATACATCGACCGACGTGTCGAATGATGCCATCGAACTGAAATTGCTTTTGATGGAGAACCGGGGTCCGGATTCGCTTGACGCGCCCCTCCGTCAGTTCGCCGAGGCTATGCTTTTTCACGAGCAGCGGCATCTCCAGGCGGCGCTCGATGGCACGGAATCGATGCTTTCGAGTCACCCGTCGCACCCTCTGGCTGATGATGCCCGCTTTTTGCGAGCGGAGCTTCTCAGGGCCCTCGATATGAGCGAGGATGCGGCCCAGGCTTTTCAGGAGCTCCCTCTCTTGCATCCGCACAGCCACCTTGCCGATCGAGCCGTGTTTGCCGCGGCCGAGACTTTCGAGCACGACCTCGACGATCGCGAGGCCGCGGCGCGGCTTTACGGACGTCTCTTGTCGGATTACCCTGGCTCCCTCCTCGCCGCCGAGGCAAGGAGTCGGCTGCGGCGACTTCGAGAAGACGGCGCGTAAAGGGATGTACGACGGAGCCTAGATCAAAAGAGCTGAGCTATGCGCAGCATAATCTCATCCGTACTCCTCCTTGTGATCGGTGTACTTCCCTCGCGGGCGCAGGACGTCTTGATCCCTATGGATGCCGGCCAGACCAACCACCTGAAAGCATACGGGGTCGCGTTCTGGACACTCGAACGTGGTGTACCGGTAGATTGGCTGCTCAACTATCGGGGAGGATCCTTCCTCTCTCCCCATTCAGCCGAGCTCGAGCAGGAGCTTCAGATCCGCGGGGTACACTTTGAGCGGATCAGCGCCT
Organism: uncultured Rhodothermales bacterium; assembly: GCA_965651265.1. Taxonomy (GTDB): domain Bacteria; phylum Bacteroidota; class Rhodothermia; order Rhodothermales; family VXPQ01; genus CBFGRV01. The sequence continues at coordinate 54,907 of CBFGRV010000002.1, forward strand.
CTCAGTCGGCGCAGATCATCGCGGAGGTCGAAAGTGAGGGTAGCAATACCGCAGTCGTTCGGCTCGAGAAGGCCCCCAACATCGCCGTCTACGCTCCAGACCAGACCCTGCCATGGGATGACGCCGTGCTGCTCGCCCTCGAGTATGCGGAGGTCCCCTATGAGATGATCTACGACGACGAGGTCCTCGAAGGGCGCCTCTCGGATTACGACTGGCTGCACCTGCACCACGAGGACTTCACCGGCCAGTACGGCAAGTTTCTTCAGTACCGGAACATGCCATGGTACATCGAGCAGCAGAGACAGGCGGAGGCGGCTGCCCGGCGCCACGGATTCCGAAAGGTAAGTCGGTTGAAGCTCGCCGTGGCCGAACGAATCAAAGAATACGTACAAAGCGGTGGATTCCTCTTCGCCATGTGTTCCGGGACGGACACCTACGACATTGCGCTCTCTGCGTATGCCACCGACATCGTTCCGACAGAATACGATGGAGATCCCGTAGATCCGGATGCTCTCTCAAAGCTGGACTACGGCAGCACCCTCGCGTTCGAAAACTTCAGGCCCATCTTTAATCCCGCCGAGTACGAACACTCCGACATTGACTCGGGTCCGCCCCCTCCTCAACTGCGCAACCCCACACTCGATTATTTCACGCTCTTCGAGTTTAGCGCCAAGTGGGATCCCGTCCCGACCATGTTGACGCAGAATCATGTCGCGACGATCAAAGGCTTCATCGGACAGACTACCAACTTCAACAAAGACGTCATCAAGCCGGGCGTAACGGTTCTAGCCGAGGTCCCCGGGCGCGACGAGGTCAAGTACCTCCATGGAAATCTCGGGCAGGGCACGTTCACGTTCTATGGAGGCCACGACCCCGAAGACTATCAGCATTTCGTTGGTGATCCTCCCACCGATCTGGATCTCTACAAAAACTCTCCGGGGTACCGGCTCATCCTGAACAACATCCTCTTTCCGGCCGCGAAGAAGAAAAAGCAAAAAACCTGAGGCCGGCCTTCGTCGGGTGCCGCGATCACGTCTTCATCTTATGTTAGGCCCCGAAAGTGGAGCGTCTGCCGATTCGATGGCATCTCATTCAGCGAAAGATTCTGAGCGCATGACCGATGCGGCGAAGACCGTCGCAAGATCCCGTTGTGTGATGACGGAGATCGTGCTTCCCAACGACACAAACGGCCTCGGAAATTTGATGGGTGGCAGGCTGCTTCACCTGATGGACAAGGCTGCCGCCATCTCGGCGCAACGGCACGCGAATCGGGTCTGCGTCACCGCCTCCGTCGACACCGTTGAGTTTGAGTCGGCGATCCGTCAGGGCGAAATCATCGTCCTGGAGAGCCAGGTGAACCGCGTGTTCCGTACCTCGATGGAGGTCGAGATCAACGTCTGGGCCGAAGACCCGCACAAAGAGACACGACGGAAATGCAACCGCGCCTTTTTCACGTTCGTAGCGGTCGACGAGAACACGAAGCCCGTTCCGATCGCGCCGATCATCCCGGAAACGGACGAGGAAAAGGAGCGATATGAGAGCGCGACGAAGCGACGCGAGTTGCGCCTGCTCATGTCAGGCCGGCTGCAGCTCTCCGACGCGGAAGGTCTGAAGGAAGATGTAATGGAGATCATTCGGCGTGATGAATAGCGCTGTTCCGGCTGCTGTCCGATGATTATGAAACGAGTTCTTGGACTGACGCTTTGCTTGCTTGCGGCCCTGTTCATCACGACCGCACCGGTATCCATGGCGCAGAACCTGCGATCGGCGCAGGGCCCGGCCACGGATGTCGGCCTTGGTGGCCAGATCGGCGATCCGAGCGGCGTCACGCTAAAGCTCTACCAGCGTCCCGGGTTGGCGTACGAGTTCCTCGCGGCGTGGGATCTGGATCGATTCTTCTTCCTCAATGGGCACGTACTGTACGAACGCCCCATCCCGGATTCGCCACTCCACTACTATTTCGGACCCGGGGTCATTCTCGGGATCTCGGATGACGGACCGGATGATGCAGAGCTGGTCATCGGCATCAGCGGGCAGGTCGGGGTCAATTTCTTCGTCGAGCGATTCGAGGTATTCCTGCATCTGACGCCGCGGCTCAGCATCATACCCGACACCGACGGAGATTTTGGTGGTGGCATCGGCCTCCGATATTACCTGTAAGGTACTTCGACCTTGCCGCGAATTTCTCGATCGCGTGAAACACATTTGAGGCTTTCCGCTATCTTGTAGCCCGCACGAGACGTGAGCGAAGAGGTAGCTTTGAAGCATCTGTATGTTGTACAAGAGGGTCCTCATAACAGGAGCGAATGGCCTGCTCGGGCAGGAGCTCGTGCGTCTGATGAGCAGGTACCCCGAGTACGACGTGCTCGCTACCGCACGTGACCCGGCGCCTCGATTCCAGGGCTGCTCGTGCGGATACGCACCTCTCGACATCACCGATGCGGCGGCTGCACGCCGGATATTCCAGGACTTCACACCTTCCGTGGTCATCAACTGCGCCGCCATGACGCAGGTAGATGACTGCGAGACGGCGCGCGATGCATGCTGGGAGATCAACGCGGATGCCGTGGAGATGCTGGCGCGACAATCGGAGAAGGTCGGTGCGCACCTCATCCAGGTATCTACAGATTTCGTCTTCGACGGGGAGGATGGCCCGTACAGGGAAGACGCGCGCCCCAATCCCCTGAGCTACTACGGCAAGTCCAAGCAGGCCGGAGAGAATGCGGCGCGCGGCGCAGGAATCGATCGATGGTCCATTGCCCGAACCGTACTCGTCTACGGCACGGGGGAACGCCTGGGCAGGTCCAATTTTGTGCTCTGGGTGATCCAGAAGCTCTCGAACGGCGAACCCATCCACGTCGTCACCGATCAATGGCGGACTCCGACGTACGCACCTGACCTTGCGGCCGGAATCGAACGGATCGCCCGCTACGGCAAGCCAGGTATCTTCCACCTCTCCGGGCGTGAGTATCTGTCCATCTACGAATTCGCCCAAACGATCGCCGAGGTGTTCGACCTCGACAGTGCGCTGATCCATCCAACGGACGGATCGAAGTTCTCCCAGGCGGCCGAGCGGCCGGCGAAATCCGGATTCATCATTCTGAAAGCGGAAACGGAGCTTGGCTACAAACCACGGCCCATCCGTCAGGCGCTGCGACACCTGGGAGCCCGTCTCGGGCTGCCCGTGACTGCATCGTAACCTTGATCGATATCCAGATTCTCCGAGAGGATCCGCAGCGCGTTCGAGATGCCATCCGCCACAAGGGACTTGGCGACGGATCTCTTGTGGATCAAATGCTAGAATTGGATTCGCGCCGACGCGAGAAGTTGACGGCTCTTCAGGAGGCCCAGGCCGAGTCCAATGCCGTGTCCAAATCGATCGGCGAATTGATGCGCGCGGGCCGGAAGGACGAGGCGCAGGAAAAAATCGTTGCGTCGGGCCGGCTGAAGGAAACCATTAAATCGTTAGAGGCGGAGGTTCGGGATATCGAGGCGGAGCGAGACCGGCTTGCTCTGGACATCCCCAACATTCCGCATCCCTCCGTTCCGATCGGGCGAACGCCGGATGACAACGTGGTCGTGACGGAGCACGGATCGCACCCCTCGTTCTCGTTTGAGGCACGCCCCCATTGGGAGTTGGCCGAGCAGCACGACCTGATTGATTTCGAGCGCGGCGCCAAGGTCACGGGTGCCGGCTTTCCATTCTATCGCGGCAAAGGCGCACGGCTGCAACGGGCGCTGATCAACTTCTTCCTCGACATGGCCGGCGCCGCCGGGTACACGGAGATTGATTCGCCCGTGCTCGTGAATGCCGATAGCGCCCGCGGCACGGGGCAGCTTCCCGACAAAGAAGATCTGATGTATGAGGTGCCGCGTGATGGGCTGTACCTCATTCCGACGGCCGAAGTCCCCGTCACCAATCTGTATCGTGACGAGATACTCGACCGATCCAATCTTCCCATCAAACTCGCGGCCTACACGCCCTGCTTTCGCCGCGAGGCTGGGTCGTATGGCAAGGATGTACGGGGCTTGAACCGTCTACATCAATTCGATAAAGTCGAACTCGTGCGATTCGAGAAGCCGGAGGATAGCTACGACGCACTCGAGCAATTGCGGGAGGATGCTGAACGCCTGCTCCGCGCACTCGAGCTTCCGTATCGGGTGCTCCTCATGTGCACCGGCGACATGGGGTTCACGCAGGCGAAGAAATACGACCTCGAAGTCTGGAGCGCGGCTCAGAAGCGATGGCTCGAGGTCTCCTCTATCTCGAACTTCGAGGCGTTCCAGGCGCGCCGAATGCAGATCCGTTACCGACCGGAAGGAAGCTCGAAAACGGCGCTCGTGCACACGCTGAACGGTTCAGGGCTGGCGCTCCCGCGCGTGGTCGCTGCGCTTCTCGAGAATTTCCAGGAGGCGGATGGTTCGATTCGCCTCCCCGCATCCCTCGTCCCCTACACCGGCTTCGATCGCATCCCCTGAGCCTGCGGGCTGATGGGTTGCCGTGATGATGCGATGGGGTGCGGATGGGATCTGCGCAGACGAATACCCCTCAGCTGAACTTGTCGCGCAACGCGGCTTCGGCAGCGAGATATCCGCACATTCCGTGTACGCCCCCACCTGGAGGCGTCGATGCCGAGCACAGGTAGACGCCATCGACCGGCGTGCGGTACGGCACCGGGACGGCGCTCGGGCGCATGATTAACTGCATCAGGCGTGCGCTTCCCCCGTTGATGTCGCCTCCGATCAAGTTCGGATTCCTTCGCTCGAGGTCCACGGCGTTCATCGAGTGGCGTTCCAGAATACAATCACGGAAGCCGGGCGCGAAGCGTTCGATCTGTCGCTCGATCTGGTCCGTCATGTCCACCGTAGAGCCGTGCGGTACGTGGCAATAGGCCCACAACGTGTGCTTCCCGTCGGGTGCGCGCGTCGGATCGAATCGGGTGTGCTCGGCCACTAGCACGAACGGCCGATCGGGATGTCTCCCATCCGCCACGTCTCGCTCCGCGGCGGCGATCTCATCCAGCGTTCCGCCCAGATGGATCGTCCCGGCGCGGGCGCATACATCATTGGTCCACGGTACTGCCTCGCTCATCGCATAGTCGATTTTGAAGACGCCGCTCCCGTACCGGAAACGCTCCATCAGATAGCGACTGCGCGATGGCAGGCGTGGGCCCGCCATCTGGATGAATTGGCGTACCGTGACATCGAGCAGGGTGGCTCGTGCCGCCGGGAGGTCTTCCAGGCGCCTTACATGCCGTCCTGTCTCGATCTCGCCCCCGAGTGCGCGAAATCGGGCCGCCAGAGCGTCGGCCAGAGACTGCGCTCCGCCCCGTGGCATCGGCCACCCAAAAGCGTGTCCGGCAGCACCCAGCACGATGGCTATCGCAGAGGAGGCGAGCGCGTCGAGCGGAATCTGCGAATGCCCGGCCAGGCCCGCGAATAGGGCGCGCGCCTCCTCCGTTCGGAAGTGAGCCTCGGCCAGCGACCTCGCCGGCAGTAAGGCCTGCAACCCAAAGCGAGCCAGCCGAATGGGATGTTTCGGCCAGTGAACGATTGGCCCGAGAAAATCACCGGCCATTGCATCCCATGATTCCGCCAGCGGGCCGATGAGGCGCCGGTACGACGCACCATCCTCCCCCAGATCGCTCGCTGTATCGTCGATGGAGCGGTGCATGGCGGCCACCCGACCGCCATCCAGCGGGTGCGCAACAGGAAACTCGGGATGCACCCACTGGAGGCCATCCTGTTCAAGGTCGAGCGATCGGAAGAACGGCGAAGCCGCCGCCATCGGGTGGATCGCTGAGCACACGTCATGCACGAACCCCGGCAGTGTCAGAGCGGCCGATCGAACGCCACCGCCCACAGAGTCACTCCCCTCCAGGATGCGGACCGACAGGCCGGCCTGTGCCAATCGGATGCCGGCCGCGAGGCCGTTCGGCCCCGACCCCACGACGATTGCATCGATGGAGGAATTTCCGGGCATGTAGAAAGGAGGTCGGGCGACTCCGGGCTCAGCCTCCGGGGCCATCAACCGGACAACCGCTCGGCCTCAGCGGCCTTCCCGTTGCTCGGTGCAGATGCCTCGCCGGGCGTATCTCCCGGAAACTGCTTGATGTGCTCACGTTGAGGCTTCTTGCCGGTGCCGGCAGCCGTTGGAGAAGCCTCGTGAATATAGAACATCTCGTTCGGAAGTGAATCGCTGTGCCGGCGCGCGGCTTCGGCCGCATCCCGCATGCTCTCGTCAGCATTTCGGCGGAGCTGTTGCGCATTCTGGCCGATCTCGATCTCCAGCAGATCGAACAGATGCCGAAATGCGGCCCGGTCACGCGCAAACGTGGCTCCGCTGGCTCCTTCGCGCAGCTGCTTCGTCATCTTCGACAGCGCTGCGGCAAGCACGAATAGCATTACGGCGTTGTCTGCCAGGCGCGCCTGCACGGCCTGCCGGCTGATGATGGCTTCTTGATGGTGCTTACTGGCCAACTTGAACTGGTGGGAATGCCGCTGAATCATCCGCGCAAGACGTTCGGCGTACTCAGCCAGCGACGGATGCATGCCACTAATCTCCGGAGCCGGCGGCAAAAGCCCTAGGAAGAGCTCGCCCGCGAGAGGGAGCGCTCGACGCCTGAAGTTCGGGTTCAGCCCCGCCGCGAAGATTCGGCTGACGTTCTCGCGAATGGTTTCGTCGGCCCTCCATGCAACGGCTTCCTGGATCCCCACCATCGACTCGGCCAGCTGCTTCCCGCCGTATCCGAAGACGAACGACTGCATCACCTCGTTGGAGCCCTCGACGATCCGGTGGATGCGATTGTCCCGCCAGGTACGCTCCAGCTCGTTTTCCGTCATATAGCCCTCCCCTCCCATGATCTGCATGGCATCGTCGATGACCCGCCATCCAAACTCGGAGCAAAACACCTTCGTGGCGGCCGTCTCCACCATGATGTCCGTGTCGCCGCGGTCGAGCATGCCCGTCATCATATACAGAACGGCTTCCATCCCGTACGTGTAGGCGGCCATGCGGGCGATGCGCTGCTGCACGAGCTCGAAGTCTGCGAGAGGCCGGCCAAACTGATAACGCGTCTGAACCCATTTGATGCTCTGGTCCATGGCTGCCCTGGCGCCGCCGGTCACGCCTGCTGACAGGGTGCACCGTCCGTAGTTCAGACAGCTCAACGCGACGACGAGGCCCTTTCCCTCCTTATGCAACAGGTTCTCGCGCGGGATTCGAACGTCCGTGAATCGGATGCGGCCCTGCCACGTCCCTCGAATGCCGGCCTTGCTGCGGTTCTTCTCGAAGATGTCGATCCCATCCATGTCGGGCGTACAGATGAGCGCCGTCACGCCCTCCCGCTCCTCACCGGTCTTCGGATCCTTGACGCGCTGCTTGGCCATCACCGTGAAAAGCCCGCTCAGCGCCGCCGACGTGCTCCACTTCTTCTCGCCGTTGAGGATGTAGTACTGGCCGTCCTCCGATAACGTGCAAAAGGTCTCCTGCCCTGCAGCGTCCGAACCAACGTTCGGCTCCGAAAGGCAAAACGCCGAGAGCTTCTCGCGTGCGACGATCGGTAGGTACTTGCTCTTTTGCTCATCCGTGCCGAACAACATGATGGCCTTGCACCCGATCGATTGATGAGCAGATACCACCACCGCCGTCGAGCCGCAATACCGGCCGATGAGCTCCAGTACCCGGTTGTAGCTCGTCACGCCCAGGCCCAGGCCGCCGTATTCTTTTGGGATGGTCATCCCGAGAACGCCCATCTCGAACAGGCGCTCGATGACCCACTCGGGTATGTACTGCTCCTGATCGATGAGCACGGCCGGATGCTCATGGCGGAGGTAGGCTTCCAACTCCGCCATCAACCCATCGCAGCTTTCGCGCTCCTCCTTTGACGGCTCCGGGTACGGAAAGATGAGGTCGCCTCTGAAACGGCCCCAGAACGTGTTCTTGATGAAACCCATCTGTGACGGCTCGGGGCCGATCATCGTCTCGATATCCTCGAGCATCTTCTGATCGCGTGCCGAGACGTTCTTCAGACGCGAAAGGGGCGAAGCCATGTTGATTCTCCTATTGCGGGATGTGGTACAGATTCGGATGAGTCTCGGTATCAGCCCAGACGCTGGTACATTCAGCGTACAGGTGCTCATCAACAACCGCGCCGAAACTGATCTCGATGGTATGATGGCGTGAAAGCGCTTCCAGTTTCGTCGACGACGCTACTTCTGAGAAAATTCTACGGTGTGTCTCCTGTTTGAGTCTCGAGGCATCGATCTTCCGGTATGGCTTCTACTTTCCTCGACAAGCTCCAAAGCGCGCAGCAAGCACGCTCCTCGATGTTGTGCGTCGGACTCGATCCCGATCCGGAACGACTTCCGTCCCACCTCACCGGCGCACACGATCTCACCGGCGCCGTGCTGGCGTTCAACTGGCAGATCATCGAGCAAACGCGCGGGGCCGCGTGTGCCTACAAGCTCAACCTTGCCTTCTATGAGGCCCTTGGCGCGGATGGATGGAGCGTGATCGAACGAACCCTCGAGCACATCCCCTCGGACGCCGTAACCATCGCCGACGGCAAGCGCGGCGACATCGGAAACTCGGCCCGCTTTTACGCGCGCGCGACCTTCGATCGGCTCGGTTTCGACGCCTGCACCGTTTCAGGCTATATGGGGCGCGATAGTATCGAACCCTTCCTGGAGTACGAGGACCGAGGGGCGTTCCTGCTGATCCGAACGTCCAATCCCGGCGCACGTGACCTCCAGGAGGGCATGGTCGATGGCGAACCGCTCTATCTGCGCCTCGCGCGAATGGCGGCAGCGTGGAACGAGGGTCAGCCGGGCACACTGGGATTTGTCGTCGGTGCGACGGATGTCGACTCGCTCGCCCGGACCCGCCGCACCCTACCAGAGATACCACTGCTCATACCGGGAGTCGGCGTCCAGGGGGGCGATATCTCCAGGATGATGGAAGCTATCGGACCGGGTGGCGCTCCGATCTTGATCAACAGCAGCCGGTCCATCATCTACGCATCGGATGGTCGGGACTTTGCAGAAGTGGCCGGACAGGCCGCTGAGGCGTTGAGGGCGCAGCTCGAGGCCGCACGCGCCCGGGATTGACCGAATAGGGCCGCCGAGGTTATGCGAAAGGGGGATTCCGTGTCTTATAGATATGGATGTCCCGAGCATCGATCCTTTGTCATCGGGGATCGAGCAGCCACTTCGCCACATCGATGCCGGCCACATACTACCACGGTTTTCCCGAATCGCTACTTAGAGTCGTCCTCCACGAGCCGGCCACGCCCGCCGTTCCGGAGGCCATGGTTCACGACATCTGGCAACACCAGCGTTTTCGCAACAACCGGCTTCAAACCGTCGGCGACGTACCGGTATCCATCATCGATCCCGGCCGGCTCAATTCCGACCAGGGGCCTGACTTCCTGAACGCGAAGCTCCGCCTGGGCTCGACCGTTTGGACAGGATCGGTGGAAATTCATGTCTCGTCAGGAATCTGGCTGGATCACGGACACGATCGCGACGAGCGATACAACAGCACGCTCCTTCACGTCGTGCTATACAACGACATCTGGACGGGCAAGCTGCGGCGCGCAGACGGTACGCTGCTTCCCGAGCTCGTCCTTTATCCATACATCGAGGCGCCGCTGCGGCAGCTCATCCAGTCCTTCTACGTTCGGCCGGACGATCGCCTACTGTGCGCTTCGGGATGGAATCGGGTGCGCACGAATGTCCGAGACACGTACCTCCTCGAGCTCTGTCAAGAGCGCATGGCCGGCAAGGCGCGCCGCTTTGGCGTACAGGCTGAAGATGCCAGTCGCTCCGCCACCCTGCTCGAGCAGGCCATCTACGAAGGCTTGTTTTCGGGCCTCGGGTATGCCAAAAACTCGGCGTCTATGCGCGTTCTGGCGACCATCTGTCCGCTCAACCGCGTGCGGTCCCTGAGTGAGCAGCGAGACGTGGAGGCCCTCTTCTTCGGAGCCGCCGGATTGCTCCCGCGGCCGGCTGACCTCCTGGACGCGGATCGCTCCACATCCGACTACGTCGTCGACCTTCGCGATCGGTTCGAGCGGATGAATCACCAATTCGGCATCGAGCCGATGTCGCCCACAGCCTGGCGATTCTTTCGATTGCGGCCGGCAAACTTCCCGACATTGCGGATCGCGCAGGGAGCCGCCCTTTTCCGCCGGCCCGATGGGTTGCTGGCTCGATCGCCTCTGTCACGGCTTCGATCGGCCGTTCGCGATCAACATCCAGTCCGTGCCTTGCGTGCGCTCTTCGCGGTCGAACTGGATCCCTTCTGGCGCGATCATGTGCGCCTTGAGAAGAGGTCCGCCGCGCACACCACGAGTATTGGTAGATCTCGCATCGATGGGCTGATCGTGAATACGATCTTACCGGCGCTGTTCGCCGCCAAAGAATTAAAGCCTGAGGAGTTGGCCGAGCTGCTGAGTCGCATTCCGGCGACCGACGATGAGGTCACCAGGCGCTTTGCCACTCTGGGAAGCCCTCCGGTCTCGGCGGCGCAGAGTCAGGCTTACCATCAACTCTTCACTACGCGGTGCGCCGAGGCGAGATGTCTCTCCTGCACAATTGGGCGAGAGGTCCTGCGAACAGATGACGCCTGACGAGATGTGAGAATATCGGCGAGGTCGAGCCTATAACCGTCATTGCCGCTATCTTACGACGGCTTGCGACCTCGTCGCTGGTGCCGTTTCAAGCATCCAATCCAACGGTCTCGTGCTCATCCGCCTGGTACGAATGACGTTTCGACCGGAAGCCGTCGACACATTTATCGGCGTCTTCGACGAATCGGCCCCACGGATCCGTGCATTTCCCGGATGCCTTCACCTCGAGCTGTGGCAGGATGTGTCCTATCCCAACATCCTCACGACACTGAGTCACTGGAAAGATGATGCCGCGCTCGAGAAGTATCGGTCGAGCCAGTTGTTCAAGGCCACCTGGGCGCGAACCAAGCCTCTCTTCGCCGCACGCCCGGAGGCCTTCAGCCACTACCTCGCGCGATCACACGACTCTCCTGGCAGCGCCTAGGCCCCGGCGCCCGCATCTGACTCTACGTCGGCATCCGACTCGGCGTCGACCCCCGATGGATCCTCGTCGCCCGGGGCACCGGGCTGGACGTCGATTTCGCCGCCTGATCCCAATCCACGAACGATATTGGACAGGTCTGTGCGGCCTTGATCCTGCGCTACGCGAATATAATAGGGGGGAATGAGTGCGTACGGGCGTGTCGCATCCACGGCCTGGGCATCCTGCTGTGCCGGCGCGGCATCGGCCGCCAGAATCTCTGAGGCAGCCCGCGCAAGGCTGGCCTTTTGATTACGTGCCGTACGTTGAGCAGCCAGAATGGCCCCGTGCACCCGGTGAAGGTGTCGGTACGTGGAACCGGGCGATAATTGCTCGACAATCTCTCGTTGCTCCTCCAGAAAGACCTGATGCCCATCCAACATCAGCGAATAGTTCTCATAAACGCGAGCCAGCTCGGGATGGGTGGCTGCCGCCTGCTCGATGGCGGCCAGTTCGCCTCTCGATCGGGCAAGGTCATTGTCAAATTGCTGCACGAGCCGCACGATCTCGTCGTACAAGGCTTGCTCCGACCCATACCCACCGTATGTTCGACATCCTGTAATGAACACGGCTGCAACGAGCAGCACGCCCAACGTCGTCAGTCTCATGAAACTGGATAACCTTTTGCTACTGAAATCCCGGCAGAATCTAAATAACCGTGTCATCAGGAATGCGAGCGTTCTTTGGAATTACGACGATTCCATCGCGAATACAGAAATTTTCACCATCGCCCTCCATGACGTTGTCGCGATTCTTGATGATGCAGCGCTTACCGATGCTCACGTTCCGGTCGACAATGGCACCCTCGATATATGAGTCCTCATCTACACCTGGCCGATCAGGCCCCTCCACGGGATCGCGAAGGCCTGGATCGTGCCACGGATAGTAGTCCGCTCCCATGAAGACCGTGTTCTTGATCGTCGTGTTGTTGCCGATGAATGAGCGGATGCCGATCACGGAATTGGAGATCTGACTGTTGATGATGACGCTCGCCTCCCCGACGAGCGACTCCTGCAGATACGAGCTCACGATCTTCGCCGGTGGTAAGATCCGCGCGTTCGTGTAGAGGGGCGAGGTTGGATTGTAGATGTCGTACTCAGGAAAACGCTGGGCCAGCATGAGGTTGGCCTCAAAAAACGAGCGGATCGTTCCCACGTCACTCCAGTAGCCCTCGAACGGATAGCTCAGCACGCGCCGCGTCTTGATGGCCTTCGGGATGATTTCCTTTCCGAAGTCATGCTCTGTCGGGCTTGCCTCGAGCAGTTCCTGGAGCAGCCCCCGGTTGAATATGTACATACCCATCGACGCGAGGTACGTCCTGCCTTGCTGCTCCATGGCCTCACTCACCGGGCTCTCCTTGCCGGCGAGGTCGTCCTGCGAGGGTTTCTCATAAAACTCCGTGACCACGCCGTCGTCGTCCGTCTTGAGGATGCCGAATGCAGATGCTTCATCGGCCCGCACGGGAATGGTGGCGAGGGTGATCTCGGCGTCCTTCTCCTCGTGATACCTCAGGAGCTGCCGGTAATCCATGGTGTAGAGCTGGTCACCGGAGAGGATGAGAACGTGGGAATGGCGGTATGGAGTCAGATGGGGCATCGAGCGTCGAACCGCGTCCGCGGTCCCCTGAAACCAGTCCTTCGACTTCATGGTCTGCTCGGCCGCGATGATCGTCACGAAGCCCTCCCTGAAGCGATCGAACTGGTAGGTGCGGGCGATGTGGCGATTCAAACTCGCGGAGTTGTACTGCGTCAACACGAAGATCCGGTTAATGCTCGAATTGATGCAGTTTGAGACGGGAATGTCGATGAGTCGATACTTGCCGCCCAGGGGCACGGCCGGCTTCGATCGGTGCCTCGTCAGTGGGTAGAGTCTCGTACCGGCTCCTCCTCCAAGAATTACGGCCAGTAGATTGTCCATGCCGTACCAGGGTGGTTTCCCTTCGATGTCAGGTGGATCTTAGTACGTCGTGAAGGTAAGCAGCGGCTAAAGTACTAACGCATCTCAATTGTATCGAATATCGAATAGCCGCCGGAGAAACACGCGGGGATGGATCAGGTAAATTCAATCCGGCACCTCTCCCCCCTTTCCGATGAGCGAGCAGTCCCTTCAGTTACTCAGCCGCATTCGTGACCGTGTCGCTCAGGCTGCACGGCGGATGACCATGGCCGACCTGCTCTTCGGCCTGGCGGTGACCGCGGGCGTCGGGGCTGCCGTCTGGGCCTTGTCCGCAGCCGTCGAGGCGGGGTTTTGGCTACAGACCGGTCCACGCACCGCCCTGTTCTGGATCGTGACGGCCATCTGCGCGGGGCTTTTCGGATACTTCATCTGTATCCCGGTGCTGCGATTGCTTGGGATACTTCCGGGCCCGTCGACCCGAAGCATTGCCGTTCAGATCAGCGAGCGTCAGCCGGAGCTCGGAGATCGCCTCATCAACCTGCTCGACCTTTCGGAGGGGCGTCGAAGCGATGCGCCCGAATCGCTTGTGGATGGCGCCGTACAGATGCTCGGCCGCGAGGTTGAACCAGTCCCCTTCGAAGCCGCCGAAGACTTCGCGCGGGCCCGTCGAGCCGCGCGCATTGCCGCTTTCCCCATTCTGGCCATCATCGTGTTCTTGACCGCAGCACCGGGTGCCTTCATGGGGGCATCGAAGCGTCTACTCTCCCCCGGTGTGCACTATGACCGGCCGGCGCCGTTCTCGCTCGTTGTGGAGCCTGGCTCGATCGAGCTGGCGCGAGGCGCGAGCATGGCCATCCGCGTTCGCCCCGAGGGAGCATCCCACCCCCGATCCATCACCCTCTCCATCAATAATCTGGATGAGGAGCTGGTCGAGGAGGTACATATCAGCGCTGACTCGAACGGCGTCTTTCGACACGAGATCGCCAACGTCAGGAAGTCGTTCCGCTACCGGGTAGCCGCGTCCCCGGTAACATCGCCCTGGTTTGTGACGACGGTAACGGAGCACCCTCTCGTTCGCAATCTGCAGGTGACGGTGCAGTATCCGGCGTACACCGGAATTCCCCCGCAGAAACTCGATGCGAACGTGGGCGACGTCTCAGGCCTTCCCGGATCGAAGGCCCAACTCGAGGTCGTGCTCGGCGGCTCAAAAGCGGCTACCGCCCGTATCGAGTTTGACGAAGCCGAACCCCGACCGCTCGAAATCCTGGATGGACGGGCGACCGGCAGCTTCACCATCGAGCGGCCGGACCGCTATCGGATCGTGATCGAGAACGATCGTGGGGTACAGAATCGAGATCCCATCAGCTACTCGATAGGCGTTGTCTCCGACGCGTCACCTGCCATCGTTTTGCTTCGGCCTGAGGCGGACGCGACACTGACGGAGACCCTGACGGTCGATTTGCTGGCGCGCATCAGCGACGACTACGGGTTCCGGGATCTGACCCTGCACTATCGTCTGGCGGAAAGCCGCTTCGGCGAACCGTCGGAGACCTTCCAGTCGCTCTCCATCCCCCTTTCAGCTCCGCGGCAGCTCGATCAGGACGTCGATTTTCAGTGGGCCATCACGCGAATGACGGATCTCGACCTGGTGCCGGGTGACGTCGTCGAATACTTCCTGCGTGTTCGGGATAACGATTCCTATGCGGGATTCAAGGCCGCAGAAACGGAACTACACCGTCTCCGCCTCCCTTCGCTTGCCGAACAATACGAACAACTCCGCAATGAGCAGGACGGCGTGACCGCCGAGATGGAGAATGTTGCGGAGATGGCCCGCCAGATCGACCAGCAATTTCAGCAGCTGCGCGACGAAATCCGCCGAAAGCAATCGGCTGACTGGGAGGATGAGCGGCAGATCGAACAGCTTCAGCAGCAGCAGCAGCGTCTGGAACAGCACGTCGACGAGATCTCTCGCCAGGTCGAGTCCATGAACGACTCGGCGCAACAGAACAATCTGCTCAGTGAAGAAACCCTCCAGATGTACGAGCAGATGCAGAAAGTCATCGAGGAGATCAATTCGCCCGAGCTGATGGAGGCGCTCAGGCAGCTGCAGGAGGCCGTCGAGCAATTGAACCTGTCTCAGATGCAGCAGGCGCTGGAGAACATCGAGTTCAACGAGCAGCAATACCGGGACCGACTGGAACGCGCCCTCGAGCTATTCAAGAACCTCCGGGCACAGCAAGCCCTGGAGGAAGCCGCCCGCCGTGCGGAGGAGCTCGCCAAGCAGCAGGAGCGCCTGGCGGAGGCCACATCGGCGTTGATGGATGAGGAGGAAACGGAATCCGACGAGACCACGCCGGATGATGAAAAGCAGGCACGGGATGAGCAAACCGACAGCGATCGGGATGCGTCCGGCAAGGAGGACGACACCGATCCCGTTGAAGGCGATGAGCGGAATGGCGAGCAGGGCGATGAGGCAAACTCCGAACAGCGCGGCGAGCAGAACTCGCGGCAGAGCGATGAGCAAGACACCGACAGCGTGAACGACGCTAACCGGCAAAGAAGCAGCGACTCGCCCTCACAGGAGGAGTTGGCTCGGCAGCAGGAGCTCTCACGGCAGGAAATGGAGCAGCTCGAACAGCTTCTCGAGGAGCTGCGGCAGCAGATGGATCAACTCCAGCGCAGCCCGAAGGAGGAAATGAACCGGCTGAACGAGTCGGTTCGTCAGCAGCAGCTACCGCAGCAGATGCAGGAAAATGCCGAGCAACTCCGCCAGAATCAGCTTCAGGATGCACAGTCGGGCCAACAGCAGATGCAACAGCAGCTCCAGCAGTTGCAACAACAGCTCAGTCAGATGCAATCCGGTATGCAGGGGATGCAGATGGAGATGAACCTTGCCGGGCTGCGACGATCGTTGAGCGACATCCTGACCCTCTCGAAACAGCAGGAGGACCTGCGGCTCGCCATTCGAAACAATGTCTCGGAGGCGCCCTCCCTTCGTGAGGACACCCGGCGACAGGTGGAACTCTCCGAGGGTTTCAGCACGGTGGTCGATACGTTGCAGAAGTTAGCCGCGAACATCCCCCAGATGAGCCGGGAAGTTCAGCGTCGGGCGGGGATGGCACTGCGCGAGATGAGCGAGGCAACGGAGTCGATGACCGGACGAGCCGTGGCCAAGGCAGCCGGGCATCAGAAGGCATCCATGATGCATTTGAACGAGCTGGCTCTCCTGCTTTCCGAGGTGATGAACCAGCTCATGAACTCGTCCGGTGGCGGCGGCGGGGGAAGTCTCCAGCAGCTCATCCAACAGATGCAGCAAACCGCTGCGCAACAGCAGCAGCTGAATCAGGAAATCCAACAGTTCCTGAACGAGATGCAGGGTAACCGCCTCAGCATCGATGCTCAGCAGCGCCTCCAGCAGATGGCTGCTCAGCAGCGGGCGATCAAGCAGCAGCTCGATGAAATGCGCCGAAATCCCGAGGCCAGAGGAAATCTGCTGGGCGACCTGGAGAGAATCGCCGAGCAGATGGAAGAAACGATCGGCGAGCTCGAGCGCCAGCACCTGCATCCGCGGATGATCGAGCGTCAACAGCAGATCCTTCAGCGGCTCCTGGATGCCCAGCGCTCCATCCACCAGCGGGGTCAGGAGGATCGTCGCGAAGCACAGGAGGGCCGCGACATTCTGCGCGAAGGGCCCGACCGGCTTCCGCCGGAAGAGGCGGTTGAAAAGCTACGGCGCGATCTCATCCGCGCACTCGAAAGCGGATACGCGCCCGACTACGAGGAGTTGATCAAGCGCTACTTCGAACTACTTCAACGGCAACGTTCAGAGAGCGAGTAATCGAGACCGACGAGCCGGGGTTCGCGATGATTTTCTAGTCTCTCCCTCGCACGGTTGAAGGGCCGGCGGCGTCCTCCAATTGGATATATGCCCAAAATTTGCTAAATTATGGGTTCAATGGCGGGGCCGCCACTACCGCGGAATTGGCAGGCATCACAGAGCATCCTCCTATCTGATATCGACGTTCTCAAAGCCTAGACGCGAGCCCATCCTGCTCTGAGCCGTCGCAGCGTCCGCCACTCAGCATCCCTCAAGGGCGTCACCGTGCGAACCATCAACTAACCCATTCCTAGTATGGCGAACTCAACGAGGATCCTGTTTGTCTCCGACGAAGTCGAGCCGTTCTCTCAGTCTTCCGTCACGTCGACGCTCGTGCGGACGCTCCCGGAAGCCCTTCAGCAGGTTGGGGATTTCGAGATGCGAATCATGATGCCTCGCTATGGCACGATCAGCGAACGGAAGAACCGTCTGCACGAAGTGATCCGCCTCTCGGGAACGGAGATCGAAATGGCCGATCGCACGGAAACGCTAAAAGTCAAAGTAGCCTCCATCCCGGGGATACGGCTGCAGGTCTACTTCATGGACAACAATCACTTCTTCAAGCGGAAAGGCGTGTATCGAGGAAAGCAGGGAGAGGTCTTCGAAGACAACATCGAGCGAGCTCTCTTCTTCGGACGTGCCGTGCTCGACACAATCCAGTGCCTCGGCTGGCGACCGGATGTCGTGCACGCGTTCGGGTGGATGAGCGGATTCGTGCCCATGCTCCTGCGCAGCGAATACGCGACAGAGCCCCTCTACGAAACCGCAAAGTCGATTTTTACGCCGAATAGGGTGGATTTCGATACCCGGATAGATGATGCGTTTGCGGCAGCCTACGGACTGAACCAGGGACTAGTCGGACTGTCGCCCAGCGAGGTAGGCGTTCACTTTGCCGACATGTCGATCTACCCTCAGACGATCGAACCGGTGGGCCCGAATGCACTTCAATTCAACGAAGACGGGGAGAGCAACGTCGAGACCGCACGGACGGTCTACGAGCAATTGATGAGCGAGGTAGCCGCCTAGCACCCCACGTCGCCCCCTGATACCGAACGGGATCCCCGTAGGAACCGGCGCTTTTATCGTGCATACGTTAGCACGCGCTGCATAAAGCCCCATCGACCCTTCGTCGATCGGGGTTTTTGCTGTGAGCATCTCCAGATCGCGCACCTCGATTCTACGTGCAGACCCTCGTATCGTGAAGAGATCCCTTTCTCCGGTCGTACTCGGAACCGTCGTAATCGCCCTCCTGATTGGTCTAACGGCGTGCGATGATCCGTCCAACGTCGGGCTGGGACTCGTCGGCGACCAGGGAGGCCGTCCACAGCTCGCTACGGCGTCGGTAACCGCCTTTGAGCGCGACGAATACCGGCGTCCCGAGAACATCCCCGAGCGCGTGCTGGCCGGTCGAGTGGTAGATCCCGTCATCGGCACGGTCACCGCGCAGGGATACTTCGACGTGACGCCCGTCTCGTCCTCGGGATTTCGGCAGGGTACCGTGCAGTCGGCGGAACTGCGCCTCCTTCCGACCTACATCTACGGTGACACGACGGCCGAGCTCACCCTCTCGGTTCGACCCGTCCTCGAGGAGTGGTCGGATAGTGGGCTCCCGATCGATACCTCATTCTCCGTTGACGAGGTGATTCGTGAGTTCACCTTCCATCCGTCGGATTCTCTCGTGGTGGTGCCTCTGCCGTCCGAATGGGTGGCCGCTTACGACGAGGTCCTGCGTAGCTCGCAGTTCAGCGAGCAATTCCACGGCTTTAGGCTCGATTACGTCAGCGGGAACGCCGTGGTAGGCATCGGTCCCACGTCGACTAGTCTTTTCGCGCGCACGGCGAGTGACTCTGTGGCGCTCCCGCTCGGTAAAGCGTATTCGGCGTTACAAAAGGAAGAGCCGCCGAATTTTCCCGCCGGCCGATTGCCGGTGCAGGTGGGCGTCGGGCCGGAGGCCCGGTTCATCATTGAGTTTGATGACGAGATCGCATCGAGCGCCATAAATAGCATTTCGCTGACCTTCCACGCCGATACGTCGGTTCCAGCGGACCCAGGCTTCCATCGCCCGCCCCTCCGCGTGCTGGATCTGTACGGCATCGTGGAAGGGGGCGGCGGCGTGCTCCTCAGCAGGGGCAATCTCGACGACGATGGCCGCTTTGTCTTTCGCTCGAGTGTGCTCGCTCGCGAGATTCAAGGCTTTCTTCTCGGACGGCGCACCTTCCAGCATTTCGAGTTGCGCGCACCATCGCCTGCCACAACGCCGAATGATCTGTCCGAGCTCGGCCTGCTCCCGGCCACTATCAATACGATTCTCCTTTTCGACACATCAGCGGCCGAAAGGGCGCCGTCCGCAAGCCTGACCATAACGCCCATCAACGAATAGTTTCTATGAGCGCCCACTCGACGCCATGTCGGCAGCATTCGATCTCAGCGGCTAACCTCCTCCGGTTCGTCGTGTTTGGAGTGGCGTGGGTGATTGTTGGCGTCCTTCCTGCCACTGCCCAACAGAGCAGTGACGGCTCCCTGTACTCTCGCTTCGGGATCGGCGAGCTTCGATCGTTCGGCTCCTCGCAGATGCAGGCGATGGGGGACGTAGGCTTTGCCCTGCACTCCCTCAATTATGCGAACCTCACGAACCCCGGCACCTGGTCCGATCAGATTCTTACGCGAGCCTCCGCCGGGTTCACCTATCAAAACGTGAGCATCCGAAACGCCGCAGGCGACGAGAGCCGCCTGGGATCCGGCTATCTCAACGGAGTCCAGTTCAGCTTCCCGATCTCGGAACGGCGAGTCGGCGCCGCACTCGCCTTTGTGCCCTACTCAAAAGTGAGCTACCGAGTACAGATCGAAGAAGAACTCGATCTCGGGGATCCAGATGCGGCACCCCAGCCCTATACCATCGACTTCGAGGGCAGCGGCGGCCTCCAGTCGATCACCGGCGGACTCGGGGTTCGAATCAATAGGCATCTGAGTGTTGGGGCAGCCCTGAATGGCATCTTCGGTATCATTGAAAATGGACGCCGAACGTCCTTTATCGGAGGCGGTGCATCCACCGAGTTTGTGAATACGAACGTTAGTTCATCGACGCAGCTTTTCGGACTCACGGGCACCTTCGGCGTGCTTGCCAGCACCGTTGGGCTCTTTAGGAACAACGACTTTTTCTCCGTTGGAGCGGCCTTCACGACGCCCGCCACTCTCTCCGGAGAACGTGTCCGGACTCTCGGGCAGGATCTGGACCGCGATACCCTGGATGCCACCCTCCGTGGAGATGTGCATCTTCCCTGGCGCGTAGGGGCCGGTGTGGCGTACCAACCCGGACCCAGTTGGGCTTTCATTCTCGGCGGGCGGTATGAGCCATGGACCAACTTTGAGAGCGATTTGCCTTTTCCCGGGTACGACCCGGCTGATCCCGGTTCGGCCGAACGTCTGGCAGATCGCATTCAATTGGGCGCGGGCGTCGAGTTCATGCCGGCCGGGGCCGACCAGCTCGCGCCGTTTCTCTCGAGAGTGGCTTATCGATTGGGTATCAACTACGACCGCTCATACATCTCACCTGTCGCCGGGCGGAACATTCAGACGCTGGCCGCAACGGCGGGATTGAGCCTGCCTACCCGATCGTCTGGCACACGACTTGATATTAATCTCCAGGTAGGGACCAGAGGTACAGCCGATGGCGTGCTCGTTCGTGATGTGTTCTATCGCGTATCCGCGAATGTGAATATCGGTGAACGCTGGTTCCAGACACCGAAACTACGATAGATCGACTTGGTGTAAATTCAGATGCGCCGCCGCTCAAAAGCTCAAGAAATCAGGACACATTGATGATGAAAGCTATATCCACCCATATCTCCGACCTGTTCGGAGCCGCGTTGCTCATCCTGTTCGGGATGACCGGCATGGCGCAAACAGCGTTCGCGCAGGCTGAAGAGGCCAGCGATCAGGAGAAGGCGGTTCACTATAGCCTCTATTTCGAGGACTTCAAGAACGAGAATTATTCCAGTGCACTGCCGAACCTGAAGTGGATCATCGAGAACGCACCCGGTTATCCTCGCAATGACGATCGAAATTTCGAACGTCTCGTCGAGACATATGCCGGATTGGCCGCTCAGGCTGAAGACGACGCGACGAAGCGAGCCTATTTGGATTCGGCCCTCGTCGTATTCGATGAAGCCGTGCCGACGCTGAAGGAGCATGGCATCGAAGCCAACGAGCTTCAATGGAAAATCCGCAAGGGTCGATTCCTTCAGGAGCACAGCCCCGTCCTGAGCGACCGGATTGGGGAAGTTTCCGAGACCTATCTCGAGGCGTACGAGTTGGGAGGATGCGAGCTTGATCCCTACTACGTGCGCGTTATCATCGATGGGTACGTTCGATCCGGCGCAAAGCAGGATGCGGTAGAGTTGATGGATGAGGCCGAATCCTGCTACAGCGAGAACGCCGAGATGATGCAGTACATCACGGAGGTGCGTAATACGCTCTTCCGTTCGCCTGAGGAGCGAATGGCCTTCCTCGAGGATCGCCTCGCGAAGACTCCGGACGACGTAGGAATCGCCTCGGAACTGTTCGATATCTATCTCCGAGCCGGAGAGCGAGCCAAGGCCGCCGAGTTGGGTGAGCGCCTGGCCACGATGGAGAAATCGGCCAAGACGTATCGCATGCTCGGCCAGCTTCACTTGCAGGATGGAGAGGCCGAACGAGCGCTCGAGTACTACGAGCAGGCGCTCGCGATGCCCGACGCGGACAACACCGTCGCCAGAGACATCCACTTCAATATGGGGATCGCACTACAGCAGATGGGAAGGCTGTCCAATGCGCGTGCGAGTTTCCGAAAAGCACTTGAGGTCGATCCGAACTTCGGGAATGCGTACATCGCAATTGGCGACCTCTACGTGACGGCTGTATCGCAGTGCGGCTCCTTCGAGCCTGAAGATCGAGCCGTTTACTGGCTGGCCGTCGATATGTACGAGAGGGCTAAGGCTGTAGACCCATCCGTTGCGTCGCAGGCCAATCAGAAAATCGCAACCTACCGGGGAAGCTTCCCGACCAACGAGAATCTGTTCTTCAAGAACTGGAAGGTTGGAGATTCCTACCGGATCGACTACGGCTGCTACTCGTGGATCGCCCAATCCACCACAGTTCGTCAGCCCACGTCTTAGCGCAACGCCGCTCGTCGCACCACCTGCGACAACGACCTGGCGTCGAATGAATCGGAAGAGCGCCGGTGAGCACATACTCTCCGGCGCTTTTTTCATCGCGACCCGCCTACCTTGCCATTACCAGCCCGGATGGCGAATTTGTCGCGTTCTGACGTGCCCTGGTGAACCAGGGGGTACGGCCATACAGGCTTCGAGGAAGAAGAGCAATTAATACATGCGCATAGAACGAGTAGTAGCCCGGCAGATACTGGATAGCCGGGGCAATCCGACCGTAGAGGTCGATGTCACGACCGATGATGGCGTGCTGGGACGAGCGGCCGTGCCCAGCGGCGCATCAACGGGCGAGCACGAAGCTGTAGAACTCCGTGACGGCGATAGCGACGTCTACCTGGGCAGAGGCGTACTGAAGGCCGTTAAGAACGTCAACGAGACGATCGCGCAGGAGGTCGTTGGCTTCGACGTACTCGATCAGGTCGGAATCGATGACCTCCTCGTCGATCTCGATGGTACCGACAACAAAGGGCGGCTGGGCGCCAATGCCATTCTGGGCGTATCTCTCGCTGTGGCCAAGGCGGGTGCCGCTACTGTGGGGCTCCCTCTATATCGCTACATCGGTGGAACGGCTGCCAGTACGCTCCCCGTGCCCATGATGAACATCATCAATGGCGGGCATCATGCGGACAACAGCGTCGACATGCAGGAGTTCATGGTGATGCCGGTCGGCGCAAGCTCTTTTGCGGAGGCGCTTCGCATCGGTACCGAGATCTTTCATACGCTGAAGCGCGTCCTGAAAGGAAAGGGGTACAACACGGCCGTCGGCGATGAGGGCGGCTTCGCACCGAATCTTCGCTCGAATGACGAGGCCGTCGAGGTCATCCTCGAGGCCATCGAGCAGGCCGGGTATGAGCCTGGACGCGATGTCTACCTCGCTCTTGATCCGGCAACGAGTGAAATGTATCGCGACGGGCACTACGTCTTTTGGAAAAGCGACCCCGGCCGCAAGCGAACACCCGACGAGATGATCGCCTTCTGGGAAAGCTGGGTCGATCAGTACCCCATCATCTCGATCGAGGATCTCATGGCCGAAGACGACTGGGATGGTTGGGCCGCCGTTACGGAAGCGCTGGGAGATCGTGTCCAACTTGTGGGCGACGACCTGTTCGTGACCAACACCGATCGCCTGCAGCGTGGCATTTCGGAAGGGACGGCCAATTCAATACTCATCAAACTCAACCAGATAGGGACGCTCACTGAGACGCTGCAGGCCATAGAGCTGGCGCATACGCACGGCTACACGAGCGTCATCAGCCATCGGTCCGGCGAAACCGAGGACACGACCATCGCAGATCTGGCAGTCGCCACGAACGCAGGCCAGATAAAGACGGGATCCGCCAGCCGCAGCGACCGTGTCGCCAAATACAATCAGCTTCTTCGGATCGAGGAATTTCTCGGCCGCACCGCATCATTTCCGGGCGTTGATGCCTTCCATCTCGCCTCGAAAGAGTAGCCTATGAGACAGCATCGAACGAAGAAGAGCTCGCACTGGACGAGGCTCGGCCGATCCATGCTGCCGATCCCGCTCACCACCGAGGAGAAGCGTCGCCTCCGGAATCGTATCATTGCGTCTGCCTTACTCCTGCTCGGTGTCTGGATCACTTTCTTCGACAGCCACAGCCTCATCAAACGAATCTCATGGCATCGGGAACATGCCGATCTCGTGGAAGCCAATGCGAAGCTTCGGGCCGAGATCGAGCGCCTCGAGGGAGAAGTGGCCAAGGGGCTGTCGGATGAGGTCGTGGAGCGTATCGCGCGGGAGGAATACGGAATGCGACGACCCGGCGAGACGGTGTACCGGATCGCCGAAGCGGATTGATCCAGGCATGCCGAGCATCTGCAGTTAGTCGATTCGATCAATGCCGGGCGATTTCGCAACGTCATCTCCGCAGAAGCGCATCGAGCCACGATTCGCCATTGGGGTGGATCTGGGCGGCACGATGATAAAGGCGGCCATCGTTGAACGCGATCGGGGGCTCGTCACTGAGATGTCTGTTGAGACGGAGGCAGAACACGGCCCTGAGCATGTGCTGGATCGCGTTGCGGACGTGATCCGCCAGATTCAGGATCAGTCGCCGGAGTATCCCATCGACGGCGTTGGGATCGGCGCCCCCGGCGTAATCAATTGGGAGCGTACGACCGTCATCTATCCTCCCAACCTGCCGGGCTGGGAGATCATCAACTTGCGCGAGGCCCTCGGAAGGCGCCTGGGCGATGGACTGACCGTCTTCGTGGAGAACGACGCGAACCTTGCCGCCCTCGGTTCGGCATATCACGGCGCAGGACGCCCGTTTTCATCCTTTATCATGATCACGCTGGGGACGGGTGTGGGGGGCGCAATCATATACAACAATCAGATCTTCCGAGGGACTACTGGAGGCGCGGGTGAGATCGGTCATACCACCATCGATTTCGACGGACCCGTCGACCGTTACGGCATCGGTGGAGCCGTGGAAGCCTACCTGGGACAGCGATTCCTCTCGCGCTACGCTCGTTACCGGCTCCTCAGCCGTCCCGAAAGTAGCATCCACAAGGTAGCCGGCGAAGACCTCGTGGACCTCACTCCCCTCATGCTGTATGAGGCAGCGCGCGACGGCGACGAGATGTCGCGCAGAATCCTGGCCTGGGCAGGACATAAGCTGGGGGTGGCACTGGGCTCCGCCGTTAATCTGCTGGATATCCGAAAGATCGTCGTTGGAGGAGGGCTCTCCGCGGCCGGAGAGTTCATTCTGGAGCCGGCTCGACAATCGATTCAGGATTATGTCATGCCGGACCACCGCGATGACGTCGAGATCATTCGCGAAACCCTCGGTAACGAGGCCGGTATGCTCGGGGCGGCTCATCTCGTCTTCCAGTTCATGGATTCGCAGGCCGTGGCAGCCGACTAGTGCACCGGCATGCCCTTTGTGCCGGTTCGCGAAGTGCTTACGCCATCTTACCAACCCTCTCCTTGTTCCTCTTGTCTTCTTGCTGAGGAATGGCGCCGGCTCATCGTGTCATAGCCTTCTTGCTGTTGAGCGTCTGGACGATTCCTGCGGCGGCTCAGGACACGGATCAGCCGCAAACGCTGCCGCATCCCGCCGATACCTCGGCTGCGGACACGACCGGGCAAGTCGTGGGCGTCCTCGGGCCCCCGGCAGATACACTTCTGGCGGACCCTGAAGCGGTTCGGCCTCCGCCTACGCGCTCGGGCGATGGTGGGCTCGACGAGACCGTTCAATTTTCCGCGACCGATTCGCTCATCATCCAGTTCGATGAAGATGGAGATGTGGGAAGTCTCTTCGGCAACGCGCGAGTTGTATCTGGAGATGCGACGTTGCAGGCTTACCAGGTCGACATCCTGTTCGAAATCGATGAGCTCCGAGCTCGCGGGCTCCGCAGCGATACGGGGTTCGTGGGTAGACCGCAGTTCTCACAGGGAAGTGAGTCGTTCACGGGCACGGAGTTGGCATTCAATCTCGAGACGGAGAGAGGCCGGGTCGTCGAGGCGCAGACCGGGATCGAGGAGGGATTTATTCGGGCCGGTGTGGTGAAGGTGGATCGAGACAGCGTCATCTACATCGCCAACGGCGTCTACACCACCTGTGAGTGTGTTGAGGATCCATCCTACACGCTTAGATCCGACAAAATGAAGATCGTCGATCAGGAATGGATCTACACCGGGCCTATTCAGCTGTACATCTTCAACATCCCCACTCCTCTCTGGCTGCCTTTCGGCTTTCTACCCGCACGGGAAGGCCGGCGAAGTGGTCCCCTGCCCCCGCAATACGGTGAGGACGAGCGTGGATTCTATCTGCGGAATTGGGGATGGTACCAGGCCATCAGTGAGTATCTCGATGCACAGGTTCAGTTTGGCCTATGGACAAAGGGCAGCTGGCAGGTGAGTCCGCAGATGCGCTACGCGCGCCGGTACAGGTACCGCGGCAGCGTCGGATTCGATTACGTCCGGAATCGCAGCGGCGAACGTGGCGACCCGACCTTCAGCGCCTATGGCACGGGCCGCATCCGGTGGAATCATAACCAGGAGCTCAGCCCCACGTCGCGGCTGAACGCCGATGTCGATCTATCCTCATCGAGTTACCTCCGGACCTCGTCGGAGCAGTACGATGATCGCGTGCGCCAGACCATACAATCCAGTATCGGGTACAGCAAGAATTGGCGAAGTTCGGGGCGCAGCCTCTCGCTCAACTCGAGTCACCGGCAAAACCTCGCCAACCGCAGCGTCAACATCACACTTCCCAGCCTCCGTTTCACGCAAAGCACGAGAACGCCGTTCGCGCGCGAGCGGGCCGTCGGGGGCCAGCGCTGGTACGAGCGCATCCAATACGATTACAGTGGATCGCTCGAAAACAGGTACGCCTTCGTTCCTTCCCTGCAGGATTCGGCGGCCGCAGATATCTCCTGGTACGAGGCCCTCTTCTCGCCTTCCAAATACAGGCGCGCCACGGGCCGCGATCAGCCCTTCGATTTCCGCGCGAGTCATCGCGTAGGAAGCAGCGCCAGCTTCTCCATCAATCGGATACCCGTCATCAACAAGCGAATCCGACTGAACCTCGCTCCCAATCTTAACTACACGGAGGACTGGTTCATCCAGACGACGGAGCGCCGGCTAGACCCGGACTCCACCGTCGCGGAGGTAACGAATCCTGGCTTCTTCGCTCTTCGCCAGTTCACAACCGGGGTCTCGGCCAATACCACGTTCTACGGCCTATTCCCTGTCGCGATCGGGCCATTCCAGGGTCTGCGCCATACCGTGCGCCCATCCGTGAGCTTCAGTTATCGCCCCGACTTCTACGATGACTTTTGGGGTTACACCGACACCTACGTAGACGCCAATGGGAATGTAGTTCGATACGCGCGTGTAAGCGGGGTAAGTCAGGGAAAGCAGAAGGCGCTGAGCCTCAGCGTCGATAACGTCTTCGAGACGAAGCATGTGCGCGTGGACACAACGGGCGAAACCCGATCGCGAACGGTGCCTTTGCTCAATGTGTCGGCGAACACGAGCTACAATTTTGCGCGCGAGGAATTCAAGCTGGCGCCCATCAATGTTACGGCACGCACACGCATCGCGGAGCAGTTCAATCTTCGCATGTCATCGACCTTCTCTCCCTATGCCCTCGATGAGTCCCGGAGCGCGGAAATCGATAGATATCTGATCTCTGGGAATTTCTTGACTCCGGTCCGCCTGACGCGTGCGAACATTAGCCTGAATACCCGCTTTCAGAGTGCGCGCCGCGGCGAAAGCCGGCCGTATGCACCGCCGGGCATGACGATGGCCGGTGCTCCGCTCGGGCCTCCGGGCCAGCCGGGACTGGATATGGGAGATCCCCTCGGCGCCGGTGGTACGCCCTACTACAATACGTCCCTCGGCTACGCCGACTTTGCGATTCCGTGGTCGCTAACCCTCGACATCACCTACAATTATCAGTTTCTGCTGGCGACGCCCGGCCGATCCGCAGGGCCGGATCATACGGCTACGATCAATACCGGCTTTGACTTCAATCTTACCCCAAACTGGAAGGTACAGGGCCGGTCGGGCTATGATTTCGAGCGGCAGGAGCTCGTCTACACCAGCCTCAGCATCCTGAGGGATTTCGAATGCTGGGAAATGGCGATCAACTGGGTGCCCTTCGGCCCTTATCAGTCGTATAGCTTTGATCTGCATGTGAAGAGCGGGGCCCTGCGGGACATCCTACGATTGCGCCAGCCCAGGGAAGATGTGCGCGGGCGTTTCAGCAATCTCTTAAATTAGCGCCCGCTTAAGTAAGCGATTGAAAGAGAAGGGCCTCATGCTGCGCCGAAATCGAGCACATCGGCACCATAGTTGAGGTAACCGGATCGTGTTTGTTCGCCGAGTAGACAACCGGTATTTTATTCCACGCCGGCCGAGAGCGGGCTGAGCCGGTGTGAGTGGGCTTAAAGCGGGCTAAGAAGTGCCTCACAGCCAAGAGCCTTGCCCCGGAAACCCGCCCGGCCACCGGCCATATAAACTTGCCTCGCGGCGCCGCGGTGCACCGAAATCATAAGACTGCATTTGCCACCCATCATACACACGAGGAAGGGACATTAGACAGCATGTGCCGTCAATGACCCTTTAGCCTGCATGATACCACACGGCTTAAATGCGATCCGTCACCGCCTTCGCCGCGCTGCAAGCGATGAATCGCGGCAAACCGGCCGTGATCTTTCGCTCGCCCGCCGCCTGTATGCGACCTTCGAGCGGGATCTGAAGCTCGCCGAGATTCAGGGCATCCATTTCTACGTCCAGAACGGCGTGGTCACTCTCTACGGGACCGTGCGCACGGACCTCGACCGCGAACTACTCGTTTCGCTCGTTCGTGAGATTCCGGGCGTCAAAGGCGTCGTCGCCCACCTTCAGCTCGTCGACTCACGCTTCCAGGAGACGGCCGACGTCAACGACGATTTAGACCTCGGCTAGCCTAGTCCGCCTTCCGGACCCAGGCATTCTCGACTCGCTTGAACCCCAGGTGCTCGTAGTATCCCGATGAAATGTCGGAATCCCGTAGCACCAGTTCGGTGCCCTTACATCGCTCAAGGACGGCATTGATAAGGGCTTTGCCCACGCCCAATCTCTGAACGTCAGGCTCTACGGCGAGGTCGCACAGGTAGCTGTAAAGCACACCATCCGTCAGCACGCGCGCAATGCCCGCGAGGTGGCCCTCGTGCCACGCCGTGAGCACGAGCGAGGCATTCTCGAACATCGACCAGGTCCGGCTCGGATCACCGGCGGGGCGCAGCAGGGGCGCCCTACGATATAGCGTCTGTATTCTCGACGGAGTCAGTCCATCGAGACCTTCTCGAATCTCGAGGTTCTCGATTTTCGAATGTCGTTCGCGCTCGTGAGTGAGCCTCGCCATCTCTGAAACTCCTGATTTTGAAATGCTCAGCCTAGCGACCCTGGCATCTCCGCATTAGTTCCGGCCGGTGTCGTTGCGCACCCAACGGCTCCTCGTCGCCGACAGGTGAACGACCTCCGATGCCTCGAGCGCGGGATCCAGCCACACCCGAACGGACTGACCATCGATCTCGACCCACCATTCAGCGATCATCCCCAGGAACTGCCGACTCAGGACACGCGCCTCGATGCCATCGTCATCGACACGAAAATGCTCGGGTCGGATGGTCAACACCCGATCAGGCTCTGGTGGGGTTCCGGCGAGGCGCTCAGCAAGCCGGCGGTCTGGGATGAGGTTGCTTCCACCCAGAAATTCCGCAACGAACGCGGTCTCGGGCCGCTCATAGAGGTCTTCGGGGCGACCTACCTGAACCAGGCGCCCCTCCCGCATCACGGCGATCCGATCCGACAACGCCAGCGCCTCCTGTTGATCGTGCGTCACATAGAGGCTGGTTGTGCCGAGACGCTGTTGGAGCACCTTGAGCTCGCGCCGTGTCTGCTCCCGAAGCGCCACATCCAGGTTGGAGAGTGGCTCGTCGAATAGGATGACGTCCGGCTCCACGGCGATTGCTCTGGCGAGCGCTACACGCTGTTGTTGGCCCCCGGAGAGCTGCGTAACCGGCCGGTCGGCAAGATCCTGCAGGTCTACACGGCCGAGAACCTCCTCCACGCGTCGACGTCGCTCCTCGGCGGCGATTCTTCGCACACGCAGACCGTAGGCGACGTTCTCCGCCACCGACATGTTGGGAAACAGCGCGTAGTTCTGGAAGACCATAGCCGTCGGTCGCCGTTGGGGTGTCGTCCCGGTTACGTCCCGTCCGCCTATGTGCACGCGCCCGGCGTCAGGCTGCTCGAATCCCGCTACGATCCGCAAGAGCGTCGTCTTCCCGCACCCGGAAGGACCGAGCAGCGAGAAAAACTCTCCTCGCCGGACCTCGAGATCGACGTGGTCGACGGCCGTCGTCGTGCCAAATCGCTTGGAGACCTGGTCGATGTGTACGGCCGTGTTCGAAGTGGACATTTTCGAGAGATGCTCCAGGCCACCCGCCGACCGTGAGTACCGAGGTTACGCTGCCACGGACGAGCCGAGCGCGCGCGTCACTTTCTCGGCGGCCTCCTTCAGAAAAATGGCCGTCTCGATCTTTAACCCGCTCTCATCGAGTATTCGCTGGCCCTCTTCCGCATTCGTGCCTTGCAAACGTACGATCAGCGGAACCTGTATGTCGACCTTCTTCGCCGCCTCTACGACACCGTTCGCCACGCGGTCACAACGCACGATTCCTCCAAAGATATTCACCAGAATGGCCCGCACGTTCTTGTCCTTCAGGATGAGCCGAAAACCGGCCTCTACGGTATCAGCGCTCGCGGTGCCCCCGACATCCAGAAAATTCGCGGGCTCGCCGCCGGCCAATTTGATCACGTCCATCGTAGCCATAGCCAGACCAGCGCCGTTTACCATACAGCCGACGTTGCCATCGAGGCGGATGTAGTTCAGGCCGTGCTCACTGGCCTCGACTTCGAGCGGGTCCTCTTCGTGTACATCGCGCAATTCGGCAAGATCGGGATGCCGGTACAGCGCGTTGTCGTCCAGGTTGATTTTCGCATCGACGGCCACGACCTCTCCCTTATCGGTCAGGACGAGCGGGTTGATCTCGGCCAGGGAAGCGTCCGATCCCGCGTAAGCTTCGTAAAGGCCCTCGATGAACCGGGACGCCTGCTTCATCGCCTTGCCTTCCAGCCCCAGGTTGAACGCGATCATCCTTGCCTGATAGGGCATAAGACCGATCGTGGGATCGATCCACACTTTTGTGATCTTTTCCGGCGTTTCCTCCGCTACCTTCTCGATCTCCACACCCCCTTCCGTCGACGCCATGATGACATTCATGCTCTTCTGACGGTCGAGCGTGATCCCGAGGTAATATTCCTTCTGGATCTCGACGGCATCCGCGACGAGTATCGCCCTGACCTTCTGCCCCTCAGGCCCGGTCTGATGCGTGACGAGGTTCATTCCCAGGATCTGACCCGCCTTCTCACGTACCTCCTCTACGCTCTTCGCCAGCTTGACGCCTCCTCCCTTGCCGCGACCTCCGGCGTGGATCTGCGCCTTCACGACAAACAGGGTGGCGCCATCGGCCTCTAGTGCCCTGGCCGCTTCGACGGCCTCATCGACCGTTCGCGCCACACGGCCGGGCTGGACAGACACGCCATACGCCGCCAGAATGTCTTTGGCCTGGTATTCGTGGAGCTTCATACCTTACCATGAATTGAATGCATCGAAATCACGTCGCAAGGTACGATAGCGGTTCTTGAAGAATCTACGTAATCGGATTCGCGCGGTGGGCCTGTGAATCGGTTCGATCGGCATATCATCTGGCGACTCGTCTCCGGGTTCGTGCTGCTCGTCGCGGTGCTCATCGTCTTCTTCATAGTGCTCCATTATGTGGAGTTCGTCGATGATTTCTATGATCGCGGCGCGACGATGCGCGAAGTATTCCTCGTCTATTACCCCAGCTACATCCCTGAGATCGTCAAGCTGATCTCGCCGCTGGCCATCTTCATGGCCTGTGTATATCTGACGGGCCGACTCAGCCAGAGCCTCCAACTGATGGCCCTTCAAACCAGCGGAGTCTCGCTTTATCGGCTGATCGTTCCCTATCTCGTGGTGGCCGTTGCCCTGACGGGGTTCATGTTCTGGTTCAACGGGTGGATCGTCCCTGTCACGAACCGAACGGTGCTAGCGTTCGAGCAGCAATACTTGAAGGATGCCCCGAGAGTCGTTGATGTGACGGACATTCACCGCCAGAATCGCCCCGGCACCTTCGTTACCGTCGGGTACTACGATCGTCGCCGCGAGACCGCACAGCGGGTCTCCATCCAGATATTTTCGGATTCGCAACGCCTCGTGAAGCGCATCGACGCGCCTTCGATGGCATGGGTCGATTCACTCGGAATCTGGCGCATCAGCGATCCAGTCATTCGTGTCTTCGACGAGACCGGCGAGCGCCGGATACAAAAGGCACGCATCGATACCGTCCTCCAGATTCTTCCCCGCGATCTTGCACGTACGGAGAGGGATGTCGAGTCGATGTCCATCCCCGCCGCACGAAGCTACATAGCCGACCTGGAACGATCGGGAGCGGGGAGTATCGGCCGCTCGAAGGTCGGCTACTATTCCAAATTCGCGTACCCCGTGGCCAATCTAATCCTCGTCCTGATCGGTATGCCGTTGGCCTCGGTGCGGCGACGCGGCGGGCAAGCGATCCAGATCGGCCTTGGGCTGGTCGTGGCCTTCGCGTATCTGGCCGTGCAGAAGATCACCGAACCGTTCGGCTATACGGGGGAGATCCCCCCACTGATCGTGGCCTGGCTCCCCCACGCGGTCTTCGCGGTCATGGGGCTCATCATGCTCTTCCGCGTTCGCAAATAGCGGCTCTCAAGCCTCCCCTCCCATTCCTCCGAACTGGATGGGCTGACCCGGGGGCGTCCGCTCCTCGATGATGCCGTGCGCCACCTCATACTTCTCGATGTTATCGGCGAGCGCGCGAAGTAGCCGCTTGGCGTGCTGTGGCGTGATGATGATCCGGCTCTTCACGCGTGCCTTGGGCACACCCGGCATCACCCGGATAAAGTCCAGGATGAACTCTTCCGGTGAATGCGAAATCATCACCAGATTTGAATAGACGCCTTCCGCCGTCTGCTCGTCGAGCTCGATGTTAAACTGCTGCTGTCCTTGCTGGCTGTCTGCGTCCTTCATCCGCGTTTTCCGTTGTGTCCTTTCTTTCCGAGGCCCGTCGTCGCGAGGGCACTAATGAGGTCACTCTTGGTGATGATCTCGAATGTCTTGCCGTCCGCTGGCTCTACCAACACCGCACCCGCTCCTTGTTCCAGGTAGGCCGACAAATGTTCGAGGTGGAGCGTGCGCGGGACGATGGGAAACGGCTCCCCCATGACATCGCGCACGGCCTGGTCGCGCGTGTCCGGGTTTTCGATGAGCCGGTTTAGAATTACGGACTCCGTCAGGCTCCCGACCACGCGATCCCCCTCGAACACCGGTATCTGCGAGATGCCTTGTTCCGCCATCAGCTTGATGATCTCGCCCAGGGTGTCATCGGGCGTCGCCGAGAGGATCCTCCCGCCAACTCGCCGTGCGGAAAGCACCTGGTCTACCGTCAGGTCCGGCTTGCTCTCCAGGAAGCCGTGGTTACGCATCCAGTTGTCGTTGAAGGTCTTCGATAGATAGCGAAACCCGGAATCAGGCAGGAGGATGACGATGACGTCGTCAGGCGACAGATCCTCGGCGTTGGCACCGATCCATTGCCTGGCGCCGGCGACGGCCATTCCGCTCGATTGGCCACAGAAGAGCCCCTCTTCGCGGGCAAGCCGGCGCGTCCACTGCATCGATTCGCGGTCAGTCACTCGCACGTAGTCATCGAGCAGCTCAAAATCCATGTTCTTGGCGAGGATGTCCTCGCCCACACCTTCCGTGAGATAGGGATAGATCTCGTTCTTGTCGAACTCACCCGTGTGGAAGTATTTGAAATAGACCGACCCGAATGGATCGACTCCGATGACCTTGATCTGCGGGTCCTGCTCCTTCAGGTATCGGGCCGATCCCGAGATCGTGCCGCCCGTGCCCGCCCCGGCGATCAGATGCGTGACGCGTCCTTCCGTCTGTTCCCAGATCTCGGGGCCCGTCGTCTTATAGTGGGCTTCCGCGTTGGCGGGGTGATCGTACTGGTTGAGGTAGACTGAATTGGGGATCTCCGTGGCCAGCCTGCGGGCAACGGAGTAGTACGAACGAGGATCGTCCGGTGCCACATTCGTGGGGCAGACGATCACCTCGGCGCCAAACGCACGCAGTACGTCCAGCTTTTCGGGACTCTGTTTATCTGTGGTCGTGAAGATGCAACGATAGCCCCGGGTGACGGCAGCAATGGCCAGGGCAGCACCCGTGTTGCCGCTTGTGCCTTCTATGATGGTGCCGCCCGGTTTGAGGTCACCGGTAGCCTCGGCGGCCTCTATCATGGCAATGCCGATGCGATCCTTCACGGACCCACCGGGATTGAAAAACTCGACCTTGGCCAACACCGTGCAGGGCGCATTCTCTATGATGCTGCCGAGCCGAACCATCGGCGTGTTTCCGATGGCGTCAACAATGGATTCGAACCACATGGTCCACTCCGTTTGGCTTGCGCTGATGATGTACGGCTGCACTCCTGGCCGATCCACTCCGGCAGCCCGACGGCGATGGTCGCGCAGTCATAGCAAGCCCATGTGGATGTCGGGCGGCATGCTCGCATCGACTCATCGCACGACGAAAAATATGGCGACCGTTACTTAGCTTACGCCCGAATCCTGGTTTTGCTCACGCGCTCTCCTCCTTTGCACGTCTGTGGAATCGTTCCCACATCTTGAGCCCGAACTGCTGATCAGTAACTTCTCTCCTGATGGGCAGAATACATACGCAAATACAGAGTGGAAGGAAACTATCGGCGCGAACTGGTCGCGACTGGGCCGCGAGGATCGCGAACGGGCCATGGAGTACCTCCGCGAGGCCGCCACGGGTTCACTGGTGACCAGCCAGATCTTCTTTGTACAAGCCCAGGAGGATGGCGATGAGCCCCTACCCATCCTCCTCAACTTCCTGCCCGTGCGCGTGCCCGGATCCCGGGGCGAGCTGGTCATCGGCGCGATCGTCGCCACCGGCGAGATCCTTCGCGAACCGGAGTCGTGGACACAAAGCCAGACTCAGCGTAATCGTCTCGAGGCTCTGGGCCGGATGACGATGGGCATCGCCCACGATTTCAACAATCTCCTGAGCGGCATTCTGGGATATACGGAGCTCCTTATCAACTATGCCCGCGATGAGGTCTCCGATCACACCCTCGTTCAACACCTGCGGACGGTCGAGCAAGCGGCGCTCGACGGGGCCGCGCTGATCCGCAAGATCCAGCAGTACATCCGACAGGATAAACAGACGCATTTCACGCCGCTGGACATCCCGACACTCGTTCAGGATTGTATCACGCTCACGCGCCCGTACTGGTACAACGAGCCTCGTCGTCAGGGCATTGCCATCGAAGTCGAGCACGAATTCGAGCCGGTTCCGGCGGTAATGGGGTCGGCCACCGAGCTGCGGGAGGTCTTCCTGAACTTGATCTTGAACGCCGTTCAGGCGATGCCGGAGGGCGGCACAATGCGCATCCGCACCGCCCCCATCGATGGCGCCGTATGCATTACCGTCGAAGATTCGGGCATCGGGATGTCGGAGAGCGTCCGTCAGCGAATCTTCGAGCCACTCTACACCACGAAGGGAGAGCGCGGTACAGGAATGGGGCTTGCCGTAAGCTACGGGATCATCCAGGAGCACGAAGGCAGCATCACCGTGAACTCGGAGGTCGGCAAGGGCACAACCTTTCGCATCTTGCTTCCTCCTGCCGAGGAGACGCGTGAGGAAGGAGAGGCCGACCTGGCCCCCGAGCCAGGCCGCCATGCACGCGTGCTCGTTGTGGACGACGAGGAGATGGTCCGCGGCATTCTCCAGAAGTTGCTTACTCTCAAAGGCCATCGCGTTACGGCCGTTTCGTCTGCAAGCGAGGCCTTGAACCGCCTGGAGCGCGAGACATTCGACATCGTCTTCACTGATCTCGGCATGCCCGAGATGAACGGGCGCCAGCTGGCCGAGGCGATCCGCGCTCGATTCGGATCCATCCCAATCATTCTGCTCTCAGGCGATACCCATCTCGGTGAGCCCGGAAACGAGATCGACGTCGTACTTACGAAGCCCTTCAAGATCGACACGCTCGAAGCTGCCATTCAGGATCTGCTCCGGGGCGCCGAGAGCTGACATCGGCGGCATTCCCAACATTTCACAGCGCTTCCCCATCACTTCACCCAGGCGCGCGTTACCATGATCCGGGCAGCTATTCTCAGGGGCAGCGTCAGATTGGCAGAGTTTCTCCTTTGGCCTGGTTTTTGAACCCCCGAGGGTTCACTACAAAGTCTATAATATGGATATCGGTGGGCGCCCCATCTGTTTGTTCGGCGTCCCCAGAAGATAGAAGAGGAGACATGTTTGATCGCAATCTGGGTTCGTTCCGCACGGCCATCCTTCTTCTCGACGACGAAGGGCCCGAGCAGAGCATTCCCCTCCCCACGGCGGACGAAGAAAAGGCAATGAGCACGTCCGACGTGCCGGAGACCCTCCCGATCCTGGCTCTGCGCAATACGGTACTCTTTCCAGGCGTAGTACTTCCGATTACCGTAGGTCGCGACGCGTCCCTAAAGTTGGTGAAGGATGCCTTCAACGACGACCGTCTGATCGGCGTCGTAGCGCAGAAGAGCAGCGATGTCGAGAATCCTGCTCCCGAAGATCTGTTTGAATGCGGCACTGTCGCCACCATCCTGAAGCTGATCAAGATGCCCGATGGATCGAAGTCCATCGTGATCCAGGGCAAGCGCCGATTCAAGATCGAGGAGTACGTGCAGGTCGAGCCGTACCTGGAGGCGCGGGTCACTCCCATCGAGGAGGATACGGCCATTGACGATGTGCAGCTTCAGGCGCGCATTCGCTCCATCAAAGAGCTGGCGATTCAGATCGTCAACTTGTCGCCCAATTTGCCCAGCGAGGCAGCTTATGCGATTCAGAACATCGATTCGCCCGCGTTCCTGATCCATTTCATCGCATCGAACCTCCAGATCGATGTGGAGGACAAACAGGATCTACTTGAAACGCGGGCTCTCGTGGATCGCGCCGAGAAGGTAATGGCGGCATTGAACCGCGAACTCCAGGTGCTGCAGCTCTCCGAGGAGATTCGTACCAAGGTCAAGTCGGATGTCGACAAGCAGCAGCGCGAATACCTTCTGCGCCAGCAGATGAAGGCTATCCAAGATGAGCTCGGAGAGGGCGAAGGCGGAGGAGCCGAGATCCGTGAGCTGCGGGAGCGGGCCGAGAAGAAGGAGCTCCCGGATCACGTCCGAGAGACCCTCGAGAAAGAATTGGACAAGCTGGCCCGCACCAACCCTGCGGCTCCAGATTATGCCGTTACGCGCAACTACATTGATTGGATACTCGACCTCCCGTGGCTGGAGTATTCCGAGGACCACCTCGACATCAAGCGTGCCGAAGAAGTGCTCAATGAGGACCACTACGGCCTCGAGCAGGTCAAGAAGCGGATACTGGAGTACCTGGCTGTCTTGAAGCTGAAGGGGGACATGAAAGCCCCGATCCTGTGCTTCTACGGCCCTCCGGGCGTCGGTAAAACGAGCCTCGGAAAGAGCATTGCGCGCGCGCTCGGCCGTGAGTTCGTTCGCATGAGTCTCGGTGGTGTGCGCGATGAAGCCGAAATTCGGGGGCATCGGCGCACCTACGTCGGTGCGCTACCTGGACGGATCATCCAGGGGCTCAAGAAGGCGGGCACGAACAACCCGGTCTTCATGCTGGACGAGGTCGATAAGCTGGGCTCAGATTTCCGCGGCGATCCGTCGAGCGCGCTGCTCGAGGTTCTGGATCCCGAGCAGAACGACAACTTCAACGACCACTACCTCGAGCTCGACTACGACCTCTCGAAAGTACTGTTCATCGCGACGGCCAACTTCCTGGAGATGATTCCGGGACCGCTGCGCGATCGCATGGAGGTCATCGAGATCAACGGGTATACCCAGGACGAGAAGCTGGAGATTGCACGTCAGTATCTCGTGCCCCGGCAGATCGAACGCAATGGGCTGAAGCCGGAGCAGTTCCAGATCACGGATGAAGCCATCAACCTGATGATCGACGGATACACTCGCGAGTCCGGCGTTCGCCAGCTCGAGCGGACCATTGGTTCGGTGGCAAGAGGTGTCGCCAAGCGTGTGGCCGTAGGAGAGATCGAATCTACAACCGTTACGGCGGACGATCTCGAGGAGTATCTGGGCGCTCGGAAGTTCTTTTCCGAGGTTGCCCAGCGTACCGAGGTTCCGGGCGTGGCGACAGGGCTGGCGTGGACGCCGGTCGGTGGTGACATCCTCTTTATCGAGGCGTCGGTTTCGCGGGGCTCCGGTCGTTTGATCCTCACCGGCAAACTCGGCGAGGTGATGAAGGAGTCGGCGCAGGCCGCCCTGTCGTACGTCAAGGCCCACGCAGACGATCTGGGAATACCTCTGGACGCGTTCCGCTATTGGGATGTGCATGTGCACGTGCCGGCCGGCGCGGTACCCAAGGATGGTCCATCCGCGGGCGTCGCTATGTTGGCCGCCCTGATGTCGATCTACACGCAACGACGCGTCAAGCACGACATCGCGATGACCGGCGAGATCACGCTACGCGGGCTCGTCTTGCCCGTCGGCGGCATCAAGGAGAAGGTGTTGGCCGCGCGGCGCGCCGGAATCAAGCATGTGATTCTGCCCGAGAAGAACGAGAAGGACGTCAAGGAGATCAAAGAAGAGGCGCTGCAAGGCCTCGAAATCACCTACGTCAAGAGGATGGAGGAGCTCATCGGGTTGGTGCTCGACGAGGGCGAACCCATGACAGACCCGGCCGAGCTCTTCTCCGTCTCCGAGAAAGAGAAGCGGATGGAGTCGGCCGTGGCCAACGGCGCCAATGGTTCAACCGTGGTGGAAGTGGAGTCGTAATCCTGTTTCAGGACCTACTACTCTTCCAGCCTCGTGTCCTCCGCAAGGATTTTGGCGTCTTCGATATCGGGGTCCATTCCTTGCTTGAAGGCTCTTTCCGCGTCCACGTAAATATCGGCGGCGCGTTGCAAGACGCGGTCTATGGCGCCGGCTGCCAACTTGGCGATCGCGCCGCCGAAAAACACCGCCTTCCCGAGCGTGTTCAGGCGCTCGAATTCGACGATCCTTTTGGATTCGCTCATGGGATGTTGTCGAACTCACCACCGTCGGATCCGTTAGGGGCGGAGCCGGAAGGTCCCGATGTCGATCCCGTTGATCCCATCGTCCCTTCAGTGCTCGACGACGTATCATTTTCCGACGATCCCGCAGCCGTTTTGCCGGACCCTTCGTCGTGGCGACGGCGTCTCTCCGCGCGTCGGCTGAACGCTTTGTTCAACTCGTCTGAAACGGCGCGGCCGAACTCGTCGACGCCCCGGGCGATCGTTGAAACGGCCGCCTCCATCAGGAAGAGCACCTTGTCTTCCGTCTCCAGGTCGTCGAACTCCGATCGAACCCGACGATAGCGTTCCTTTCGCTCCTGGCCCTGCTCACTCATGTTGGCACCTATCGGATCTGTGCACCTTCCGGCGCTATAATGATTTGATATCGACGACGTGTTCTGTAGACGTGACTTGCACAGGCAGGTTTCAGCCCGTAAGGCCTCTAAAGATACGGCATGAGCCAGGATTCGAACCTTAATTCAACCCGTGAGAACGCCCCCTCGGACGAATTCGTTGAGGGTGTCGTCATCCGGTCAACGGGGAGCTGGTATGATGTGCGTGCCGGCGACCGAACGGTGCCGTCCAAGGTCCGCGGCAAATTTCGGCTGATGCACGATGATGCCACGAATCCCATCGCGGTCGGTGACAGGGTGACCGTTCGGATGAACCCTGATGACACCGGGCTCATCACAGAGATTCACGATCGGAAGAATCAACTGAGCAGGCGCGCGGCCGGGCGGCGAGTAGGCCAGGAGCAGGTAATCGTCGCCAATGTCGATTTCGTCTGGATCATTCAATCCGTTCGCCTGCCCAGGCCGAACCCGGGATTCATCGATCGCGTCCTCGTCATGGCGGAGGCCCACGAAATTGAAGCCGGCATCGTGCTCAACAAGATTGATTTGATACGCACGAAGGACAAACCGTTCGTCACCGATCTTTGCGCTCTGTACGCCGACCTTGGATATCCTGTGCTTCAGACGAGTGCAAAGACGGGTGAAGGGATCGAACGGTTGCGGGACTGCCTCACGGGCCGAACCTCGGTGTTGATGGGGCCGTCCGGGGTGGGCAAATCATCACTCCTGAATAGGATCGAGCCGGGTCTGGACCTCACGACGCGCGAAGTGAGTGAAAAAACACAAAAAGGCCGGCACACTACAACGTACGCCTCACTCTACCCTCTTTCGGATGGGGGCTTCATCGTGGACACTCCCGGTATCAGGGAGTATGGCGTGATCAACATCGAGCCATGGGAGCTGTCGCACTTCTTCGTCGAGTTCAAGCCGCACCTGGAGAAGTGTCGCTTCCCGACTTGTACGCACGATCACGAGCCTGAATGCGGCGTCAAGGAAGCGGTCGAGAAGGGCCTCATACGCGAGGAACGGTATTCGAGCTACCTGAATATCCTCGACTCCATCAGATTGGGCGAGAAAGACGTAGGACGTTAGCGCGCCTCAGGTCGAGCCCTTCTTCTTCCCCTTTCTACCTCCCTTCTTCTTGGCAGCCAGTAGCTCCAGCGCCTGAGGAAGCGTGACGTCTTCGGGCTTAACGTCTCGCGGCAACGAGGCGTTCGTCTTCTGATGCTTCACGTATGGACCGTACTTGCCGCTCCATACTTCGACGGGCTCGCCCGTTTCGGGATGATCGCCGAGCGTGCGAAGCGCACCCGATCGCTTCGTCTTTTCAGACAAGAGCTCGAGGGCGCGTTCGAGATCGATCGATAACACGTCGTCATCCTCTTTGAGCGAGGCGAACGTCCGCTCGTGCTGTACGTAGGGG
This sequence comes from uncultured Rhodothermales bacterium, assembly GCA_965651265.1. Classification (GTDB taxonomy): domain Bacteria; phylum Bacteroidota; class Rhodothermia; order Rhodothermales; family VXPQ01; genus CBFGRV01. The sequence goes on from CBFGRV010000002.1 coordinate 95,542, forward strand.
CCGTACTTTCCGATGTTGGCGAGGATGGGTTTCCCCGTCTCAGGATGCTCTCCGAGCGTGCGCGGGAGACTGAGCAGACCACGCGCCGTCCGCTCATTGACATCTTCCTGGGTCATTCCCTTTGGAAGCGAAACACGACGGGGTTTTCCATCCTGCTCGTCGTCCCGTCCGAGCTGCAGGTAGGGACCGAAAGGTCCGGTCCGCAAAAGAATGTTCATCCCGGATTCCGGATCGCGCCCCACGACGCGGTCTTCGGCATTTCCGGCTTCGAGGAGCTCGCGCAGCTGCTCGGCCGTCACATCCGCGGGAGCCAGATCCTCAGGTATCGACGCCGTCACTCGCTCGCCATCCAACTTTCCTTCGACATACGGACCGAATTTGCCGACACGAACGACGAAACCATCCCACTTCGGCGATGTGATGGTCGAGACCTTGCGGGCGTCGATCTTATCGAGCCCGGCCTTCGCGCGGAGGTCTAGCCCCTCATCACCCAGAAAGAAGGACTTGAGGTAAGGCGTCGGGTCTTGCTGTCCGGTGGCGATATCATCCAGGATCTGCTCCATCTCCGCCGTGAAATTCACGTCGACGAGCTGATTGAATTGCTCCTCGAGGAGGTTGTTGGCGGCGAAGGCCGTGAAGGTGGGCACGAGCTGCGAGCCATGCTTCCGGACGTAGCCTCGATGGATTATCGTGTCGATGATGGAGGCGTACGTGCTCGGTCGCCCGATCCCCTCCTGCTCCAGGACGCGAACCAGGGTCGCTTCCGTGTACCGTGCGGGAGGCTTTGTTTCGTGACCGGTGGCCTCGACGCCTTTGCATGCCGGCTCATCGCCTTCTTGCAGCTCGGGCAAGGGCTGATCGCGCGACTCGAGCGCCGCATCCGGATCATCCGAGCCCTCCACATAGGCCCGGAAGAATCCGGGAAAGACGACGGTCCGGCCGGATGCACGGAATCTCGCCGCTTCGGCCCCCTCGCCGGCCTCGATGTGGGCCGTGATGAGACGCAGCCGGGCATCGGCCATCTGGCTGGCCACGGTTCGTTTCCAGATGAGGTCGTACAGCGAGCCCTCCTGTCCGGTAAGCCCCAATTCGTCGCGCGTCTTCATGTCGCGGCCGGCCGGACGGATGGCCTCGTGGGCCTCCTGGGCATTGGCGACTTTACTCTGATACTGTTTGGGTTTCGGGCTCAAGAATTCTTTCCCGTAGCGCTCCTCCACCGCTCGACGGCTCGCTTCGATGGCTTCTTTGGAGAGCGTCGTCGAGTCGGTACGCATGTATGTAATGAGCCCCTTCTCGTAAAGGCGCTGGGCGATCTCCATCGTCCGCCGCGCCGAAAGATTCAGCTTACGGTTCGCTTCCTGTTGGAGCGTGGACGTGATGAACGGCGCATATGGAGAACGGGTGGAAATACGATCTTCGACACCAACGACTCGCCACGTGCGCTCCGGGAGGCGCGCAGCGAGCTCGGTGGCTTCCGCCTCGGACCAGAGGAGCACATCCACGCCTGCTTTGAGATCGGACTTCAGGCGACCGGTATTGTCGTCAAAATCCTTGCCCGTCGCGAGTCGGACGCCGCCGTAGTGCGTCATCACGGCGTCAAAGGCCGCACCGTCCTTCTCGAGATGGGCCTTCAGATCCCAATACGGGGCCGGCACAAACGCCATCCGCTCCTTTTCTCGCAGCACCAGAAGCCTTACGGTCACACTCTGAACGCGACCCGCCGAAAGTTTCGGCGCGATCTTCTTCCACAGCAGCGGGGACAGCGTGTACCCTACCAGGCGGTCGAGGATGCGTCGCGTCTCCTGGGCGTCGACGAGATTCTTGTCGATGGTACGCGTGCGCTCCAACGCCTCTTCGATGGCTTCGCGTGTGATCTCGTGAAAGACCATTCGCCGAACCGGGATCTTGGGATTGAGCACTTCCACGAGGTGCCACCCGATAGATTCGCCCTCCCGGTCCTCGTCTGTGGCGATGTAGAGCTCGTCGGATTCTTTCAGCTTCGAGCGAAGCAGCTTCACGACCTTCTGCTTGCCGGACGGCACCACGTAAATGGGCTCGAAACCGTTGGTGATGTTGACGCCGAGCTTCGACCAGGGCTTGTCGCGCAGTTCAGCCGGGATTTCGGACGCCGATGCCGGCAGGTCGCGAATGTGACCCATACTCGCCTCGACCTCGAAGTCGGGCGGCAGATAATTTCGGATCGTTCTGGCCTTAGTCGGGGACTCTACAACGACCAGTCGCTTCATTAGCAGAAATGGATATTGATTTGACGGGGCAATCTCACGCACCGCATACTGCATCGTTCCGACGACCTGCACGCGCCTGTCTCGTGCTGTCGAGATGGTGGATTGCGTATGTACGCGGAGCGGCGGCCGGAGTCATCGCAGTGACGTGGAGGTGGGGAGGCGGACGAGTCCCCGCAGAAGCTGCTTGCCCGTAACCCGGCGGTGATAGGGTGCTCCGGCGGCTTTTCGTCTTTTTCCACCCCTGTTTTGTACCTTGCTTCGACCGAAGGCAAGCCGCCATGCACCTACTCAACGGCATCCCTGGATATGGGCAGAACGGAACTCGTCGCGGGCACCGCGTTGATCGCCGGCGTTGCAGCCGGAGTTGGAGCAGGAATCGGGCTCCTGACGGCGGCCCGAGGGGACGTCGGAGGCGCACCGGGGATCTCCCGTGCGCTGTCGCGTCTCGGCAAATACGCGGGGGGAGGAATGCTTGCGGGCGTCGGCCTTCTGGCGGGGGCGTCGGCTCTAACGGCCTTGATTGTTTATGAAGGTTTAACGCAAGTCAACGAACTCACTCGGGCATATTAGCGTCATTACTGTTCGTTGTTGCTGCCCGCCGTCGTGAGCGCTGCAGCGCGTCGAGGCGCACCGAATCCAAGTCATTTAGAGGATTATCTGCCTTATGGAAACGCAAGTACAGGAGAAAACTGCTGGAGCGACTGAAACGGTTAAGTTTGTATACCGCTTCGGCGACGGCAAGGCTGAAGGAGACAAGTCGATGAAGGCCCTGCTCGGCGGCAAGGGTGCGAACCTTGCCGAGATGAGCTCCATCGGGCTCCCCGTACCGCCAGGGTTTACCATTACGACGGAGGCATGCCACTTTTACTCGACCAACGGACACCAGTGGCCGGAGGGCCTCGATGAGCAGGTCGAGGAAGGCATCCGCCACCTGGAATCGGCGATGAACGCTACGCTGGGCGATCCCGAAAATCCTCTTCTAGTCTCCGTACGAAGCGGCGCCGCGGTGTCCATGCCGGGCATGATGGATACGGTGCTGAACCTCGGCCTGAACGACCGAGTCGTGGAAGGACTTGCTCGCCGAACGGACAACTTGCGTTTCGCCTACGATGCCTATCGGCGCTTCATTGACATGTTCGGTGACGTGGTGATGGGTGTGGCTCACGATCATTTCGAGGAGGTGATCGGTACGCTAAAGGAGGAGCGAGGCGTGAAGGAAGACGTCGAGCTCACGGCCGAAGACCTTCAAACCCTCGTCGATCGGTACAAGGCGGTATATCGGAAGCACACCGGACATATGTTTCCGGAGGATCCGCGTGAACAGCTCAAGTTCGCCATCAATGCCGTTTTCAATTCCTGGGATAGCGATCGTGCGGTGAAGTACCGTCGAATAAACAAGATCACGGGTTTGCTCGGTACGGCCGTGAACGTCCAGGCCATGGTGTTCGGCAACATGGGCGAGAACAGCGGTACCGGTGTCTGCTTCACGCGCAACCCCTCCACAGGCGAACACGAGCTCTATGGCGAGTTCCTTGTCAACGCACAGGGCGAAGACGTCGTAGCCGGAATCCGTACGCCTGAAGACATTCAGCAGATGGCGGAGGAATTCCCCGAGGCGTATGCGGAGCTGCTGGAAGTCACCTCGCGGCTCGAGAAGCATTACAGAAACATGCAGGACATCGAGTTCACCATTCAGGATGGTCGACTCTTCATCCTGCAGACACGAAACGGAAAGCGGACGGGGACGGCGGCCGTCAAGATTGCTGTGGATATGGTGAAGGAGGGCCTGGTGGATCCCGCGACGGCCGTGAAAGACCTGGTTGAGCCGCTTCACCTCGACCAGCTACTGCATCCTCAATTCGAGGATACGGATGCCTACAAGGATCGCGTCGTGGGCAAGGGCCTCCCGGCCTCGCCGGGTGCCGCGGTCGGACAGGTCGTCTTCACGGCCGACGATGCCGAAAGATGGAAGGCCGACGGCAAGCAAGTTATCCTGGTGCGCATCGAGACGAGTCCCGAGGATGTCGGTGGCATGGATGCGGCCCAGGGCATTCTGACATCCCGCGGCGGAATGACTTCCCACGCCGCCGTCGTGGCACGTGGATGGGGGAAGCCCTGTGTGGCCGGCTGCGGAGACATCGTCATCAATTACGCAAGGAAATCATTTACGAACGGTCAGGTCACCGTCAAAGAAGGTGACTGGATTTCCATCAATGGCACCACCGGTGAGGTCGTGCTGGGCAGGGAACCCCTCGTGGATCCGGAGCTCAGCGGCGAGTTCGCCGAGTTCATGGAGTGGGTCGACGCGCATCGCGACATGAAGGTGCGCACGAACGCGGACACCCCCGATGATGCGCAGAAGGCGCTGGAGTTCGGCGCTGAGGGCATCGGGCTTTGCCGTACGGAGCACATGTTCTTCGGCGGCGACCGAATCCGTGCCGTCCGCGAGATGATCCTCTCCGATTCGGTAGAGGCGCGCAAGAAAGCGCTCGCCAAGCTTTTGCCCTACCAGAAGGAGGACTTCATCGGAATCTTCCGAGCGATGGCCGGCAAGCCGGTAACGGTTCGCCTTCTCGATCCGCCGCTCCACGAATTCCTGCCCCATGACGAGGCCGGGCAGAGAGAGATGGCCGCTACCATGGGCATCAGCATCGAGGACATCAGGGCGAAGCTCGATTCCCTCGCTGAGTTCAATCCGATGCTTGGCCATCGTGGATGCCGTCTCGGGATCACCTTCCCGGAGATTACGGAGATGCAGGCGCGGGCCATCCTCGAAGCTGCCGTCGAGCTCGAGCAAGAGGGTGTGGACGTGCTGCCGGAGATCATGGTACCCCTCATCGGAACGGTCGAGGAATTCGCCCATCAGAAAGGCGTCATCGATGCAACCGCGAAGGCGGTCTTTCAGGAGAAAGGTGCCAGGGTGGACTACCTGGTCGGCACGATGATCGAGGTGCCGCGGGCAGCTCTAATGGCGGACGAGATCGCCAAGGAAGCGGAGTTCTTCTCCTTCGGCACGAACGATTTGACGCAGATGACCTTCGGCTTCAGCCGGGACGATGCGGGCAAGTTCCTGCCATACTATGTGGAGAATAAGATCCTGCCCGACGATCCCTTCCAGACTCTGGATCAGGCCGGCGTCGGTCAGCTTGTAGAGATCGGCACGGAGCGAGGGCGATCTACCCGAAACGACCTCAAGATCGGAATCTGCGGCGAACACGGAGGAGACCCATCGTCCGTAGAGTTCTGCTACAGGGTTGGGATGGACTACGTCTCCTGCTCGCCGTTCCGCGTACCCATTGCGCGCCTCGCAGCCGCTCAGGCTGCGCTCCGAAATGGCCGCGCCTGATGGCGCACCTAGCGGACTGATTCGCGATCTCCCCGAACGGGCGGCGCGGCGGGTTGGTCAAACTCGCTGCCCCGCTCGCCGGCGGGGATGAGCCTGGGTTCCGAGTGCTCTACGAGGCGCTTTTCCAGCCGCGCCATATGCTCCTGCAGGGCCTCGCCGACCGCCTCCTGCACCAGTAGCCGGAGCTCGCTCTCGGTCAAACTCTTACCTGCCGTCCCTCTGGAATGTGTCTCTCGCCGTGTTTTAAGGTAGTCGAACCATAGCTTGATCGCGGCAAGTATGGATCCGAAGACGATTGTAGTAATCAGGACATCTTCCATGGCCCATCCAGAGGTTCGTTGAGCACGGTTTATAATTCGGGTTTGCTACGGCGGACCTGAACGACGGTTACGGCTCGGAACGCGCAAAAGGGCCCGACGTCCTTCGAAGCGCGTCGTTCCAGCAGCCGCTACTCGGCTTCGGCCATCTCGCGCTTCGGCGCGGGCCGCGCATCGGCGAGATCATTTCCCCTTGGCGTGAAGGCCTGAATCCCGGTGAGCTCACGCCCGAGAATCAGCCCGTGGATATCGTACGTGCCCTCGTAGGTATTGACGCTTTCGAGATTCACCATATGATGGATGACGCGGTACTCGCCGGTGATGCCGTTGCCTCCCAACATATCACGCGCCGTTCGAGCAATCTCTAAAGCCTTCCCACAGTTGTTGCGCTTGGCGAGGGAGACCATGGAGGGGACGAGGCGTCCGTCATCCTTGAGTCGGCCGAGTCGCCACGCGAGGAGCTGCATCTGCGTGATCTCCGTCACCATGTTGGCCAGCTTAGTCTGGATGAGCTGCATGGCTCCGAGCGGGTACCCGAACTGCTTGCGTTCCATCGCGTAGCGCAGCGCCCGCTGGTAGCAGTCTTCGGCCGCGCCAACGGCACCGAAGGCAATCCCGAAGCGAGCGCTGTTGAGGCAGTCAAATGGTCCCCGCAGACCCCGAACGTCTGGAAACACGTTCTCATCGGGCACGAATACATCCTCCATCACGATCTCACCCGTAACGGAGGCGCGGAGTGACATCTTGTTGTGAGTGACCGGGGTCGAGAATCCCTCCATCCCGCGCTCCAGAATGAAGCCACGAATCACCCCCTCCTCTCCTTGCTTCTCTTTGGCCTTAGCCCAGACAATGGCAACGTCGGCGATCGGGGAGTTCGTGATCCACATTTTTGCGCCGTTCAGCACGAAGCCTCCGTCCACGCGGAGGGCTGTGCTCTTCATCGAACCGGGATCGGAACCGTGATCCGGCTCCGTGAGGCCGAAGCAACCGATCAGTTCGGCCGATGCCAGCCTCGGAAGAAATCTCTGTCGCTGATCCTCGGTCCCGAACTTGTGGATGGGGTGCATGACCAGTGATGACTGCACCGAGGCAAACGAGCGGTAGGCGGAATCCACGCGCTCCAGCTCGCGCGCGATGAGCCCATATGCCGTATAGCTGACACCCGCACCTCCGTACTCTTCGGGGATGGTCGCACCCAGCAGGCCGAGCTCGGCCATCTCGCGGGGTATCTCCTCGTGGAAGATTTCATCCTGATTGCCTTCGAGAGCGCGTGGCTCCAGCTTCGATTGTGCGTACTCGCGCGCCGACTCCATAATGAGCCGATCCTCTTCCTCGAGCATCGATTCGAATAGGAAGGCGTCTTCCGGATTGAAGTGGTATTTCGGCATGTGTGGATGTGCAGGTATTCGTTGACGTCGTAGCGGCGAATCGACGGTTCAGCCTAACCAAAATTCCAGGTCACACCTCGACCGCTCTCCGGGTCGGGATACGACCAAGTGACCGCGCCCTGGTCGCAGGCGTACATGCATGTGCCGCACTCGATGCAATCCTCAAATTGGAAGAAGACTCGCCCATCCTCGTCAAACTTATAGCATTCGGCCGGACATACGTATGTCGTGCAATGGTGTGGGCAGACAGAGTTGCAAATGCTCGTATCGACGAGAATGTGCGGCTTCGCCTCACTCCTGCCCTGATTGCGATACGCTACCAGGCCGAGGCGTTCGGCCGTGCTCAACTTCTTCATAGGGAGCGTGAGGCTTTGTATCCGAACTTCGCCAGCGACCAGAACGACGTGTGATCCTTTATCGTTTCTTTCAGGACCTGCTTCGTCTTCTGCGTAGGTGCACTTCGGACCGTGAAGATCCGACGCCCGAAGTCACAGATCAGCGAGGGGATGGTGGTGTACATGTTCGGATCGTGCAGAAGCCGGACGGCATCCTGGAAATTGTGCATGTCCTTGAGCAAGAAGCTCTCCTCCAGTGCTCTTCGATACTGCGCGAGGCTTTCTGCGGAGAAATCCCCCCGATCGCGGGCCGCCAGAACCGTCTCGGCGGCGAGGATGCCGGATCGCATCGCGTAATCCATGCCCTGGATGGCTTTCCCGGCATTGATCAATAGATTCGCCGCCTCGCCCGCGATCAGGACTCCATCTGCATAAATCTCACGCGGCATCACCCTCATGTCCCCGCTCGATACCACATGCGCGGAATACTCCACCTCCTCTCCGTCACGAAGCATGTCGGCGATCACGGGGTGCAGTTTGAAATCATTCAGAATAGCATGGGGCTGGAGTCGTTTTTCGCGGAGATCTTTGATGCCCAGCACCAATCCAACCGAGAGGGAGTCGCGGTTGGTATACAAGAAACCTCCGCCCTCGACGCCCCGGCTGCAGAAGCCGACAAATTCGTTCGACATTCCGGCCAGGCCGTTCAGCTGGAAGCGGTCTTCCAGCGTCCGCCGATTCATCCGGATCACCTCCTTGATGCCGATCATCATGTGGTCGGCGGGCACGTAGTCATCCTGCAGTCCGATCTGGCGAGTAAGCAGGTTGTTCACGCCCTCGGCGAGGATGACCACATCGGCGTGGAATACCTCGTCGCCCGCCCGGATGCCCGTGACGCGGCCGTTCTCGCGCACGATCTCCTCAACCAGGATGTTGGTGGCGACGAAGGATTCATCGGGATGCGGACTTCGTGCGATCGTCTCTTCGAGCTTGGCCGCCAGCCAGCGGTCGAACCGGGAGCGAAGTACGACGACGCCGGCGTAGGGCGGCGTATCGAAATGAGTAGACTTGAAGTCGATCGAAAAGGCCGACTGCTCATCCATGAGCGTGAGGCGGCGGTGCCGGATGTACCGCTCGAAGCCATCTTCCTCGGTCCAGTACTCGGGAACCAGTCGTGCCAGATCGTGGCCCCAGAGAACCCCGCCGGAGACGTTCTTAGACCCCGCAAATTCACCTCGTTCTACGAGCAGAAAGCGAGCGCCGCCGCGCGCCAGCTCGACCGCCGCACTCAGCCCGGCGATACCGCCCCCGACGATGATGCAATCGAACTTTTCGTCCATGGTGGAGCCGCTTGCCTCGCATCCGCGCGAAGCCTCGGCGCGTGTCGAGGCGGATTAGCCGTTCTTCAACTGATCGATGAGGCGCGGGATGATGTCGTACAGATCACCGACGATCCCATAGGTGGCCATCCGGAATATGGGCGCATCCGCATCTTTGTTGATGGCCACGATCACGCGGCTGCCCGCCATCCCGGCTACGTGCTGGATGGCACCTGAAATTCCGACGGCAATATACAAATCGGGGGCCACGACCTTGCCCGTCTGGCCGATTTGCGAGGAGGCCGGGAACAGCCCCGACTCGACGACCGCACGCGACGACCCAATCGCGGCGCCCAGGGTGTCGGCCAACTCTTCGATGAGTTGTTTGCCGCGCTCGTCGCGGACGCCGCGTCCCGCCGCGATCACGATGCGCGCCTCGGATACATCGACCGTGCCGACTTGCGGCGCCCTGATCTCGCGTAGCGTCTGCTTGAGTGTTGCCGGGTCAAAGTCGAATGGGATCTCCTCGGCCTGGGCCTCGACGGGATGTTCCTCCGCCGAATAGGCACCGGAGCGCACAGAGACCAGCACGGGCTTGCGCTCGGCCCGGACGCGAGCCAGAAACTTGGCGGCAAGTACCGGCCGAAGGGCCTCCGCTCCGGTCTCCGTCTGCTCGAACGCAGCAACATCGGGCAGGACCGATCCGTCCAGTCGAATCGACAGCGCCCCGAGTATCTCCTTAACCGATTCGCTCGAGGGGAACACCAAGAGATCGGGCGCGGCGCGACGGGCCGCTTCCTCCAGAGCCGCCAGCACCGGCGTGTTGAGGTGATTGGCAAAAAGGCTATGGCGCACCATGAAGATGGTGGATGCACCGTAGCGCGCGATCTGAGCGACGTAGCGCTCCGGCTCCGGCGAGAGGACTACAGCCACAAGCCTATCCCCTCTCTGTTCCGCGATCTGTCGACCTCGCGTCAGGGCCTCCAGTGAGGACCGCTTGCAGACTTCATCCTGGGTCTCGATGTAGGCGAGGATGGTACCCATGCGTCAGAGGACCTTTGCCTCGGTCTTGAGAAGTGATACGAGCCTGGCGACGACGTCAGCAGGCTCTCCATCCAGAATTCGGCCCGGCTCCCTTTCCGGCATCGGCTCGAAGCGCCTGATCGTGGTAGCGGGCGGACCGGTCGGCTCCTCGACCTCCACCACTTGGATGTTCTTCCTCTTGGCCTGCATGATTCCCTTCAAGTTCGGGATGCGCGGATCGTTCATATCGTTCGAGCAGGTCACCAGGCACGGGGTAGGGAGCTCGATGATCTCCTGCCCGCCATCGCCCTGACGGGTAACGATCAGCCTGTCGTTCACGATATCGAGGCCAACGGCGTTTCCGGCGTAGGGAAGGCTGAGTAATTCGGCCAGCATCGAGCCGGTAAGGCCGGCGTCCGTATCCTGTGCCTGCTTTCCACAGGCAAGCACATCGAACGACTCTGCTCGAAGGTGCGCAGCAAGTATCTCCGCGTAGCCGCGGGAGTCCAGCTCGCCGTCGATCTTCAGGTGAGTCGCCGATTCGGCGCCCATGGCGAGGGCCTTACGGATCGTTTCTGTTGCCGTGGCCGGCCCGGCCAGTACCACATGAACCTCGCCTCCATATTTTTCCGTAAGGACGAGCGCCTCTTCGACGGCGGAGGCATCGTAGGCGTTGAGCACGAGCCGGCCCGTGTCGGTGACAATTCTCTCACCGCTCAACTGGATCGGCGATGCAACGTCGGGGACCTGCTTGATGCAGACGACAAACTTCATTCGGGATGTCGATCGAATGCACGATATGGTTCATCCATGCGAGCGCGGCAACTTAACGAAGCCGTCGCCGATGTTAAGCGAAGATTTGCTCAATCCATATCGAGGCGGAACGGCGGCGCTGGACTTTCATCTCATAGCATCTCAGTTTCTCAGCCACAAGAATCCACTGCGGTCATCGGAATGCGCGGCATAGTTGGGAGTCTTTTTCTCATCGTAATTCTGGCGTCGGGTGCCCTCGTTGAGAGCGCTACGGCACAAGGGCTGGATCCGCGTTTTGGAATCGGTGCGAATGCGCTTCTGAGCACGGCGGACGGTCTCGGAATCGGGTTTCGCGGTCGCGCGTCCGCCCCGGTGAATGCCGATCTGTCGCTGGCCGCCGACCTCGGTCTGACGGCATTCATTCTCGGTGGACGAAGGAACGCCGACTACATTTTCGATCCGCAGGTTTCTCTTATCGTCTCCCTTCCACCGGCCAGTGACCGGCTCACCTATTTGTTGTTCGGAATGGGGGGATACATCCCCGCGGGTGGCGACGGCGGCGCGGCGAGCGGGCCCACCATTCACGGCGGAATCGGCTGGGTTCGATCTCTACAAGAGTCCTCGCTGTTCTATGAAGTAAATCCGGCACTGATTATCAGGGAAGAGGGGATCGACCTCGCCATTCCGGTCCGGATCGGCGTGATCTTCTAGGTCGAAAGATCGAAAACATTCGCCATGCGGATCGCGTTTTGTTCACCCGCATGGCAGGTCTCTACCTCCATATCCCCTTCTGTTCGCAGCGCTGCGTGTACTGCGACTTCTATTTCACGACCACGCAGCGCAACCATGGCCCGTTCGTGGAGGCCATGCGCGTCGAGCTCGATTATTACGCCTCGCAGTACGGCGGCGGGGAGCCGATCGAGACCATCTATCTGGGTGGTGGTACTCCGTCATTGCTCGCCCTCGAAGATCTGGCTCGTCTGCTTCAGGGCATCTATTCGGGATTCGATGTGGAGCACGTCCGCGAGACCACGATCGAGGTCAATCCGGAGGACGCGTCCGAGGACTACTTGAGCGGCATCAAGTCGCTCGGCTTCGATCGGCTCAGCATCGGCATCCAATCGTTCTATGCGTCGGATCTCGAATTCATGAACAGAAGCCACTCGGCGGAGCAGGCCGAGTCTGCCGTCGAGAACGCCAAGAAGGTTGGCTTTGAGAATATTTCCGTGGATCTGATCTTCGGCCTCCCCGATCAACCTGAAGAGTACTGGTACGCGAACCTCGAAAAAGTCGTCCGTATGGAGATTCCTCATGTATCGACCTATAATCTGACGGTCGAAGAGCGGACGCCGCTCGCGAAGATGGTGCAGCGCGGCATCGTGCAACCGCCGCCGGAGGAAGAGTGGGAAGAGCGATATGTGTTCACGATGAAGTACCTGAGAGAGCACGGATACGAGCACTATGAGATCTCCAGCTTCGCAAAACCTGGTATGCGCTCCCTGCACAATCAGGTGTACTGGTCTCATCGAAACTATCTGGGATTGGGTCCCTCCGCCCATTCGTTCTGGTGGCGCGGACTACCGGCTCAACGGTGGTACAACGAGCGAAACCTCCGCCGGTATGAGGCCCTCCTGCACCAGCACACCCTTCCACTCGGAGGTCGCGAGCACCTCTCGCTGGATCAGCTCGCAAACGAGTACATATTGCTGCGGCTTCGGACGTCCGACGGCCTCGACCTCGGCCACTTCGAGAGTCGCTACGGGGTGGACCTGCTCTTCGAGAAGGCCGATGAGATTGCGGAACTTGAAGGGCGTGGATACATCCAGCCGCTTGACGGCCGGCGCTTGAGCCTCACCGACGAAGGAAAACTGCTGTGCGACGCCATCACCACACGACTACTTCTCGATTGACCCAGGTCCGCGGGAGATTGTTCGGCGGGCCACAGCTCCTTGCACTGATCGCGGTGATGCTATTGACGGGATGCGGATCGGACGGTCGGGACTTGCCCGTCATCAGCACGGACGTCCCCTTTCAGAAAGAGGGCACGTTGAGTTTCCTGACGCCCGATGGGGATACTGTGCAGACCATCGACATCGAGATCGCCGAAACCGATGTGGAGCGCGCCACCGGCCTGATGCGCAGGCGCGCGCTCCCGGCAAATAGCGGTATGCTCTTCATCATGGACGACGAGGACACGACCGGCTTCTGGATGAAAAATACTCCCCTACCGCTCGACATCATGTTCGTCGCGGCCGATTCTCACATCATCAACATCGTGAGGCGAACGACGCCTTTCTCGGAGGAAGTAATTCGGCCGGCGGCGCCGAAAAAGTTCGTCGTGGAGGTTCGCGGAGGGTACTCGGATCGGTTGGGCATCACGGAGGGTATGCGCATCGCGTGGTCGCGGGATGGAGTGGCGCCATGAGATGGGGATGCGCACTGGTGATCGCAGGTGCCCTCCTGGTGGGATGCGGGGATATGGGTGGGCGCGACGGAGATGATACCGGTGAGCCGGCGGTCACCATCCCGTTTCGGAAAGATGGTGAGCTAACCTTCTTCGCGGGTGATGACGCTGAGATCGTCACCATCGATATCGAGATCGCCGACTCAGATTCGTCACGTCAGCGGGGTTTGATGCAGCGGGATTCCCTTGCGGAGCGCGCGGGAATGCTATTCATCTTCCCGATTCAGGAGACGCAGAGCTTCTGGATGGCCAACACGCCGCTGGCGCTTGATCTTATTTTTGTGGATGCCGACTCGCAGATCGTCGACATCGCGAAATACACACGCCCCTACAGCACGCGGAGCATAGTATCGGCGGCGCCCGCGCGCTACGTCATCGAAGTTCGCGCAGGATTTTGCGATACGTACGGAATTAGCGAAGGGCAGACCGTGCGCTGGATGCGGACAGTGGACGGAGGCTGAGGGCGGTTCCACGCCCTTGGTCGTCACTGAGAATGGTCGACTGGACTAGAGCCCGAAACTCTCGCCACAGGCGCACGTCCGGGCGGCTTGCGGATTCAGAAAATGAAAGCCGGCTCCCTCGAGGCCGTCGGAGAAGTCTAGCTCTGTGCCGCTCAGGTAGACGCGGCTTCGGCGATCCAGGACGATGCGTACGTCGCCGATCTGCATTACGCGATCTCCTTCCTGCTCCGTGGTATCCCAGCCGAGATCGTAGGTCAGACCCGAGCACCCGCCGGGCACGACTGCGACGCGCAGCATGGTGTCGGCGAGATCGACGTGCTCGTTGGCCGCGATCTCACGAATCTTCTCCAGTGCTCGATCGGTGATGAGAATGTCTTCCATCGTACTACCAGGCGGATTCGCCGCATTGCGTTCGGCATGCTAATGCTCGATGCTCCGGCAGGTTTCGCACGCACCGGGGGGTGGACCCGTAGATTCGTAGCGCAATCGGCCCCACTGAGCGAGGCGTTTTCGTGCCCTGTGCGAACACTGGATGAAGGGGCTATCCGAAGAGGAACGAAGGCCTCGTGAATCTTGTTGTAATCGGGCGTTTACACATTGGCATTGTGTTAACGCTTGTTTACAATCCATCGTACACAGCCACGTACCGGCCATCGGCCGGACATCTCTAGATAGATCCAGGCGAGAAGCATGGCGATTACCGAGACGGAGTTTCTGCAGCAGGTAGCAGATACCGATTACAAATACGGATGGGAGACCCCGGTCGAATCCGACGTCATCCCGAAGGGAATCAACGAGGACATCGTTCGGATGATATCCGCCAAGAAGCAGGAGCCGGAGTGGCTCCTCGAATGGCGACTGAAGGCCTTTCACTACTGGAAGACGCTTGCCGAAGATCGCGATCGATATCCGCGCTGGGCGCACATCCGATACCCCACGATAGACTTTCAGGACATCACCTACTATGCCTCCCCCACCAGGAAGCCTCGCTACGAAAGCCTGGACGAGGTTGATCCGGAGCTGCTGGAGACGTTTGAGCGCCTGGGAATTCCGCTCAAGGAGCAGGAGAAACTGGCCGGCGTCGCGGTGGACGCCGTGATGGACAGCGTTTCCGTCCACACCACGTTCAAGGAAGAGCTGGCCGAGCGGGGCATCATCTTTTGCTCTTTCGGTGAGGCCGTGCAGGAGCATCCGGAGCTCGTCCGCAAGTACATGGGTTCGGTAGTCCCCTATACGGACAACTTCTACGCGGCGCTGAATTCTGCCGTGTTCTCCGACGGCTCCTTCTGCTACATCCCGAAGGGCGTCCGATGCCCGATGGAGCTCTCAACCTATTTCCGGATCAATCAGGCCGGTACCGGGCAGTTCGAGCGTACGCTCATCGTGGCCGAAGAGGGGAGCTACGTGAGTTACCTGGAGGGTTGTACGGCGCCACAACGTGACGAAAATCAGCTGCATGCTGCCGTTGTGGAGATCATCGCCGAGAAGAACGCCGAGGTCAAGTACTCCACCATCCAGAACTGGTATCCTGGTGATGCCGAAGGCAAGGGTGGCGTCTACAACTTCGTGACCAAACGCGGGATCTGCCGCGGGGATCACGCCAAGATCTCGTGGACCCAGCTCGAGACGGGATCCGCCATCACGTGGAAGTACCCGAGCGTGATCCTCAAGGGCGACCATTCGGTGGGCGAGTTTTACTCGGTGGCGTTCACGAAGGGCCACCAGCAGGCCGACACCGGAACGAAGATGACCCACATCGGCAAGAACACGCGGAGCACCATCATATCGAAGGGTATTTCCGCCGGGGTCAGCAACAACTCATACCGCGGCCTGGTGCGGATCAACAAGGGCGCGGAGAACGCACGCAACTTCTCCCAGTGTGACTCGATGCTGCTCGGAGACAAGTGCGGCGCACACACCTTCCCCTACATCGAAATCAACAATCCCACGGCGCAAGTGGAGCACGAGGCGACGACCTCCAAGGTGGGCGAGGACCAGATCTTCTACTGCAATCAGCGCGGAATCGGTGAGGAGCAAGCCATCAAGCTCATCGTCAACGGCTTCTGCAAGGAGATCCTGGCGAAGCTCCCGATGGAATTCGCCGTCGAGGCTCAGAAGCTGCTCGACATCGAGCTCGAGGGGAGCGTAGGGTAACATTCATCATCCAACTTTCAACCATAACTGCTAGGAATGGCATTGCTGCAGATAGAAAACCTTCACGCTAAGATCGAAGATCAGGAGATCCTTCGAGGCGTCGATCTCGTCGTCAACCCGGGCGAGGTACATGCGATCATGGGCCCCAACGGCTCCGGCAAGAGTACGTTAGCCTCCGTGCTCGCGGGTCGCGAGGAATACGAGGTAACGGCCGGGATGGTGCTCTATGACGGCAAGGATCTGCTCGAAATGGCTCCGGACGAACGGGCCCTCGAGGG
Source organism: uncultured Rhodothermales bacterium (assembly GCA_965651265.1). Classification (GTDB taxonomy): domain Bacteria; phylum Bacteroidota; class Rhodothermia; order Rhodothermales; family VXPQ01; genus CBFGRV01. Next base: position 111,626 of record CBFGRV010000002.1, read on the forward strand.
CATTTTCCTCGCCTTTCAGTATCCCGTAGAACTCCCCGGTGTGAGTATGAACAACTTCCTGCGCCAGGCGCTCAACGAGCAGCGCGCACACCGCGGTCTGGAGCCACTGGGCGCGGCGGAATTTCTGAAGCTCATGCGAGAGCGTGCCCGGCTCGTCGAGCTTGACCCGCAGCTGATGAGCCGCTCGGTCAACGAAGGCTTCTCGGGGGGCGAGAAGAAGCGCAATGAGATCTTTCAGCTGGCCATGCTGGAACCGCGACTCGCCGTGCTGGACGAGACGGACTCCGGACTCGACATCGATGCATTGCGCGTCGTAGCCGACGGCGTCAACAAGCTTCGTTCGGAGGACCGCTCCTTCGTCGTCATCACGCACTACCAGAGGCTGCTCAATTACATCGTACCGGACTTCGTCCACGTGATGGTCGGCGGCCGCATTGTGCGCTCGGGCGACAAGGATCTGGCTCTCGAGCTCGAGGAGAAGGGCTACGAGTGGATCCGTGAAGAGGCCGTTGTAGCATGACGAGTAGCAGATTGGATATGCCCAGAACGATGCAACAGATCAAGCTGGAGGATCGCTACGTCGCCGCCTTCGAGCGGAACGTGGGCCGAACGCTGAACGGCACGAATGCCAGAATTCAGGCGTTGCGGCACGAGGCGATCGGTCGGTTTCAGACGCTCGGATTTCCGGATCGAAGAAACGAAGCCTGGAAGTACACGAACATCGCACATGCCCTCCAGCACGAGTATGAAATCGTAGCCGTTCCACCCGTACCCGAGGTCACCGCCGATGAGATCGATCGGTTCGTGATTCCGGATCTGGAGGCGCACCTGATCGTGCTCGTGAATGGCCGCTTCTCGAGTGAACATTCGCGGATTGGCCCGCTTCCGGATGGTGTGATCATCGACAGCCTGGAGAAGGCCGCTCGCTCACACGCGGACATCGTAGATCAGTACTTCGGACGCTATGCATCCGCCGAGCAGGACGTGTTTGCCGCGCTGAATACGGCATTCACGCTGGATGGCTTATTCGTGTACGTCCCAAAGGGCAAGCTGCTGGAGACGCCCTTGCACGTGATCAACATCCAGAAAGTGGATGATGATCTCTTCCTGCAGCCTCGGCATCTGCTCGTGTTCGAGGAAGCGAGCATGGTTCGGATCCTTGAGACGGGCCACTCGCTGACCGGCGCAAAGACGTTCACGAACTCCGTCGCGGAGGTGTATGTCGGCACGGGTGCCAATGTGGAGTTGTACTCCATTCAGGACTTCGGAAGTGCAGCCACGTCGGTCGTCAACCTGTATGCCTACCAGCAGCGTTCGAGCGTGTTTTCGATGAGCACGTTCACATTCACGGGCGAGATCGTTCGAAACAATTTGAGCGTCCTTCCCGACGCCGAGCATTGCGAATCGCACCTGTACGGACTCTTCTTGCCGAAGGGGAAGACGCATGTAGACAATCACACACTCGTTGATCATGCGAAGCCCGATTGTGTGAGCAATGAGCTGTATAAGGGTGTATTGGATGACCAGGCGTCCGGCGTCTTCAACGGAAAGGTTTACGTTCGGCCCGATGCGCAGCGAATCAACGCGTTTCAGGAGAACAAGAGCATCCTGCTGAGCGAATCGGCCACGATGAATTCGAAGCCGGAGCTGGAGATCTATGCGGATGACGTGAAGTGCAGTCACGGCGCCACGACGGGGCAGCTCGACGGAGAGGCACTCTTCTATCTGCGGTCGCGCGGCATCTCTGAGAATCTCGCTCGAGGCATGCTGCTGCATGCATTCGCAGGAGATGTCATCGACACGGTAAAGCTGGAGCCCGTCCGTCGGCTGCTCGACGAGCGCGTGACGGAGCGATTCGGCTGGTAAGAATCGGTACGAGGGAAGCCATGAATACAGCAGAGACTGGGATCGTCGGTGCGGAGACCGCGGCGGCCCGCTCCCGTTTCGATGTCGAGCGGATCCGCGGAGAGTTTCCGGCTCTGCAGCAACAGGTGTATGGCCGTCCCCTCGTATACCTCGACAATGCCGCGACCTCGCAGAAGCCGCAGCGCGTCATCGATCGACTCGCGAACTACTATTCGACCGAGAACAGCAATGTGCATCGCGGGGTGCATTTCCTGAGCCAGACGGCCACGGATGCCTACGAATCCGCGCGCCGGTCCATTGCCGGGTTCATCGGGGCCGAATCCGACCACGAGGTGATCTTCACACGAGGTACCACAGAAGCGATCAATCTCGTGGCCGCTTCGTTCGGGCCGCTGCGCATCGGGCGGGGAGATATCGTGCTCGTCACCGAGATGGAGCACCATTCGAACATCGTGCCGTGGCAACTTCTCTGCGAGCGGGTCGGGGCACGGCTGGGGGTCGTACCCATCTCAGACGGCGGCGAGATCATCTACGAGGAGTATGAGCGGATGCTGTCCGAGCGGGTGAAGCTCGTCGCCGTGGCGCATGTATCCAATACGCTCGGCACGATCAACCCCATCGAGCAGATGATCGAAGATGCGCATGGCTTCGGCATCCCCGTGTTGATCGATGGGGCGCAGGCAGTGCCCCATATGAAGGTAGATGTGCGTCGCCTAAACGCGGACTTCTACTGCTTCTCGGCCCACAAGATGTTTGGTCCGACCGGCATAGGCATCCTGTACGCCAGGTCTCGCCACCTGGAGGAGATGCCCCCCTATCAGGGCGGCGGCGACATGATCGACACCGTGGCGTTCGAGGGCAGCACGTACAATGAGCCTCCGCATAAATTCGAGGCCGGGACGCCCAATATAGCAGGCGCCATCGGGCTAGGTGAGGCCGTGGAGTTCATGCAGGAGATCGGACATGACCGCATCGCGGCTCACGAGACCGACCTGCTCGCCTATGCCACCGAGCAACTGAGCGAGATAGACGGAATCCGATTCTACGGTCAGGCCGCCAACAAGGCCTCGGTGGTGTCCTTCCTCGTGGATGACGTGCATCCCTACGATGCCGGCACCATCCTGGACCGTCTCGGCATCGCCGTGCGGACTGGCCACCACTGCACGCAGCCTCTCATGGGCCGATTTGGGATATCCGGTACGGTGCGCGCCTCCTTCGCCCTGTACAACACCCGAGCCGATGTCGATGCACTGGTAGCCGGCGTACGGAAGGTGAAAGAGATGTTCGCGTGACATCGAGTGAGTATGACGCAGCAGGACACCATTCAGAACCGAGCCGATGCCATTGTCGAGGAATTCGCATTCTTCGATGACTGGATGGGTAGATACGAATACCTCATCGAGCTCGGGCAGTCCATGCCGCTCATCGAGGACGAGTACAAGACGGATGAGTTCAAGATCAGAGGGTGTCAGTCGCAGGTGTGGGTGCGGCCTGATTACCGCGACGGGCTCATCTATTACAAGGGGGATAGCGACGCACTGATTACGAAGGGCCTCGTGGCCCTGCTCGTGCGTGTCCTCTCCGGACAGCCACCCGAGGCGGTCGCGTCAGCCGACCTCTCCTTTCTCGAGCAGATCGGAATGATGGAGCACTTATCCACCACGCGCAAGAATGGCCTGGCTCAGATGGTGAAGCAACTGCAGAGCTACGCCCGGTCGAAGGTACAGTCGATGAACGGCAGCTGACGCTGCAAACCCATGGAAGACAAGCAGCAAGTCACGACCGAGGATCTCGAAAAGCAGGTCATCGAGGTTCTCAAGACCATCTACGACCCCGAGATCCCGATCAACATCTACGAGCTCGGGCTGATCTATGAAGTGAAAGTCCATGAGGATCGGTCGGTTTACGTGAAGATGACCCTCACCGCACCGAACTGCCCGGTGGCCGACATCCTGCCTCAACAGGTCGAGTGGGGTATTGCGTCGATCCCCGACGTCTCGGACGTGCGCGTCGAACTGACTTTCGATCCGCCCTTTACCATCGAGATGATGTCGGACGAGGCAAAGCTCACGCTGGGCTTCATGTAGCACACATTTCGCCACCTGACCTGGAATACTCGAAGACTATAGCACTGGCTCGTGGCATCTTGGCGGAGGGCAGGCTGCTCGACGCTTACAGAATGCTGGAGCCGCTCCTCGAGAGGGAACGCGACCCCATGGGCGCTTCCATGGATCCGTCTCTGCGCAGCGGACAGATCATGATCCGTTGTCTTGTCGCGCGGGTACACCTCCTGCGGAATGCCGACTCGAAAAAGGTGATCGAGATGCTGTCGCCTTTCGAGAGCTCCGCCGCGCGGTCGGAGTTAGAGCCCGCACTCCGTGGCGAGGTGGCGCTCTGGTTGGGGTGGTCGCGCGCCTGGCAGGATCCCAACGAATACGACAAGGCTCGAGCGCTCAACTTGCTCGATGAAGCATGGCGCGCCTTCGATGAATCTTTGAATCCGTCGGGGTTGTGCTGGTCGCGGATCGCACAGGCGCATGCCTATTTCATGATCGATGAGATCGGTCTGATGAAACAGGCGCTCTCCGACGCGGCCGCGCTGCAGGATCGGCTGAGTGATCGAGCGGCCAGGGCATGGATCGATTACCTCAGCGTGCCGGTGGCGCGCTTCGAGGGTCGCTATATCGGCGCGCTCGAATATGTCGATTCCTTGCAGAGATTCGGCGAGGAGATGCGCGACGAGAACGCCCTCGGGCGAGCGCTGGCGCAGCGCGCGGTTCTGGAGTACGAGCTGGGACGAAAACCGGAGGATGTCATCGCGTCGGCCTCGCGTGCCAGGACGCTGCTGTCGAGATCGGCCGTGGTTGCCGACCTGGCACTGCTTGACGCGTATTATGCCCTCGTGGGCGCCTCCATGCGTGCAGGTAGATGGAAAGAGGCCGAAAATCTGATCGACGAGGGGCTCGCTCGTCTCGGCTTGTTGGATGCGGCCCGGGGATATCTCCTGCTCCATCGATCGCGGTTACTCGAATATCGGGGCGATTTCGACGGGGCTCTGGCTGTGCTGGATGACATCGGCCCGCATCTTGAGCGGCGGCACCGCTCGCTCGCCGCCGGCATCGGCATCGCACGAGCGGGCGTACTGATGCGGAAGAAGGCATTCGCCGAAGCACGAGCACATTTCGATCGAGCGCTACGCCTTGCGCGGGACGTCGGGGACATCGGCCACGAGCTTCGTGCCCTGCTCATCGGCGCGCAAATCGAAATCACGCGTAAGAGCCGGGATGAGGCCCTGCAATTCATGCGTGAAGCGGAGCGGCATGCCGACCACTTCAGCATCCTCCCTATTGCCGCACAACGCTTCCTCATCCAGGGGTATGTAGCGGCCGCGTCAGAGTACTATGACGATGCTCGCGCCTACTTTACGCAAGCGCTGTCGGCGTATTCGCTCATCGGGGATGTTTATAGTCAGGCGGTGGCGCAGTGCGCGCTGGCCCGCGTGGCCGGGTCGGCGGCCGAACTTCGTAACTACGCGGCCTCTGCTCTTCGTGTGTGCGAGCAGTTGCGGGCAACACCGCTGGCGCAGGAGGCGCGCAGACTCCTGAGGAATGCCCCGCTGATGTCCGAATCCGCGGCGGATGATGCTACTACCGACATCGGGGCCATCATGGCACGCGCCGCCATTTCCGTCGACCTCGTGGCGGAGGCGTGGCTGCAGGCGGCCGAAGTGCTCGCTCCGGCACGCTGGCTCGTGGTGTACACCCTGACGGAGGATGGAACGTGGAGGCTCGTGCATGGGCGCGGTCAACTGCCGGAGGACCTCGCGTTCCCCGATCCGTCCGTCGATAGAGTCTGCGAGGATGGCGTTGATTGGGTTCGGCTTCGAGGGTTGCCGGCACCGGCGTTTTTCTTTGGGATGGAATGCGGTGGAGAGGACGATCCGGCCTGCGCCGCCATCGAACGTCGACTCGCGCCCTGGATTCCGGTCGTGAGTCTTGCCCTCGAGCACGCCCTGCTTCGGTCGGCTCGCTTGAGCATAGCGGCGGCCGGCACTGACGCACGCGACTCTGGCGCCGCCCTTGAGATCTCATCGAACGTTGGCGTCACCACCCCTTCCGTATCGGCTCAGATTCGGCGTGTGAGGTCGGGGCATAGCCCGGTCGTTATCATAGGTGAACGCGGAGTGGGTCGACGCCGGGTGGCCCGTACGATTCACGCATCGGGAGACCGGCGGGATGGACCCTTCGTGTCGGTGAGCTGCACGACACGACCGGCCGAGGCCCTCGAAACCATGCTTTTCGGCTCTGACGCGGACTCACGCGGAGCCCTACATTCCGCCATTGGCGGATGCCTCTACCTCGAGGACATCGACGCACTTCCCCTCGAGGTACAGTCGCGCTTGTTGCACTTCCTGCGCGAGGGCGGTCCCCTACTTGCGGGCGGCGAAGTATCCCTGCAAAGCGATGTGAGGATCATCGCATCCTGCACGAATGGTCTCGATCATTTCGTGCGAGAAGGTGCGTTTCGGGAGGAGCTCTACTATCGTCTCAATCTGGTTTCGATACGTATCCCTCCCCTTCGTGAACGCAGGGAGGAGATCCCTCTTCTCGTGCAGCAATTCTTGCGTGAGTTTACAGCGCAACGAACCACCACGGCCGCTATCACGAGCCGTGCAATGGACCTCCTCATTCGATACGACTGGCCCGGCAACGTGCGGCAGCTTCGCAATGAGATGGAGCGCCTGGTGGCCGACGCGCCCGCAGAGCCTTTCCTGACGATCGACATCGAGGATCTGTCCGCTGCTATCAGGGAATTTCAGCCGCTCGCTGACATATCCCGACCCGTCACTCAGCGCGACTTGCCTCTGGACGGCCGCGGACTCGACGACATTATGGCGATCACCGAGCGGTCCGTCATAGAGCAGGCCCTGCGCCGCCACGACGGGCAGGTTTCGGCCACGGCCGATGCACTCGGCCTCTCCCGGCAGGGACTCTATAAGAAGCTCAAGCGTCTGGGCATCGATCTCGCTGACTTCCAGGCCCAGAACGCCGAGTCTGTTTCTGAACCATCATGACGCGACGCGGCGTGACCTCTGAACGAACATCTGAAGGTGCAGGTCGTCTGGAGCTGACGCATGCGGCCGTGATGTCGACGAAGCTGGATCGCGCCGTCGAATTTTACTGCGATGTGATCGGGCTATCGCTGAAATGCATCGAGGCGGACCCGATCCGGCGAGGGCGCCGGCGCGCCATGCTTGTGGATGATGCCGGATCCGAGGTACTCGAGATCATCGAGATGTCGGAGCTCGCACACCCCTCGATTCCCGGCCGCGGGGGTATCCACCACATCGGATTTCGTCTGCCGAAACCGGACTGGCTTCGACTGCGCTCGCGCATGGATGCCCGGGGGTACGCGTACGAGGAAATCGAAGGTCGACTTTTCGTCAGGGACTACGACGGACTGGTGCTCGAAATTGAGCGATCTTGAGCGTTCAGCCGCTTCGCCTGGCCAGGCTCAATGCCCCTTCTGGATACGAAGCTCGTTGGAGAGCTCATCTGTATCGTCCTCACGGATCCCGACCCCCCGCTTCTCGAGTAGGCGTCCGCAGGTTCCTATGGCCTCGATCAAGCCGTCGGCGACCCGACCGCTGCGGATTCCGTGGCGGATCTGTTCGACCACTTCGACCCACTCATCGGGGGACACATTCTTGTTGATGCCGGCATCGCCCAGCACCTCGATACGATGCTCGAGGAGTGAGATGAAGATCAGAATTCCGGTGCGATCCCGGGTCGCGAACACCTCTTCATCCACAAAGGCCTTCATTGCGCGACGGTGGACGGCGCGCGCCATGTCATCGGAGCCGACCAGAAGACGTTTCGCCGCCGGCACATAGGCGCCCACGAGCCCACCCACGAGACCGGCAGCAACCGTCGCGAACGCCATGCCCCAACCGGTGTGAAGCCATCCGAGTCCCCATCCCTCGTAGAAGTGAAAGATGAGCATAGCAATGGCCAGCGCAACAGCGGCCGCCAGCGCGCCTCCTTTCCAGACAGCTACTTCGTACGAATCGCTCGCCTCCACAACGACGGGCACGATCTCTCCGGACGTGTTTTCCTCGGCCCGCGCCACGGCCTCGCGGATTCGCTCCTTATCCGAAACAGAAAAGAGATCTTTCACGGCGTCATTCTGACATTCGGATGCCGGATCATTTCGCTGCCTTCGATGCCTCCTCGCTGAACATCGCTAGCGACCGCGCACAGATTGCCTCTGCCGCTCGATGGTCTGTAACCATACGTCTGCCTGACGGTAGTACGGGCTGTCGGATCCTGCCAGTTCCATCACTCGCCGGAACTGCGCGGCGGCATCGTCGAGTCGGTTGATGCGCAAGAGAAACACGGCGCGATTGTAGTTGGCGGCGAGGTGATCAGGATCGTGCTCCAGCACCATGTTGGTCTGCCGGATGGCCTCCATGGGGTTGGCGGGATCGAACTGATAGACCCAGCCGAGTCGCGCACGCACGTCCACGTCATCGGGGTTCCGGTCGAGAACCCGCCTGTACGCGTCGATGGCCAGGAGGGCGACATCCGTCTTTCTTTCCTGACCTACCGCCTCCAGCCACTCGTAATGCAGGTCCCCCGCCCGTCGCCAGTCTGCTTCCGTATCGCTCCGGACGGCGATCCGCTGCTGGCGGATGGCGGCCAGATCAACCCTCCCGATGCTCAACAGGTAGTCGATGAGCTGGTTCTGAAGGGCCCGTTCCTCCTCCCCATCCGCCCGTTCGATGGCCGTCAGCAAGGAGTCCACACGCGGGGCGAATCGCTCATCGATCGGGATCGACTCGTGCGCTTCGATAACGGCGGCGCTCCTTGCCTCGGCCGGCATCTGGACTATGCTCGCCGATCCTGTCGCGCCGACGGGATTCTGCTTCGAAATGATCGTAATTACGTAGAGCGCGACGACCAGCAGCACGGCCAGGCCGATCACGACCCCCACGTAGCGGGACAGGCTCTGGTCGCTGTCTTCGATCTTCGGAACGGCCTCCTCATTCCCCGCGAGGGCGGCGTGCCCATTCGAGGATTTCGGCCGTGCGGCCTGCTTCACGGGAGGGTCGATGGCAAGAGCCGAACTGTCTTGTAGCCGCGAGCCACAGCGGCTGCAAAATCTCGAGCCGGGGGGATTTTTCCATCCACATTGATTGCAGAACACCCCGCTTTCCCGTCCTGCCAGGCCCACAATCTCCTCGGAATGGGCTTCGGGTGGATCAATTCTGCGGTCTATGGCGGGAGGCGTCGCGGAGCCCGATCCCACGAACGTCCCGCACAGGTCGCACCGTTCCGCACGCTCGGCCAGCCGTGCGCCGCATTCCGGGCACACTTGATTCATCGCCCATCCTCTTTTGTTCGCCGGCGAGCCTTCATCGATCGATCCACGTTCTTCCGCAATTCCGAAGAAGGCCGAAAAACGGGAACGTATCGCGGCCCAATCCGCATCTCCTCGTTCGTGTGAGGATTGCGGGCCTTTCGCGCCTTTCGTAGCTGAACACGAAACGAGCCGAAGCCGCGAAGCTCGATGCCATCGCCCTGTTGGAGGGCATCCGCCACCGTCGAGATGAAGCCGTTCACGACGGCCTCGGTTTCGATCCTGGTCAACCCCGTGCCGGACGCGATACGGTCAATGATGTCTGCTTTCGTCACCGCAGAAGAGAGTGGCTGTGAGAGATTGGATAAGATGGTGCCTTAATCAGGGAGGTGGCAACTAAACGCCACGGCTGCGTGCATGATTCAGACAAGCTCGCATCTCCGCCCTACGAAACGCCGTGCGGAACCGGAGCGTAGATCGCAACTCATGTTACCGAAGTTAATTGCGTAGGCATGTCATTCCGATACGTCCTCCCTCTCCTCGTCGTCATCGTCAGCCTCCATCCATCGGCGCACGCCCAGGATGCCTCCTGGCAACAGCGGGTTTCCTATGACATCGATATACGGCTAGACACCGATAGCCATCGGATGGATGGCCGGCAAGTAGTACGCTACGAGAACAACTCGCCCGACACGCTGGATCGGGTCTTTTTCCACCTCTACTTCAATGCGTTCCATCCCGAATCGATGATGGCGGAGCGAAACCGGGTGCTTCCCGATCCGGACTCTCGCATCGTGCCGCGGATCTTCAATCTGGGCCCGGACGAGATCGGATTTCATCGCATCGAATCCATTCGTCAGGATGGCACGCCGGTGGCTTACCGCATCACCGATACGGTGATGGAGGTAAAACTGGCTCATCCGATCGCGCCCGGCGCTGCAACGGAGTTCGAGCTCGAGTATCATTCGCAGGTGCCGCTGCAGACCCGGCGCAGTGGGCGCCACAATCGGGAAGGCATCGACTACTCGATGAGCCAGTGGTACCCGAAGATCGCGGCGTACGATCGGCGCGGTTGGCACGCCGACCCGTATGTGGGCCGCGAATTCTATGCGCCTTTCGGCACGTTCGATGTGCGGATCACGCTACCCTCCGAGTACGTCGTCGCTGCAACCGGCGTGCTGCAGAATGCAGAGGAGATCGGCCACGGATACACGGAGCGGCCGGTATCCGTCGAATCGGAGACGCTAACCTGGCACTTTCGCGCCGAGAATGTGCACGATTTCGCCTGGGCCGCCGATCCCGACTACATCCACGACGTGATCGAAAGCGCAACCGGTATAACGGTACACCTCTTTTACCAACCCGACGTGGCCGAAGTCTGGCAGAACCTCCGCACGGAGGCACCGGCCATCATGGACTTCTTCAGCGAGAACTACGGACGCTACCCGTACCCGCAGATGACGGTAGCTCAGGCGGGCGACGGCGGCATGGAGTACCCGATGATCACGTTTGTGACGGGTCGCCGATCGCCGGCTTCCCTGCGGGGCGTAACGGCGCACGAGATGGCGCACATGTGGTACTACGGCGTCCTGGGCTCCAATGAGGCCGATTTCGCGTGGATGGATGAGGGCTTCGGAAGCTACATCACTACCGAGGTCACTGGTCACCTTACGGGGAATCCTTCGCCGTCACACGCGAGCTCGGCTCTTGGCGTCTTGCAGGCACATCATTACGGTTTGTTCGAGCCGATGAATACGCCGTCGGACTGGTTTCGCACGAACTACGGGTACAGCATCGCCGCCTACACGGCCGGCGAGATGCTGCTCGATCTCCTGGGATACGTGATGTCTGATCCCGTCCGCGACCAGTTCTTGCAGACCTATTTCGAGCGATTTCGCTTCAGGCATCCGGACCCGACGGATGTGGAGAAAGTGGCGGAGGACGTATCCGGACTTCAGCTTGACTGGTTCTTCGCGCAGTTTACGGAAACCGACTGGACACTCGATTACGCTGTCCGGAACGTTGATTCGAGAAGATCGGGCGCAGCGTGGCGAGCGGATATCACTCTGGAACGCGTTTCCGACATCGCCATGCCAATCGACGTGCTCATCACGCTGGATGACGGAACAGCACAGTGGGTCACGATTCCCCTGGGCGTCATGCAAGGCCACAAGCCGGTGCCGCAGGACTGGGTGGTAGCCGATCCGTGGCTGTGGACCTCTCCCCGATACACGCTCTCGATCGATCTGCCTGCTCGCGTGCGCCGCGTGGAGATCGATCCGATGCTGAGAACGCCTGACCGGAATCGTCTTAACAACGTGACCGGACTCCCGACGGCGATCACATTCCTGAATGCGCCTCAGCAGCGCTGGACGAGTTACGGCATCGGGTGGAGGCCCCTCGCGCAGTATGCGCATAATTGGGGGATCGGGGCGGGCCTCCAGGCGCGTGGGACCTACATCTTCGGGCGCTGGCGCACTCAGGCGATGCTTAAGCTCTGGCCTGAGGTGCTGTTTTCGGGTGGGGATGAACCCGATGTGACGTCGGACCCTGTGCTTCCCATCGACGGCAGCCCGGTCGACGGGATCGACTACGAGCTACGGATCGACCATCCGCAAAGGGTGTTCGGTACGTTCGGGTCGGTGTCGCTGAGAAGCCGGAAGCATCTGGGGATCATCGAGAGTGAAGCACGAATCTCAGCCTTGCTAGGACGGCATGCGATCCTGCGTCGCGGACAACGGGAGCTGATCCTCTCCATCGCGCATCAGAATCGCACGAGTGACCGATCCCTATTCACTCCCGTCGCTGCCGGGTTCAGCTCGGATGATCTTGTCTTCGCCCGCGTGGGTTACCGATACGAGAACCCGACGACCCGAGTGATCGTCGGCCTCGAAACCGGAGGATCGTTCGCGCCCGGCTTCGATTTTGGGAGTGCGAATCGGGCTTATGTGGATGCAGCGATATCGACGCCCGTCGGTCCTTTTACCGGCGTCCTACACGCGCAGGTCGGAGTAGGTGCGGACAACCTCGTGAGCCAGCGGCTCTTCCGGCTCGGCGCGGCCTCATTTTCGGATCGATGGGGTCAGGATGCCTACCGGACGATCGGGGCGCTCGTTGACGACCCTTGGGATGACCTCCACTGGGTCGCCTTCGGTGGTCCGGGCCCCATCGCCTATTCACTGATGCAGCTCCCCGATTTCGGTGGGACGTCTGTGGTCGGAGCACCTTCCGGATCCAACATTATGGCCGCTAGCGCGCGACTAGTGACGGGACGTCTCGCGGATGCCAGGCCGCTCCGCCCGCTTCGGCTGGAGCTTTTCTTTGGAGTCGGTGAGGTCTGGTCGAATGAATTCGAGGCATCCGATCTGCTGTACGATGCCGGATTCGGCTTGCATTACAACGTGGCCGAGCTAACGATCCTTCGCCGATGGGTTGCGCAATCGAATGTCCTCTCCGGGCTTCAGCTGACGGCTCAGTTCCCCGTATGGGTGAGTGATCCGGAGCTCCTCGGCGGCGATGAGCAACTCGACTTCCGCTGGATGTTGGGGATCGTAGTTGACAGGCCATTTGGGAATTGAGTGAAGCGCGACCTGCATAAACAAGCGGAGACGGTCCGTGTCCAAGCGTTTATATTCGTTTCCTTCAAGTAATGTCATAATCACCTGACGATCTCGCCTACCATGAGCCCACGCCTACTGTCCCTGATCGCTGTCCTGGTCTCCATAATCGTATTGGTGCCGCGTGCGGATGCACAGGAAGTCGTGCCGGCGCCGGATCCTCGTCCGAGCCCATTGGCGCTCGCACAGATTACACTTGGCGACGGCACGTATGTGAAGGTGCACTACAGCTCGCCTCGCAAGCGTGGCCGGGACATCTTCGGCGGCCTGGTTCCATTTGACAGTGTCTGGCGTCTCGGGGCCAATGAGGCCACCGAAATGACTACCACGGGCCCCATCCGATTCGGTGGCGAACGGCTTCAGGCCGGCACCTATTCTCTGTTCGCGATTCCGCGCGCCGAGTCGTGGACCATCATCGTAAATCGAAATCTCGGTCAGTGGGGGGCATTCTCCTATGCCGAGGATGCCGACGTCCTTCGCGTCGATGTTCCGACGCAGTCCACGGATAGCATCCATGAGGCCTTCACGATGGCTCTCGAAGAGGCTGAGGGAGATGCTGATGCCCGGCTGGTCATCACCTGGGATCAGACGCAGGTCGTCGTGCCGATCGCATCGGCGTCGAACTGATTCGGCGTCGAACTGATCGCCCGAAGAGACTCGACGCGCACCGCGATCGCGGAAATCGGATGCTTGCATGGAAGGGTACGACACGGCTATGGCCGTTCTGGGGTCTGCGGGACTAAATGTCGAGGCGGAGGGCACCGGCATTTCGAAGCCGCTTAGCCGCCAGGTAAACCTCCTCGGGACGCTTCTCGGACAGGCGCTCGAGCAGCAGGCTGGTCACGAGATGCTCGAACTCGTCGAGGAACTCCGGGGGCTCTGCAAGGCTGCCGCCATAGAGGGCGATCCGGCTCTCCGGCAACAGGCAGCCGTCCGAATCAGCCGACTGAGTCTGGATGAGATCTTGTGGCTGCTCCGCGCCTACACCGCTTTCTTCCACCTGGTCAACAAGGCCGAGCAGGAAGAGATCATCCGCATCAACAGAGAACGTGCCCGCCAGAGTTCGCCTGAAAATCCGCGTGCCGAATCCATTCAGGAGGCCATCCATCACCTGAAGCAACGGGGCCTCGGGCGGGACGAAGTCATCGAATTGCTGCGCAATCTGGACATCCAACCGACCCTCACGGCACATCCGACGGAGGCGCGCCGGCGCAGCATCCTCTACAAGCAGCAGCACATCGCAAACCTTCTGGCCGAATCCGCCCGTGTCGACAAGACGCCGGAAGAGACGGAGTACGTCCTCTCGGAAATTCGGAATCAGATCGCGCTTCTGCTTGCTACCGACGAAGTTCGCGCAGAGCGTCCGTCGGTGGATGACGAGGTGGAGCAGGGTCTCTACTTCATGCGCAACTCGATCTGGGTCACGATCCCGGAGATATACGAGGATGTCCGTAGGGCCCTCCACATCTACTATGGAAAGGATGGAGATGGCCATCCGCCGGGCGCTTATGTGCATGGCTCCGGCAAGCTCCCGCTCCTGCTTCAATACCGATCCTGGATCGGAAGCGATAGAGACGGCAATCCGAATGTGACGGCCGAGGTCACGCGGCGAACATTCGCGCGGCACCGCTTTACCGCGCTGGACCTGTATCTGGACGAGCTTCGAGAGCTGCGGCGCGAGATCAGCATTTCGAAGCGCCAGGCGCCCGTGCCGGATAGGCTTTACGAATCGATTTCAAGCGATGCGGAGCACATCACCCTGCCCGATGTCGCGCTCCGCAACTATCAGTACGAACCGTACCGGTTGAAGCTCAGCTACATGATGGCTCGAGTGGATCGTCTTCGAGCGGAAGCCGCGGCGCAGCTTTCGGACGGTCCGCCTCCTATCTCGTTGATCGATGGAAACCGTTCGTGGACCTATAGCGGCAGCGACTTCCTGTCCGATCTGGAGCTCATCCGTGATTGCCTGATCGAGAGCGGGTTCGGGTCGTACGTAGAGAGCGGACTTCTCAGCCGCATCATGACTCGCGCCCGCATCTTCGGCTTCCACATGGCCGCACTCGACGTTCGCCAGCACAGCAGCGTCCATGAGGAAGCCGTAACGGCGTTGCTCCGCGTGGCGGGCGTGCACGAGAACTACGCGAAGTTGCCCGAAGCGGACAAGGTTTCCATCATCGAGGAGGAGCTTTCGAATCCGCGCCCTCTCGTGGCGCGTGATGCGGACTTGCCGGAGTCCGTGCGGCGCGTGGTGGAGAGCTTCGAGGTCATCCGACACCTGGTGAATGTCGAGCCCCGATCGGTGGGCAGCTACATCATCAGCATGACGCACTCGGTGTCCGACGTGCTCGAGACCATGTTGCTGGCCAAGGAGGCCGGCCTATGGAAGCTCATCGACGGGAAGGTCCAGTGTGCTCTGGATATCGTGCCGCTTTTTGAGACCATCGAGGACCTCAGTGCGGCCCATGAGCTCACCGCGGCGATGTTCGAGCATCGGATTTATCGGATGCACTTGAAAGCGCGCGGCGACTTTCAGGAGATCATGCTCGGCTACTCCGACAGCAACAAGGACGGCGGCTACTGGATGGCGAATTGGGCGCTGCACAAAGCGCAACAAGAGCTCGGCGACACGGCTCGTCGCTATGGCATCAGCCTGCGACTTTTCCATGGGCGCGGCGGAACGGTCGGTCGTGGCGGCGGGCGCGCGAATAGAGCCATCCTTTCGATGCCGCCTGTCGTGCACAATGGACGCATCCGCTTCACCGAACAGGGGGAGGTCATCTCCTTCCGGTATGCCCTTCCGGACATCGCGCACCGGCACGTCGAGCAGATAGTCAATGCGATGATCGTGGCCACGGGTGCCGGCCTCCGGCAGGATGGAGCAGATTTTTCGGAAGCCAGCGATCGGGAGGCCGAGCTCCTCGAGAAGATCGCCCGCCGCTCGATGCAGGCCTATCGCGAACTGATCGAGAATGACGCATTGTGGACCTGGTATACACAGGTCACGCCCATCGAACAGATCAGCCGATTGCCTATCGCGTCGCGTCCGGTCTCGCGTACGTCCGCCGAAGAAGTCGATTTCGAGGGCCTGCGCGCTATCCCGTGGGTGTTCGCCTGGACCCAGACGCGCTACATTGTGCCGGGCTGGTTCGGCACCGGAGCGGGATTGCACGACACCATCGAGGAAGATCCCTCGCACCTCCCGATGCTACAGAAGATGTACCGCGAGTGGCCCTTCTTTCGCGCCGTCGTAGACAGCGCACAGCGAGAAATGGGCCGCGCTCGTTTTGAGATTGCCGAGTACTACCGAACGCTGGCGAGCGCCAATGGTAGCGACACGATCCATCGTCTGATTCACGATGACTATGAACGCGCCCGTGCGGCTATACTGGAAATTACCGGCCAGGACGAGCTTCTCGGTAATGCGCCGGTCATCCGCAAGTCGATCTTTCTGCGCAATCCCTACACGGATGTCTTAAACCTCTTGCAGGTGGAGCTTATTCGCCGCTATCGTGGAGCCCCGGAGGAAGATAGGGAGCCCCTGCGGCAGGCGCTGTTCCTCAGCATCAACGGCATCGCCGCCGCCATGCAGAGCACCGGCTGAGCGTCCGTGCTCGCTCTCTAGTTGCCGGCCGTCGTGCGGATGAGCTCGTCGATGGACATCTCACCCTGCTTGACGAATTCCCGGGCCGCCGCACGCAGCGTCGTCATTCCTTCGCGAATGGCCTGTACGCGCAGTTCTTCTTCATCGAACGACTTGTCCGCGAGGGCGATGAGCCTGCGGAGGTCGTGCGTAAGTGGCATGGCCTCGGCGACGACCCGCGTTCCGCTGTAGCGACGACCTCCGCATGTGCCGCAACTCGCGGCCTGGCCTTCCTCGAAGAAGGTAGTGGATGCAATTTCCCCGCGCGTGAAGCCGAGACGATGCAAGAGCTCGCCATCGATGTGCGTGGCGGGCCGGCGACACTCCTCACACAGCCGCCGTACGAGGCGCTGAGCCACGATGAGCCGGATGGCATATCCCGTCAGGAAGGGATCGACCCCCATCCGGAATAGCCTCACGATCACACCGCTCGTGTCGTGAACAGGCATACGGGCCAGGACGAGCGGCCCCGTATTTGCCAGCTTCAACGCCAGTTCGGCCGTCTCCCGCGTTCGGAGCTCTCCGGCAAGGATGACGTCCGGGTCGTGTCGGCGCACGGCCTCGAGGGCATCCTCGTGGTCCAGCTTCTGGCCGAGCCGCACCTGAAGAATGCCGGCCGATGGAACGCTCACCGCATCTTCGAGCGTGATGACATTGAGTTTCGGAGTGATGACCTGGTTGAGGATGCCGCTAAGCGTCTGTGACCGACCGGAACCCGACGGACCGGCCACGATGATCATCCCGCGGAGCTCGGTGATACTGTCTCGGATATGACGCAGCACTTCCTCGGGGAGTCCGAGCGCGGAAAGGTCCGCCTGGCTCGAATCCTCCCCGATGCTGCTAAGGACGATACTCTCTCGCCTGTCGTTATTCCAGCCGCCAGCAACCGGCAGAATGGAGACCCGGAACTGCACGGGCGAATCACCGACCTGCCGGCGGATTATGCCCTCCTGAACCGTATCCGACTCGCTTAACCTGATGTTCAACGCGCTCGCCTTCACTGCGGCAGCTAGCTCATCGCCCAGCGCGCGGGAGCATGACCTCCAGAACTGAAGCTCGCCACGAACGCGCATATCGATCTGAAGGCCGCTTTCGACGGGCTGGAGATGCACGCCTGAAGCGCCGATGCGCACCGCTTCGGCGAGTAGCTCTTCGAACAGCGCACGGCCGGGTGTGACCTGGCCAGGCGGCTCAACAGGTGGAGCCTCCTCCGCCTGAATATCGGGGCGACGCTCGATGGACTCCTCCGCATCAGGTTCGATTTTGGGCCCACGGGCCGCCGCTTCGGAGTAGAGGACCTGGTTCCTTATGATGGATTCGATCTTCTCCATTGGCCCTGACTGGGGCGCGTCGACCTCCTCGTCTACCTCTCCGGCCTCGTACTCATCGATCATGGGCGGCAAGTCGCCTGCCGGAATGGGCTCGATGATATCCCAGCGGAGATCCTTGGCCCATTCCTCATCGGCGAACGGAATGGATGGCGGGGTGGCCCGAACCTCAGGCAGAGAATCGCCGGGTTCCTGGCGCGCGCCGAAGGGCGATGGCGACACGCCACGCCCGATGACATCCGCAAGGAGACTGTCGACCAATGACTTCCTTGCGTATCGCAGGACGAAGGCGTCCAGTTTCAGGTCGCGCATGAGCTTGGAGACCCCGTGGCGTGTGGGGTCCGGGGAGATGAAAACGAAGCGCTCGCGCTTGCTCTTCGGATCGAAATCGCGTGCGACGGGCATCACGCTCAGCTCGAGCATGCGCTCCCAGTCCGATTCGGAAAACGTATGGAAGTAGCTATTGAGAAATTCATTGACCTCCGATGGGTCGACGCGCGCTTCCTCGTATCCGGCCGTTATGGCTGCCTCGGCAAAGAT
Organism: uncultured Rhodothermales bacterium; assembly: GCA_965651265.1. GTDB lineage: Bacteria > Bacteroidota > Rhodothermia > Rhodothermales > VXPQ01 > CBFGRV01. Next base: position 129,976 of record CBFGRV010000002.1, read on the forward strand.
TCGATTGCGGTCGAGCCGCGGATCGCGTGCCAGCTCACGCCAGAGCGGCTCCAGATTGCGGCCCTGATCTTTCTTTTTGAATCGTCGCCAGGCCGCCTCGACATCTTCGATCTGCACGATCTGCTTGAAGAGCAGCATGATAACGACGCGATCCTGGATATCGAGCGCCGAGAACTCTTCCACGAGCTCATCGGCTTCGGTCTTTTCGGGCCCACCTTCGCCACTTGTCGCCGCTGCACCGGTACTGGCTTCCGCGATCTCGGGCTTGACCGGCCTCACCGGCTGAGGCGGAGTTGACTCCGTCGAGGGTGGCCGAGAATCCGCCTGCCGGGCTGTGGCTTCGATGTGCTCCCGGATGCGCGCTTCCACCTCCCCCCTTCCGTGTTTGTCCAGATCACCCCACCTTCTCCAAACGGGATAGTCCTCGGTCTCTGACGGAGAGCGCGAGTCGTGGTGGGACGACGGCGAATTGGGACGCATGGAGGTCGTCGGAAGGGTCAGTGACCCGATCTTGTAACTACGGCACGGATCTTGTCGTTGGTATCGTCCACCTCCTGACTACCTTAAGCTCAATTCCAGAGGGCGAAACGATCCTCCAGACGGGGTCAAATTACCCTGGGTTCGCCCCGCACGCCGCCCGAAAAGCGCTCGATAATGAGCGAGGACGGGACCGGCGCATCACTCCGATGCAATTCGGTGCCGTCGAGATCGATGAAGAGGATCAGGAATTCGTCGTCGTCGACATCGTAACTGGTGCGCAATGCGTCAATGGAAGCATCGTCGATGCGCTCGTCCCCTGCATAGCTGTCGCCATCCGTAAAGACGCGCACGAGCAACGGATGTAACTCACGAAGCGTCGCGTCGTCAAGCAGGGGGATCTGACTCTCGTACGCCGGGCTCCGCTCGGATGGTGCGAAGAGAAGGATGACCGGTCGGTCTCCGACAGCCTGCTCGAGCTGAAATGAAACTGGACCCTTCGGCATGGTGTACCTTGCTCGTTGTGTCGGGATGGTCCTTCGAAAGGCGCGAAAAAAGTTGGATGGTCCGGCCGGCTCCCCTCGCGATTGTATCCATTGACATTTAGCGCTGATCCTTCCACCGTTCAGCGTAGCCTCATCGTTGCACCCCTATGCCTTGCTTTCTGGCTGTCCTCGCGCTGTTCATTCCACGAGTCGTCATCGTTCTCCTCTGGCTCTTCTCCGACTGGCTCGAATCCGCCTTCGACACGCTGCTGTGGCCGGTGCTCGGTTTCATCTTCCTTCCGACCACGCTGCTCTGGTATTCCGTCGTTGTACACGTTTTCGACGGGCAGTGGAGCGCGGTGCCGATCATCGGGATCGTGATTGCCCTATTGATTGATCTTTCGCCCTCCTATCGGAAGAAATAGGAACCTTCCCCTCGTGCGTCCGGCCACACTCCGGTTAGCTTGTGCATCGCATGCCGCTCCTAGTCAATATGAAAATCGAAATGGGTTCTTCACGGCTTAGCGTTCTGATTCTGGCCCTGGTGCTGGGCGCGTGCTCGGGATCGGGAGGGCTCCGTTCACCGGAGCAGCCACGTGAGGTTAAAGCGGTCTCATCGGAGGGAGAGCCGGCGACTGAGAGGGAGGCACCGCCGGCCGAGGATCCAGCTTTCCTGGAGGAAGAGTTCCCCATCGACCCAAACGTACGCATTGGCACGCTGGACAACGGGCTTCGATACTACATCCGACGCAATACGGAGCCGAGGGATCGCGCGGAGCTTTACCTGGCCGTCGACGCCGGCTCCATCCTGGAAGAAGAGGACCAGTTGGGACTGGCCCATTTCCTCGAACACATGCTCTTCAACGGAACGAGGAGGTTTCCGAATGAAAAGCTCATCGAATTCCTCGAGAGTACCGGGATGCGGTTTGGACCCGACGTCAATGCCTACACCTCGTTCGACGAAACCGTCTATACGCTAACCATCCCTACTGACAGTGCTCAGATCGTTGAGGACGCATTCGATGTGCTCGAGGATTGGGCGGCCTATGCGACGCTCTCCGACTCAATGGTTCAGCTCGAGCGTGGCGTTGTCATCGAAGAATGGAGGATGAGCGATCAAAATGCCCAGGGCCGCATTCGCGACGAGCTCATCCCCGTGATACTTCACGGCTCACGGTACGCTGATCGCCTTCCTATCGGCGAGCCGGAGATCATACGCAATGCGCCGCCCGCCACGGTCCGCGCCTTTTATGAGCGCTGGTACCGGCCCGATCTGATGGCCGTCGTGGCGGTCGGAGATTTCGACCCCGACCGGTTCGAATCCCTGATTCGTGAACACTTCGAGACGCTGCCGAAACCGGATGCGCCCCTCGACCGACCTTCCTTCGAGGTGCCGGGGCATCAGGAGACGCTCTACAAGGTCATTACGGATCCGGAGTATCCCTATGCGTCGATCAGCATCTACTACAAAGGCCCGGCCGAGCAGGTGAACACCGTTGGTGACTACCGAGAGCAGTTGATTGGTCGGCTTTTCAATGACCTGATCAATGCTCGATTCGATGAGATCGAGCGTCGAGCCGATGCTCCCTTCTTGAATGCATCCGTGTTCAAGGGGGCGTTCGTACGAACCTCCCAGTATTTCGGGGCCTCTGCCCGAGTTAGCGAAGACAGCATCCTGACGGGGATCAGTGCCATCCTGACCGAGACGGCACGAGTGCGCGAGCACGGCTTCACCGAGACCGAGCTGGAGCGACAGAAGCAGGAGTGGTTGCGCGCCTATCGTCGCGCCTTTGCGGAGCGCGAGAACACGCGCTCGAGTGTCTTTGCCGAGGAGTACGTGCGGCATTTTTTGGAGGATGAACCCATACCGGGTATAGAGCTGGAGTATGAGATTGTTCAGCGACTGCTACCGACGATCTCCGTCTTGGACATCAACCAGCTCGCAGACCAGCTGCTGGCCGATGCCAATCGGGCCGTCGTCGCCATTTTGCCGGAGAAGGAGGGCTTGACGCCGCCGACGGAGGACGAATTGCGCCGGGTGGTCGAAGCCGTGGACGCGAAGGAGGTCGAGCCTTATGTGGATATAGTCCCCGATCAGCCGTTGGTCGACCGGACGCCACCGCCTGCCGACGTGATCGACCAGCGGCGCCTCGAAACCATCGATGTCGTCGAGGTAACCCTCGAGAACGGCGTCCGGCTGGTGATGAAGCCGACGGACTTCAAAGAGGATGAGGTGCGGATGACGGCCTTCAGTCCGGGTGGATCGTCACTCGTGGATGATCAGGAAGCTTTCGAGGCCGAAATGTCGCCCCACATCGTGAGCCGTAGCGGGATTGGAAGCTTTAATCGCACGGAACTGGAGAAGCTTCTGGCCGGGCGAGTCGTTTCGGTCAGCCCCTACATCAACGAGCTGGAAGAAGGCTTTGGCGCGACGGCCTCCCCTGAGGATCTCGAGACGTTAATGCAGCTGGTGTACTTGTACTTCACCTCGCCGCGTGCCGATCAGGATGCCCTGGCTTCATTCCAGAATCAGATGCGGTCCAATCTGATCAATCGAGCGGCGAATCCGATCGCCGTATGGCAGGACTCGCTTCAGGCTGCCCTGTACGGGAATCACATCAGGAGGAGGGTACCTACAATCGACATGGTCGATGCCCTGTCTATCGATGACGCGCTCCAGTACTATCGGCATCGATTCGCGGACGCCAGCGACTTTACGTTCGTTTTCGCCGGCCATTTCGATGTTGACTCGCTGACGACTCTTGCGCGACGATACCTGGGCAACTTGCCGGCAGTAGGGCGCGATGAATCGTGGCGTGATGTGGCGCCCGACAAGCCGGAGCGAATCGTGCGAACTACGGTGCATAAGGGTCTCGGCGAACAAAGCGCCGTGGCGTTGGTCTTTCACGGGCCGATGAAGTTCAACCGTGAGCAACGGCACCGGCTCAGGACGCTCAGTGATGTCCTTACGATCATGCTGCGTCGCGATCTTCGTGAGGGCCGCGGCGGCGTCTACAGCGTGGGGGTGAACGCGAGCCCGTCAGGGCGGCCGGATGAAACGTACACCCTGACCATCAGCTTCGGATGCGACCCGCAACGAGTGGAGGAGCTGACGCAGGCCGTCTTTGATCAGATCGAGAGTCTGAAGGAAGACGGTCCGCCGGCCGACGTCGTTGCGACGGTCAAGGAGCAGCAGCGCCGCCAGCGCGAGACGGAGATGCGGACGAATGAGTTCTGGACAAGTGTCCTCGAGTTCTACTATTCATATGACGAGGATCCGATGGACGTCTTGACCTACTACGACCTGATCGCTGCCGTCGACGCCGAGGACGTACAGCAGGCCGCCAGAGAGCTCCTGGCGCAAGATCGCTACGTCCATGCCGTGCTCTTTCCCGAGATTGCTGAGTAGCTATAGGATCCGCTGGTCAGACTGACAGGTCGACGACGATGCGCCCTCGCACCTTGCCGTCGAGAATTCGTTCGCTGTAGGCCGGTACATCGTCCAGGGAAATGACAGCGCTCGTCATCCGCGCGATCGTTGCGGGTTCCAGTGTGTCATTGAGCCTCTGCCACGCGCGGATACGCCTCTCCGTAGGACACGTGTTGGAATCGATTCCGAGCAGATTCACGCCGCGTAGTATGAACGGATACACCGTCGTGTGCAAGTCGGCACCACCAGCGAGTCCGCATGCGGCAACGCTCCCGTGGCGCGCCAGGGCGGCGATGATGCTCGCCAGGGTCGCGCCGCCCACAACATCGACCGCCCCAGCCCACCGCGCCGATTGCATCGGTCGGTCCGGGCCCTTATCCAGCTCCGATCGTTCGAGAATGTCGCTCGCACCAAGATCCTCGAGGTACGCGTGCGCATCGGGTGATCCGGTCGAGGCGACGACCCGATAGCCGCGCGCCGCGAGTATGGCAACGGCTATCGATCCAACACCTCCGGTGGCTCCCGTCACGAGCACGTCTCCGCGATCCGGATCCACGCCATGCTCTTCCAGCGCCATCGCAGCGAGCATCGCCGTGAGTCCTGCCGTTCCAATGGCCATCGCGGTCTTGGGCTCCATGCCACGGGGTAGCCTGACGAGATTCGAGCTTTCGACCCGCTGTACCGTGCTGTATCCACCCCATCTCGATTCACCCAGGCCCCAGCCCGTTGCGATGACCAGGTCGCCCTCCTGAAATAGCTTGGAATCGGACCGTTCGACCCGTCCAACCAGATCGATTCCCGGAACGAACGGATATTCGGCTCGCACGATCTTCCCGCGGCCCGTGACGGCCAAGGCATCTTTGTAATTGAGGCTCGAGTAAAGCACGGAGATGAGAACATCGCCATCCGGCAGATCCGCATTCGAGATAGGTTCAACGTTGGCCGACGTACCGGCAGCGCTCTGACGCAGGACGAGAGCTCGAGCCATCTTCATCCAAACTTTATTAAATTTCGGTAGTTGCAGAGAAAGGGAGCGCCACGTCAGATTGCTCCGCCTCGGCCATGTCCCGGACTCATGCGCGTCAGTCGAATCCACGTGTACGGCGGTCTGCCGCCGGCGGGGATGCCTACGTTACCCGGATGCTTGGCTGCCTGATCCTTAGCCTGGGTCTTACGCTGACTCTCGTACACCTTCCTTTGCCCGGGCGCCTTCATGCCGTCGGTTGGTACGTCACGTCCGCGCCCGAACGCCTGAGTGTTCAGCACATCGATCCGGTGGTTGCCGACGTTGCGGGTGAACGGCCGGCGTCGACGGCGTTCGGAACCGCAACGGAGCCGATCTCGCGCACGTCGGAGAGTGATGACAACCAATCGTCTGACGCCTTGCGCCCCGATGAACGAGAGCCCATCAGGCGCATCGAGCCGATCATGGGCCGACAAGTCTTCGATTTCGCCGAGCGGATGCCCCAGATCGTAGGCGGAATCGGGGCATATTACATCCATATCGAGTATCCGGATGCCGCACGAGAACTGGGAATCGAAGGGCGATTGGTTCTGTCGTTCGTCGTCGACACGGAGGGCAAAACGCAAGATATCGAAGTAGTGCAGTCCCTCCATCCTGCCTGCGACTCGGCGGCCGTGCAGGCGCTCCGCCGCACGCGATTCGTGCCGGGCCATCAGGATGGCGAGCCCGTGGAGGTGCGAATGAGGCTACCGGTGCGGTTCCAACTCATACCGCGCGCGCCGGTCACGCCATCATCTGGGTCGAGCGCGGATAGAGTCGGTCTCGGAGGGTCGGCCCAGATTGCCGATGGGAAGCTCCTGGCCGCCAACGCGCCGTTGCCAGCGCTGCTCTGCACGCCGGTTCGCGTCCCGCATCCGGAAGACGGCATCACTGCCGTCCTCGCCCACTTCGAGGATGCCTTCGATGGCATACGATCTGCGATTAAAGAACCGCCCCTCCCAGCGAACCTCCAGCTCGAGCTCGTAGGTGCGACTCCGGTTATCGAAGCGCCAATCGTCGACGTAGGCTACGACTCGCCTTCCTCCCAGGAACGCGTCTAGCTCGCTCACCACCCGTTCGGCGGCTACGCGTGCAAAGTAGCGGACATCCTCCTCACGCTCGGCATCCGATTTCCAGAACACCGCCTTTCGGACCTCGGCGATGGCTGAACGCTTCCCATTCAGGCCGGCATGGACTTCAAAAACGACTTGCGCCGTATCTCGATCGAGCAGCTGCGAATCAAGGTAGAATCGGAAGTCACGATACCCAGGTTGCCGGCTCAGATCGAACGAGCCACGGGGAGAGTCGAAGGGTACCTCGAGCAGGCCTCGGCGTCGGGCCTCCGAATGATCCACCCACACCCGAAATGCGCCTGTGACGCGAGGCGTGCCGATCCGCTGCCAGTCCTCACCTCCGAACTCGGCCCGAAACGCGTCGAATTCAAGGGCGTAGCGCCCGGACGTCATATCACTCCCCATTGGATACTCAATCTCTACCCGAGCCTCGATTCGTTTCGGAGACGCTCGAGTGATGTCCTGGGTGCAGACGCGCCGTTCACGGAGAGTGCCGCAGGCCTCGATGACAACGCGCTCACCATCGCCGAGCTGTATGTCCGGTACGATGATGGTCCCCGGAGGACCGGCGTACAGGGTATCGTAGGCGCTGTCGAACAGGACGACCTCGATCGACTCTGGCTGGATGATTCTACTGCCACCGACGACATTGCTTTTCGCGAAAGCGATGTCGACGTGCAGGCTGTCCCAGCCGCTCCGCACCAGCCGGAGATCATGTACGTGGTACTGCGTCCTGGCTCCGCAACCCGCCGCAGCGAAGAACGCGAGGGCAGCCAGGGTACGCCACAAAAACTTCAGATTAGGCGGGGAAAAACTCGCACGCATGCTGCGTGACTACAGGGGATGAAGGATCGTTCTCAGGCGGGAGGATGGCACGAAGCCGCACAGAGTACGGCGTTTCAGCCGCCGCGATCCCTACGAGCCTCTCCGCATTCCGTGGAACGCTGGAACGCCTTTCTCGTGTACTTATTGTTCGACCGCCGCCCTGTCGGACGTTTTTCCGTTTTCAGTTCGGAAGCGCTTTCAACGATCTGATCAGATCATGGCCGAAATCCAGACGCTCAGCGATGCCCGCTCACAAGAAGCGGAAGATTTTCTGCCGATCAACGGCACGGACTACATCGAATTCTACGTCGGCAATGCCAAACAGGCGGCACATTTCTATGCTTCGGCCTTTGGTTTCAAGATCGTGGCCTATCGGGGCCCGGAAACCGGCCATCGCGAGGCCGTGAGCTATGTGCTCCAGCAGGAGAAGATCAGGTTCGTGCTGACGACGGCGCTGAGGCCAGACTCCGACATTGCTCGCCACGTGCATGAGCACGGAGACGGCGTGAAAGATCTTGCGCTCTGGGTCGACGATGCGGTCCATTCGTTCGAGGAAACCGTGCGGCGGGGCGCTGAGCCCGTGAGAGAGCCGACCGAACTCGGAGATGAACATGGGCGCGTCGTGCTGGCATCCATACGGACGTACGGAGAGACCGTCCACACGTTCGTTGAGCGCGCAGCGTATGACGGCACCTTCATGCCCGGCTTCGTGGATTGGCATAATCCCAACTGGCAGCCCTCCCCGGTCGGGCTACTGTACGTCGATCATTGCGTGGGGAATGTTCACATCGGCGAGATGAACCGATACGTGCGGTTTTACGCCGATGTGATGGGCTTCAAGAATCTGATTTCGTTTGATGACAAGACCATCTCGACAGAATACAGTGCCTTAATGTCCAAGGTGATGTCAAACGGCAACGAACGGATCAAATTCCCCATCAACGAACCTGCGAAGGGGAAGAAGAAGAGTCAGATCGACGAATACCTCGAATTCTATCGCGGTCCGGGGGTGCAGCATGTTGCGATGGCCACAGACGACATCCTCAGCACCGTGACCGAGCTTCGTAGTCGGGGCATCGAGTTCCTCCACGTACCGACGACCTACTACGATGAGCTTCAGGAGCGCGTGGGTCGAATCGATGAGCCCGTGGACAGGCTACAGGACCTGGGCATTCTGGTGGATCGCGATCCGGACGGCTACCTGTTGCAGATTTTCACGAAGCCGGTTCAGGATCGTCCCACCGTGTTCTACGAGATCATCCAGCGCAAGGGGGCGCGCTCCTTCGGTGCCGGCAACTTCAAGGCACTGTTCGAGGCCATCGAACGGGAGCAGGAGCGACGCGGAAATCTGTAGCGCCGGCCTGCCTCGCGGGCGCTCCGGGAGTCATCGCAGACACGCCTGCATATTGACATCAAGAGGAGACCAAGAAAATGCCGTACTACTTTCGACTCGGCAACATCCCGCACAAGCGTCACACGCAGTTTCGCCGGCCAGATTTCGGGCTCTACCAGGAGGAGGTGATTGGCGCCGAGGGCTTCAGCGGAATCTCATCGATTGCATACCATATCCATCCCCCAACTCTCGTCGAGCGCATCGAAGATCCCATCCCCTACTCGGTCGAGTATGTGGATGAAGACTTCCTTCGGCATCGTCACATTCGGGGAGGACACCTCTCTGCCGGCGGGGATTGGATAACGGGCCGGCGCTATTTCATGGGTAACGCCGACGTGCGGCTCGCTCTCTGTCGGCCGAAGCAGGCGATGGAGGTGTTCTATAAGAACGCGACCTGTGACGAGCTCATCTTCGTGCATGAGGGTGAGGGCACGCTGGAGACACCGCTGGGAGACGTCTCCTTCACAAAGGGCGACTACGTGCATGTGCCGCGCACGCTCACTCACAAATGGGTGTTCACGGGGGAGCAGACGCCGCGTCTGCTCGTGATCGAGGCCGATTTTGACATTCGATTCCCGAAGAAATATCGGAACGAGTTCGGACAGCTACTGGAACACAGCCCCTACTGCGAGCGCGACATTCGGCCCCCTGCCGAGCTCAAGACATACGACGAGGAGGGCGAATTCGAGGTGCGCATCAAGAAGCATGGATATTTGCACCGATTCGTCTACAGATACCATCCCTTCGACGTGGTTGGTTGGGACGGATACATGTATCCGTACGCCATTTCCATTCACGATTTTGAGCCCATAACGGGTCGCATCCATCAGCCGCCGCCCGTGCATCAGATGTACGCGGGCAAGAACTTCGTGGTCTGTTCCTTCGTGCCGCGGAAATTCGACTATCATCCCCTCTCCATTCCAGCACCGTACAATCACTCCAATATCGATTCGGATGAGGTTCTCTTTTATGCGGAGGGAGAGTTCATGAGTCGAAAGGGGATCGAACGGGGCTCGTTTACGCTCCATCCGGGTGGCATCCCGCACGGACCGCATCCGGGCACTTACGAAGGCTCGATCGGGAAGGAAGGCACGGACGAGCTCGCCGTGATGGTCGATACGTTCCGACCGCTGAAGCTTACGCGGACGGC
>CBFGRV010000003.1:0-117747 GCA_965651265.1 uncultured Rhodothermales bacterium
CGTCGATTTCGTACTGACGGGCAATTTCTTGAAGGAAGCCGACATCGTGCGGCTGAACGTCGAGCTTGTCGATGTGAACACGAACGATCTTCTCTGGCGGGAGGGCATCGAAGTCGAGTTCGAAAACGCGTTCCAGCTGCAGGATATCGTCGCCCAGAACGTGCTGCGGCGCCTGAACGTCACCTTTACACAGGAGGAGCGCACCAGGCTGCAGCCGGCTGTCCCGGCGGATCCGCTTGCGTACGAGTACTACCTTCGGAGTCTGTCCTATCCGCTGACGCAGGATGGCAACCTGTTGGCGATCGCGATGCTGGAGAACGCGCTTGCCCTCGATTCGACGTATGCTCCGGCCTTTGTAGAGCTTGGTTTTCGGAACCAGCAATTCGCGACCTATCACGCATTCGAAAAGGAACGGATGCTCAGGGCAGAAAAGGCGTACCGTGACGCACTGGAATTGAATGGCGAGCTGCTATCTGCATTGAGCAACCTGTCGGCCTTATACACGGAGTTGGGTGAAGGCGACCAGGCCGTCGAATTGCTTCAGCGTGCGCTGGCCATCAACCCAAATAGTGCAGAGAGCCGGTTTTTCCTCGGTTACGTGTACCGGTATGGCGGATGCGGCGAGGAGGCCGTGCGTGAAATGGAGGCGGCGCTGGCGCTGGATCCGGGCAATCGCCGGTTTCGCTCAATCGGGCTGACGTATGTCTACGGAGGGGATCTTGAGAAGGCACTGGATGGAATTGCCCTGGACTCGTTGAGCGCCTTCGGACTCGCCTGGCTCGGGCAGATCAATCTGCGGATGAATCATCGAGAGATCGCGCACGAATATTTTGATCGCGCAATTGAGATCGAGCCGGAGAGCATCGTCGGCCTATGGGCGGCGGCCATGCGAGCCTCACTCACGAACGATCGAGCCGGAGGTCTCGCGTCACTCAAGATCGCGGCTTCCAACGTGGCCGATAGCGAGCAGAGCTATCTTCTCGCCAATACCTTCGGCCTCCTGGGAGATGCAGCGAGCGCAGTGCCCCTCCTGGAAAATGCCGTGGAGGGCGGTTTCGTCAATTACCCCTTCATGCAGCGCGACGAGTTCCTCGATCCTATACGGGACGATCCGAGCGTGCAGGCAATCCTGGATCGTGCCCGCGTGGCGCACGCGGCGTTCAAGGCGCGCTTCTGCAGCAGCGACGCGTAGAACATGATCAGGATCTTGTCGCAATTGCGGTTCGGCCTGTCGGGACTCCTGATCCTGCTCTGGCTTCCGGTCGCTGCAATCTCAGCCGCGGCGCAGGACGGCAATTCCCTCCAGCCGCCCGACACCTTGACGGCCGAAGAAGACCACCGGCGGATGCTGGCGCTCCTCGGCATCGAGGCACTCCGGCCCGGCCCGTCCGGCGATCCGAACGCACCCGACGCCGCGAACACGGACGAGGCGAAGGCGAGCCCATACACCAGCCTCCCCGATCCGCTCCTCCTGATCTCCGGCGAGCGCGTGATTACGCCGGAGGAATGGTGGGAGAAACGGCGCCCCGAGATCGTCGAGTTGTTCGACCGTGAGATCTACGGGCGCGTGCCGGATGACGTGCCGGCGATTCACTGGGAAGTCGTGAGCGCGTCGCACGAATCCCGGCACGATGTCCCCGTGATCGTTAAGCAGGTCATCGGGCGGGCGGACAATTCGGCCTACCCGCACATCGAAGTCGCCATCGATCTGACCGTCGTGACTCCGGCCGAGGCGGACGCCCCGGTTCCGGCCGTGATCCATTTCGGCTTCCGATGGCCGCCCGGCATCCGCCCACCCACACCGGAGGGACCCACGTGGCAGCAGCAGCTTCTCGAGGCCGGATGGGGCTATGCGGAAGTCATCCCGACAACCGTGCAGGCCGACAACGGCGCCGGGCTCACGCAGGGCATCATCGGCCTCGCGAACAGTGGCCGGCCGCGCGATCTGGACGACTGGGGTGCCCTCCGCGCGTGGGCGTGGGGCGCGAGCCGCGCGCTCGACTACCTCGAGACGGATCCGCACGTCGACGCGACGCAGGTCGGCATCGAGGGTCTCTCCCGCTACGGCAAGGCGGCCCTCGTGGCGATGGCCTACGATGAGCGCTTCGCGATCGGCTTCATCGGATCGTCCGGGGCCGGCGGGGCGAAGCTCCTGCGCCGCATCTACGGCGAGCAGATCGAGAATCTGGCGTCCTCCTACGAATACCACTGGTTCGCGGGCAATTTCATCAAGTATGCCGCCGATCCGCTCACAGCGAACGACCTGCCCGTCGACGCGCACCAACTCATCGCTCTCGCCGCGCCGCGACCCGTCTTCATCAGCACGGGCTCGCCGGATGTAGAAGGGCACTGGGTGGATGCGCGTGGGATGTTTCTGGCCGGTGTACACGCGAGCCCGGTTTATGAGCTGCTCGGCAAGAAGGGATTGAGCGGTGGGTGGATGGAGTGGGATGAGCCCGGCTTCCTCGATGGCGAGATCGCCTTCCGGATGCATGAGGGCGGCCACACGACGGGCCCGAACTGGCCGTACTTCCTCGAATTTGCGAGCCGCTACATCCGGCCGCCGAACACGACGCGCCGCTGGGTCGGAACGTGGGCGACGTCCGTTCAGCTGACCGAGCCGCATAACCTTCCGCCGGCGCCGGGTTTGGCCGGCAACACGATCCGCCAGGTCGTGCGCGTTTCGGTCGGCGGCGGCACCCTGCGCGTGCGGTTCTCGAACGCCTTCGGCACGTCGCCCGTCGAGATCGAGGCGGCTCACATCGCCCGGTCGCTGGGCTCGGGCGCCATCGACCCGTCATCCGACCGCGCCCTGGCGTTCGGCGGGCGTTCGCGGGTCTCCATTCCGGCCGGGGGATCGGTTGTCTCCGACCCGCTCCCGTTCCCGCTTGAGCCCCGCTCAGAGGTTGCCCTTACCACCTACTTCGGCCGACTGGCTCCGGACACGCTCACCGGCCATCCGGGCTCGCGCACGGCCTCGTACATCGTGCCGGGGAGTGCCGTGTCGCTTGCGGAAATGCCGGATGCGGTGCGGACCGATCACTGGTACATCATCGAAGGGATCGACGTGCTTACGGACGTGGGCGGCCTGAGCACGGGCCCGGCCGGCGTCCGCGAGGCCGCAACCGTCGTTGCGCTGGGCAATTCGATCACGGACGGCCGCGGGTCGGGCACGAACATGCAGAACCGCTGGCCCGACGAGCTCGCGCGGCGCCTCCAGGCGAATGCCGGCACGCGGCACGTTGGCGTGCTCAACGCCGGGATCGGCGGCAACTGCGTTCTGCGCGACTGCCTGGGGCCCGCGGCCCTGGACCGCTTCGATCGCGACGTGTTGATGCGGCCGGGCGTGCGCTGGCTGATCGTGCTGGAGGGGATCAATGACATCGGGACCACCGATCCGGATAGCGCGGCGGCAGTGGCCAATGGCCTTATCCTCGCCTATCGGACCATGATCGAGCGCGCGCACGCACGCGGGATCAAGGTCTACGGCGCAACCCTCCTCCCCTTCGGCGGCTCCTTCTATGATGCGCCGGAGCGCGAAGTCGCGCGCCGAACAGTAAACGATTGGATCCGCTCGAGCCGCGTCTTCGATGCCGTCATCGATTTCGACGAAGCGCTCCGCGACCCCGATGACCCGACACGGCTCCGTGCAGAAGCCGACACGGGCGACCATCTCCATCCAAACGAGACGGGATACCGGATGATGGCCGAGGCCATCGACCTCGAGCTCTTCATTCGGTAAACACCTGCACCGTTGAATTTCATCGAGACGGCACGCCCGTTGTTCATCTGCACGTTATTCCGCATATTCGCGGGCAGTATGCTTTGTGGGCGCGTCGTGGCTTTTGCGCATCGTGCATCGCATTCGTCACAATCCTGTTGAACAAGCCAGATATGGAGGATTGTTTATGTTGCGAAAAGTCATGATGGAATTTATCGGCACGTTCTTCTTCGTGCTGGTCATCGGCCAGGTCGTCATTGGAACGGAGGGTCTGGCCGCGGCGCTCGCGCCGGTGGCAATTGGATCCGCCCTCATGGTCGTTGTCTACGCCGGCGGGCACATCTCGGGCGGGCATTACAATCCGGCCGTAACGCTCGCCGTCTGGATCCGCGGCAAAGCAGCCACCGCGGAGTTGGTGCCGTACTGGATCGCGCAGATCCTCGGCGCGCTGCTGGCTGCGCTCGTCGTCGGCTACTTCAAATCAGGCGTGGATGTCGTTCCTATCGAACTGGAGGTCGCTCCTGCCCTTTTGGCCGAATTCCTGTTCACCTTCGCGCTCTGCTTCGTCATCCTGAATGTGGCGACGGCCGATGCGACGGCGGGCAATTCGTATTTCGGATTGGCCATCGGGTTCACCGTGCTCATCGGCGCCTATGCGGTCGGCGGAATCTCCGGAGGCGCGTTCAATCCGGCCGTGGCCGCCGGCATCACAGCGATGGGGGTCTCCGCATTCTCCAACATCTGGATCTTTCTGGTGGCCAATTTGCTCGGAGGCGCCGCCGCAGGCTACGTCTTCAATGCCCTCGGGCTCTCCGGCGCCGAAACGGTGAAGGATCTCGCGGATGCACCGGAGGTTCGCACCGAACCGGCCGGACGTTGAGGGAGACGGGCGGGTCGACGCTCAGTCGATCCGTTTGTAGATCCGCACGTAGTCGATGACGTACTGCTGCGGGAAGATCGAGTCGTCGATCCCCTCCTGCCCGCCCCATCCTCCGCCGATGGCCAGGTTGAGGATGAGGTAGTGCGGCTCGTCGAACGGCCATTCGTCCGGACCGCCGCCCGTGTTCTCGAAGGTGAAGTGCGTCCGGCCGTCGACGAAGAAGTCGATCCGGTCTTCGTACCACTCCGCCGCGTAGATGTGGAAGTCGTCGTAGGGCCGCTCGATGATGAGGCTCGACCCCTTCTGCGTGCCGATGACGTGGTTGAAGGCGGCGGTGTGCACGTAGGAGTGTACGCGATCGGGATCGAAGCCGACATTCTCCATGATGTCGATCTCGCCGCACGCGGGCCAGTCGACTTCGGTGATGTTCGTGCCGAGCATCCAGATGGCCGGCCACGTGCCTCGCCCGGTGGGGAGCTTGGCGCGGACCTCGATGCGGCCGTACGTCCAGGCCGCCCGACCCTGCGTGGTCAGGCTCGCCGAGGTGATCTCGGCGCCTCGATATGGCTCCTTTCGCGCCTCGATGATGAGGTGCCCGCCCTCGACGCGCGCATTTTCGCGACGCGCCCTCGTATAGTACTGCGCCTCGTTGTTGCGGAGGAAGCCCTCCTCGTAGGTCCACCTGCTCGTGTCGGGGAGGCCGTCGACATCGAATTCATCCGACCAGACGAGTCGCCAGTCGTCCTCCGGGCCCGGGTCTCGGAGACCGATGGAGGACTCGATGGCCGCAGAATCACCACTCTGCCCGGCCGCAAACGCCCCCGTGAAGAGAATTGCCGCTAGAAAGATGTACCGCACCCCTGGCATGAATACTCTCGTTGGTGATCGCCCCTTTTGATCGTCGCACCGCGATCGAAATGTCGCCATTTTCTAGTTCGATCACCAACCGTGGCGTCGCCCCACATCCTGCAGACGGATGCGGCGATCCTGGCGCGCATTTCCGATGGGCATATAGAGGGTAGATTGCCCACCGGCTGCGCCTTGTGTGTAGGCCGTCACCCATTCGGCGAAGTCGCCGCGGTCGAGGGCGCGCATCAGCTCGCCGCGGATGGTGCGCTCGCGATCCTCCCGCGAGCGGCCGTGGATCACGATGACGCGCGTGCGCCCGCGCCAGCATGCCTCCTGGACGGTGCGCCGGATGACGAACAGGGCGTTTGCGACGGTGCAGCCGTGGACGTCGACGGTTACCTCGCGCCCATCATCCA
Organism: uncultured Rhodothermales bacterium; assembly: GCA_965651265.1. Classification (GTDB taxonomy): domain Bacteria; phylum Bacteroidota; class Rhodothermia; order Rhodothermales; family VXPQ01; genus CBFGRV01. Next base: position 5,867 of record CBFGRV010000003.1, read on the forward strand.
GAAAATGCCTGGGGCAGTTCATGGGACCCTCTCAGTCCGACCAGCTCAGCTGAACGAGGAGCACCAGGCCCGTTCCGACGTCGAGGCGAATGGCCTCGGGATAGGCACCGATCAGGCTCCCGTACACATAGTCGATCCCGCGAATAAACTCGTCCTCGCCCTCGTCATCTGCATCATAGATTTCGATGCGATGTCGCTTGTCTAGACGTGTTATGGTGAAGCTCCCACCGGTGGGTGTCAGCGGAAGGCTGGATGCATCCACATCCTGAACGACCTCGCTCCGCGCCAGCTCTGTGCCGGATTCGTCCACGGCCCTGAAGTAAATGTCCGGACCGTCGTCGTCGTCCCAGGGCTCTCCAGGAGATCGCTCGAGGGGCAGGTCCTCGATGGTGACCGTGGTGATCGTGACCTTTGCGTACGGTGGCGCGACAACGATTGAGTGCACGGCCTCTCCAACGGCGCCGTGGCTATCGGTGACGGTGAGTGCTACAGGATACTCGCCCGCCGACTCGAAGGTGTGCGTGACCACAGAGCCGGCTGCATCCTCCTGAGCGTCGCCGTCGAAATCCCAGCTATGGCGGATGATTTCGGCCTCGGACGGCGTCACCTGAGCCGTGAAGGTCACCTCCATCCCCGCGCGCGGATCGTTCGGCGTGACGCTGAAGTCGACGACGGGCGGAGTCAGATCCGGGGATCCGGTGTCGCACGCGGCGATGCAGAGCATGAGAACGAAGATGGCGCCATTCCTGAGCATCCCGAAGATCCTGTATCCACTAAACGTGCCTTCGTTGATGATGGTATCGTCGATCATGGGGGCAATGTAAAACCTGGCCGGACCACGGATCAGCTGTGCGAATGATCCGCCGGCCGGGCGAGATCCTATCTAAAATTCGAGTCTGCGATATTTTGCGCAAGGGCCTGTGACAGAGGAATGTCATAGGTGGAAATTAGGTTGCGAAGAGTTCGATCACGAATGGCTTCGCCGACTCGTAACCCATGAGACTGCTTCTCACCGGAGACATCCACATTGGCCGTGCGTCCAGTAGCCTGTCGGGCACATCCGGCCGCGACGATACCCGCGCAGCGGCGGCCTGGGGGCGCATTGTCGACCTGGCCATTGAAGAGAGGGTGGATCTCCTCTGCCTGAGCGGCGACATCGTCGACAAGGAGAATAAGCTGTGGGAGGCCGTGGGTCCTCTCGAGAGCGGCGTCCAACGGCTGGCGGCGCACGGGATCCGGATCGTGGCCGTGGCGGGAAACCACGACTTCGACGTACTGATGCGGCTCGATGACGTGCTTCAGTCCGGACCGGCCGCCGAGGCGTTTCACCTGCTCGGCCGCCGTGGCGAATGGGAGCGGTTCACCATCGAAGAAGATGGACAAGCCGTCCTTCATGTTGATGGATGGTCCTTTCCGCGAGAGCACGTGTACGAGAGCCCGCTCGAATCGTACGATCTGAAGCCCGACTCTTCGACGCCCGTGCTCGGGCTTGTCCACGGAGATCTCGACGTCTCGGGCTCGCGATATGCACCACTCGACTCCGTGCGCCTCATGGAGACCGGTCCGGATGCGTGGCTTCTCGGACACATCCACAAACCGCAGCTCTTTCGTCCCAGCGGAAACAGGTGGGCACTGTATCCGGGCTCCCCCCAGGCGCTGGACTTCGGCGAACCGGGCGTGCACGGCGTATGGCTGGTCGACGTCGGCGATCAGATCGGTGTGCCCGAGATGCGTCCCATCTCCACCGTTCGCTTCGACGAGATCGACATCGATGTGCGTGGCGCGAAAGTCGAATCCGACGTGGAAGCGGCCATCGTTCGGCAATTCTGCGAGGCGGTCGACGAAGCCGCCGAAGCGGGTTCGCCCTATCTGCAATCCGTGGCATTCCGCATACGGCTGATCGGCCGAACACCCATAGCTCACCGGCTGGAAGAGATCACGAAGAGTCTTGAGGACGACTTTTCGGTGACCAGAGACGGAGTGGCGGCCCGCGTCGAAGGCGTGCGAATATCGGCTCTGCCCGATGTGGACATCGAGGCCTATGCCGAAGCGCGTTCGGCGCCCGGAGCTGTAGCGCGCCTCCTGTTGGAGTTGGATGCACCCGAACCTTCTGCGGAGGTTTCTGCGCTCATATCTCGAACGATGCAAGAGCTCGCGAGGGCAGACGGTCATAAGTATTTTGCGCCCCTTCGGAAGCCTGCGATAACGAACGAAATTGCCCGGGCTTATCTGCGCGATCAGGCTCATGCGCTCCTTACACAACTCGTTCAGCAGGCGCCATGAGAGACGATGCGGTTCACATCGAGAACGTATCCGTCCACCAGGTTCTCGGGATTCGACGCGGATCGGGTTTCGAGCTGACGGAGCTCTCGCCCGGCATCAATCTGGTGTTCGGGCCCAACGGGAGCGGTAAGTCCACCACGTGTAAGGTGGTCCAGGAGCTATTGTGGCCGGGGCACCTCGAGAGGCCGTCTGTTTCCGGGCTGATCGTGAGCGGAAAGGGTGAATGGCGCATCGATATAGATGCCGGGCATCCCCGGTTCTATCGGGATGGACGCGCTGATGGGCGGCCCGACTTTGGTTCTTCGGAGGCCCGGGAGCGATACCGATTGGGACTGCACGATCTGATCGTCGACGACCACGAGAATTTCGCGCGGAGGATCGTCGAAGCAAGCCAGGGAGGCTACGATCTCGATGCTGCCGCCGCGGCGCTCAACTTCCGGGCTAATCCTAAATCGCGGAGCAAAGAGTATAAGGAACTCCAGGCGCGCCAGGCGTTGGTCAAGGCCGCTCGAGACGTGCAACTCGAGGTCATGTCCGATGCCCGTCACCTCAAGGAACTCTCCCGGCAGCTCGAACGGGCAGCCCAGGCGGAACGCGAGCTGGCGGTCCTCCAGGCCGTGCGGAAGATCCACGAGATCGAAGAGGAGTGCGAACGGCTGGAGCGACAGCTGGCCGAATTCGATGAGCGTGTCTCACGCCTGCTTGGTAATGAGCGCGAGATGCTGGATGAGCTCAAGCGCAAGGAGGAGCGCCTGAGGGAGCAACTGCGCGCCGAAACCGAGCGCATTCGGAGGGCAGAGGTACAAAAGAGCGAGGCGAATCTTCCAGACGGTGAGATCCCCTCCGCGCAGCTGCTCGAGCTCCAGGCATGGCGACAGGACCTCCGCTCGCTGGAGGCGAGGATTGCAGAGCAGGTGCGTCAGCGAGACGACGCCCAAAAAAGGGTAACCGAGGCGCTTCGCCGTATCGGCGAACACTTGAGTGACGAGCAGCTTGCGGCCATCGATAAACTGGAGAACACCGATCTATCCATCTTCTCCAGAAAGGTCCATCGCGTCCGGGCGCGTCGCGAAGTACTGGAGCAGCGACGTGCCTGGTTGGCCAAAGACCCGCCGGAGGTGGTGCGCGAGCTCACGCGAGACGACCTCCGAAGAGGTATCGAACTGCTGTCTGAATGGCTCTCGGCCGAAGCGGCGGTCAGAAAAACGCGACAACATCCGTGGATCATCATCGTCGGGGCACTCCTGATCGCCGGGCTGGGCGTCGCGTTCTCGGTGGAATCGACCAACTGGCTCTGGTCCCTGGCCGTCGTGGCGGCTGCGGCCTTGCTGGCCGTAGACCGGTGGCTTGCCCGGAACCAGCGGGGCACGGATGATCACAGGCCCATTCATCAGCACGCCTTCGAGCGGCTGCCCGTCCCCGGCCCGGCTGCGTGGCGCCGTTCGGAGGTGCATGTGGCGATCGAACGGCTCGCTGATCTCGTAGGTAAACGTGCCCTCGTCGAGGAACGATTGACACGACTCGATCAACTCGCGTCCGAGGAAGCTGCCCTGATTCGTGATGAGCAGGAGCTACTCGCCGAACGATCGGCCCTTCAGGAACGACTGGGGCTTGCCTTTGAGATCGACGATGAGTGGCTCCCCCTCCTGATCAATCGCATCAGCGAGTGGCAGGAAGCATCGGCCCGATTGGCCGGCGCGGAAAGGGTATTGGAGTCCCTCGAAAAGGAGGCGGATCGTATCCGTACGGGCCTCGACGAAGTACTGAAGCCGCTGGGCTATGTTGCCATACACTCCGCGGATCACGCGGAGCAGTTGATCCTGGATCTACAGAGCCGCACTAGTGGCTTCAGCTCGGCCCGCAGAGTTCTCGAGGATGCGCACCGCGCCATATCCGAGTCCATCGAGCCGGAGTTGGTCGAAATCCAGTCGTCGCGAGCGAAGATTTTCGAGCGCCTCCAGATTGCGGAAGATGAAGAGGCCCTGATCGACGAGTGGTTGCAGCGTCGCGCATCCTGGATCAAATGCTCGGACGGCCTCAGGAGTCAACAGGCGTTGCTCGAAGACGTGAGATCTGACCTCCAGACGACCATCGACGGTCTGGACTCAGAACTGGATGCATGGCTCGAAATCGACCGTCTGGAGCTTGAGCGACGAATCGAAAAATGCTTGGAGAGAGCCGACCGGCGCGATGAGCTCAACAAAGAGGACGGACGCATCCGAGAGCGCATCGAGGCGGCCAAGCGCGGCCACGAGCTGACGGATGCCCTGGCGGCTTCCGATCAGGCGCTCGCGACGCTGGAGGCAGCTCGAGAAGAGAACCGGCGAGCCGTGGTAGGGTCTGCTCTCACAGAATGGGTCCGCGAGGTCGCCGTAGATCGCTCTCGTCCCGCCGTGTTCCAGAGGGCGAATGAGCTGTTCGTCCGGTTCACCCAGGGAACGTTTCGCCTGGAGATGGACGATCGATCGAATCCGCCCCGCTTCCTCGCACGCCGAGGCGATCTGCCTGCCCAGGATCTGGACGAGCTCTCAGATGGCGAGCGGATTCAGCTCATGATGGCGGTCCGGCTCGCATTCCTCGAGCAGGACGAGCGCGTGCCGCTCCCGTTGCTGGTGGATGAGGTGCTCGGGACCAGTGACGACACGAGGAGCGAAGTCATGATAGACACCATGATCGAGATCGCTCGCGAGGGCCGACAGGTATTCTATTGTACGGCACAGGGAGATGAGGTGGCCAAGTGGATCGCCCGCCTGGAGAGCGCGGAGGTACCGTACAAGCTCGTGGATCTGGCACAGATTCGCCGCCTTTCGAGGGCCACGAGAGTACCGCTGGTCGCTGACATCCAGCGCAAGTCGTTACCCCCAAAGCCGGATGGGCTGGGCTATTTCGAGTACGGTCAACTCCTCGGCGTGTCGGGAATCGATCCTATGAGCCGTACGATCGATGATGTGCATATCTGGCACCTGTTCGACGACGCTAAAACGGTGTACAAGCTGCTCTGTCAACAGATCACCACGTGGGGGCAGCTGCGGACGCTTTTAGAGCATGGGGGTGCGGGCGTGCTGGGTCCATCGCCGGACTTGCCCAGGCAGGCACGCGCAGCAGCAAACGCCATTCAGGCCGCCTGCGAGGGCTATCGAGTCGGCAGAGGCAAGCTCGTCGATCGAGATGCCCTCCTCGATTCCGGCTGTGTTTCTGAGCGGTTCATCGGCGAACTTGCCGACCTCGCCCAGCGGCTCCACGGCGACGCCGAGGCTCTGCTCGCTGCGCTTGCGGCGAAGAAGGTGGCCAACTGGCGTTGCGACCGCACGGAGGCGCTGCGCGAATACTTCGAATGCGAAGGTTATCTGTCGGATGTGGATCCGCTCACACGCACCGAACTCAGGATGCGAGTGCTCGCCGCCGTGTCGTCAGAGATCGGAGCAGACGTTCTCGATACGGGCTTCGTCGACCGCACGATTGCCGCGCTTCCGTTTGATTAGGATGGTTCCATTCACCGTCCACGCGACCACAATCACGGCAGCATCGTTTCGATAACGGCGGCCGGATACCTCTGGAGCATCCCCTCCTCCCGCATAAGCTGCTCGATTTCGTCGATGTCCATCGGCACGAATTCGGATACCACCTCTTTTCCGTTCTCCGTGATGATGATCAGGTCTTCGAGCCGGATGTAGATCTCCTCCTCCGGCACGCGGAGCGCCGGCTCGATGGTGAAGACCATGCCCGGGCGAAGCGGGCCATCGTTGCGTCCGACATCGTGTGTGGCCATGCCGACCCAGTGCCCGAGCGAGGCGTACGGGCTTCCGGACCGCGAGCGGTAGCTCTCCACGAAGTTCTCGGCGGCGCGACGGTATTCCGACTTCGAGAAGCTGGATCGCTCAAGAATCGCATCCATGTCCGTCGCCGCCCGGGACATGATCTCGGAGGCCGTGAATCCCGGGCCAATATGATCCAGGATGGCCCGATAGGCGCCCAGGTAGAATGCGTAGAGGTCGCGCTGGTCGTCGGAGAACTGACCATTGACCGGCCATACGCGCGTCACATCGCTCATGTAGTATCGAACGTCCGGCGCGTAATCCATCAAAACGAGTTCGCCATCGCGCAGAACGTCGCGACCGGCGTGGTAGTGCGGCCGATAGGCATTCACGCCACCGGCGACGAGCGAGTAGTAGGCATCGCCCTGGGCCCCGTTCCGATGGTAGATGTATTTCGCGAGGGCGTCGAGCTCATATTCGCGAATGCCGGGTTCCGTCGACCGCATCGCCTCCAGCAGCGCCAGCCCGGAGAGCACCGTTGCCTTGCGAATTAAGTCGAGCTCGCGAGGGCTCTTTATCAGCCGCATCCGGTCCAGGGTTGGCGAAAGATCGGCGATCTCGAAGGCCGGGAAACGCTGGCGGAGGAGTTGCACGAAATGCCCTTCTCGCGAAGGACGGCCGTCCCATGGATCCGATGCAATGTCCGCAATGACGCGATAGCCGAGATCACGGCTTTCGGCGAGCCCCTCCGCAGGACTCAGGGGCGTGTAGAGCACATCCACGGAGCGCGTCAGCCGGCCGAGTCGCTCCGCCAGAAGTTCGACGCCCGCAACATCGTCGAAGCCCAGATTATCACGCAGGAATGCGTCGTCCTCTGCGGACAACAGACGCCCCTCCCCTCGCTCGCGAGCATCGTTGCGATGCGGAAGAAAAATCGTGGCACGTCGACTCGATCCATCGAGAAGTAGATACGCGTGCGGTACCTCGATGCCGGTCAGGTAATAGAATTCATTGGACTGACGGAATTTTACGTAGCCTTCCGGGCTCGGCGCACCCTGGATGATCGCAGCGGCACGGGGTCCGATTTCGTCTAGAATGCGGGATCGCCGCTCGGCGAACTCCTCCGGCGGGAAATCATCGGTGAAGAAGGGTACGGTCGCAGCGGCCGCGACATCCGAGCCGGACGTACGATCCGCATTCGCCGGTTGCGCCGCGACGTCAGCGACGGTGCCCGTGAGGATAAGCACTATTAAGACGAGGCCAAAAACCAGCGTTAAAGGACGCTTCTCAGTAGCGAGTCTGTCGACCATCATGAATGGAGTGAGGGTGTTTGGTGTCGAGCGTATGGAAGCCGACAAGATAATGCCGCCGAAGGGCGGCCGCCGATCAATGGCAGTGTCCGTGTGCTTCGGACCAGACCTGTCCAGGCGGGCATTGCCGTGCGGCCGCGCTCCTATCGCTGTCAGAAAAGGCCAGGCTGAGCAGCACGAGACCGACTAGAAGCAGCACGACCACTCCGGCGCCCATGATCACCGGGCTGTCGCGCCAGCTCCGCTTGTCTTCACAACAATGCTTGTACTTCAGCCCGCTGCCACAGGGGCAGGGATCGTTGCGGCCGGGACGACTTGCCATGAGGGATTATCGATAGGATGTGTGAGGGAGGCGATGTGCGTGAATCGTTTTGTGAACCTCATCCGCCGGAAGAGTTCCAGCTTCGATGGGAGGAGTTGCAGCCAGGTTGATCAACGTCTGGTGGGCGATCAGCCCGGGCATTGAGTCGACAATGAGGTCGGCCATAAATAGCATTAGGTCGGCCATAAATACCATCAGGTCAGCCATGAAGTAAAGTGTGGCGCGCATTCGCCCGATACGTAGAGCATGGAGGCCAGCTCGCACCATCATCTCATCAGCCGCGATGTGCCGGCCGGTCGACTCGATCGTGAGGACCGGTCATTCTCCATGGTGCAGGCGAATGGTTACGTCATCCTGTTGCTCATCCCCCTCGGGTTTGTCTTCTTTGGGCCATTCTACCTGCTGTGGGGCATTCCCGGTCCGCTCGACGTTGGCCTCGTACCCCTCGCGCTTCTCTTCATTGCCGGCATAGTAATTCACGAACTGCTGCACGGCCTCACCTGGATGCTGCTCGGCAAAGCGCCGTCAGGATCGGTGAAGTTCGGCTTTCAGCTGAAGACACTCACGCCCTATGCTCACTGCACTGAGCCTCTGGAGGTCGGCGCGTATCGATGGGGCGCAGCCGTGCCGGGCCTGGTGCTCGGCATTCTGCCGGGTGTAGCCGCTCTTGCAACGGGCAGCTCGGCTATGCTCGTGTTCGGATTCCTTTTCACGCTCGCTGCCGGAGGAGATGCGCTAATCCTCTGGATGCTGCGCGATGTGCCGGCAGGCGCGCTGGTCGTCGATCATCCTTCGCGGGCCGGGTGCTACGTGGTGCGCCCCGCGCATCCATCTGGCGCTGAGCACCTCCGGTAGGCTTACGTTTCCGACACCCGAACGTTATCGCCCTGCCGAGCGCGCAGTACGAGCAAGGTCACGTCGTCGTTAGGAGCCCGATCCTCGCAAAGGCCGGAGACGAGCGCTTGGAGGCGCTTCAGAACGGTTTCAGCCGATCCACCCACGGCAGAAGAAAATACCCGGCCCAGTGCGTCGTATCCGAGCATCTCGCCATCGACGTTTCGGAGTTCGGGGAGGCCATCGCTCATGAGAACCACCGTGTCGCCAGGCGATAGCTGTACGGTGGTAGAACGGTACGATGGGTTGCCCGGACTCCCGAGCGGGAGGCCCTTGAGCGGCACGGATTCGATGCGCTTCGTCGCCTCCCGGTAGATCAGAGCCGCCGGCATACCCGCTCCGATGAGCTCGAGACGGTTGCCTCGAAGTCGCCCAAGAGCGACGGCCATGTAGAGCATGGGAATCCGCATACGCTTGAAGGCCGTGCTGGTCCTGTACATCACTCCGGTCAGATCGGGCTCCCCCGAGAAGGCATTCCAGAGACCCTTCATCGCCGTGACGACCGTTCCGGCTGCCAGACCGTGTCCGGTTGCATCTCCGATTGCGAACGTAAGTGTTCCATCGTCGCTCACGTGGAAGTCGTAATAATCTCCCCCCACCTCCGTGGCCGTGCGCATCATCGCAGCGATTTCAACATCGGGATGTTGGGGTACGCTCTCCGGGAGCATCGAAAGCTGGAGGCGCCGGGCGCGCTCGAGCTCTTGCATCTGCCGTTCGTTCTCGGCCTGCAGATAGTTGGCCCAGGCCTCTGCCGCCTCCGTGCGGAGCGCCTGTTCTCGAAGGAATGCCTTTCCGCGCTCCTCGCGAGCGGTGCGTCCTCGCTGGATTCGGGCGATGCCTGCGACCGATCCAATGATCAGGATGCCGTAGAGGAGAAAAGCCCACCAATCCTTCCACCAGGCGGGCCGCACGGAGAACGCATACTGAAGGGGCACCTCCGTCCACACACCGTGGTTGTTGGACGCCTGAACCTCGAATACATAGGTTTTCGACAACAGGAGGGCGGGCAGGTTGGTGAAGTGAGCCGTCACCTGATTCGTCTCCGGCGACCACTCGCTGCGATATCCAACGAGTCGAGTCTTGTATCGCACTGCCCTCTCGTCTGCCAGGCTCAGCGCTGCGTAGTTGATCGTGATCTCGTTGGATCCCCAGCGATTCTCCGTCAGCCGAACATCACGGAGGACAATGGGCGGCGGCAGCGGATTCTGGCGGTCAAGGTCGGGGCGATATCGAGTCAATCCACGCGGCGTGCCGAAATAGACGGAGCCGTCATTGGCCACCCGCACCGAGCCGTGGAACGAGACCTCATCAGCAATGAGTCCGTCTCCCCGCGTAACAATCCGGAGCACGCGATGCTCCGACGGCTCGACCTGCGCGAGTCCGCCGTTCGTCCCCGCCCAGAAGGTACCGTCATCGGGGGCAAAGTCGAGGCTCATTACGCTGTCGTGGCCCAGTCCGGATGCGGTCGTCAGGTGGGCTGCGACGCGCAGCGGTCCAGCCAATGACCCTATTTGCGCCTCCGGCAATGGTTGCAAGCCGAACAGGCCTCGAGGCGTGCCGGCCCACATCACACCGTCATGCCAGAATAGAGCCTGGATGTTGTCGGCACCGCCGCTCGAAGCGTCCCAGACCACGTCGAGGACCGAGTTCGTGACCTCTCGAACGGCACCGGGTGCATCGCGACGAGTAGCCAGCGAGTCGAGAACCTCCTTCGTGATCGGATGACGGCTTCGCAGGAGTCCGCGATCTTCGGTCCCGATCCAGAGATGATCGAGCGAGTCGACGGCAGCGGCCGAGGCCGCAGTCGCCGGGAAGCCTGCATCCTCACGAAACACGAACCACTCATCGGCGACCAGGCAGGCAACCTTCCGATAACTCAAGAACCAGAGGCTCTCGACGAATCCTTTCTCTGCGCTCACACGAAGGGGCATCCGCCGGATGACGTAGACATTATCCAGATCGAAACTTCCAAGACGCCACCCGCCGGGCAATTGCCGCACCGCACTCAGTTCTGCGGCGCTTCCGAAGGGAGGCAGACCGATTCCTTCCGGGAGAAGTACGGCCGTCGGTCCGTTTTGCCCGATCCAGATGCGTCCATCCTGATCCGTCTCGAGGGCGTAGACAACGGATCCAGGAAGCCCCTCCTCGCGGCGAATCCACGTCCGCCGACCTGCCCGATCGACGTGGGCCAGCCCACCGACCGTTCCGATCCAGGCCAGAGTCCGCATCGCCGAGCCGGCCGTTGGGGTGTCTACAACGATGGACGTAACCGTCGCCGCCGGGAGGACCGGGAGCTCACCCTCGCGCGAGTCGGATGTGTAGTGCTCGAAGGCCTCGTAGTTGGCGCGCAGCCGCGAGAGCCCCTGATCGGACCCGAACCAGAAGTTGCCCTCGCGGTCTGACCAGCCACCGTGAACCACGTTGCTCAGCAGACCGTGGCGCCGCGTGAAAGTGACATCGGGCTTCTCACCGCGCGGGTGAAGGCGCCTGAGGCCGGATCCGAGGCTCGAGAACCAGAGGCTCCCGTCGGCCGTCTGCGCGATGTCTTCGATCCACTGCCCGAGCGCGTCGTCGACTACCGATGCGCTGGATTTCTCTGGATCGAGTCGCCAGATCGTTCCATCGTGCCCTCCGCCCCACAGCGTGCCCGTCGAGTCTTCGAAAAGCACCGTCGTGGTTGTGCCAAACGAGTCATCTAGAGGAACGAGACGGAACCGATCGCTTCCCGTCTCCATCACGAAAAGTTGTCCACCGACCCCGCCTGCCCAAGCCTTTCCGTCTCGCAGAACCGCCACCGAATAGATGGGCAGGTGCTCCCCCGGCGTAATTAGATCCGTTCTGAACGTGTCGATCTCGATCTCATCATCGTCGACGATGCGGTAGCGCACGACGCCCGTCGTCGCTGTCCCAATCCAGATCGACCCATCAGGGCCGACGGCGACGCTCTTGTTGTTTGCGGGCGAGCCGGTGATATTGAATCCGGCCCATGTGGAGGTGAACTCCGGACGGCGGCCGTTCTGATACGCCTGCACCGGCTCCTTCGAGACGACCACTCCTGATACCGAGTTCACCCACAGACGCCCCGAATTGTCCTCCAACAATCCATTCGTGCTGAGGTCGATCAATCCATCGTCCATCCCGAACGTCTCCATGCTCTGGCCGTCGTACCTCACGACGCCTACCGAGAGAATGGTCATCCAGAGGAAGCCTCCGCGATCCTGATAGACGTCGGTTACCCCGGCGGCAGGCAGCGCCAGGTTCTCGCGGTCGGGGCTGAAATGTGTGAAGGGCAGCTCCTGCGCGGCCAAGACGTACGGTCCGGCAAGGATCGCAATCAAGACCAGTCGTGCATACGGAAGGCTCAACGGGGAGTGCGGTCTCACGAGCTTGATGCGAGTCCGGCGACGCATGTATCAGGATAAGGCCGAGCTTGGCGGACCCGGCGTGAGCGGCCTAAGCGTTGTTCGAAGTACAACGTATCCTGCCGATCCTGCGATCAGGGAGCCGGTCAATATGCCGATGCGCTCAAGTCCAAGATACGCCTCGCCCCCATGTTCAAAGGCAAGTGACGCTATAAACAGGCTCATTGTGAATCCGATGCCTGCCAGTAACGACGTACCGATCAGGTGCGGCCAGCGCGAACCTGCCGGAAGCGTAGCGCCGCTCAGCAGAATGGCCAGGGCACTCATCCCGAGGATGCCGACCACCTTTCCGATCACCAATCCCCCGGCAATTCCAAGTGGGACGGGATGCAGAAGATTTTCGAAGGTCATCTCGAGAATCGGGACACCTGCGTTCGCGAAGGCGAAGATCGGCAACACCCCGAAGGCAACCCACGGATGTAGCGCGTGCTCCAGCCGATGAAGCAGCGGCTCTTCGGAGTTTGCGCCGTCATTTGACGCGCTCATGCGTAGCGGAATGAACATCGCGACGGCCACACCGGCAAGCGTCGCATGCACGCCCGATTTCAAAACGGCGATCCACAGCGGTATTCCGAGGATCAGGTAGGGCCCGGGACTCGTCACACCGGATCGGTTGAGCCAGAAGAGCCCGCCGAGCAGAACGACGGACACGATGAGCGCCATTATCGACAGCTCCGCCGTGTAGAAAAGCGCAATCACGACAACCGCACCGAGGTCGTCGAAGATGGCGAGGCTCAACAAGAATGCCTTGAGAGCTGGTGGGACGCGATCGCCCAGCAACGACATCACGCCGAGGGCAAAGGCGATATCCGTGGCCGCCGGAATGGCCCATCCCTCCATCGCAACGGGATCACCCCAATTGAACGCTGAATAGATCGCCGCCGGGACAACCATCCCTCCTACTGCAGCGAAGGCCGGCAAGCTAGCGCTGCGCAGACTCGAGAGGTGACCTTCCACCACTTCACGCTTTAGCTCGAGCCCGATAAGAAAGAAGAAGACGGCCATGAGGCCGTCGTTCACCCACAGAAGAAGAGGCTTGGCGATGAAGAACTCTCCGGCACGCATCTCCACTGGAAGATCCAGCAGGCTCTCATAGAATTCCGAAAGTGGAGAATTGGCCACGATGAGCGCCAGGACAGCCGCAGCCATGAGAATGAGGCCCCCGGCAGATTCCAGTTGCAGGAATTCCTCAAGACTTGCGCGTACGCCTCGTACTCCGCCAGATGGCCACATGGCACTGATCGCCGTTTGATGCTAGTCTCGCAGCAGTGTTGCCGCTACTGTGCTCCGCCGCGTTCCCGCGGACGCACGCTACGCCCTGGCAACTCGCCGGTTTGCTCTCCATCGCGCAGTACCTGCCGGCCGTTCACCCACACGTGCGGGATGCCTTCAGGATACTGATGTGGATTCTCGAACGTGGCGCGGTCGTTCACCGTCTCCGCGTCGAAGGCCACGAGATCGGCGAAGGCGCCCGGGCGGATAACGCCGCGATCGATGAGGCCGAGGCGCCAGGCGGGCATCTGCGTCATTTTCTGGATGGCCGTTTCCATCGGGAGGATGCCTCGCTCGCGCACGTAGCGGCCCAGCACACGCGGGAAGGCTCCGAAAGTGCGCGGATGGGGCATGTCCTGCGAGAGAGGCCCCTCGAGGGCGCGCGCTCCTCCGTCCGAGCAGATGATCGACAACGGGTGCGCCAGCTGCATCTCCACGTTCTCCTCCGACATCCCGAACCCGACCATGTCGGTGCGCCCATCATCCTCAACGAGCAAGAAGACGAGCAAGTCATACGGGTCTTCACCCCGCTCCTCGGCGAGGTCTCCAAGCCGGCGGCCCTTTGCCCAGACGAGCTGCTCAGAGGACGTGCCGCTGATCTGCACCTGATTCCAACCGCCCAGCTGATCGATTTTGTCGAGGACCAGTGACTGCAGGCGTTCATGGTGGGAGGGATCTCGAAGCCGCCTGAGGAAGGATTCCGTTCCGCCCTCTCGAACCGTTGCGGGATACAGGCTGGACAATCCCGTGCTGTAGGCCACGTAGGGGTAGACATCGAATCCAACCGCAGGAGGCACCGCCTCCCCGAACTCGGCCGGTGACGGCGCCGCGGCATTTGCCCGCTCGATCAGCTCGAGCAGGACCGGCGCCTTCCACCAGTTCCGCGCGCCCTGCGCCTTCAAGTGCGAGACTTCCACCCGCACACCGGCCGCACGGCCGATATGAATGGCTTCTTCGAGGGCCGCGAGAACTTCGTCGTCCTCATTCCGCATGTGCGAGGCATAGGGAAGGCCGGTACCTCTCAACTCGGTAGCGAGCCGGATGAGCTCAGCCGTTCCGCCGAAGGCGCCGGGAGTGTATTCGAGGCCGCTAGAGAGGCCGCACGCCCCCGCCTCGAGGGCGCGGCGAACCTCAGAGGCCATCCGATCGAGCTCGTCGGCCGTCGCGGGCCGATCGTCCATCCCAACTACATAGGCGCGGATGGTGCCGTGGCCGATCATGCTGGCCACGTTGAGGGCTGCGCCGTGTCCATCCAGCCAGGCGAAGAACCCCGCCAGATCGCGGAACGGCATGCCCTCCATCCCGAATCGATCACGAGCGTTCGCCTCGATCTCTTCGAAGCGCTCATCCGTCCACGGCCCTAAAGAGGAGCCGTCCTGACCAACTACCTCCGTCGTGACGCCCTGTCGCAATTTGCTCTCGGCGCGAGGATCGACGAGCAGCGACTGTTCCGTGTGGCCGTGGACATCAATGAACCCCGGTGCGAGGGAGAGCCCGTCGAGGTCGACGTACGTGTCGCCGCGCACGTTGGGCCCGACTGCTCCAATCCGGTCGCCCTCGATGGCGACATCGACCCGGCGCGGTGGTGCTCCGGTCCCGTCGAAGACCATGGCGCCGCGCAGTACGAATGACGAGGCGCCCGTCATGGCCATCGTTCCCTCCTGAGGACCGCTCTGCCGCGAGCAACCGATTCCGGCGCCGGCCAGAACCGCGGTGGCAGCGGTTTCGAGGAAGCGTCGGCGGTTCACGGGCTCAACAACGCGTCAGTCCAGCCGCTTAACGAAGATGTTCCGGAACTGAACGAGGGCAGGTGGACTCACCCACTTGCCGTCGCGCATCGCGCCGTGGTGCTGCAGACCGATGGGGCCCCGCTCCGGTACTTCCAGCAGCTGGATGCCATCGATCACGAGCCGATCGTTCAGCACAACCGTCATCCGGTCGCCCTGCATCGTGATCTCGAAGGTATTCCACTCGCCTATGTCGTTGTCGGCATTGACGATCGGCACGGCGGCCGCGCGAACCTCCGGAGGCATATTCTCATCCATCCGGTACCCGTACACCTCACCGGAGCCCACGGGCCAGTTCCAGATGTTCGCCTGGCCCTTTCCGTGACCGCGCGGCAGAATGCCCGAGTCCGAGTCCGGAACGGCCATCGTGATCGGCTTCCCATTTTCGTCTCGCTTGTGCGTACCATCTGCCAGGATGATGGGCACGTTCGGGTTCGTGTACTCGCCGACCGATTTGATGCGCCAGTCGACGCGTAGCACGTAGTCGCCGAACTCCTCCTCCGTCCACAGGCTTTTGTCGCCCTCGGCCTCGCTTTGCGCATCGTAGTCGATCACGCCATTGATCACCTGCCAGTGGCCGTTGTCGCCCTCGGGAACGCGCCAGCCCGTAAAATCCACACCGTTGAAAAGGGACTCGAAGCCCTCGGGCGGCGTGGCCTGCTGGGCGAGCACGGGGCTTGCCGGGATAATGAACGCGATCAGGCAGATGGCGGCGAGCAGGTACACAGAACGTTTCATCAGGAAGTCGAGATGGATGGTGGCTTAGAGACGGATGACCACGAGAAAACGGCGCACTCGATGTATGAGCGATGCGTCTGATTATAGGCAGGCAGGGCGTAAAGAGCCAGCGTCAGGCCGGCGTTGAACCGGGACCAGCCTCGGCCGCCACGGGCAGTGTCACGACGAAGCGGCTTCCGTCCCCCGGACGACCCTCGGCGATGATTTCACCGCGGTGGCGCTGTACGATACGCCTACACATCGCGAGGCCCATTCCCGTGCCCTCGAACTGGCTTCGTCCATGAAGCCGCTCGAACGGCGAAAAGATGCGCTCGGCGTATTTGACGTCGAATCCGATGCCGTTGTCCTCCACCGTGATCCGGCATTGCGGCGCATCCACGTAATCCTCGACGACCTCGGCCACAATCCGAATCCTGGGCGTGACGCCATCCCGCCGAAACTTCAGGGCATTGTCGAGTAGATTGGAGATGAGTTGCTTCAGCTGCCACGCGTCCGCTTCGATGATTCCGGAGGCGATCACATCGACTTTCGCCTGCACCTCGCCGATCATCAGCTCGTAATCCTCGAGCACAGAATGGATGAGTGTGTTCAGGTCAACCCTGGAATGCGGCGCGGCATGTGTGGCGAGCCGCGAGAAGGCCAGGAGATCATTCAGAAGCGTGTCCATTCTCTGCGCGGCGGATCGCATCCGGTCCACATAGAAAACAGCTTGCTCGGGCAAGGCATCCTCCATATCCGTGAGAAGGAGGTCGCCGAAGGTTCGGATCTTCCGAAGAGGCTCGCGCAGATCGTGGCTGGCCACGTAGGCGAACTGTTGCAGCTCGCGGTTGCGGTCCTCCAGATCTGCCGTGCGCTCGGCCACACGCCGTTCCAGCGTGCGATTCAGTTCTCGGACCGCGTTCTCCGCTTCCAGGTGCTCGGTGATGTCGACGCTCGCGCCCACGAAGCCGCGAAATTCGCCCGATTCCGACAGGCGTGGCTTGCCATACGATTCCATGAATCGCCATGCGCCATCGGCACGACGTGCCCGCACGGTGGCACGGAAAGGCCGCTGTTCGCGAACACACCGCGCGAACTCCCCGACATACATCTCGGCATCATCCGGATGGACGAACTCCTTCCATTTGTCGCCGGTCATCGATTCAGACGGGATGCCGAAGAACTCCGCAAATGTCTGATTTACATACTCTTGACTACCGTCGGCGTCGTGAACCCAGACGATGAACGGCAGGCCGTCAGCCATTTCACGGAACAGGGCCTCGCTTTCGCGTAGGGCCTCCTCGGCCTGGCGCCGATCCGTCACGTCAACGACCACGCCGGGGAAGCTGAACGGACGCCCTTGCGCATCGTTCTCGACCCGGCCGCGCGCGAGAATCCATCGCACGCCGCGCTCCGGGTGGACAATCCGGTATTCCTCGGCGTATTGGCCCCCGTGTTGGACGACAGAAGAGACGGACTGCATCACGCGCTCGCGGTCAGCCTCGTGAATGCGCCTCGCGTAGTCCTCGAGCGGGGCACCCTTCTCGTTCTCGTCCATGCCAAAAAGGCGAAGCATATTGGGGTCGCCGACCATCCGGTCCTCCTGGATGTCCCAGTGCCAGACGCCCACTTCGGTGGCCGTTAGTGCGGTCTCGATCTGTTTCTTGGCCTGGGCAAGCTCCTGTTCGGCGCGCCACTCCGCAGTAACGTCGCGGAGGCTCACTACGGCCAGGAGCACGGAACCATCGGCATCCAAAACCGGCGCCCCTCCGTACGACCCCACCCACTCCTTCCCGGTATCCGCACGCACGACTCTCACGTCATAGCGGTCGAAGGTCTCTCCCCGCAGCGCCCGTCCGATCGGCCATTGTTCCACAGGCAGTCGGTCGCCCGCAAGGTCGAACAATTCAAACGTATCCGTGAGCGTACTTAGATGACGCTGCAGTCGCCGGACGTCGTCGAAGCCATGAATCGCCAGGGCCGCCGGATTCATATCCAGCAGATTCCCCTCCGAATCGAAGATCACAAGGCCTTCGGTCATCTGATCGAAAATCGCCTCCATGATCGGCAAGCGCTGCCAGGTGCGATGCCCCGAGCGGTCAAGCGATTCGGCAAGCGGCGGAATGCCGTCGGCTGAGGGGGTGAAATGGCGGGCGCGGGGCGTTTCCATTGGGTGGCCGATTGTGCGGACCCTTCGCCTGCCACGAACAACAGGGGCGGACCGATCGGTATTGAGGGCTGGATATACTGCCCCCAACTATGCCTTTATCAAGAAGTTCAATCGAGAGGAGGAATGCAATACTTCAGCTTTGCACTCCACATCGGCCTCGTCATTTTAATAGCAACATCGTACGCGCCGCCTGCATGGTCTCGCCACTTAGTCGGTAAACATAGAGGCCTCCGGATAGAGCGGATCCGTCGAGCGTGACTTCATGCGTGCCTTTCGGCGTGATGCCGTCGACGAGCGTGGCGATGCGCCGGCCGAGCACATCGAAGACCTCGAGCGTGACGTGCTCCGACGCCTCCAACCGGAAGCGGATGCTCGTCGCACGGCTAAAAGGATTCGGGTAATTCTCCTCGAGCCAGAACGGCTGCACAGGATGCTCGCCCTCGGACGCCACAGACCCGGATTCCTCGTAGGTCAGCAGCGAACGAAACGCATTTGCCCAATCCGAACCTTGCCAGACCTCAGTCAGGTACTCGCTGACCAGCCCTTGCTCGTTCAACCGCGTCGAGATCTGTTCCACGTAATTCCATGTGTTCGCCTCCGGATTCCATTCCTCCAATAGATAGGACGTGAACAGACTTGCTCCGGCGAAATTGGATGTCTCGCGCTCCACGTTAACCCAGTCCCCTTCTCCACCACCCGCGGCGGGGTCCCATTCCTGAGTCAATTCGACGAACTGGGTCGGTGACGTTGCGTTGGGGGAATACGTATTGATGGTTCGATCCGTATTTGCCCAGGCACCCACACCCCCTCCGCCGGCGAAATCCCACGCCTGTTCAATGACCTCGACTTGAGTCGGCGAATTCGAGTCGGGGGTATAACTGGTCACCTCGCGCTGGCTGTTCATCCAGGTCTCCGTTCCAGAATTCCACACTTGACTGACCCACTCGACTTCTTCGCCGTTGTCATCGTAACCCGTCGATTCCTGCAGATACGGATTCCAGGCGCCGGCCACGCCATCCCACGCCTCGCTGAGGACCGCGGTCTCGTTTCCTGCGCCATCGTACTCGTACGAGTACCGGAAGCTCGGCTCGAGATCTCCTAAAAAGGCAGACTCCGACACTTCCTGCAGAAGAAGTTCGCCTGAGCCGTCGTACGTGCTGGTCAATCGGAACCAGATGAAGAAGTCTTCACTTGCCTCATCCCAGAGCTCCATCGTTAGGAGCACCGTATTGCCGGCAGAGTTGTACTCGTAGGATGTGCGCAGCTCGCCAATCCAGGCCCCGGCGCCCCCATTCGCATTGGCGTCCCAGCTCCCGGTAAGGCTCGTGACCACCCTGCCCTGTGCATCGAGCTGGGAGGTCTGGCGCAACTCATTGATCCACGCCTCACTCTCGGCATCCCAGCTTTCGATCAGGTAGCCGAGTTCATCGCCCTGCTCAGTACGCATGTACGTGATGCGGCCTTCGTTCAACCAGTCGCCCGCGTCAGAATTCCAGACCTGATCGGTCTGCTGCAGTAGCAGCCAAATCTGTGCGCTCTTCGACAAGAGCCGCTCGGCACGGAGGGCATCGGTCAAGGTCTCACGGCCACGGATACCTCGAGCATCTGCCGAAAGGGCTCGGGGACTGTGGTCCCCCTGGATCAATCTCAGGATCTCCGGATGATCCTTTAGCGCCGTGGTTGAGTAGCGGTCGAGGGACTGACCGTTGACGGGACCGGACCAGATGAGAATGGCGGCCGCGATAGCGACGAACCCGTAGCGTGCAGACATGGCCGTGCGCTCCGAAGTGGGCTGGGGACGTGAACGCCGGTGAAGTATGCAACGGGACTTTCGAAAAGCAACAGCCCGATCACCCGACCGGGGTTGGAGATGAAATTTCCCAAATGTGCGCCCGGAGGAGATATGTGCAATCCTCCGATCGGAGGGGGGCGCCAATCCAACGATGCGCCTCCCCCTCCAATGGAAGCGGCCAGGAGGACAGGTGTTACTTCAAGATGAGCATCGTTCGCACGGCCTGGTGCCCAGACGCACTAAGGCGATACACATAGAGGCCTCCGGAGAGCTCGCGCGCATCCAGCGTGACCTCGTGCACGCCGCGGCCCTTGACCGCGTCGACGAGCGTCGCAACACGGCGGCCGAGAACATCAAACACGTCGAGGGTGACATGGTCCGGGGTCTCGAGCGTGAAGCTAATGGTGGTCGTCGCTGAGAACGGGTTGGGATAGTTGTCTTCGAGCTGAAACCGGCCCCCGGGAATTTCCCGTTCGGATGCCGTCGCGTCGAATTCGATGTAGGTGAAGAGGAAACGCTCCTCGTTCACCCACTCCGTTCCATTCCAGAACTGCGATAATTGCACGCTTGTGTTGCCGTTCTCATCGAGTTCCGCCGAGCCACGCCGGGAGTCCACCCAGGCATCCGATGACCAGACGCGCTCGATGAAGCCTATGAGTTGGAACTCTTCGGTGAATTGCAACTCCTCGTAGTCCTCGTTGACCCAATCGCCCGCGCCGCCGTTGGCGGATGCATCCCAGTACTGTTCCACGGTTGTGGCCGTGCCTGCGTTGAAATCGAGGGTTTCGATGTCTCGACCCACATTTAGCCACGCGCCTCCGCTCCACGTCTGGGAAATCGTCTCGGTCTGGTTCTCTGAGTAGGAGGTGAGGGTCCGGGTTATGTTGAGCCAGTCGTTGTTGATGATATCCCAGGAGCTCATGGTGCGTTCTGTTATGCGACCCTCGTCGTCGTAGACTCGCGAATCACGCCGGAGCGGCATCCATTCGTCCGATTGATAGGCTTCGACGAAGATTTCTGTGAGCTGCCCGCTGTCGTACGTGTAGGTCTCGCGTCGCGACGGCGCTAACGGCCCAAAGAGGCCCGATTCGGTCACCCTCTGCAGCACGACCTCCCCACTCTCGTCGTATGTGTACGTGTCGCGGCTCCAGATGAAGAAGTCCCCATCGTCGGCGAACTCCGTCGTCGACACGAGCACTTTGCGGCGGTCATTATAGGTCGTTGTTACGCGTCTCTCGATGACCCACGCGCCCGAGCCCCCATCGGCGAGCGGATCCCAGCTCGAATCTGTGACCTCGCCGGGAAGACCCTGTTCGTTGTACGTCCACGTAGTGAGAAAGTCGAATATCCAATCACCGATCTCCTCATCCCAGCCGTCGAAGACCCGTTCGGCCTGGAGACCCCCTTCGGTATAGGTGTACCGGATCTGGTAGTCGTTGAGCCAGTCACCCATGCCGTCATTGGCTTCTGCATCCCAGACTTGAAAAAGGTGATCCTTAACCCGCCAGACCGATTCGAGCGCGGAGGCGCTCTTGTTGAGCGATGTACCAGACCGTTCGGTAATAGCGTGGAGTCGCTCGGCTTTCGCGGAATGGTGCGAGTTGGTCTTGCCATCGGAAATCAGAGCGGATGATGAAGCACGCGCTTGTCCTTTCAGCGTCTGCCCTGCAGCGGGATTGGCGAGGATCAGAAGGGCGAAGGAGAGAATGCAGAGGCGGTAGCGGGCAGCCATCGGATGTCGTCAGGGTTCGTGTAGAGTGACGATGGGGATTCCCTGCGGGACAACGGGAGACTCCCTGTTGATAGATGCGAATTTCCACCGCCGAACCGGACAAAAGGGGAGCGTGCTCGCTCGTGTCGAACTCCCCTTCGGGAGTTCTCATCCTCCCACGACCGTGAGAGCGTTGTCGAAATGGCGTGCCCGGGAGGATTCGAACCCCCGACCGTCTGATCCGAAGTCAGATGCTCTGTCCAGCTGAGCTACGGGCACGTTGCCTGTACGGCGTGATGGCGTGGTAGCCGTATCGGGCACTGCGTACCGCGACGGACGCATCGGGGTTTCGATGCCCGGGTAGGTTGAATTTTCAACTGTTCATCCGGCAGCTTGAATATTTCGATTCGATATATTACGTTTCGTTATATTCTAGATACGTCGAAGCCCGGTCCAGATGCCATCCCCCACTCTCTCGCCGCTTCGCATGGCGATCATGTGTTTGATATTGAAGGGCCCCAGATCCGGATACGATCTGAAAAAGGAGTTCGAGGCAACCCCCATGGGCCACTTCAGCACCAGCGCGGGCGCCATCTACCCGGCCTTGAAGCGCATGGAGGAGGCCGGCTGGATCACCGGAACCGTCGAGAATGCCGAATCCCTCCGCCCGGCCCGCCTCCTATCGCTGACCGACGACGGTCTGGCCGTTCTGAAGTCCACCTTCCGGCAGCCCATCGAAAAGGAGGACATCGTGCTCCGCCTCGATCAGCTCCTCCTTCGATTCGCCTTCATGACGCCGCTCCTGGGGCGGGAGGCCACCATCAACTTTCTGGAGCAAATGATCGACGGGCTGCGCGAGTACATCGACGAGCTCAAGGGCACGACAAAGCAACTGGAGGGCGAGCCACCGGAAGGGATCCTCGCCCTTCAACACGGCATCGAGTCGTTCAAATGCACACTCAGGTGGGCCCAGACCGCCCACGCCACCCTCCTGCACCAACCCCGTACCGCGCCATGACGTGCAGACACTACCTCCTCTTCGTCGCCCTACTCTGCCCGTTCCTGGCACCGCCGTCGGTTTGGTCGCAGACCGACGACCGAACGCTCGACCTCGGCCAGCCTCGCGCACCGGGTGCAAGAGAGTATCGGTTTACGACAGTGTACCTGACGTACATCGGCGACGGCTCGCTATGGAGCCGCGAGGAAACCTCGACACGCCTGGAGATCCGATTGGATGAGACGGGACGGCAAACGCTGACCGCCAGGGAGTTCGAGTTGGTCGGTCCTGACGGGTCACGTCACACCATCCCGAGCCTCGCCGGGTGGACGAATGTCATCGATCATGCTGCCGATGAATTGCTCGGCGTATCCTTCTCGGATTTCGCCGGTCTCACGACCGACGAAGGCGAGCCCCTTTCCCCGGAGATCGCGCACCGCGTCTACAACACATTCATCGATTTCTACGCCTTCCACAATGTGTTCGCAGAGCCGTCCGCAGAGCAGGATCAGGACATCGGCGATCTAAAATCCATCGGGCAGGTGATCGAGCACTACTCGTCCTATTCCAGGCCCGAGGTACCCGTGGGCGGAGACGAGGGCGCCTCCTACTTCCAGAATGGGCGGGTCACGCTCGAATGGAAAGGCATGAGCCGCATCGGCGATCGCGCCTGCGCACTCGTGGGGTTCGATTCAGGGGAATCCGACTTCAGGATGGCGATGGAGCCCGCGCCGGGGATGCCCATGACCGTCAAAGGCGGTTCGCAATACTGGGGTGACCTCTACATCGACGCGGAGACCCTCTGGCTCGAGAGAGCCGACTTCATCGAGGTCGTCATTTCCCGGGTGGAGTTCGGGGACAACCCACCGGCGGACCGCGTCATCAAACGCCTGGGCCGCATCGAAACGGTCGATTAGTTGAGGATCTCGTTTGAGGACAAGTTCAGGATTTGGTTCGCGACGAGTTCAGGATTCGAGGTGCAAATTGTTAAGTCGGCCGGCCACTTCCTGAACCCGCAACCAGCAACCTACCCGGTCCTTACCATGCGGTCCATTAGCCGCTCGATCTCGGCCTCCGGATCGCTGCAGCGCCCCGTGTGCACTTCGGATGTCTGGATGATGGTGCTGCGCGGCGCGACGAGCCAGTGAAAGCGCTCGCGCTGGGAGAGCCTGCCGATGGGCCCGGCGCCATCCCCCCCGCGGCAGATCGCGGGGATGGTCGCCAGGTGAGCACGAACAGTCTCGATGTCGACATCCGGAAATAGCGCGAGCAGCCGCCCCTCGTCGAGCTCGATGCGCGCATCCAGGAATCGCCGGCCCGGACACGAGAGGATGATGCCGACGTTGACGAACTCCTCACGCTCGACCCGCGGCACGACGCGGATCACCGCGTAATCATAAAGCTCCTCGCGCACGGACGGCCTCCTGGACGAAGTGGTGGGAATGTTCGATTCGTTGCGCTAAGTACTCGACATACTGCGCGCGCAGCTCGTCCGGCGGTGGGCGATCCACGCCTCCTTCGAGCCACTCGTCCGGGACGAGCCCCACGATCTCTTCGATGGCCGCCCGCGTCAGGAGCCCCCGCATGTCCTCGTCCACCTCTTCGAGGGCATCGGCGCGATCGAGTAGCACATGGTTTGCAATCAGTGCGAAGGGGTCACGGCTACGATGCAAAAAATGATCGTCGGCATGATGAAAGTACAGCGTGGATCCGTGATCGATCAGCCAGAGGTTTCCGTGCCAGATGAGCATGTTCGTGTTGCGGGCCGTGCGATCGACATTCGAAACGAGGGCATCGAACCAGACGATTCGCGACGCCAGCCGGCCGTCGACCTCATCGACGACCGGATCGAAGGAAATGGAGCCGGGCAGATAGTCGAGCCCCAGATTCAGGCCGCCGCTCGCGCGGATGAGATCCTGGATTTCGGGATCGGGCTCTGTGCGAGCCAGCTCGGCGTCGAGCTCGACGAAGACAATCTCGGGTACGCGAAGTCCGAGGGCGCGCGCGATCCCTCCCGAGATGAGCTCGGCCACGAGCACTTTCGGCCCCTGCCCCGCCCCGCGAAACTTGAGGACGTACATGCCATCATCGTCCGCTTCCACGATGGCGGGCAGCGAGCCGCCCTCGCGCAGCGGCGTAACGTAGCGGGTGACCGTGACTGTTCTGATAGACGGCATCTTTCGGAGAAATCGTCGCGGACCGTGAAGTTAGGGCACGCGGGGAACGGATACGCCATTCGACGCTTTCTCCGGAATCCGCGAGAGATGGACATGCCCATTCCTGACACCCGGACGTTGCTTGTCCCTGTGAGTGGAATCCGGAAGTCCGGCTGAGCCGGACAAAGCATGTCCATGATGTATGGATATCGACCTCACCCCACCGGAATGATCATCCGAAGATCCATGACGAACGACTCTGCCCATGCTAAGGCGGAGGGAACGGCCTCTTGAGCAGCCGTCCGTCCACGCGGCTCAGTCACGCCGCGCTCATCACGGCATGCGTCCTCTGGGGCGGCTCCTTCTATTTCGGAAAGGTGGCCCTCGCCACGCTGAGCGCGCATCACGTGGTGCTCTGGCGGTTTGTGTTGGCGCTCTGCATCCTCCTCCCGATAAGCTGGCACCGGGCCCGCGCTGATCATCGCGCGCGGCGATCGGCAGGGGCCGGCGCCGACGACTCAGCGGCAGTTAGTGACGGGCAAGCATCCGGACCGGGTGCTCTTCGCCGGCTGCCCGCGCGGGAAGATTGGCCCCTCTTCCTCTTGAACGCGGCCTTGATGGTGCCGATTCAATTCATCCTTCAGTTCGAGGGACTAGACCGCACGACGGCTTCCAGCGCTGCACTGATCGTCGGTGGCTTTGCCCCGCTGCTTGCCGTGGCCGCGCTCATCGTCGATCGCGAACAGCCCGGGCGGGCCGGATGGGCGGCGATCGCGACCTCGACGCTCGGGCTCGTACTCCTCGTCGGCTCGCCCGGAGAAGGCCGCTCACTCGTCGGCGACCTCATGGTCCTCGTCTCCCTGGTCGCCGCCGTCAGTATGGTGCTCTGCACGCGCCGCCTGGTCCATCGCTACGATTCGCTACTCGTCACGGTCATCTCCATGGGCATCGGCACGCTCCTTCTTCTGCCCTGGACGCTTATCAGCGCCG
Source organism: uncultured Rhodothermales bacterium (assembly GCA_965651265.1). Classification (GTDB taxonomy): domain Bacteria; phylum Bacteroidota; class Rhodothermia; order Rhodothermales; family VXPQ01; genus CBFGRV01. The sequence goes on from CBFGRV010000003.1 coordinate 31,445, forward strand.
GCCTTCCGCCCGTCGACCTACCTGCGGAGGTGTGGGGCGCCCTCGTCGGGCTGGGCGTAGGGTGCACGGCGATCACGTTCAGCCTCTGGAACTGGGGCATTCGTTATGTCCGGGCCGCACATGCCGGCATCTACGTCAACCTGGAGCCGTTCATCGGCGCCGTCCTCGGCGTCGTTCTGCTGGGAGACGTCCTCACCCCAAAAATCATTCTCGGAGGCGGCCTCATCCTGGCCTCCGCCGCCATCATCTCACTGCCAACGAGGCCGCGCGAGAGCTTTTCACCGGACACGTTACATCGCTCGGGCACAATACGAGGCTCGATCCGTCAGTCCGAAGGTACTATAGAATCCGCAACGTCCGTCCATCCCGACCAACACCCCAATTAACAGATTCGACATGCCGCAGACCCGATGGAGCAGCCCACCTTCGATGCAGATCGATCCGGAGAAAGGCTATCTGGCCAACATTGAGACCCAGAAGGGAACGATCAGCATCGCGTTGTATCCGGAGCACGCGCCGATAACCGTCAACAATTTCGTCTTCCTGGCGAGGGAAGGCTACTACGATGGCGTGTCCTTCCATCGGGTGATCAGCGACTTCATGATTCAGGGTGGTGATCCGACCGGCACCGGTCGCGGCGGACCGGGCTACGAGTTTGAGGATGAGCTGGATGGAAATCCACTCCTCCACGAACGCGGCGTGATCTCGATGGCGAACGCGGGTCCGAACACGAATGGCAGCCAGTTCTTCATCACGCATTCGCCCCAGCCGCACCTGAACGGTCGCCACACCGTCTTCGGCAAGGTCATCGGCGGGTTGGATGTCGTCGATTCCATCGAGCGCGGCGATCGGATGCTGCACGTGGAGATCGAAGAATCGGCGTAGCGATCTGGCGCTACTCGGGCGCGCTTAGCCGCTACTCAAGGACTCCCTCCAACACGGCCGCGTCGGCCGTTTCGAGCCGGAGGCCAAGGAGGCGCGCCGCCATGGGGGCGACGGACCGGTTGTCGATCCACTCCAACTGTCCACCGGACCGAATGCCGGCCCCCGACGCGATGAAGAGCGCCCGCATCTCCGGCGTGTCGTTCAGGTAGCCGTGCACCCCGACGGCGCGGTCGAAGGCGATGACGGGATCGCCCGTGGCCGCATCGCCAAAGGCGTAACCCGGGTCCGCAGCGAGCACCAGATCACCCACCTGGTCGGATTCGGTTGGATGGGGAAGTCCGTAGGCCGCATACTCATCCGGCTCGAGCACTCGGGCGATGCCTTCGACACCCTCGAGCAGCTCCCGCGCCCGCGCGAGGTCGTCCGCCGCGGTCGAAGGATCCGTCGCGAAGAGCATCGCCGTGCCGCCATTCGAGAGCGACTGCACCCGCGCCGACGAAATCCGCCCTTCATCATCCACATCGAGCAGGCCGGCCTGGCGGAGGAGCACGTTCGGGCGCACCTGCCGGTTGACGCTCATGAAGCCGTGATCCGAGACCACGAAGATGGCCGTCTCCTCGCGGACGCCCGCCGCATCGAGAGCATCGAGCACCTCGCCAACGTGCTGGTCGGCCAGCGCCAGTGCAGCCGATGCGGGCTGGGAGCCGACGCCGTACCCGTGATGAAGCCCGTCGACTGCGAGCAGATGGAAAAGCAAGAGATCAGGCATCCTATTCTCGATAAGATGCACCGCGGCGGCCGTCCACACGTAGTCGCGCCCGGCGTAGCTCATCCTTCCGAAGGCCTCCTCATCCTCGACGATCCCCAACTCCGCCAGCTCATCGCGGAGCGGCGACGTGGTGTGCTCGATGGCCCGCGGCGCATCGGGGAGACTCTCGTCGAGCGTCGGCGCTGAGCGCGTCACGGGCCAGTTCACCTCGGCCGTACGAAGCCCGGCTTCCGAGGCGATGTCGAAGAGACTGGGATGCGCCGTCAGCTCCGCGCGGTCGACGTCACTGTTTCGCGTCACCGGCTCACCGGGTCCCCCGCGCACGAACCGACCGTTCATCAGCACGCCGTGCTTCTCCGGGTACACACCCGTGACCAGCGTCGTGTGGTTCGGCCAGGTGACCGACGGGGTGGCCGGCGTCATCCCGCGCGCCCAGACTCCATCCCGCGCGAGCGCGCGCACGTTGGGCAGCGGCGTGCGCTCATCCCACAAGGCCTCGGCGGGAAATCCGTCGATGCTGATGATGACGACGTGCCGGGCCGGCCGCTCCTGGGCCGGGGTTGGATGTGGGACGGTCAGCGATGCGATGCACGTTAGCGCGACAAAAGCGCAAATCGCTCGGAGATGTCGGTACATGGATGAGGATGGCTCTTGTTGAGAGGGCCAGTTAGGATGCTATTTTCCGCCGACCGGATGCACATCCGCACTGGACAGATCCACTATTCGCACGCCAATCGGCGCCATGCGGGCCTCGCGGTCGATCAATAGGCTGAAGCTGTGCGTCCCCTCCTGCAGGTCAATCGAAACCGTGCTGCCGCCCGAGGGAATGGGCGCGCCCTTCATCCACAAAGATAACCCGTCCGGAATGCCCATGTCGAGCGCCACCGTTCCGGCCTTCCGCACATCCAGTTCGAACCGTACCAGGCTCACGCGTCGGCCATCGGGCATCTGTATCAGGGGGATGTCGTCAAGCGGAAGCGCGCCCGAAACCATGCTGTAGGCCGGCTGCCATGTCAGCCGGTCGTCGCCTCCGGCCGCCAGCTCCGCGGCGGTGCCCACGGCAATCTCTTCGTTCGCGGTGGCCATGCGCCAGCGGCGAATCCATCCGGGCTCAGGCGTGACGCCCTCGGCGGCACCTAGCTCCGACAGGAAGCGGATGAGGTCAAGGAATTCGTCTTCGTCCAGGTTCGCCGTGAGCCCCGGGGGCATCAGCGAGCCCGGGACAACGGCCCGCGTGCGAATCTGGTTCTTCGGGATGGTCACTTCTTCATCAGCCAGATCGCGGAGCACGACTTCCGCTTCGGATTCGCGCATGAGCAAGCCGGACGCGACCGTGCCGTCGGTCCGCGTGACGTTCACCAGGCCGAACCCGTCCTTCACGGCCTTCTCCGGCATCAGCACGGCTTCGATGATGTAGTCGACGGGCGCGCTCGCGCCGAGGCTGCTCAAATCGGGTCCGGCGCGACCACCCGCGCCGCCGATCGCATGACACGTCTGGCAGGCGAGCTCGGGGCGGCGATAGACCAGCTCCCCGCGGCTCGGGTCACCCTCTGCCTTCACGTCGAGCTCGAGCCGATGGAGCTGCTCTCCAGAGGGATTCTGCGGTATGCGTGGCGGAGGGAGCGGGCCTCCGATGGCCTCGAGCGCGGCATACAGGGCGTCGGCGCCTTCCGTCGATTCGCGCCAGCGCGGACCCATAGAGCGGATGACCTCCAGTCCCTTGCGCGCGGCGGATTCCTCGATGCCGCGAGTGCCCAACGCGGCGAGAAGTGCGCCCGCGCCGTCTGAATGCGAAAACAGCGATCGGTAGACGCGTTCTGCATCATCCGACAGCGAGTCATCTTGCAGCAACTCGACCGTTGCTGTGGCCGCCGCCGCCAGATCGATGGACGAAAGCGCGGCGGCCGCGAGCAGCCGCAGATCGAGCGGCCGGTCGGATGCGGTCATCTCGACGAGCGCCGCGGTACTCACCGAATCGCCCATGGAGGCGAGGGCGTCCACGGCGGCTTCGCGCAGGCGCTCCGACGTGCCCGGCGCCTGCGCCATCGCGATGAGATCGTCGCGAAAGGCCGCAAGTCCCCACCATCCAATAAGCCTCGCAGAGGATGCCGCCACGGCGTCGTCCTCGTGCGTCAGCAACGCAGCGATCCGCTCCAGGCCGTCGGCAGGATGTCCCGCCGGCCTTTCGTTTTCGCCGGCCTGCGGCGCCTCGATCACACTCCCGCTCGAGCTCCTCCTCTCGCCCCGTCGCGCGGCGCGTTCGAGCGCGGCCAGTAAATCGATGGCCCCTCGCTCATCGCGAAGGGTATGCTCAAAAAGAACCTGCAGGTCGGAAGCCGACCCATATTGCGCGATGCGATCGAGCACCTCGGCCCGGTAGTCGTCCGGAACGTCGCCGTGATCGAACATCTGCGCCAGGTGCGCCACGGCGTACGGTTTCGTCGAGACTTTCAGGGCGAAGGCGAGCTTGGCGGTATCCCCGAAGAAATCCGGCGACTCCTTCACCTGCAAGAGCCAGACCGGCTCGAGGTCACGCATCGTAATCCAGAGCGCGTGATCCAGGAATCGGTCCATCGGCGCATCGAGCACCTGGAGCGCCAGACGGGCCGCCTCGGCCGTGCGAAGGCGGCGCAACGCGGTCACCGCCTCCATCCGCACTCGCGGATGTTCATCTCGCACCGCATCGGCGAGCAGCTCGGCCGACCGCTCGATGCGATCGATCCAATGAGAAAGCACCCGCACGGCGGCCGCCCGTGCCCGCGAATCTTCCGCCTGCAGCAGGCGCTCGAGCAGCGCTCCATCCACGCGATCCACGGCTTGCATCGCCCAGAGCGCTTCCATCAAAAGGCGCTCGCGGTCCGGATCGTCTCCATCCAGCCGAGCCACCCACGACGCCACGGCGGCCTCGACCTCATCGCCATCCATCTCGCGGATCAGCCTCCGCGCCTGGCGCCGCGTCCAGAGCTCGGGAAGCCGAAGCGCCTCGAGCAGCTCCATCGCCCCGGCGGCTGCAAGGTCCGGCGGCTCGACCGGCGGCCGGCCGCGCGCCGTGATCCGCCAGATACGCCCGCGCTCCTGATCGCGGCGCGGATCGCGAAAGTCGATCTCGCCGTGCTGGATGATGGGGTTGTACCAGTCGGCCAGGTAGATCGCGCCGTCGGGCCCCATCCGGACGTCGACCGGCCGAAACGCGACATGCCGGCTCCAGACCAGCGGCCCCGCGGGCTCCGCCCGGAACCCGCTTCCATCCTCCGAGACGGCGAATCGCACCACGCGGTTTGCCCGGTAGTCGTTGGTCACGAAATGCCCCTGCAGCGAATCCGGCAGATGGCGCCCGGAAAGCACGTCGAGGCCGGCGTACTTCGGATGATCCTCGTTCAAGCCGGTCAGCATACGCTCGGCGCCGAGCGCCGCATTGTACTGCGCACCTGGAAAGAGATAGTAGATGCCCTGGTAGTCCGCGCCGTCCGTCCCGAAGGACTGTCCCCACGCGTCGAACTCGTGCCCCCACGGATTCACCATCCCGCGGGTGAACACCTCGAGGCGGCGCGCAGCCGGCTCCATCCGCCAGATGCCGCCGCCGTGGAGACGCCGCATCCCCCAGGGCGTCTCGATATTGCTGTACGTGTAGATGCCCTGGTTGATGTAGAGCGCGCCATCGGGACCCCAGCGGAACGTGTTGATGAGATGATGGGTGTCGGCGCGGCCGAATCCGCGAAAGATGACTCGCTTCTCGTCCGCCCGGCCGTCGCCGTCCGTGTCCTTGAGATAGAGCAGCTCGTTGGCATTGCCCACGTAGAGGCCGCCGTCGCCGATGGCGATACCGGTCGGCATCTGGAGCCCCTCGGCGAAGACGATGGACGTATCGGCGCGGCCGTCGCCGTCGCGGTCCTCCAGCACGTAGACCTTGTCGTTGGGTACCTCTCCGGGCTCCGGTTGCGGGTATGTAGTCGTGCCGACGACCCAGAGGCGCCCGCGCTCGTCCCACGCCATCCGCACGGGCTTCCCGATCATGGGCTCGGCGGCGAAGAGGTTGATTTCGAAGCCGTCGGTCACCTCGAGCTGCTCGAGCTCGTGCATCGGATCCGGATTGGGGATGGCGCGCACGTTCTGTGCGCCGACGGGGCCGGCCGTGGCAAAAATGACCGCGACGAGAGCGAGTGCCGAAACGCCGGCCGATGTCATTCTCATGAGTCGTCCACGCCCCCCTTCGAGGCTATCCGACGCTTTGAACGGTCGATCGCATGGTCGAGCGTCTCGATGAGCGGCGTCAACTGCTCGAGCTCGACGGCATTCTGGCCCTGCTCGTAGCTCCGGAAGCCGATCAGGTACGTCTCGTTCGCCGGCCGGTACTGTTCGAAGTAGAGTAGGTCCTTCTGGATGATGAGCTGACGGAGCTGCTCCTGCTCGGTCACGCGGCGTGCGCTTTCGCCGGATGCCCGATGCATCCACGAAGGCTCGATTTCGAGCCCGAGTCCGGCCGCGATCACGCGCGCCAGCTCGCGGTGACCCACCCTATCGAGGCGGATGCCGTCGTCCGTCAGGCGCGTGTGCCGGTTCGCCTCCATCAATCCGTTGAAGACATCTACGAAAAAGTGTCCGCGCTCGCGAGCGACGCGCGCAATGGTCTCCGACACCTCAGCTAATCCCTCATTCGTGCGATGTACGATCTCAGCCGGTGAAGGCGATGAGGCCGCCTCCAACGGCGGCGGCGAGAGCAGGACGATCCGTGCACCCGTCCGGTCCTGGAGGTCATCCAGCAGGCTTCGAAGCCCGTCCTCGAAGAGAGCCAGCGCGCTGCCCGCGGAGCGCCCCGGCGTGTCGTTCTCCTCAAAAGGTACATTCGAGCCGTAGCCCACGAAGATCACGGTAGGATCCGGCGCCGTGGCATCGCCGAGAAGCCGCTCGTAGGGTGTCGGCGGGCTAGTGAATCGGGCGCGCGCCTCGCCGAAAACCGTATCGCCGGACCATCCCAGATTCCGGAAGATGATGCGCCGATCCGGCCAGCGCGTCGTGAGGACGAGCTCGATGAAGCCGAACTCCTGGGCGGCTTCGATAAATCCGCTACCCAGCAGCACGACGCGATCTCCATCCACCAGCTCGAACGCGGGTGCGCCACCGTCACCGCCCGATCGCTCGGCCGGCGCGGGGATCTGCGCGGTCGTGATCGAGACGAGCCCGCCGCCCGCCATCCCTATCATCACGACCGCAACGACCCGTCTCAACGCCGGCTCGGCCCACTGCCTGCGCATCGAATCGCGTGCCTCGTCTAGACCTCCCACCCTTCCCGATAGGTCCGCCCGACGAATTGATTGGCCTCCTCGATGTTCGTGATGCGCATGTTCTCACCATCCCAGAGGAGCTTGCGGCGCGCATAGTAGTGCGCGTCGCCGTCCTCATCAACCCGGCGTAGCATGTAGGCGCGGATGGCGAGATTCCCCATCAGAACAGTCTCCGTCATGGGACCGGCATAGTCGAAGGACGACGTCAGGGCGCGGTGCTCGGGGCTATCGAAGCCCGCCTTGATCGCATCTACCCAGCGGCGTTGATGGCCGTATTCCGGCTCGTCGTCGGGCTCCGTCTCGGGTCCGAACTCCGTGGTGCCGTCATTTAGATACAGCTTCGGCATCAAGGGTGAGCTGTCGTTGATGTTCGACGAGATCACACCGTTCTCACCGATCATGAGCACGCCGTTGGCGCTGTTTCGCCCGCCGATGTCGTGATCCGGCGGAATGGCTTCGGGATGCGGAGGCCGGATGCCGCCATCCATCCACGTCATCTCGATGGGGGCGCCGCTCTTGTCCGTGGCGTCGAAATGCAGGGTGATGAGCGACGAGGCCGGGGCGCCCTCCGGGACGTACTCGGGCGTCCACATCTGCGTGTAGATGGTGCCGACGCTCGCTTCGGCGTCCCTGGGGTACCCGAGCTTCAGCGTGCGAAAGGGGATGTCGATGAGGTGGCATCCGACGTCGCCCAGCGCGCCCGTGCCGAAATCCCACCAGCCACGCCAGTTGAACGGATGCAGCCCCGGGATGTACGGGCGAAACTCTGCCGGACCGAGCCACAGGTTCCAGTCCAGATCGGGCGGTTTCTGGCTCGCATCCGGTGCCGGCATGGCGAAGCCCTGAGGCCAGACGGGCCGGTTCGTCCAGATCTGCACCTTCGATATCCGCCCGAGGACTCCGCTATCCACCCACTCCTGCACCATCCCGAGGAGCGGATTCGACGCGCCCTGGTTGCCCATCTGCGAAACGATCTGATGCTCGCGCGCCATCTGGGTGAGGATGCGCGCCTCGCGGATGTTGTGGGTCAGCGGCTTCTGGACGTACACGTGCACGCCGCGCTCCATGGCGTGCTTGGCCGCCGGCGCGTGGACGTGGTCGGGCGTCGAGATGGTGACGGCGTCGATCTCCGGCATCTCATCCAGCATGATGCGGTAGTCCGCGTACAGCTTCGCATCCGGGAATCGCTCGACGGAGCGCGACGCGCTGCCGGAAAAGTCCACATCCGCCAGCGCGACCACCCGCTCGCGCCCGTTCACAGACGCATGGAGGATGTCGCTGGCCCCTTTGCCGCCCGCGCCGATGGCCGCCAGGGCAACCTGATCGCTCGGCGCCGTGAAACCGGGGCCGCCGAGAACGTGGCGGGGCACGATGAGGACGGAGCCCGCCAGCGCCGACTTCTGCAGAAACGACCGGCGAGTGAGGGTGCGAGCGTCTTTTCGTTGCATGGCCGCGATTCCGTTTGGTGGATGGGGTCCTCCCAAACGGTACCGCATTTTGCGCTCACCGGCAACCTTAAGCGACGCGTGCGATCACCGAACTTGAATGGCCGTCGCTACACGGGATCGCTCGCCGGCCACGATGCGCACGAAGTACATCCCGGCCGCGGACGCCTCCGGAATCCACTCGACATCGTACCGGCCCGGAGCCTTGTAGGCATCCACAAGGCGAGCGACGCGAGCCCCGCGCACGTCATACACCTCGATACGCACGTGCTCCGGCTCCGCAACATCGTACGGAATGCGCAGGCTGGTTCGGAATGGGTTCGGATAAGGCGCACCGAGCGCGAGATCTGCCGGCAACTCCGAGGAGTCGCCCACTGCGACACTGCATTCACCGCCCGAGAGTACTTCCTCGACCGAACTGCACCCGGGCGCATTGAAATCAATCTCGATCCCGCCGCCGACCCCTCCATCTGCGGTCAATACGTGCGTCAGCGCGCAGCTGCAATGTTGAAGAGAGGAGTTTCCGGCGACAATGAGCGATCCTCCTACTTGCTGAAGACTGCTCATTGCGTCTATCGAAGTCAGACTCGAATTGTCCCGAATAGTCAGATCGTACTCGACGACCTCAATGGCCGCCAATCCTTCCAATGAAGTCAGTTCCGGATTACCAACGATCGTAATCAATCCCGTCTGCTTGACGTCTCCATAGCTGCCCACATCTTCGAGCAGCATGTTGTTGGTAACCCTGAGATATGAGAGACTGTCCAGCCGATTGAAGTCAGGCAGGGAGCGTAGGCTTTCGTTACCTTCGAAATGCAGCCCAGCATGAGTTAGCGTTGAATCGAATCCTTCGATTAGCTGCAGCGATTTGGTGCCGGCGATGTGGATGCCCGCAGCTTTCTCGAGCGTGGGAAATCCGAACAGATACTTCAGGTGCTCATTGGAGTTTATCGTTAGAATCCCCCCAATCTCTTTTACCGACGCAAAGCCTGAAAGAGTTGAATCCGTAGATACGTTTATTAGAACGTTATTATTAACTCGGACCAGATTTGGGAAACTATTCTGCAAGGCAGAGAGGCGGACATGTTGAAAAGTGAGATTTCCCAGGGTCGTAATCTTATCGAAAGTAGGTGCCGCTTGCAGGGCGTCCATGTCACTCCAGCTCAAACCTCCTAGCTCCGACAATCCTTCAAAGCCTGTCATGGACAGCAGGCCGGAATTGCCGGCCACGCCGATGACTCCGGAGATCGTGTCCAGCGCGGCGGGCCCAACAAACGTATCCAGATTCGCATTTCCGCCGATCTCCAGATTGTTTCCAACATGCTCGAGGGAGACGAAACTGCTTGCAAGTCTTAGCTGCTCGTTCTGCCAGATGGAGAGCGAGCCCCCAACCTCTCGAAGTGACTCAAAGTAGCCGGTCCCCAGGGTGTCGAGATCGACCACCCCTTCGATTCTCAGATTCTCTCCGACAGTCTCGAGCCTCTCAAATTGGACATCGAGCCCCTGAAGTCCACTCAAGAACAAAGACCCTCCCACCTCACGCAGGGAATCGAATGCCGGCACGACGATGGAACCGGAGTAGATGGCGAGGCGCCCGCCAACGGTCTCGAGCTGCGGAAAGCCGTTGATAATTTCCAGGTCGTCTCCTGAAATAGATATTCCATCATCGACGACCGTCTTGAGCTTGGGGAATCCATCAATCGCAGTCAGGCCATTATCCCAGAGTAGAAGACTTTCGAGAGTCTCGATTCCCTCGAACGTGGGCAATTCCTTGAGCGAGGTATTTTGTTCGAAGGTGATTTCGTCGGCCGCGCTGAGCATCCCGAATTCCGGCAAGGTCTCGAGCTCCTCATTCTCCGTCACGAACATGGTCCCCACCTCAAGGAGATTGTCCATCCCGGACAAGGCCTTGAGCGATCCATTTCCATGGATTCCGATGAAATCTGTCGCCCTTTGAAGCCCTGTGAACGCGACCACCGAATCAAGGACCGGGTTCGTCATGATGTAGAGCGAAGCAACCGATTTGAGGTTGTCGAACCCACGAATGCGTTCGAGCGAGTCATTATTTCGGATGTCGAGCACTACCCCCACGGAGTCCAGACTCGAGAAGCCGTCGATTTCGACAAGCCCCGTCGAGTAGATCGCCACACTACCGGTGACGAACTGTAGCCCATCGAGTCCACTCAGGTCGGTGATGCCGTCACCCGTGATGGAAAGATGCCCATTCACGCCGGTATAGAAAAAGGCGTCGACCTCCTCCTGACTCGTCAACTCCAGGTTTCCGTTGTAGACTTGCCCGCGCACGGGCACAGCAATAATGGCTCCGAGCAGGAAAATTAGAATCGGGCACGACCACGCGCGCGGCATGGAAGTGCGAGGTCGAGACACAGTCGATCGCATCATGGGGGGATGAACCAGGAAGAGCAACTGCTGTCGGATGGGGCGCCGACGTGCAACTCCCTATCGCTTGTTAGGGGTTGGCTTTGCGGGGGTATCGGCAGCCTCGGGCTTCTCTCAACCCCTCAAAGATGCGCAGAGCCCCTTCAGACGCCACCCCCCGGGATGGGGTGCTCCGCATCCGGGCCAACCACGGTGGTCCATTCGCGGACGTGCCAGCCCGTCACGATGCCGTTCCGGACGTACGGATCGCCCTCCGCGAAGCGCTCCACCACCTCGGGCGAATCGGCGCGGAAGAGCAGCACGGCGCCGTCGGGTGGGTCGGCCAGCGCCCCGCCGAGGATAAGCTCGCCCCGTGCCACGGCGTCGCACGCGTACGCCAGATGTGCATCGCGGTACGCGACGCGCCGGTCGATGTAGTCGTCAACGACGTCGTAGAAGAGCAAATAGTGCATGGCAGATGGTGATTTCAGACCGCGGCGCCGGTTTCCAGGTCCAGGTCGCTCGCGGCGATCCCAAGCCTGACCTCCAGCTCCTCCAGAGTGAGGTCCTTCGTCTCGGGCATCATTATCCACACGAAAAGCAGCTGTAGCACCATCATCCCCGCGAAGAAGGCGAAGATCACCCCACCGGAGAACGCATCCAGAACGACCGGCGTGATCAGCGTGATCAGGGCGGCAAACACCCAGTGCGTCCCGGAGCCGAGCGACATCCCGTAATCACGGACGGTGTTCGGGAAGATTTCGGAGATGAAGACCCAGATGATCGCGCCGGATCCGATCGCGTGCGAGGCAATAAATGCGCAGACGAAGGCGACCACGACGGCCCCCTCGGCACCCGAGAAGAACGCCCACGATACGCCGATCAACGACGCGATGTATCCGATGGACCCGATGAAGAGCAGGCGCCGCCGGCCGTAACGGTCGATCAGCGCGATGCCGAGCAGCGTGAAGATCAGATTCACGATGCCGAGCGGCACCGAGGCGCCCAGCACGGCGTCCGCCGCGATGCCCGCCTGCGAGAAGATCCGCGGGGCGTAATACAGGACGAAGTTGATACCCGATGCCTGATTGAAGAAGGCGACCAGGAAGGCCAGGAGGATCGGAAAACGGTAGCGGCCCGAAAAGAACGTCGAGAGCCCAACTTTGCCGCGGGAGGCAGACTGGCGAATCGCCGCGACCAGCCCATCCGCATCCTCACCAGGATTCAATCGCAGCAGAACCTCGCGCGCCGTGTCCTCATCCTTCCGGCGCGTGATCAGCCATCGTGGACTCTCCGGTACACCCATCACGAAGAGGCTGTAGAGCGCCGCGGGGATCGCCTCGACCCCCAGCATCCACCGCCAGGCGTGCTGCTCGACGGCAAGTCCGATCAGGTAGTTGGACAGATATGCGACCAGAATCCCGAAGACGATATTGAATTGATAGAGGGCGGTCAGCTTTCCGCGATCCCCGGCCGGACTGATTTCGGACAGGTAGATCGGCACCGCGACCGACGACGCACCCACGCCCAGTCCGCCGATGAAACGCGATGCCGAGAAGATATAGGGGTCCGGCGCCAGCGCGGAGCCGACGGCGGACACGAGGTACAGGATGCCGATCCAGAACAGCGTTCGGCGCCGGCCGAACCGGTCGCTCGGGATGCCCCCAAAGAGGGCGCCGATGACCGTCCCCCACAGCGCCATCGACATGATGAACAGCCCGTGGAACAGCGGGCTCGTGTTCCATAGCGCCTGGATGGGCTGGTCCGCACCCGAGATCACGATCGTGTCGAACCCAAACAGGAAGCCGGCCAGCGCCGCGACGAACGTGCTCAGGTAGAGGGTTCTTCTGGATTGCGCTGGCAGGGGCGATTCCATCATCGATCTGGGATGGCACCTTCAGAGACGAAGACGTGCGAGCTCGAAGGCCGCGCGGATCGGGCAAGCTAAGAAAAACGAAGACCCCGTTCTTCCCCAGATCGTTACCATCGCTCTCATCTTGCCAGTCTGATGCGGAGCCCGCGAGTCAAAGCAATCTGCTACCATATGCCCGGTGTGATCTGTTACCGATCTGCCCGGTCTATACCCCTGGAACCAGCAACAAGTAAATATTAACCTAGGGATGAGCCACGACCACGGACACCACCATCACACTCCAGACCATGGGGGGCACGGTGACCATGGTGCGCACATGGAACACGATGCGCACGACGGCGGCCATGTGCACTCGGGACACGATGCCCACGCCGGACATTCCCCCGGTATGTTCCGTGACAAATTCTGGCTGTCTCTCGCGCTGACTCTCCCCGTCGTGTTCTGGTCCGAGCACGTGCAGATGCTGCTCGGCTACGAGGCTCCTTCCTTCCCCGGTTCGAGGTGGATAGGGCCTGTTCTCGGGACCGTCATCTTCTTTTACGGTGGATGGGTGTTCATCAAGGGCGCGGTCGACGAGCTGCGGGCCCGCCTGCCCGGAATGATGACGCTCATCGCGCTCGCCATCACCGTCGCCTTCCTCTTCTCGTGGATCGTCGAGGTCGGATGGCTGGAAGCGGATCCGCTCTGGTGGGAGCTGGCCACGCTCGTCACGATTATGCTGCTGGGCCACTGGATCGAGATGCGTTCGGTCTCGCAGGCGCAGGGTGCGCTGCAGGAACTCGCGAAGCTGCTGCCGGACACCGCCGTTCGCATCGGCGATTCCGGGGAAGAGGAAGTCCCCGTTTCGGAGCTGAGAAGCGGCGATGTGGTCCTCGTCCGACCGGGGGCGAGCGTGCCGGCCGATGGAATCGTGCAGAGCGGATCGAGCGAATTGAACGAGGCGATGATCACGGGGGAATCGCGCCCCGTGAAGAAAGCCGAGGGCGATGCGGTGATCGCCGGAACGATCAACGGCGCAGGGGCGCTCTACGTGGAGGTGACCGGCACGGGGGACGACACGAAGCTCTCCGGCATCATGCGCCTCGTGGCCGAGGCGCAGCACTCGAAATCGCGAGCGCAGCACCTGGCGGATCGGGCGGCTCAGCTCCTGACAGGCGTGGCGTTGCTCGCCGGCGTGCTGACGCTCGTCGTGTGGCAACTCCTCGGTGCGCCCATTGACTTCTCGATCGTGCGCGTCGTCACCGTCCTCGTGATCGCTTGCCCGCACGCGTTGGGATTGGCCGTGCCTCTCGTCGTGGCGATATCGACGACGCTGGGTGCGCGCGGCGGCCTCCTCGTTCGCGATCGGCGCGGACTCGAAGAGGCGCGCCATCTCGATGTGGTTGTCTTCGACAAGACGGGTACGCTGACCCTCGGCGAGCACCGTGTGGTCGCGATGGCCGTAGCCGATGGTCTGTCGGAGGATGAAGCCCTTCGCATCGCTGCCGCCGTCGAGCGCGACTCCGAACATCCGATCGCCCGCGCCATCGTGCAGTCTGCCCTGGACCGCTCGATTGAGATTCCACCGGCGACGCAGTTTCGCGCGGTACCCGGCAAGGGCGTGGCGGCCACGGTCGACGGCACTGAATACCGTGTGGGTGGGCCAGCGCTCGTCCGGGATGGAGGAGCGGACATCCCCCCGACACTTCGTGATGCCGCAGATCGTGCTGCGGATCAGGGCCGGGCCTCCGTTTACCTGCTCGAGAACGGCCGCGCGCTGGCCGCCTTCATCGTGGCTGACGCCGTGAGGCCGGAAAGCCGCGAAGCCATTCGCGCCCTTCACGATCTGGGCATCGAGGTGGCCATGCTAACCGGCGACTCACGGGCCGTGGCGGAATCCGTCGCGCGGGAGCTCGGCATCGACACGGTGTTCGCCGAGGTCCTACCCGAGGAGAAGGCGTCAAAGGTGAAGGAGCTTCAGGCGGAGGGCAAGCGGGTAGCGATGGTCGGCGACGGGGTGAATGATGCGCCGGCTCTGGCAACGGCGGATGTCGGCATCGCGATTGGCGCGGGCACGGACGTCGCCGTTGAAGCGGGGGACATCGTGCTCGTACGCTCCGACCCGCGGGACATCCCGAGGATCGTCGCGCTGTCGGCCGCCACCTATCGCAAGATGGTGCAGAATCTCTGGTGGGCGGCCGGATACAACATCGTGGCCATCCCGCTGGCCGCGGGCGTCCTGGCTGCCTGGGGGATCCTGCTCACACCGGCCGTCGGCGCCGTGCTCATGTCGCTCAGCACCGTGATCGTGGCCATCAACGCGCAGCTGCTTCGCCGGGAGAGAATTTAGATCCGCTGCGCTCGCTCGGGTCGAACGCCCCTGGGGGGCTCATCCTCCCACGACCGCAGGAGAAGTGTCGAAGTGGCGTGCCCGGGAGGATTCGAACCCCCGACCTTCTGATCCGTAGTCAGACGCTCTATCCAGCTGAGCTACGGGCACGTACGGCGTTTGGCTCGACGGCGATCCGAATGGCTCGGTCACACAGCCGTCGACTCCCGCGGAGCGACGACCCTAAACGATGCGGCGTGGAAGTTGTTCGCAAGAAGCCGCACCGCGCTCCGGCACCCTGCGCCGATCAACAGAAATTTAGCGAAGCGCGCACGCCCCTTAGACGCACAAACGGCCCGCATCCCGCGGGCCGTTTGTACCATCCTCCAATTCCTGATTCAGCGAGCGGCGTAGCCGAACCCCGCATTGGCATCTCGCTCCGAGCCTGCCACACGAGCAACTAGTTGCCCCCGAGGCTGAACAAGACACCGGCGGCGAGAGCGATGATATCGGGATCCCCGAATGTCATCTGAGCCTGTCCAAAGAGGCCGACAGTCCCCATTTCCATGCGCGCGCCGCCGATGAGATTGATGCCGGCCTCCGTGGAACTGCTGTTGAAGTCCCCGATCGGCGTGTCGATGTCGACAGAGAACCGGGTAATCCCTAATCCGGCACCCGCATAGGGGGTGAAGACTTCGTTGTCGATGCCGAATTCATAGAGGGCGTTGAGGCCCAGCTGCCAGACGGTCAGCTCGCTCTCGGTAAAGTAGTAGTCGAAAGCGGCGTTCAGAACGACCGGAAGGGACGTCCTGAAGCGTGCGTCGGCACCGACGAATAATTCCTCGATGTCACCGGCTACGTCAAAACCAACCTTGGGGCCAAGCTCGACGGTGATTCCCTGCGCTTTGGCGGCGCCGACCGAGAGCATGAGTGCGACTACGACTGCGGTTAGGTGCTTCATGAGATTGTTGCGATTGATTGGAATCAGGTGATGATAGAAGCGGCCGAACACCGCCGCGGATGTCGAGCCATCGCCCTCTCAGGGCGGCGCGTGATGCAAGGCTCGTCCCGGCGGCATAGAATATCGAAAGCGCGGACATTCGGCAAATGCCCAACATGCGTCCACGGCGAATCTTTCACGATTATGCGGGAAAATCATGGTATACCGGACAAATCCTCTTTCCATCGCTCATCAACACTGCGCCAACAGAAAAACCGGTGACCGCGGACGGCCACCGGTTTCTTGGTAGGAGCTGCGATGTCCCCAGGGAGAGCCTCCCGGCTTGCCCTGGGAATCGCAAGCCAGGAGTCAAAAACGCGGATTCGTTTCAGGCTTCGGCCAGTTGGATCCGTCACTCTGGTGCACGGTTGACCGGGCCGACGTTGTTCGCGTTTCCGGATGCTGCGCGCGCTCGACACCGGGTCGACCGGGCGCCTCCTGCATCCTGCGGCGGTCACGATTGGCCGCCATCCCCTGTTTGTGAGCGATGCGGTCGATCAGCCGCCCAAGGCGCTGATTCGACATGCGGGTCGCCACTATTCCGACTCCGATCGCCGCCAGCAAGCCGGCTGCGCCGATCAGGCCGCTCCTGCTCCTCATGGGTCGGCGAAAGTAGGTTGGCGCATAGCTGCCCAACCTGTCGCCGATGCCATAACGAAGTCCCTGGACTCTATCGCGCATCATGATTCATCCTCCTCACTGTCCGGTACATCGTTCACTCATGCCCTGTTAATATGCGGCATGCGCCCCGTAGATCATGACCAGGTTGTGACGTATCGCGCCATAATTGTAACGGCACGGTGACGGCGCGCTCACGCGGACTTATCTCTCGAGTCCGGCTGTGGGATAGGGAGCGACCGGGTCGTGCGTGTGACCGCAGAACTACGATGTGATTACGCCATCAGCCATCGCCAATCGGGAATCCATCCAGGGCATCGAGAAAGTAGAAATGATGGGTCGGGCCATGCCCCTGTCCGATGTTCAGCCCATGCCGGATGGCGTCGGTAACGTAGCGCTTCGCCCGCGCGATGGATCCGCGCAGTGAGAAGCCGCGCGCCAGGTTGGCCGCGACGGCAGAGGCAAACGTGCACCCCGTTCCGTGCGTGTTCTTCGTCGCGATGCGGCGTGCGGTGAAGGTATGGATGTGTTGGCCGTCGAAGAGCACATCCACGGACTCGTCGTCCTCCTCGATGTGGCCGCCTTTCACGAGCACCGCCTTCGCCCCCATGGCGTGAATCGCCCTCGCGGCCTCCTCGGCTCGCTCACGAGACGTCACCTCGATCCCCGTAAGGTGCCGCGCCTCGTGCGCATTCGGCGTCACTACCGTCGCCAGCGGCAGCAAACGCCGTTTCAAGGTCTCGACGGCATCCTCCTTGAGCAGGTGGTAGCCGCTCTTCGAGACCATCACCGGATCCATCACATACGGAAAAGCCGCGCGCTCCTCGATCTTTCGAGCCACGAGCTCGATGATCTCTGCCGAGGACAACATCCCCGTCTTCGTAGCTGCGATGGGGATATCATCGAACACGGCATCGATCTGAGCTTCGATGATGTGCAACGGCAGCTCCAGCGCATCCGTGACGGCCACCGTGTTCTGCGCCGTGATGGCCGTGATCACGCTGGCCGCAAACACACCATTGGCCTGCATCGACTTGATGTCGGCCTGGATTCCGGCGCCGCCGCCCGAGTCGCTGCCCGCTATGGTGAGTGCCACCTTCATCTAGATGATTCCTTTGAGCATAGTGCAACGTCGAGCCTGGCCCTCACAGCTCGGCGAGAAAATCGATGGCAGCCTGCTCGGGGTCATCCTTCTGGAGGATGCCGGAGAGTACACCCACGCCGTACGCTCCGGCCTCGAGGCAAAGCGGCACGCGGTCGGGCGTAATGCCGCCGACGGCAAACACGGGTACATCCTGAACACGCTCCGTGAAAGTCCGCAATTCGCCGAGGCCGACGCCTACGTGTCCCGGCTTGCTGGGAGAGGCAAAGATGGGGCTGAAGAAGACGTAGTCGGCGCCGTCGCGGATGGCCTGCTGCGCCTCCGTCACGTAGTGCGCCGAGAAGCCGATGACTGCGTCGATGGGCAGCCGTTTCCGAGCGGTCTCGACGCTATCGCCGCGCGACCCGACGTGATAATGAACGCCGAGCTTCTCGGCCACCGCCAGGCGCCCGTTGATGGAGATCATCGTGCCGGGCGAGAGCATCCTGATGCGCTCGACGAGCTCTTCGGCGCTGCTCCGGAACGCGGCCGCGTCAGCGTCGTGGTCGCGCAGATGAATCCAGGGCACTTCCTCGGCCACCTTTAGAATGGCATCCCAGACGGCACGGTCCGTGAACCGATCACCAATCAGGATGAGCCGCGGCAGACTCACATTCGATTCTCGCATGCGTGAAGTTCGATCCAGGTGGGCGTCCGCGAGGCCTCCTCGGGCGCCAGATTTGGGTCGTTCGGCGGACAAAGTAAACACAGCGCGCGATTTCTGCCTGCAGCGTTGCTAGTTGCGGATTGCTGTTGGTTGCAGAGCGAGAATTGGCGAAATCCAGGACAGATGGACAAACATCATCCATTCGTTCTGGACAAATGGCGAATGGGCATTCCGGATGACGGCCCCCACGTGAGGCGGCTCCTGAGGTAGGGGAGCTCGCCGGACATGCCCTTATTGCCCCAACGCGACGCGGCGCTCGGTTGGCGAGGAAGCCTGCGCGTAGGTCCGGCGCGGCATCCGCCCGGCGAGATAGGCCAGACGCCCCGCCTCGATCGCGTGCCGCATCGCGGCGGCCATCATGACGGGATGCTGTGCATCCGATACGGCCGTGTTCAGCAAAACACCGTCGTAGCCCAGCTCCATCGCCTGTGCGGCGTCGCTCGCGGTCCCGATGCCGGCATCCACGATCAGCGGTGTGTCCTGGATCAACTCACGGATGAGCTGCAGATTGTATGGATTGACGAGCCCCTGACCGCTGCCAATGGGCGATGCGAGCGGCATCACGGCCCGACATCCCAGATCCGCCAGCTTCCGACACGTGATGGGGTCGTCATTACAGTAGGCCAGCACGTCGAAGCCGTCATCGACGAGCTGCCGGGCGGCACGCAGCAGCTGCTCCACGTCGGGAAGCAGCGTCTCGTCGTCCCCGATGACCTCCAGCTTGATGAGATCGGTCTCGAGCGCCTCGCGTGCAAGCTGTGCCACGAGCACGGCCTCCTTCGCCGTGTAGCATCCGGCCGTGTTGGGAAGCAGGCGGTAGCCGCGGCTCAAAAGCAGGTCCAGGAAGCTTTCCTCCGAGGTGTCGCGCAAGTTTACACGCCGTATCGCCACCGTCACCAGCTCGGTTCCCGTCGCCTCCAGCGCATCCAGCATCAACTGCGGATTCGGATAGCCGCTCGTGCCCATCAATAGCCTGCTCGAAATCGTCATCGAACCGAGCCGGAGCACATCCGCGTGACCGTTCGTGACCACCTGATCGCTCATGACTTCCCCTCCTATGGCAGCATCGGCATCGACATCCACCTCATCATCCTCCCTGGAGCGCCGTGATGACCTCGATACGGTCTGATGGACCGAGCTCGGACGTGGACCACCGACCCTTCAGCACCACTTCGTCGTTCACGGCAACGGCAATGCCTTTCGGATTCAGGGGATCGAAGCCCATCTCTCGCAGCAATTCAGCGATCGTCGTTCCGGACGCAATCGCGCGCTGCTCGCCGTTTAGCGTAACCTGTATCTCCGTCGTAATCTCGCTCATGACTTCAGCCTGACTAATGCTCTCGAGAAACGGAATCTGGAGGGGGAGGTTTCGACGCCTCACGCCCCGGCGAAACGCAATGGCGAGAACGGCGCCAGCCACTCACTGATGGCGCCCTCGGCCACGGAACGCGCCATCTCTTCAGCGACGATGGGTGTCAGGAGGATGCCGTGCCGGAAGAGGCCCGTTGCCATCACGATTCCGGGTGCGCTGGATGGCCCCAGAATCGGAAGGTGGTCGCGACTCGCCGGCCGCAGCCCGGCCCACATGTCCCGAACCGGCAGGTCGTAGATGCCCGGCACGATTTCCCATCCTCCCTCCAGCAGGCGGTAGAGCCCGCCGGCCGTCACGCGCACGTCGAAGCCCATCTCCTCACTGGTGGCCCCTACGAGGAGCCGGCCGGATGATTTCGGGACCACATAGGCCTGCGGGCCGCGCACGACGTGCACCAGGCCAAACGGCGCCTCCATGTGCAGCTCGACCATCTGCCCCTTCACCGGGCGCACGGGCGGCCTGTCCACCATCCCCTCGACGTCGCGCGACCAGACGCCCGCGGCGATGATGATCGCGGAGCCGGCCACCCGCTCGCCATCCTCCAGAACGATGCTCGGCGCGATCTCGTCCGGCTTCACGGCCCGCACCGGCGAGTGTTCGTGTAGCACGCCGCCGGCGGCGAGGAAGGCGGCCTTCAGCGCCTCGACGAGCAGCCGGTTGTCGACTTGATAATCCTGCGGCGAGTGCACGGCCGCGGCCAACCGGGGCGCGACGAACGGCTCCAGCTCGAGTGCCTCCGCACCGGTTAGCCAGCGAACCTCGAGCCCCGTCTCGCGCATGAATTCGTAGCGGCGCCGCAGCGCCTCGGCGGCGTCGCGATCGTCGGCCACGATGAGCGTGCCGTCCGTGCGAAGATCCACGTCGATTCCGCTCGCCGACTCGAGCTCGGCCGCAAAATCGGGCCAGCGCCGCGCACTCTCGCGCGTGAGCCCGTAAAACTCCACCTCCTCGAATCCGAGCTCCGTATCCGGCGCGAGCATACCGGCCGAAAGCCACGTCGTGCCGCGGCCTGCCTCGCCGCGTTCGTAGATAACGGTCTCGCGACCGCGCCGGGCGAGCTGCCACCCGATGGACAGGCCCATCGCGCCGGCGCCGATAATGAGGATGGGGGATGATGTCATGTTCAAACAGGGCCGTGGTTACGCTCCTCTAGAAACTGCACGGTTCTGATCCGGTTCGAAGCAGCGTGTTCAGAGCTTTCTTGATCCTTCTCCTCGCCGGCACGCTCGCCTCGTGTGCCGGGTCTCGTTCAGGGCTCAACAGCGGCACCCTCCAATCGCTCCTCGCCTCGCGTGACTACTTCACGATGCGCGAGCGGCTGATCAGGATGTCGGGCTCCCCCGACCGGCTCGTGGCCGAAGCAGCCGTGCTCAATGCCTTCAACCAGCCCGCCGCGTCCAACGAGGCCATCGACCGCCTGCTCGCGTCCTCCGAGGTGGACGACGAGTTGCGCCTCGAGCTGACGCGGATTCAGCGGGCGAATTTCATTCGCCTCCACCGGTTCGACGACGCGTACCGCGCCGCGCGCGAGGCCCTGCTGTTGCCGCCCAATTCCGCCGAAAAGCGGCGTGATGATCAGAACATCGAGATCTTCCTGCGCGCTCTGCGCGATGTCGCCCCGCAGACGGCCGTCATTGGCGGCACGAGTGAGGTCCGGCCCGACTCCGCCGGCCACTACCCCATCCTCATCAACGGGCACACGCGCGCCTTCGCCCTCGACACCGGCGCCAACTTCAGCGTCCTGATGCGATCGGAGGCCGCCGCGCTCGGCCTCGAAATCCGCCCTGCCGGCTTCCAGGTGGGCACATCCACCGACATCAACATGCTCGCCGACGTGGCGATCGCCGACAGCGTCCGGATCGGCAGCGTCCGCTACCGCAACGTCGTCTTCCTCGTCTTCAACGACCGCGCGCTCACCTTCCCGAACGAGTTCGAGATCCGCGGCCTGATCGGCTTTCCCCTCATCGAAGCCATGCGCGAGGTTCATTTTCTGGAGGATGGATCCCTTCAGATCCCTGCGAGGCCGGTGGTGCCGGCCGTCGGCAACCTGGCCCTCGACGGCCTCGATCCCCTCATTCAGGTGCGTTGGCGCCGCAGCGATCTGATCTGCCGGCTCGACTCGGGCGCCAATAAAACGGCCTTCTACGAGCCCTTCTACAGGCGCTTCAAGGTAATCATCGACCGAACCGGCGAACCGCACAGGTCCCAGACCGGCGGCGTGGGGGGCGTCCGCGAGTTCGACGTGCGCGTGCTCCCGCGCACCCGAATCACCGTCGGCACGCGAACCGTGCACCTGGAAGATGTCCGCGTCCACGTCGAGCCGCTCCTGGCCGATGAGAAAAACTACCTCGACTGCAACGTCGGACGCGACGTCCTCGAACAGTTCGGGGAATACGCACTGAATTTCGAGTCGATGTCACTCGTGTTGCGGTAAGATGAGCCCTGGGAATCGCGGTGGCGATTCCGAATCTTGTGGGATAGAGGGAAACTGATGGCGGATGTCGACTTCATCATCGCCGGGGGCGGGTTGGCCGGCGCCTGCGCCGCCTTCCGATTAGACAGGCACGGGTCCGTCCTCGTCATTGACCGCCCGAACCCGCACCGGGTCGACCTGGGGCGCTCTCGCGCTTGTTGAACCGCAGGCAGGCGTTGCCCAGATAGATCAGATCCCCCGACTCCAGTGTTACGGGACGCCGCTTCACGGGGATGGGTACCGGGAAGCTCTCGCGTACTACGGAAGTGCCCGCCGTGCTGTTGTCGTCGCGCACCACGAATTCGCCGCTGCGCTCGTCGAAGGTGATGGTGGCGTGGGCGCGAGAGACGGTTCGATTGATGCGCTGTAGGTCGTCCGGCAACCCCTCGTAGTGATCGAACACCACGCGGTTGTAGCGGACGATCCGGCCCCGACGATCCGCTACCTGGCTCGTGCGCCCGATCGGCATCGGGCCGTCGCTCTTCAGCAGATACCACTCCTGCTCGGCCTTACCGTGCACTACGGCCAGCGTGGCCGTCGCGGCCTCTGCCCTTCGGTGCAGCTCGACGGCGTATGGGTCGGCGCCGTAGGGCCAGGCCGCCTCGTGAAATCGGGTGCGGATGCGCAGGCGGTCTGCATCTCGGAGGCCCGCATTGGCCAGTTGGCGCCGCACGGCATCCCCGAAGGGTCGCTCATGTCCCTCGATAGCCGATTCGAAAAGCAACTTCGTGGGCTCGTCGGGCGAGTGCAGGTGGATGGTGATGCCCTTGAGCGCCGGGTTGCTCCGGTGCGGCTCGACGGCATCTTCCACGGCATCGAGGATGTCGCGCCGAAGCTCGAGCGGCTCGAGGGCGAGGCTGCGTCCGACCCCCGAACCCGAGCCCGTCAACTCAGCCTTCATCAGCTCGAGGACCTGCGGCTCGAGCCGGTCGGCCTCCTCATCGGCCCCAACAGCGCGGAGCAGGTGGATGGTATCCTCGAGCGCCCGTCGGGTCTCCGCCGCGGTCAGATCCGCCTGATGAGCCCATTTCGTACGCACTTCCTTCAGCAAACTCGCCCGACTGCGTCCCTCATGTCCGATCTCCCGGAAGCTCCGGAAGTACCTCTTATATATGAGCATCAACAGATCGCTCGTATCCCAACGCTCCGGAGGCTTGTCGTGGAGGACGCTGCGGGCTTCGGCCACCCAATCGGGGCCGTAGGCCTCGTGCATCTCCCTCTCGACGAACGGCCTCAACACGTCATACAGTAAATCCAGGGCATCACCTATGAGCGCTCGATATGAGGGCTGTGCGTCCAAGGGTGGATCGGTACGTGATCGATGGTGGAGAATCGGTCTCGCGTGGCCGGCGTTCGGGCCGTGCAACTACTTCGGAGATGATGCCAAGATCGGCGGCCGCTTCGATGATCGCGCGGGCGATCGGAGCGGCAACGACACTGCCCGAGCCGCCCTCCTCGACGAGCACGCCGACGGCGATCTTTCGACGTGAGCCGCCCGAAACAGATCCCCGACTCCCCGGGGGAGCCGCTCCTGCGTGCGCCGGATCCAGGTCGTACGGCGCGAACGCCGCAAACCAGGCATGATTGTTCTTGCCGTCTTCCTCGGCCGTCCCTGTCTTCCCGGCGATGGGCACGCGTGCATCTCGAAGCGATCTGGCCGTCCCGTGCGGATCGGTGACGACGCCGCGCATCGCCGAAGCGAGTAGGTGCAGCTGCTCCGGACGAAGATCAAACGTCAGCTCCGCGGCTTGATGGGCAGCCGTCACGCGCGCATCGCGGCCTGCAAAAGAGGCAGCGACGGAATGCGGCGCGCGCACCCATCGGGGCCGCACCACCCGCCCTCCGTTCGCCACCGTGGCGGCCACACGCGCGACCTGCAGCGGACCGCCCACGATGGGCCCCTGACCAAAGCCGACCTGGCGGAGGTTGTCCGGCGCGTTGAGCAGCACGAGTTTCGCTCGCCGGTCTAGCCCGGGTGGACCCAGCCGAAATCCAAACGACTCGAGCGCATCGAGCAGCCTCTCCGCACCGACCACGTCATGCGCCAGGGCGGCGAAGTACACATTCGACGAGGAGACGATGGCCCGCCGTAGCCCCACGGTACCCGTCGGCTCGCCGCGCCGCGCATAACGATCCGACGCGCGCACGAGGTGCGTCCAACCACCGCTCGATGGCGCCGCCGACAGCGCTGCCATGGCCGTGACCAGCTTGAAGGTCGATCCCGGCGGCTTCGCGCCCTGCCCGAAGCCTCGGTCGAACGCGAATGGATCGCCGTGAAGCGTGGAGGGATCATCGAGGTTTGGCGGAGGATGCGTGACCGACGCCAGCACCTCGCCCGTCGATGCATCGATCACGACAGCGGACGAGATCAGACCGGCGGCCGTCTTCTCTGCAAGGATTTCGCTCACGGCCTGCTGCAAGTGGATGTCGATGGTCAGCTGAAGGTCGCGATTCCGTGCCAGCATCGACCGGGCGGCGCGCGAACGCCGGCGACTGCCGATCAGCGGAAGTAAGTCGTGATAGTCGTATCGGATCACCTCCTTGCCATCCACCGGTACAGGCTGAGGGCGGTTGTCGTAGCCGCGCAGATAGGACAGGAAACGATGCTCCGCGAAAAGGCTGTTGTCGGCGCCCCACTTGACGCGCCGATTGACGTCGCCGAGAAGGTAGAAGGTCGATGGGGCAAATGGATAAATCCGGCCGCGCGGATCTTCGGCGTCGATGGCGGCGCGCACGGAATCCGGAAGCACCTCCGAACGACCGCTGTCAATGGCGAGAATGATGCCGTTGCGGTCGCGGATCGTTCCGCGGCCCAGCACCTCCCTCGCTGCAAAAATCCGGGGGTTGTAGGCAAAGGCACGCTCACCGGATGCCCGTGGCACGAGCGTCGGCCTCACCG
Source organism: uncultured Rhodothermales bacterium (assembly GCA_965651265.1). Classification (GTDB taxonomy): domain Bacteria; phylum Bacteroidota; class Rhodothermia; order Rhodothermales; family VXPQ01; genus CBFGRV01. The sequence continues at coordinate 56,556 of CBFGRV010000003.1, forward strand.
CCAGGTCATCCGCCCGGATCAGCTGGATATCCGCCGCGCGCCATCCGACCGCCGCTAGCAGCACGAAAGCCGCGGCAGACGCCACCCGCATCGGCATCCCGAACTTCTCATCCACGGATGCATCCGCCGACTCCGTGCGTGCGGAGACCGCCGCAATCAGGCCGAGAAGCGCGAAGTTGACGATCATCGACGATTTCCCGTAGCTGAGGAACGGCGTCACGATTCCGGAGAGGGGAGCCAGGCCCGTCGTGCCTCCCGCGATCAGGAACAGTTGGAAGAGCAGCATCAGCCCCGCGCCGCCCGCCAGGAAGACGCCCAGAACCGCCGGCGAGCGCCGCGCGATCAGAAAGATGCGCACGAAAAGCGCCGTGTAGAGGATCAGGATGGCCAGGAGTCCGGCAAGTCCCAGCTCCTCGCCGAGCGCCGGGAGCACCATGTCCGTGTGCGCCGCCGGAACCGCCGATGTGCTGCCCATCCCGAGCCCTGTCCCGAGCGGCCCGCCCGATGCCATCGCCCAGTAGGCGTGCGCCAGGTGCTCACCACCGGTGACGTGGTTGCTCCAGGGCGATAGCAGCATGCTCATCCGGTCCGCCACGATCGGCACCGCGCCCGTCGCGTAGATGACCCAGAACCCGCCCAGCATCGCGGCGAAACCGGCCGCAGAAGCCCACCATCGCCCACGAGCCGTCGCATAGAGCACGAGAAATGTACTGCCGAGGACGAGCGCCGGCCCCATGTCGCGCAGCACGAAGCACGAGGCCAGGGTCAGCGCCACGCCGGCGGTCACGGGCCACACGTCGCGCAACCGCGGTACATCCACCCGTCTCAGCCAGCGCGGGAGTGCCCGGCGCTCGCGCAGCTCGCGCAGGAATCGCCAGTTCCGGGCGAAATAGCCTGCCATGAAGAGCATCAGGCAGAGCTTCACGATCTCCATCGGCTGGATGCGGCCAAGGCCCGGCAGCTCGAGGTTGACGCGCGCACCGCTTCCGATGGGCCCCGACCCGATGGCGTACATCACGAAGACCGTCGCAAGGGCTCCCACGAGCCAGACGCCGTGCTGCCGGCGCCAGAATTTGCTTCGGATGTCGACGAGGCTTGCCGCCAGAAAGGCTCCCCACCCCGCTGCCGTCCCGATCGCGAAGGGCCACCCGAGAGCCACGCCGCCGATGCTCATCATCAGGAGCATCCCGAGACCCGTCATCAGGTGTAGAAGCGGCAGGAGGATCGGATCGGCCGCGTGACGGCGCGCCATCCAGACGCCGTGCACGATATAGGGCGGCGCCAGAAAGGCCGCCACCATCCACCAGATGCTCCTCCATCCCGCTCCGGATTCCGATCCGCTCGACGCGCCAGGCTCCGCGCCCATTGCCCCGGCAACGAGCGCCACGCCCACCATCACAACGACAGTCGACGCGGCGAGGAGCCGGCGCTCCTTGAAGCGGCGACTCAGAATGGCTTGCTCGATAGGTGCAATCATGGCACTGGGCCGCCGCTACGAAGGGCGCCCGGAAACCGAATCGTGGAGAAACCGAAGGGCCAGGCCTGCGAGCAGGATCAGAAAGACGTAATGCCCGGCGTCGTATAGAAAAGTCGTCCAGCTCATCTGCGTCAGTGGGGCTCGTCGGTGCCCTGTTCCGGCTCGAGAGCCTCGAACTGGATGATGACGGCATCGGCCAGATTGATTTCGGCGCGGGAAGGGAGCCCGTGCCACTCTCCCGACGGCTCGAGCAGCTTGCCGTTCACGCGCGTACCGAAGCGGCCGAGGTTCTTGATCTGGAACGAGGCGCCGTCGCGGCGAATCACGACGTGCTCGCGCGAAACGTCCGCCTGGGTTCTTAGGGGGATATCGAGCTCGATGCCCGACGGCTCGTCGTGGCGGCCGATCACGACGCGCCGCTTCTCGAAATAGAAGGTGTGGCGCCCCTCGCGATCTTCGTACTCGAGACGTGCGACCGCGCCGGCGGGAGCGCTCTCCCTGTCTGCATCTTTCCGCTTGCGCACACCTTTCCGCTCTCGGGAAGGATGGACGTCCTGCTGATGGGCGTCGTCTTCTTCTCGCGGGCTAATGACCGGCGTGGTGATGCTCGTCGAACCCGCGGCAGACGATGCGCCCGGATCTCCGGCACCGTCTCCGAAGGAGGCCGTGCCGTCTCGAACGGCACCCGTGCCGCGGTCCTGTTCGCCTACCCGTCCGAGCCCGCCGGGTGGCGTGATCAGAATGGTCTCGAACCCCCCGTCCGGCTTGCGCGTCGTGCGACGCCGGAGATACAGCCCGGTATCCCCGCGCATCACCGGCGAGATCCTTCCGCCGAAGTCCGTTTCGACGGCCAGATAGTCGATCCGCGCCGAGGGTTCCGCCGCCACGAGCACATCGATGGCCCACTCTTCGCCCGAGCGCTCGATACGCTGCGCGCCGGGCACGAGCCGCCGCAGCCGGTGGTCGGGATAGAAAAGACGAAGCAGCGGCCGGAACAGCCGCCCGAAGATCCCTCCGGCCGGCGGATTGAGCCTCTCGAGTTCCCCATCCAGCCGCTGCCTCGCCTGCGTTTTGATGCGCGATAAAATGGGCTCCAACTCCCGATAGGCATCGGGGTGGATCAGCACGTCGTAGACCGTCGGCACGAGCACGATGTCCGTGTCGAGCGGCTCGTGCGCATCGTGCATGGCCTGAACGATGCTCTCGACGATATCGCGTGCGGTGGGACGCATTTGGGAAAGGCTGCTGGTCGCTTGTTACTGGTGGTGTGAACCGGGAACGAATCAGGGCACGAAGACGGCCAGGCGCTGGCCGACCCGAATGACGTCGGTACGAAGCGCATTCCACTTCCGCAGCTCAGCCGCCGTGGCGCCGTACCGTCGCGCAATCGACGTCAGCGTGTCCCCCCGCTTCACCCGATAAGAAATCCAGCGCTGCCGCTCGCCGCCGGAGGGCCGGCTCTCGCCCGGGTAGATCGTGAGGGCCTGTCCGGCATAGATCCGGCTGGATGAGAGGCTGTTCCACCGCTTCAGATCCGCAACCGTCACGCCGTACTCTCGGGCGATGTTCGTCAGATTGTCGCCCCGGCGCACCGTGTAGCGAACGCGAAGGGCGGCGCCCGACGACTCGCTGGAGCTCGACCTCACCACACGTTCGGTCGAATCCATATCATCCCCCGAACTGGGGCCTGCTGTCGTCGTGAGTGAAGCCAGACGTACGGGCGTGGCGCCGCGGGTACTCGGCTCCACGGGCACAGCCAGCTTCTGGCCCGGATGAATCAGCGATCCTCGGATCGAATTGTATGCGCGCAGATCCGCGACCGTCGTGCCATACCTACTAGCGATCTTCGACAGCGACTCACCGCGACGAACGGTGTGCTCCACGATGCTCCGGCGCTTTTCCGCGGGTAACTCTGCATAGGCAAGCTGGAACAGGTCGGCTCTACCGGCGGGCACCCGAAGCCGGTACCCCGAGGGCGGCAGGATCTGTCGCGTCAGCTCCGGATTGAGCTCGCGAAGCTCCTCCACACTCGCCCCGGCGAGCTCGGCCGCTACCTGAACATCCATCGGCCCCTCCACCTCGACCACGTCGAATTCGTACGCGGGTCCAGGCTCCACCCTGGAGAGGCCGAAGGATGCAGGATCGGTCGCCACCATGCGGGCGGCAATGTACATGGGGACATAATTGCGCGTCTCGCGCGGAAGCTCATCGTAGATGTCCCAGAAGGAAGCCTTGCGGCCGTGCCGCGCCTGGAAGCGATCCGCGGCGCGTCGCACGCGCGTGGGGCCACAATTGTAGGCCGCAAGCGCGAGATGCCAGTCGCCGAACATGTCGTACAGGTCGCGAAGATGGCGGGCGGCGGCGCGGGTCGACTTGATCGGATCGGAGCGCTCATCCACCCAGTGCGTGATCTCGAGCCCGTAGGCCCTCCCCGTCGCGGGCATAAACTGCCACATCCCACCGGCGCCCACCCTGCTCCGGGCTTTCGGATTGAGACCGCTCTCGATCATCGCCAGATACTTGAGCTCATCCGGCAGCCCCTCTTCCCGGAAAATGGTCTCGATCATGGGAAAGTAGGTGCCGCTTCTGCGCATCCACGGGTAGATGTGTCGATCCGGGCTCTTCTGGAGGTAGCGCACGCTCTGTTCGACAAGCCGATTGGTCGTCATGGGGATGGTGCCACCAAGCCGCACCACCTCGGGCAGCGCGATGTCTTCCTCGAGCGGACGGTCGACCTCGTTGAGGGCCGCGAACATCTCGTCGCGCAGGCGGAAGATCTCTCCGTATTCGACCGACGTCGTGTCGATGGTGCCGTAGTGCGATTCGTAGGCGGTGATGACGGATCGGTAGAGCTCTCGGATCTCGGGATCGTCGGATGCGGCGAGACCGCCGTTGGGCGAGCCCATGAGGATGCGGGCATGATCCATGGCTTCATCGAGCGCGCTTTCGATGCCCGCTCGATCGCCGCGGGCTTCGGCGCGCAGCATCTCCGCCAGGGCCGCGTAGGCTGCCGCTTTATGCTCGATCACCGCGGCATCATTAAGCCGGACCGCTGCCCTCACATTACGAGACTCCGAATCCGACACTCCGGTCGCGGCTGCATCATTCCCTCGCTCGCTCGGCATGGCCCGGCCGGAGCCGCTCCATCCTCCGGTACCGTTTTGCGCTCCTTTGGACGAGCCGCATGCGGAGACGAGGATGGAAACGAACAGGCAGAACGATAGGGTGGAAGCAATCCGCATCGGTGGTTGCTGGATTCTGGTTGCTGGATGCTGATTTCCGAGCAAGACTACAAAGGCCAGACCCAATTCGTCCGCCAGAGGAGGCAGGCCTGCTCACAACGATTTTTGCGAACTAACCTGCGACGCAAACGAAAAAATTTTCGGGAGTGATCAATACTTCACCCACATCTGCAGCGTCCTGTCCGTGACGTCGCAGAGCTCCTCCGGCTTCATCCCGCGGCTTTGCGCGATACGGCGCAGTTCCTCGGCGAGGTAGCGCTTCAGCGATCTCTCCAGGATGCGCGTGGGGATGCGCTCGCCGTTGGCCGCGAGGTGGTCGAGCGGCTCGCCGTTCGCGAAGGCCGCGGCGATCGTCCGCAGCGCATCCGAAGCGCCGCCCTCCGACGCCATCGGGCGCGCCAGGCCCCGATCCAGCGCGAAGCCGACCGCATCTACATCCTCAAAGGACGGATCTACGGCGGCGGCTATCAGCTCGTAGGCCACGCGAAACAGATCCCGCAAATTGCCAGGCAGCGGATGATGGGACAGGTGCTCGACCACCCGCTCGTGATCGCGCTGATTCAGTCGCAAGTCTCCGGGCGCGACGCGAGCCCGCGCCATCGACTGCCGAAAAACACTTCGCCACAGCCAGGGCAAATCCTCCCGCACCTCACGCAGCGCCGGCACCTCGAGAACCAGTACGCTGATACGATCCAGGAAATCCGGATCGAGCCGCTCGGAGAGCTCCGCCCAGGAAAGGTTCGTCGCCGTTACGAGCCGGAAATCGCTGCGCTCGGTCCGCTGCCCGCCAACGCGCGTAAAACGCTTCTCCTCGAGCGCGCGCAAAAGCATCCGCTGCAGGTCCCGCGAAATGTCCCCGATCTCGTCGAGAAAGAGCGTATCTCCATCGGCCGCGTGCATCAATCCCTCCGTATCCTTCTTCGCGTCCGTGAAGGCGCCCTTCAAGTAGCCGAACAGCTCGGCGCGCATGGTCTCCGGAGTATACTGGCTGCAGGGCACCGAGGGCCACGACTCATCCTGCTCGGGCTTGCGAAACGGCGAATTGCTGCGAATCCACGAGGCCAATGTCGTCTTCCCGGTGCCCCGCTCACCGAGAATCAGCACCGGCACGTTGAGCCGCGCGTACCGCCTCGCGTCGGCGTAGAGCGTAGTCAGGCGCTCCGAGCGGAAATGCTTCGGGTCGAGGAGCATCATCTCCTCGGGCGCGGCGACCTCGTGCGGCCGGGCATGCTGAAAGGCCTTATAGAATGTCGGGATGTCGAGCGAGACGGGCACCACCGCCGGCCGACCGCTCCGATGGGCCCGACGAAGGCTCTTCACCATGGTGAACGGCGTTCGAATGAGCCCCATCTCCCCCATCAACACCCAGACCGTCTGCATAGGCGGCGTTCCCGGGCTGATGTGGACGAGTAGATGATCGTTGGGGTATCGCGCTCCGATCTCGTCGACCTGGTCATTCACGAACTCGAAGATGCCGCTGTAGTCGGTCGGATCCTCCCCCTGCCACGGCACCAGCTCCACCTCGATTCTTCGCCTGGATGAGAGCCGCTCGATTTCCTTGCGCGTCGCATCCGCGGCGGCGAAGTCCTCGTGCGGACGCGGCCCACCATTCGGCTTCCGGTAAAACAGCACGGCCCTCGCCACCTTGCCGCGATAAGGCGACTCCGGATCGAAGAGCAGCGTCAGCGTGGGCCCTGGCGACTCGCGATCCAGTGTACCGTCGCGTCCGGTGGCGTACGGGTCGGTCCGAAGATCGGCCCAGGAAAGCAGTACGAAATCTTCCATGAGGGATGGACGGATGAAACTAACGACTTCATGCGAGGCCGTTCGGTCGCCGGCAGGGCTCGAAACGGACTCCCCGCTCGCGACGTCGACTAGCGATTCTCAGCGGTGACGTACTCCCATCGAAGTCGATCAACCTGCGTGCGGAAGGGGAGTTCTCGACCTCGAAGCCGCCGGGCGGCCTGTTCGGCCTCCTCTCGCTTAGAGAATTGCCCGACGCCAACCAGGTATTCCCACGCCCCACCGGCGGGAACCGCGATGATGCCGGAACGCAGACCCAGATCGCGATAATGCCCCACCAGCCACTGCGCGCCGCGCAAGCTCCGGAGGCTTCCCACGATAATCGTCCAGCCCGATCGATGGCTTGCGAAGCCCTGGGCGCTATACAGGGGCTGGAACGAGTCGTTCTCGAGTGGACTGGGAATGTCGAGCGTGGCCGCCGGAAGCCGGTCATCCGGACGCTGTACCCCGATGAACTGCGTAGCGCGCGGCCTCTGTGACAGCATGATCCGCAAGTGGTCGCCGGCTGCGCGCGCCTGCTCTTCCGGATTTACCGGGGAATGGCGGGACGATTCGTTCTGGTTAGATGTGGATTGGGATTTCGTCCTTCCATCCTCCGGGTCGCGTTCGGCCGGCTCCGCGGAGGCACGTTCCTCTGGGGGATCGTCGCTCGCGAGCATCGTACCTTCGAGAGCCGCACCCGACAGGCTGGGAAAAGCCTCTTTGATATAGCCCAGTGCCGTCCCCATATCCAGATTGCCCATGTTGAGCGGGCCTACGAGCAGCACGAGCGCCAGCGAAGCCGCCGCCGACCAGGATAGGCCGCGGCGAAGCGACCGGCGCGAGGCGAAACTGGTCCGATCCAGATGCCAGATGCGGGCCGTTCGATCATCGCCCGCGGTGACCAGGCGCCGCCCATCGCGACTGAAGGCGAGAGCCGCCACGGCGCCGGCGTGGCCCGTCAGCCGCTCGGCTAACCGCCCCGACTGAACATCCCACAGCCGCACGACGCGGTCGCGGCCTGCACCGGCGACGAGTCGACCGTTCGGGCTGAAGGCCGCGGCCATCACACCGGAGGACGAGCCCGCAAGCTCCTGGACGAGCGCCCCGTTCGATGCATTCCAGACGGTTACCTTCCGGTCGGATCCGCCGGAGACAAGGCGCCGGCCATCGGGACTGAAGTCTACGGCCATGGCCCAGCCGCGATGTGCCTGAATGCAAATGGAGATCGCCTTGCGCGAGCGATCCCAGATGAGCACCTGCCCATCGGATCCGCTCGTGGCGATCCGCCGGCCATCCGGGCTGAATGAGGCAGACAGCACGTATCCAAGGTGGCGCCCCACCGTGTCTTCGAGATGTCCGGTGCGCACACTCCAGAGGCGAACCGCGCGATCGGCGCCGCCCGAAACGAGGGTTTTTCCGTCGGGGCTAAAGGCAAGCGCCATCACCAGGGCGGTAAGCGCATCGATTGTGCGGATCAGCCGGCCCGTGCCGGCATCCCACACGCAGATCTTGCCGAAGACATCTCCAGAGGCCAGGAATCGGCCATCGGGACTGAAGGTCACCGCCGAAACGCTGCCCTCGTGCGCGAACAGGTCGAACATGAGGCGGCCGTCGGTCACCTGCCAGACACGCACGACTCCATCGTCGCTGGCGGTGGCCATTCGGCGACTCTCGGGCGCAAAAGCGACGGACTGCACCGGTCGCACATGGGTGAGGACCATCATCTCCCGGCGGCGTGCGGCCAGGCCGGGACCCGCCGGCCGGTCCTCCTCCCGTTCCACGTCACGTGATTCGCGATCGGCCCGTTCGCTTTCCGAGACGTCGCGATCGGCAGCGTAGTCGGATCCCCCGCGCGAGTAAACGAAGCGCAATCGCCGCGGGCGGGGAGTATCGTCCAGCAGGCGCGCCGCCACGTCCGCATCGGCCGGCGCGTCGACATATTCCCGCAACCGCACACCAGCTTCGCGCAACCCGGCGCGGAGCGTGCTCTGCAGCTCCACGGCCGACGCAAAGCGCCGGTCGGGATCCTTCTCCAGGCATCGCGCAACCACATCCGCCATCCAGGTCGGCACATCCTCCCGAAGCTCACGAAGGGGCGGCACGGGTTCCTGAGTCACCTGCTTCATGAGCTCCATGAGCGATGCGAAGCTGTCCCCACTCCGCCGAAAGGGCGTCTGTCCGGTGAGGCACTCGAAGAGGACGACTCCCAGACTGTACAGATCGGAGCGTCCGTCGACATCGCGTCCCTGCGCCTGCTCCGGGCTCATGTACTCGGGCGTACCCAGCGCACCCTGTGAGATCCTGGGCAGCGACGCCTCGAGCGCGATTCCGAAATCGGCCAGAACGGCTCCGATGCGCGGCTCCATGATGATGTTGGAGCTCTTCACATCGCGGTGCACGATGCGGTGCTTGTGGATGTGCTCGAGAGCCTCCGCGATGTCGATGCCGATGCGGGCCGTTTCCTCCGCGCTGAGGTGGCCGCGCCGCCTGAGGTGTCGTTCCAGCGTATCGCCCTCGACCAGCTCCATGACGAGGTGCGGAAATCCACCCTCGACGTGCGCGTCGAACACGGCCGCGACACGCGGATGCTTCAGCCTTGCGAGGGCGTGCGCCTCACGCTTGAATCGCTCGAGCGCGTCTCCATCCTCCTGTAGCCCCGGGGGCAGCACCTTGAGGGCCACGATGCGATTCAGATGCGTGTCGCGCGCTCGGTAAACCGCACCCATTCCACCGCTTCCAATTTTCTCGATAAGGTCATATCGACGGAAGACGGGGGTGCGCGAGGTCTCCATAACCAGGTGCCGGCTGGATGTTGCTAGGCGTGCCGCCAATCCGAGCGCAGGCGGATACGCGGCTTGATGTCCACTTCTCGAAACAAAGCTTGCCTAGCAAGCGGGACGACGCCTGCCGGCAATCTCGAGGATGAAGCGCATCGGCCAGGGGCACTGCTGCGCACCCTAAACGAGCTGCAAGGAGTATGCCCAACAGTTGAAGCGCCGGACCCGAATACGGTACGCGGCGCAGAAACCCAATGCCAGTGCGACGACGTTTTGCGGAAGTTTGTTACAGTGGCACGGCGAAATGACCAGCACCCGGTTGGGCGGCGTGGCATCCTGGAGCCACTACCTGTACGACATCGGCGGCGAATAATTAAAGAAACCGTGTAGCCTCGCGGCGCACGATCTTCTCGTGAGGAACGCCGCAGCATTTCATACTTTACTACACACCCAAACCGGACAACAAATCGCGACGCATCATGGCTGAAGTAGCAACCTCTCGAATCGCCGACATCCTGGGCAGTGAGGCGGGCGACCTTCTCGATCACAAGTGTACGACCATCCCTAAGGAACGCCTTCATCTGCCGGGTCCCGACTTCGTCGACCGCGTCTGGATGCAGTCCGACCGCAATCCTCGTGTCCTCCGCGCGATGCAACAGCTCTTCGACCATGGTCGACTCGGCGGCACGGGCTACCTCTCCATCCTTCCTGTCGATCAGGGTATCGAGCACGGGGCGGGTGCTTCGTTTGCGAAGAACCCGGACTACTTCGACCCGGAGAATATCATCAAGCTGGCCATCGAGGGTGGTTGCAACGCGGTGGCTTCGACGTACGGTGTGCTCGGGTCCGTCGCGCGGAAGTACGCGCACAAAATCCCGTTCATCCTGAAGTTCAACCACAACGAGCTGCTGTCCTATCCGAACACCTACGATCAGATTCTCTTCTCCACGCGGGTCGAGGATGCCTTCAACATGGGCTGCATCGGAGTGGGCGCCACGATCTATTTCGGCTCGGAAGAATCCGCGCGTCAGTTGCAGGAGGTCTCCGAGATGTTCTCACTGGCACACGAGATGGGTATGCTGACCATCCTGTGGTGCTACGTGCGCAACTCGGCCTTCAAGCAGAACGGCGTGAACCACGAAACGAGCGCCGACCTCACCGGGCAGGCCAATCACCTCGGCGTCACGATTGAGGCCGACATCATCAAGCAGAAGCAGCCGGAGCAGAACGGCGGCCTCAAAGCGCTGAACATGGGATCCTCCAGCTACGGCAAGCTGGATGAGCGGATTTACTCGGAATTGTCTTCCGACCATCCGATCGACCTGACCCGCTACCAGGTGGCGAACTGCTACATGGGCCGATGTGGCCTCATCAATTCGGGCGGTGGCTCGAGCAAGAACGACCTTCAGCAGGCCGTTCGGACCGCCGTCATCAACAAGCGCGCCGGCGGGATGGGCTTGATCTCAGGACGAAAGGCTTTTCAGAAGCCCATGAATGAGGGCGTCGAGATCCTTCATGCGATCCAGGATGTGTACCTCGACGACAGCATCTCCATCGCGTGAGCCGCGCCACGCCGGCGCTGCCGGCTGAGGCCCCACGCCACGGGCACGATTGTTGTTTATCCCCCGAAAGCCGTCGTCGGCTTTGCTCTGACGGCGGCTTTCCGGGTAAGATTGAAACGGGCGGATTCGAATATGTCGACCTACGTAGGAGGCAATACAATGCGGCTGCATATCGTAACCGCCCTGGCTTTCATGCTGCTGCTCGCCGGATGCGACGCCACCGAGGATGATTCGGAAGCCCGGCGCTTCGACTCGGCGTGGCAGATCGTGGAAGTCGAGTCCCAGAACGTGGACTACACGTCGTTCGTCCTCGGACGCTATACGAGTGCGGTCATCGCATTCAACTCGAAGGAGGATGAGTTTACGATTCTGCTCGATGTGGCCGACTCCCCCGACGATATCATCATTCGGGGCGAGTTCAGGGTGGATGCAGACGATAGCGAGCTCACCCTCTTCTCCGACAGCTTCGGTGCCTTCGACTTCGACTACATCTTCGAGAACGAGAACCGGGTAATCCTCTTCACGGAGGACGATGATCCCATTCTCCAGGACCTTTTCGAGGTCGCGCTCGATCTCGAAGAGGTTATCCTGGTGTTGGATCGCGACTGAGCCCGCGAGCGAGTCGGCATCTTCGCGTTTGGATGCTTATCATCGGCGGTCCCGATTTCTTTCGGGCATTTCGATGACATCCAATCACCGCCATCCGGCCGCCAGTATGCCGCTGCTTGTTGCTTTCCGTCTCTTTGGAACTCTCTTCGCACTCGTCTTCTGCCTGCTCGCCTCTCCCGCTCTTGCGCAATCGTGGGAGGAGCTTCCCATCGAGCAGTCGCTGCGCTTCAACGACATATACTTCATCTCTCCCGACACAGGATGGGCCGTGAACGGATCGGCTTACATCTACCGGACGGTGGATGGCGGGCAAAGCTGGCAGCTCAAATTTTACCGTGACGACACCCACCTCCGCTCCGTCGGCTTCCTGAACGCTAGTCGCGGATTCGCGGGGAACGTGGGCGAAGGCGAGTTCGGGACGACGAACCCGGTGCCCCTCTACGAGTCGTCGAACGGCGGCTCGGCGTGGTCTGCGGTTACGGAGTTCGATGGCCCCACGCCGGCAGGGCTTTGCGGCATGCACGTGGTGAATGATAGCACCGTCGTGGCGGTCGGACGCGTGCGCGGCCCCGCTTATTTCATCCGCACGACGGACGGCGGCGAAACCTGGCAGTCGAAAGACATGAGCGAATACGCCGCCGGGCTAATCGATGTGTATTTCCCGCATCCGGATACCGGCTTCGCCGTCGGACTTACGAACTCCGTTCATTCGTCCTCAAGCGGGATCGTGATAGCTACCGTGGACGGCGGGGAGACCTGGGAGACGCGCTTCGTAAGCACGCGTACGGGCGAGTGGTTTTGGAAGATGTCGTGGCCGTCGCGCCGCACAGGGTTCGCATCCATCCAGCGCAATGGAGGGGGCCCGATCTACATCGCCAAGACCTCGGACGGTGGCCTCACCTGGGAGGAGAAGTATTTCCGATCCAATTACTTCGTTCAGGGGATCGGTTTCATTGACGAGAACACGGGCTGGGTCGGAGGCAACACGCAAGAGCCGGCCTACATGACCACGGACGGCGGCACCACCTGGACCGCCGCAGACATCGGCCCGCGGCTCAATCGCTTTCGATTCTTGAGCGATACGCTTGGCTATGCAGCCGGCGCGGCCGTATACAAATTCGTCCGGCCGGCTGCCACGTCGGCACCCCGTCCCGAGCTGCACACGCTTTCAGTTGATCCCATCTACCCGAACCCGTTTACCGAGGAAGCACACATCGGATATCGATTGGATGGACCGTCTCCGGTCAGCATCCGCGTCTACGACGCTCTCGGCCGCACCGTGCGCGGGTACGAGCTCGGTATGCAGCCGCCCGGATACCACGGGTTGACCTGGGACGGTAACGATCATGTCGGCCGGACAGTCGCTCCTGGCTCGTATTTCATTGTTTTGCGGGTCGGAGATGTGGTCCACACCCGCCCCGTCGTTTTTCTGAGGTAGCGACGGCTCGAGCACATTGTATCCATGATCTGCCTCTTGTATCATGGACGCTCATAGTTCTTCCACCAACCTTCACAATGTTATGCACAGAGTTACGACGTTCGTGATCGCGAGTTTTCTCGTGACGACAGTAGCCGTCGGGCAGAAGATCGACTACGTCTACCGCGCGCCGCTATCCTCCGAGCCTGGAATGCCGTACGAGGACGAGATGGTGGGCGGCCAGTTCAGTGGTCCGCTGTCCGTCAACGGTCCCTTCGACCTCGACGGTGACGGGAAGATCGAAGTCCTTCTGACCGACTACTCCGGCGGCCAGCGGGTTCATGTATTCGAAGTTCAGGGTCCGGACCAATGGGAGCTCGTCTACTCCACCCCGTACCACGCGGTGACGAGTGTCGGCACGCGTGGAGCCCGGCACGCAACGGGCGGGGACCTGGATGGGGATGGCTTCGGAGAGATCATATTCATCAGCGGGCAGAACTGGGATGAATCCGAGGAGCATCCCCTTCCCGACCGTGGAACCGGAATCTTCATTTACGAGCACACGGGTCAAGACAATGACTTCGGCGACGCGCCCGCGGAAGTCTTCGGCGCAGATGCGTTCACCGAGCCCCTCCCGCCCTACATCAAATCCGACAACTTTAGTGTCGTGGATGTGGATGGAGACGGCGTCCAGGAACTTCTCTTCGCAAACGACGCATCAGCGGGCACCGATGAGTGGATGGTGCTCTCCATCAATGGTGACATCGGCACTGGATTCGCGACGATCGTCGAGGAGCTTCGGCTGAGCTCGAGTGCCAACGAGTTGGATCCCGTCAATCGGGGCGGCGGCAGCACCTACGCCATCAATGCGGCCGATCTCGACGGTGACGGCATGTTCGAGCTGTCCATGCACGCGTGGAACAACTTCGCCTTTACGAATGCCGCCGTGACGGGCGCCGACACCTATGTCTATCCCGAGGATGGGGCCGAGAACATCTTCCTGCAGGCTTCCGGAAACGACGACCTTTCCTGGTTCAACGGCGTGGTCGTAGACATCAATGGAGACGGCGACGACGAGATCTTTTACCCGCGCGAATACGGGTACCAGGACGAGGCGAACGGCAATATGTACGAGTACGTCAGCGTCCTCAACTATGAGGATGGCGAGGATGTGCTGCAGGTGACGACGGATCAGCTGATTCTCGATCTTGTGGGGCCGCTGTCGGCTTACGGCATCACTGCCGGTGACGTGAACGGCGACGGCATTCCGGAGCTCATCGGCGCCGGCCGCGGCTACGACGGGCGTAACCTTACCGCCGGTGAGAAGCCGAAGTACCTGCGCATCGCAGAGTGGGTCGGCGGCGAAGGAGGTGACCCGGAAGATGCGTCCAACTACGTGATCCACGAGGTGGAGTTCGACATTACCGCCGATGACTCGCTCTTCAACGTCGTCCATCGCGACTCCCTCGGCGAGATGACGACCTATTACGAGAACGCCGGCAACAGCGGCTCGTACCCGCCGGGAATGGCCGAGGAGCTCTCTCCCACCCGCGTGGCCTTCCTGGGTGATGCCGATGGAGACGGGTTCACGGAGGTTGCCATCGCATTCTTCGGCATCAACGACACCCTCGACGTAATCGAGGAGGTCTGGAATGCGGATTCGCTCCAGTATTACCGGACCGTCGTGGACCAGATCGTGGTGGAGGAGCGGCCGATGATGCGCATCGTAGAGCTGAATGCAGTCCTCAATGTGGCTGCGGAGAATCCGGCCGGCGTCCCCGAGGGTTACGCACTCCATCAGAACTATCCGAACCCCTTCAACCCCTCCACACAGGTGGCCTTCGAGGTCCCGACAGCGGGGCAGATCCGCGTGGCCGTCTTCGACGTAACCGGTCGTCAGATCGCGGTGCTGTTCGAAGGACAGGCCTCCGCCGGACGGCACAACGTTCGTTTCGATGCTCACGGGCTGTCGAGCGGCGTGTACCTGATCCGGATGGAAACGCCTTACGGCACGTTGACGAGGAAGAGCGTTCTCATGAAGTGATCGGGCGAACGCCGTCCAGGGCAAATTCTCCTTGAAATACCGGGGCCCCGTCTCCTCGCGAGTCGGGGCCCTTTTTCTTGTAGCGCAAAGTGCCTTCTTGATGAGTGGCACTGCAAGATGCTAAGTCTTATACTTGCATCTCAGATTTACATCCCCATCTGACTATGTCGAAGTACATCCTGTGCTTCGAAGGGCATTCTTAACCATCTAGTTGGCCTTATGCGGTACGCTACCATTTTATCCCTGGCGGTAACGTTTCTCTTCGCGGGAAGCGCTTTCGCCCAAACACTTGAGCTAGAATACGTTTTTAGCCCGGAAGGCACGGAGCTTTCCGATGCGTTTGCTCCCGGAGTGCAGAACGGGGCGCGAGGTTTGTCCGGTCCCTTCGACCTCGATGGCGATGGTAACATCGAAATCCTGGTCGCCCAGCACAACGGCGCCGGTGGCATGATCCATGTTATCGAGAACCAGGGCGTCGACAACTGGGTCCACGTCTACTCGACGGCACTCATCGACTCGACCAACAACTCGAACAACGCACGTTACGCCACGGGCGGCGACCTCGATGGCGACGGCCTCGGCGAGATTATCTACGTGGCCGGTGGTGGCTACAATACGGAGGCCGACCCGACGCTGACGGTGGGCGTGTACGTCTGGGAGTATGACGGCAATGGCGACGACCACTACGGTGTGTATCCAGCCGCGGTCGGCAACTTCCAGGATATTCAGGGGATCGGTCCGTCGGCCGTCCATGCCCAGCAAATCCGGGCCATGGACATTGACGGCGATGGCATTCAGGAGGTCATCTTCGCTGCCAACGGCGGGAATGACTTCGACTATTTCTACGTCATGTCAACCCCCGATGACCTCGAGACGGACGGCGCCGGATCTGGCTTCGTAACGTGGAACGTGGAGCTCGCCGTCAATCCGCGGTCAAACACCGCCATCTTCGGGGGCGGGAGCCCCATGGATGTCGTTCCGGCCGACCTCAACGGCGACGGCCTGATGGACCTGTCGTTCCACTCGTGGAACAACTTCAACTTCTTCAACGGTGTCGTCACGAGTGCCGATACGTACGTCATACCTGACGAAACCACGCAGAATCCCTTCCTGCAAGCGGCCGCGGAAGACCACACCGGTCTGTTCGGAGGCCACGCCGTCGATATCGACGGGGACGGAACCGTTGAGGTCTTCTATCCTAACTTCAATACGAGCAACCTGGCCGTCCTGAGCTACGCGCAGGATCAGGATGTGCTCTCCATCACTCCGGCTGAACTGGTCATCGACGTCGTCGAAGGTACGGGTTGGGGCGGCATCACCCACGGGGATGTGGACGGAGACGGTGCCCTCGAGCTCTGGATCGGAGGTAGCGGCCTGTCGCCGTCCGCGTACAACAACGGCGAGCCTTCTCGCTTCCTCAACCTGGTCGAATACCTGGGCGGAGATCCGACGGAATCGACCAGCTGGGAGCTCCATAAGCTCGACACCGGCAACGACCTCGACACGACCGGCTTCAACGTCGTCTATCGAGATTCGATGGGCGTGATGACGAAGTACTTCGAGGATGCGTACAGCCGTCAGGGGGTCATCGACACGACCGGGAACGCCGCCGACCCGATCTTCCCGACGGGCGTCGTCAACCTCGGAGATGCGGACGGCGACGGTAGGGTCGAAGTGGCGATCTCCTTCCAGGGCGTTGACGACAGCCTCGTGGTGTTCGACGAGGTCTGGAATGCAGATTCGCTGCGGTATGATCGGATGGTTCGCGAGATCGTTCCCGCGCCGGCACGTTCCTTCGTGCGGATCTACCAGTTCCCGGCTGACTATGCGGTTGCGGTAGACAATGAGCCGGGCATTCCCGATGGCTTTAAACTCCACGCCAACTATCCGAATCCGTTCAACCCGTCGACCACGATCGGATTCACCATCCCACGCGATGCCGCGCTGACGGTGCGCGTCTACGATGCCACAGGCCGTATCGTGAATACGCTCATCAGTAATCAGCAGTACGCGGCAGGAAGGTACGAGGTGACGTGGAACGGCACGAACCTCTCCGGCCAGTCGGTCGCGAGCGGCACGTACTTCTATAGCCTTGAGTTCGATGGTCGCAAGATCGTTCGGCCGATGGTGCTCGTGAAGTAAATCCGGTCACCTGGAGCGATCCAGGCTCGCGACAGACGAGAGAGACTTCAAGAGCCCGTCGCCCTCCGTGGCGGCGGGCTCTTGTCGTTGATGGCCTCTTGAGTTGCGCATTTGCGCATACGGGGGTTAGCCGCTTATTCTTGTAACCGGCGACAGAACGGCAGTGCACCATCGCTCCAGTCAAAGACCACAAACGGAGGCACCCATGGAACAAACCGCTACGAAACGCCAGGCATTCATCTTCACCCTACTGGCGGCCGGCCTTTTTATCGTCGGCATCACGCCGCGCGCAGCCGAGGCCGACGTCTTCGCGTCGCAGATCAAGGTCACCAACCCCGACGAGAGCGAATTCGACCAGGATTTCTCCGACGGCACCGGTGCACTCATCTCTTTCATCCTCAACGACAATGCATCCAGCGTCGTGGTCGAGATCCGTGAGGACGGTACCGAGAACGTCGTGGCGACCCTCGACCTCGGTGCACAGTCGATGGGTCGGGTCGAGGTCGAGTGGGATGGCGAGGGCGCCGTGGCCGGCACCACCTACGTTGTAGACGTGACCGCCACGCAGGACACGTATTCCACGGAGAACTGGACCGTCTATTTCGACTCCGGCGACATCAACATTTTTTCGCGCGGCGGCGACCCGGTCACCGACATGACGTCGCCCTTCTTTGGGCTCATTTTTATCCCGAATTCGGGGGGCCCATTGGGAAAAGGCATCACGATCTACAATGCGGATGGCTCACAGTACGAGCCGTTTCTCGTTGCCGCGGATCTGAGCAGCGGCGGCGAGATCGACTGGGGCAACAGCAGCGATTCGATCTTCGGAGGCGTTCTGGATGACGAGGAGCGCTTCTACGTCTCCGCGGTCACCCACGGCGAAGTGCGCCGGCTCAACAATGACTTCTCGCTGACCACGGTTGTCGAAGGCCTCCTCAATCCGAAGGGACTCTTCATCCAGGGAACGGGCGAGGATCGCGTGCTCTACATCGCCGACGACTCGCTCGTTGTCCGCGCCGCCATCGGCACGGAGGACGTTTTCACCGGCGAAGTGGAAGTGGTCGGTCAGTTTTCGGAAGGCTTCCCGCGCAACATCGCGCTCGATGACGACGGCAATCTCTACGTTTCCTTCCGGGAATCCAATGAGCTAGCCTCCACCCCGGTCAGCCTCGGTAAGTTTGACATCTCCGGCGATCTTCCCGTCGAAGATGCGGACAATGTCTGGTCGATCGGGGCCGACGCCACATTTCAGATTGCATCGCTCGAAATCGATCGGGGGCAGAATCTCGAGAGTGCCGAAGACGACATCCTCTACTTTGCGACGCGCGCCGGCGCCGATTCCGACGCAGACGGCATCTGGATGGTCGACGATCTGGATGCATTCTTCCCGACGGTGAGCCAGGTCGTCAACGAGCTCGACCTCTACCCCGACCAGAGTTGGAATATCAACGACCGGGCCGTGGTGCGGCTCGATGCGGCGGGCAACTTCATTCTCCTCGAGAACTCGAATGAACACCTGTTCTTCGCGAGCCCGCCGGGTGCGGAGGCGACGAACAGCTTCACCACGACATCCGCCACCACCTTCATGGTCAATGACATCGTGGCCATTGGGGATGACGAGCTGCCGTCCGCGTACCGTCTCGATCAGAACTATCCGAATCCCTTCAATCCAACGACGACGATCGAGTTTTCGCTTGGCCGCGCCGACTACACGACCGTCAAAGTGTTTGACACGCTGGGTCGCGAGGTTCGGACGCTCGTCGCCGCACAGACACCGGCCGGCACACATCGCGTCGAGTGGAATGGACTCGATCAGACCGGGCGCGCCGTCAGCAGCGGGGTCTACATCTTACAGGTCGTATCCGGGTCGTTCCGTGACTCCATCACGATGACCCTTGCGAAGTGAGGTACGTCTGAGGTCTGTTTCGAGCCTGGCCATAGGCCCGTCGCTTCCCCTGGCGGCGGGCCTTTTCATTGCGGAATCACATCGAAGAGGCGCGGGCCATGCCGTTTGGCCTGCAATAGAAGTTCGCAGGATATATCTTTGGCATTCTTATTTAAACTCGTCGGGGATAGTAGGCATCCATGCCGTCGCCCCAGAGTCTCCTCCGACTCCTCTAGTACGACCTTCCCACTCCTTTACGCATGCACGTAGCTACACCAACTGCGAACAACGTCGCGATCTCACGCTTCTGGCTGCGGTCCTTTTTGTTGTTTGTCGCCCTGCTATCGTTACCCGCCGCCTCCTATGCCCAGGGGAAGATCGCCGGCAATGTAACCGATAGAAGCACCGGCGATCCGCTCATCGGCGTGAACGTCGTGATCCAGGGTACGACTCAGGGTACGACCACGGACATCGACGGCAACTACATCATCCTCAATGTCCGCCCGGGCGCGCATACCCTCGTGTTCTCCTACATCGGATTCAGCACGCAGGTGGTGGAAGATGTGCGCGTGTCGAGCGATCACACTACGACGATCGATGTGGCGATGAGCGAGGAGGTCATCGAAGGGCAGGAAATCATTGTTCAGGCCGAGCGCCCCCTCATCCAGAAGGACCTCACCGCGTCGAAGAAGACCTTTGTCGCCGAAGAAATCGATCAGCTTCCCGTCGAGGGTTTCTTCGGCGTGCTGGCCACACAGGCGGGTGTCACGCAGGGAGCCGACGGTGCCTTCCACATCCGCGGAGGACGATCCAATGAGATCGGGTATCTGGTGGATGGGATGTCGGTGGGAAATCCGTTCAACACGAACACACTCGCCACCGAGGTAGCCGCGGATGCCATTCAGGAGATGACCGTCATCTCCGGCGCCTTCAACGCGGAGTACGGCAAGGCGATGTCGGGGATCGTGAACCTCATTACGAAGGAAGGCGGCACGGAATACGCCGGCTCCATCTCCTTCGAAGCGGGCGACAACCTGGCCGGCGGTTCAGACATTTTCGGCGTCGGCGACTTCGACTACATGAAGGACGTTTCGATGAACATGTACACGCTCGAGGGTACCCTCAGCGGTCCGCTGCTCACCGACAAACTTCGATTCTTCGTTTCCGGCCGTCGCGATGTCGACGACGGCCACATTTACGGGATGCGGCGATTTCTCCCTTCCGACTCCGCCAACTTCAATGCAGACCTGGATCGGCTTGCCCTCATCCAACAACACATCCCCGGTTTCGACGGCCCGAACTGGTATTACGAGATGCACGGCAAGCCGTGGTACGAGTACGTATCCGAGGGAATTGCTCCGCCCTCTGAGATCGTCTCGATGAATCCGCGCGAGAGCTTCAACATCATCGGGAAAATCACCTTCCGTCCCTGGGCGGGCGCAAAGATCGAGTACAGCCACTTGCAGGACGGATCGAAGCGGACGCCGTTCAGCTTCTCCTACCGGTTCAATCCTGACGGCGTGGCACCGGTACGGGACCGAAGTTACAACCACGGACTGCACTGGACACATACGCTGAACGACCGCTCTTTCTATACGGCGCGATTCTCCTATGCGGTCAGCAAGTTCAGACAGTACCTGTACGAGAATCCGCTGGACGAAAGGTACGTGGTCGACAGAAGTACCACGGGCAACGGCAACGTTCTGGGGTTTCCCGGCAACAACTTTCTCTTCGCCGGCAACCAGAAGACGCACGTCTATGAGGACGCCTACTCCTTCCGTGGGAAGATCGATTTCACGCGCCAGATCGGGATGATCCACGAGGCGAAGGCGGGCATCGACCTCGAAATTCATGAGCTCGAGCGCGAAAACTTCGTGGTGCTCTACGACGGTAATCGGTACCGCCGGCCGACGGTCGAAAGCATCGACAACCCCTCTCGCGACAAATACGGTTGCACTCAGTTCATCGACGTACCGGGCGCCTATGACGGGTACACGTGCCGGGAGCAACGGGCCTACCATTTCGCCGCCTATGCACAGGATAAGCTGGAGTTCGAGGATTTCATCATCAATGCCGGCGTGCGCGTCGAGCATTTCGTCCCAAATGGGCGGTACATCCCCGACTTTTTGAACCCGCTGGATGAGACCCGCGAAAACGTCGTCACCGCGGAAGCGAGCCCGGAGACCATCGTGCTGCCGCGAATCGGCGTATCGTTCCCGATCACGGCACGAGGCATCATCCACTTCTCGTACGGGCACTTCGCTCAGATGCCGGAGCTCCGCACGATGTATCTCAATCCTGAGTTCGAGTACCCGGCAGATGTTGCGCCGACGTTCGGGAATGCCAACCTGAGGCCGGAGAAGACGATTTCGTACGAGATCGGCCTGCAGCAGCAGCTCACCGAGACGATCGCCTTCGACGTGACGGGATACTTCAAGGACATTCGCGACTATCTCACGCGACAGCAGGTCCAGTACAGTACGATCCCTGGCCAGAACATTTTCAACATCTACGTCAACCGCAACTTCGTCCACGTGAAGGGCGTGACGTTTGCTCTGACGAAGCGGCGCTCTCGCGATGGGCTCGTGTCCGCCAATATCGACTACACGTACCAGATCGCCGAGGGAGAGAACGACGATCCCAGCGCGGCTTTCTTCAACTTCCTCTCCGGGCGTGAGAACGAGCTGGAGGTTATTCCTACGGACTTCGACCAGCGGCATGTCGTGTCCTCGGTCGTTACGGTATCGCGGCCGCAGGACTGGGGCATCTCGCTGATCGGCAGATTCTCGACGGGCTATCCGTACTCCCCACTTCTGCTCGATCAGAACATCGACGACCTCCCTCGGAGCGGGCGCAAGCCGTCGCAAATCAAACTGGACGCGCATCTTTTCAAGACGATCGGGCTGGCCGGCGTGGACGCGCGACTCTTTGCGAAGGTCTACAACGTGCTGGACATCCGGAACGAGCTCTTCGTCTTTGACGAGACCGGCCGTGCGACCTACTCCCTCAGCCGGCGCCTGAACGCGCACGCGACCTGGGAACCCGCTTACGACGACATCGGAATCGTGCTGCCCGGCATTCCGACACTCGACGACTGGGACACCCGCCCCCACTACTTCTCCGCACCGAGAGAGGTGAAGGTGGGGATTATGTTGTCATTTTAGAGAGAGGTCGGAGGTCAGAGGTCAGAGGTCGGACCTTGCTTTCAGACTTCTGACTTCCGACCTCTGAATTCTGCCTGATACAGCTCTTATGCATCTAATATCACCGATGGCTTTCAAGTCTCTTCCCTTCATCGCTTTCTCCCTCCTCCTCACCGTGGGGGCGTATGGCCAGACGCCGATCGACGTCCCTGAGCGAGGCTGGAGTGCCGAGCAGATGGGCGCCTGGCTGGATCGAATGGCCATGTCCGGCCAGCCTACCTACTATCAGGATTGCCCCGACTTCACGAACCGTCGCGACGCCATCCTGAACGGCAATAAGATCACGACGCAGATCACGAATTTTGGGTCGATTTCCGCTCCGGGCAACCGGATCACCGACATCGTCTGGAACGGCCTCGGGTACGGCTTCGAGTTCGGCCCCTTTGTCGCCGCCGAGGTGGTCGATGAAGGTCGTCGCGATCCGCAAAGCGTGCCGAAGCGCGACGCCAATGGAAACATCGTGACCGACGCCCAGGGAGACACGATCTATGTGATGCACATCGTGTCCGACGGGCTCGTCTCGGGTGGTGGCGAGGTCTCGCCGGACGGCTCCCAGCGGTGGGGATGGCAACCGATCCCGTGTGCACAGCCCGTGGGCAATTTCGCGGGCATACAGGTCGTAAATCCGAATTCGGATCGCATCCCGACGAGTGACGATCGCGACGCGGATCTCGACGGCAAGCCCGACCCGTGGCCTGAGGACTGGTACAACGAGAACCTCGGGGAGTACGTCTGGCCCGGCGCGCTGCAGCAGGGCGCGTCCAACGCCGACAAGGAGGCCCTCTACTTCATGAACGACTACCAGAACCGGGAATTTTACTACTTCCCCTTCCCGAGCGATTCGTCGAGGCGAGGCCTGGGCCTCGAAATGGAGGTGCGCCTCTACCAGTGGGCCAACCCGCTGGCCGAGGATGCCATATTCCTCATCTACAAAATCACGAACAAGAGCGAGAAGGACCTCGAACGCGTCCGCTTCGGGATGTGGGGCGACCCGCACGTTGGAGGTGCGAGCGACTACCACGACGACCTCGCCTTCTTCGATCGTAGCCTCAACATGGTATTTACGTGGGATGCCGACGGTCGATCCGATGTCGCCGGACGTGCCCCCGGGTACTTCGGCTACAAGTTCCTAGAGAGCCCCGGACTCGGTAATGAATGCATCGGGGGGCGCGGCGCGAACGTGGCGGAATGCGAGGCGTCGGGCGGGCGATTCATTCCCGGAGACGGCATCGACAACGACGGCGATGGAATGATCGATGAGTCGTGGACGGACGGCATCGACAACGATGGCGACTGGAATCCCGAGACGGATGACGTCGGGATCGACGGCATTCCCGGCACAGGCGATTTCGGCGAGGGCGACGGCCTGCCGACGGCCGGCGACCAATTCGACATCACGAAGCCGGGCGAACCCAACTTCGAGTTCACGGACATCGACGAGAGCGACATGATCGGCTTGACGTCCTTCGCCTCACCACTTTACGGATCGGTGTGGAGTGACGAGGACTTCCGCGTCTGGAATCTCGTCGAGCCCGGAAACTTCGACGATATCCCGACGGAGCCGGCCGACTACCTCTTCATTTACGGTGCGGGCGACTTCAAGCTGCATGCGGGCGAGACGAAGCGGTTCTCTATTGCGCTGCTCGTAGGCGAGAGCCTCGATGACCTCATGCTGAATGCCCAGACCGTGCAACAGATCTACGATGTGGGCTATCGGTTCGCGAAGCCGCCTGAGAAACCCACGGTGCAGGCCGTACCGGGCGACCGCAAGGTGACGCTCTACTGGGACGACGCGGCCGAGCGATCGCTCGATCCCCTGACGAACGAATTCGACTTCGAGGGCTATGTCATCTATCGGTCAACCGATCACGAGTTCAGTGATCAGCAGACCATCACGGACATCAACGGCACCCGTTTTCTGTTTCGCCCACTGACGGATGCGCGAGGCGTCGAAGCGAAGTTCGATCTCGAAAATGGAATCACCGGGCCTGCACCGATCCCCTACCCCGGCCGGGGCGTCTCGTACGACCTGGGCGAGGATACGGGTCTGTTCCACACCTACGTGGACTCGAACAATGTCCAGAACGGTCAGACCTACTATTACGCCGTCGTGGCCTACGACCGCGGTTTCGTCGGTGATGCCGGGGCGGGCTTCGAGGGGGGCATCGCGCCGAGCGAGACGGCAAAGACCATCACTTTCGACCCGACGACGGATACCCACATCTTCGACGTCAATACGGTGGCCGTGACGCCCGGCCCGCGTGTGGCGGGATACGTCGAGCCATCACTCGAGATCAGTCACGCGGCAGGCAATGGAACGGGTAGCGTCGACGTTCGGATCGTGGATGAGCTCGCCGTTCCCCCGGACAATACCTTCCGGGTGGATTTCGACGAGGTCGACGGCCAAATCGTCTACACGATCACGGATCAAAAGCCGACCTCGATCGAAATCACCGCGCGCCCCGGTCAGTTCTCCGGGCTGGGCCACGCTCACATCATCCCGTCGTCCTTCTCCCTCACAACGCTCGACGGCGGCGCGCTCCAGGCCGGCACCGACTTCGAGCTGAATGCGGATGCCGGAACGGTTCATATTCTCGAGGGCGGTAGCGTGCAGCCGTTCCAGCAACTGGTCGCCACCTTCCGATACTCGCCGATCTACCGAAGCAACCTTCTGAGTGGCGAGGAGGCCAATTTGGTCTTCAGCGGGCTGCATGTGTTCGTGGAGGATGAGGAACTCGCCATCAACACGGACTTGACAGGATGGGCCGCGGGGGATGTATCGATTCCGGGCGACGTTCGAGTCGCTACGGCGGGCCCCGGGCGGCGGCCGCAGCCGTCCGACTACGAGGTTCGGTTCGCGGATTCGAACATCGGGACATCCTTCAACAACAACGTCCCTGTTCCCTTCGAGGTGGTCAACCTGACGCGTGCCAATGAGACGATCTCGGTCTTCACGCCCGATGGTAATCGCAATGGGGTCTGGGATCTGAACGAGCCCATCATCTTCCTCGAAGATGTCGATGGGCAGATGATCGCGACGTGGGAGGTTCGGCTGAATCCGGGTCCGGATGCGCCGATGCCGGGCAACGGAGACGTCTTCCTCGTGGTTACGCACAAGCCCTTCACCGACGCGGACGTCTTCACCTTCACGACCCGGAGTGCGGCTGTGGACGAGCAGCTTGCATCCCAACAGCTGCAGAATATCTACGTGGTCCCGAACCCGTACGTCGCCACCAGCGAGATCGAGCCGCTGAACCCGATCGCCAATACCGAACGCGGCGATCGGAGGCTCTACTTCGCGAATCTTCCCCAGGAAGCCACTATCCGCATTTACTCGCTCGCCGGTGAGCTCATCGACACGATCGAGCACCGGAGCACGATGGACGACGGCAAGGCGTTCTGGGATCTGCGGACGAAGGAGAATATGAATATCTCCTACGGCCTCTACATCTACCACGTCGATTCGCCGCACGGTTCGTTCGTCGGCAAATTTGCGGTGATAAAATGAGGGTTGCTGATTGACGCCGGCAGAACCTCGGCGAAAGATGGGTACTTAGAGATATGACACGACGCATGAAGCGATACACGACACTCCTGGCTGCTCTCCTCTTGATTCCTTCCGTGGCCCTTGCACAGGAGCAGGCGCCGTCCGAGGATGGCGCACCCGGCGGCAAAACGGTCACCAAGTCAGGGACGACGGCCGCGCAGTTCCTGAAGCTCGGCGTCGGCGCCCGGCCCATCGCGATGGGCGGCGCCTTCGTTGCGGAGGCAAGCGATCTATCCGCGCTCTACTGGAATCCCGCGGGACTCGCGAGTCTCCGCGGAGCAAGCGTTTCGCTCGCGCACACGGAGTACCTGGCCGACGTGAACTACAGCTTCGCCGCCTTCGGCACGTCTCTCGGAAACTGGGGAACGTTGGCTGCGGCCATCCTCTACCTCGACTCGGGCGACATGACCGTCCGCACGATCGAGCAGCCTGAGGGGACCGGTGAGCAATTCAAGGTTCAAAATTTTGCCATCCAGCTCTCCTATGCCCGCGCGCTGACGGATCGATTCTCGCTCGGGGTCAACACAAAGTACGTCCAGGAGCGCATCTGGCACAGCTCGGCGTCGACCCTGGCACTGGACATCGGCACGCTCTTCACGACGCCTTATGAGCGGCTGCGACTCGGAGCGAGCTTCTCGAATTTCGGCCCTAAAATGCAGATGAGTGGGCGCGACATCGTATTTAGCTACGATCCCGTTCCCGGGCAGGCCGGAAACGTCGAGATCGTCAACGCCGAGTATCTGATGGAGGAGCATCCACTTCCCCTCCTCTTCAGAATCGGTCTCTCGTGGGATGCTGTTCACACCGCCGACCACCGCATCGTGCTCTCGACCGATGCCGCTCACCCGAACGACAACTACGAGTACGTCAACTTCGGGGCCGAGTACGACTTTCGTGGGCTGATCGCGCTGCGTGGTGGGTACCGCAACCTATTCGAGCAGGATGGCGAGCAGGGCTGGACGTTCGGCGGCGGATTGAACCTGCGCATGGACAGCGGGCTGCGAGCCGGATTCGACTACGCCTACGCCGATTTCGGGCGCCTCGACGCTACCCATTGGTTTACGGTGAACCTGGGATTCTAGCCGCAGCGTGCGGAGCGCGCGACGGCGCCGGCAGCGGTTACCGGATCAGTGTCATCGATCTGGTAACACGACGGCCGTTCACGGTCAAGGCGTAGAAGTACGTTCCTGTGGCCAACTCGGGGCCGGCTTCAAACCTCACTTCGTAGGTACCGGGGGCCAACTGCTGCTCGATGAGGGAGGTGACGGTCCGCCCAAGGACATCGTACACCTCCAGCGTGACATCTCCAGGGCTTTGTAGGCCGAATCGTATGGTGGTCGCGTCCTTGAAGGGGTCCGGGAAGTTCTGTTCCAGCTCAAACGTGAACGCCGGCACCTCCTCGATCGCTGTGGCGCGGCCCTCGAGAGAAACGAAGTTGCTTGTCTCGCTTTCGATCGAATTACGGCTCACCGCCGTCACGGCGTAAAAGTAGGGGTCGTCGGCGATGCCGGGATTGTCCGTGATGGACGTATCGCCGGTCAGCGCCACGAGATTCCGTGGGTCGGCCACGATCTCTTCAGGGCTGGGCTCTACCGGCGTCCGCATCCGGTAGACGGCAAAGAACTGGGGCCGATCGCTTCCCTCGCCCTCCGGCGGCGCCCACGTGAGCGTGACCTCGTCGGAGCCTGTCCATTCGTACGCGAGCGACGAGACCGGAGGCGGCGATGTCATATCCTTCCACTCCATCATGGGCGTCAGGGCCGGATGGCGGAAAAGGTCGTTCGCCAGGGAGTCTGCGATCCTTCCCGCGTTGCTCGTGATGTCCAGCGTGCGGAAAAAGACACTGCCCTGGATGTCCTCGTGCATCCGATTGAATCGAACCTGGCGCTGCACCTCGCCGGGACCGTAGATCGCATCTGCCTTGTAGACCGCGAGACCCGGGTAAATGTGCCGTCCATTCGAAGCGGTCTGATCGCTCCACCACGTCGCCAGTGCCCCGTAATCCTGTGCGCCCCCGAAGGCCCAGTAAAGCTGAGGTGTCAGGTAATCGAGCGACTGCTGCTCGAGCCACGCCACGGCATCCGCGTAGAGCACATTGTAGGCATCCAGCCCAACGATGCCGGGCGGAACCCCGTTCTTCCAGATTCCGAACGGGCTAATGCCGAAGGCCACATCCGGCCGGATGGCCTGAATGGTGTCGGACACGCCTTGGACGAACACGTTGATGTTGTTGCGCCGCCAGTCGCCGATATTGCCGATGCCGTCCTCGTTGTATGTTGCGTAGGTCTCGGCGTCCTCGTCCGTGATTTGGTCGGGTGGATATGGATAGAAGTAGTCATCGAAGTGTACGCCGTCCACATCGTATCGCGTGACGACATCGGCGATCACGTCTGTGACGTATTGTCGGACAGCGGGAATGCCGGGATTCAGAATCTTCAGATTCCCGAAATCGAGAATCCATTCCGGATGCTCAACGGTGACATGGTTCGGAGCGGGGGTATAGAGCCCGCGATCCGCGCGATATGGATTGAACCATGCGTGGAGCTCCATTCCACGCTTGTGGGCCTCCTCGATGGCAAACTCCAGCGGATCGTAGAACGGGTCTGGCACCTTACCCTGTTCTCCCGTGAGCACATACGACCAGGGCTCGATCTCGGACTCGTACAGGGCGTCGGCTTCGGGTCTCACCTGGAAGAAAACTGCGTTCATACCAAGTGCCTTCAGATCGTCGAGTAGCGCGACGAGCTCCGCTTTTTGATTCTCGGTGCCGTTGGTCTTCGGCCAATCCAGCCTCGAGACCGTGGCGATCCACGCCGCGCGGAATTCATGCTTCGGAATGGCCGTCTGGCCCCATGCGATCATGTGCGTGCTGGACAATACGAGTGCACAGAGCGCGAGCCGGGTGAGGGACCGCCGACACCGCCTTCGCCTGCGGATGGGCTGTTCTACGTCAGGCTCCAGCACGGCGGAGATTGGTGCGATGATCATACTACCAAGTTCTTGAAGGGCGATAAGGCCGGCACAGCGTAAAGTCACTAGGGACCGTCACGCTGCGTGTAGATGCTCAGAATCCTGCCCGGATTCTCCGGCAGGTCCGTGCGGGATAGATAGAGGGTTGCACCCTCCCCCCATGCAAGGGAAAACGCTGGGGGCGCGATCAGGCCCGGGTAGAAAATCTCGTAGGAGCCATCGGGCTCCACGATAAAGAGCGGATCATCCGCCGATGAGCCCACAAATAGCGCCCCGTCCGCCGTGGCGGCAAGAGACATGCCGACAGCACTACCCTGAGAGGCTTCGGTCAAATTGAAAAACAGCTCACCGTCGCTCAAAGCACCATTATTGATTGGGTAGCGCATAATGATATACTCGCCATCCAGAAGGAGCATCACATACAGGACGCCCCCGTGAGCCTCCAGGGCTCTAATGGTGCCTCCGACCTCGTACCCGGTAAGCTCGCCGGCTAGGTTTGCGGCGAACACTACACCGCCGCGGCCGCCGGCCCATACGGTCCCTGCCGCATCGATGGATAGTGCCGTGAAGCGTATGGAGCGATCGGACGTAGAAGTCCAATTCTCCGGCTCGCCACCATCAGGTGGGAAGCGGAAGATGATGCCGGAGTTGCGGACGCCGTAGAGGTGGCCGCCTGGACCGAACTCGATCGCATCCCATCTGAAAGCTGCCGAACTGAAGACTTCTCGCGTTCCATCTTCAAAGATACGCACGATGCCCTGCGGGACGTCGTTCGCGGCAATCGAAGCATAGAGGTTGTATTCGTCGTCGGTCGCGATCGCGAAGGTCTCTTCGAAATCCCCGATGCCGCCAAACTCTCTGATCGCGGGCTGCAACGTATAGGACATCGAGTTGCTCAGTTTTTCGGCCCCGACGACGGCAACCCGCACATTGATGCCTGATTTGGCGAGGTTCGGGCTCGCCACGACCAGCTGCGTAGACGTTGCCGAAATGACCTGCGCCCGCTGCGCATCGAAGTAGACGATATTCTCGGCGGGAGTATCGGAGAAGTTTTCGCCCATGATCGTCACGGTACCGATCCCCGCCAACCACTCACCTTCCGGCTGGATGCTCGTGATGGTCGGGTCCGGCATGAAGGCGCGACTCTCGTCGTACAGGGAAGGGCCGGGCGTCGTGTCGCACCCCATTGCCAGCAACAGTAAAAGCGAAACCACCGCAGGATACTTCATAAGTCCCTGATCACGACGGTATCGTCCGCCTGGTCGAATATGGCCTGGAATCATCATCCTTGAATTAGTCCTGGTACGCCGGAAGTCTGCTCATAGGGATGCCTGTCAGAAGGATAGCTGCAGGCCGATGCGATGAATGCCGCTGAAGACGCCGTAGTCCGAGTAGGCGTAATCGCCGCCCAGCGTGATCCCGCCCACGGTCCGGTGGATCCCGACCCCGGCGTGAATCCCCTGAACGTCGGTCGGGAAAATGTATCCGGCTCGCAGGGAAATCGTATTCAAGAAGGTGTATTCACCACCGATCTTGATCTGTTCGTCGAAATCACGCGGACTCTCCGTATCGATGGCCACGACGAAGGAGTGGTTCTCGCTCCCGGGTGACATGAGATCCAGGACATTCATCGCGACGCCGATCTTGAGGAGCAGGGGAAGCTCGAAGCTTTCCTCGGCATATTCGATGTCACGCGCGAAATTCCGCGCGGCAACGGCAAACGTGAGGCTCCGGAATCCCGTGTCGTACATCATCCCGAAATCGAATGCGATGGCGCTCTCGTCATTGGCGGCGCGTTCGTACCCGTCTTCCACCACGGACATCACGGAATTGCCGAGATCCTGACCCACGTATTTCACGTGCCCCCCGATCGAGAATCGATCGCTGAGTGCGCGGGCGTATCCGAATCCGAAACTCATGGCCGATGGAGAAAACGTGCCGAGGTCGAGAAAGCCCTGCTCGTTGTCCGCTCTAATCGTTTCCTCGATCTCGCCGTAGTCGGCATGGACGAAGGAAAACGCGAAGACACCGAGACGACCTCCCATGGGTCGGAGGGAAAGACTCGCGAAGTTGTAGGCCACATCAACAAACCAGTCGGTCTGGGCCACGGCGGCGTGTAGGAAATCTTCCTGATAGGCCATACCGGCCGGGTTATAGAAGATCGACGTCGATCCACCGCGCATAGCGGTCACCGCGTCGCCCAGCGCGGCCGCCCTGGGATCCGCCGATATGTTGAGGAACTTCATCGTCGTTCGGGCAAGCTTCTGCCGATTGGCATCCTCCTGAGCGTGCGAGCGCGGAGCGATAGCCGCCACCACCATGAGAAGAGAGAGGATCGAAGTTATATACTTCATTGGAGCATGCATTCGGTTTGCTCGGTCGGCCGCAACCATCGGCGCGCGATTTCGAACTCAGTGAATCAGCGAATGATGACGAACTTCTTGATGATGCGTTGGCCGGTCTCCGTATCCGTGATGACGGCAAAGTAGATCCCGCTGGCCACCACCTGTCTCGAGGCCGTCGTATGGTTCCAGAAGGCGTCTCCGCTGCCGTCCGTATGCACGATCTCATCCACGAGCTCGCCGAGCTCCGTATAGATCTCGATTTTCGCCTGACCCGGGATGTTGAGAAAGCCCAGCTTGTCCGTTTGATCGGGCCACCGTACCGAAGGCGACGAGCCGAGGTTGAACGGATTGGGCACGATGCGTACATCCGAGAGCGCCTCGCCCGGCGGACGCTTCAGGTTGGCCGGGACATAGGTTTGCGTGGCGTAGCGACTGCTGCGGAGCGGCACGCCTGTTGGCGTCCCACCCGTCGCGTCCGTGTTGTTATTCCGGACGGCCACGAGATAGTAGTAGTAATCGATACCGCGAATCGGCGTCGTGTCGTCGTATTCACGGGCTTCCGGTCCAAGCTCCGCGATCAGCGTGTAGGTGCTGTCGTAGGCATTCTGCGTCCTGTAGATCTCAAACCCATCAGGTGACCCTTCGGCAGGATACTCCCACGTAAGTTGGATCCGGTCTCCGCCCGAATTCACCTCAAAGATCGACGGCGGTGGCGGTGCCGAAGGAATGGAAAAGCCCGATTCGAAGTTCGCGATGGCACGGAGGAAGGTCTGATAGAGGGAGTCTCGGCCGGAGAGCGCCCACTCATTCTTGGTCATCGCGACCACCTGACCGCCCACTTCGTATTCGAGCAGAGCCGTTTCGCTGGCGCCCGAGGCTTTGTACTGGCGCCCGATGGCGTGAGAGGCTTCACGGCTGAGGCCGCTCATAGCCTCCGCCATGACTATCCGCACGCTCTCGCCGGGACCCAGCGTGTACGGCCCGTATCCCACCGCGGCCGAAAATCCACCGGGCGTCCCCAGAGCGGGATCGCCAGATGGATTCACCCACCCATCGAGACCATCTGCCTCCACGACATAGGCATGCGAAGGAAGCTTTCGACCGGACGTCATGATGGAGTACTCATTCAGCATCTGCGGCGGATTGAAGGCATCGTTGTTTGACTCGAAGGTTGCATCGGATTCGATCCACGTCGTCGTCGACGGCTGATTGGGATCGTCGGAATCGTCCGACGCCGAGAGATCCGCATGCAGTGTTACGGCGCCAACCATCTGATAGCCGGCGAGCCGGCCCGTCGTGTCCGTCGACGAGATGTACAGGGGTACGGGGAGTGCCGACGGCAGAACGGGGCCGCCGAGGTTGTTGTAGGCGAGGCGAGACTGCGGATAGAAGCCGTGCCAGGCGTACTGTGCCCTCACGGGCTCACCCGGCTCAGGGAAGTTCTCCTGGTCTCCATCTCCCCAGGTGTCGATCATCGTATTGATGCCCCATCCCGATGCATTCCCCACGAGGTACCGCGATTCGCGAACCGGTGCCCACCGCCATTGCTTGAAAATCTGGACCCCCTCCAGCGTTTGATCGGGCAATTCGACATCTGCGTCTGCATCGACATTCCCGGTGTTCGTGAAGACGTACTCGATGACGTGATAATTGTCGTGGTAGGGCTGCGTGAAGGCATAGACCGTCCGCTCCATGGTGAGGCCAAGCAGGGTATTGACCCGGTTCACGAGCATGTAGTCCGAGGGGATCGACGGATCGACGCGATCCACGGCCATAGGGGCAAGGCTCTCTGAAAGAAAGCCATCGACGAACACGTCGGTCGGCGCCCGCTTCGCGACCAGCTCAAACTCGACAGGGAAGAATTCGCCCGCCCCGGACACGCGAGGTCCGGCGTGAACGACGCGGACATCGTAGTGGTCGCCGTTGGCATCCGTCACGTTCGTCGCTCCGATCCACAGGCCTTTCCATGCCTGGGCATCCGTGTACTGATAGATGCCGGGCCAGCGCATGCCGTCCTGCTGGTTGCCGACAAATCCGGAGGACTCGACCTCGGTACCTTGCTCCGAATACCAATTATGAAGCGAACCCCCGGAAATCCACTTCCGGGCAAACTGTGCCTCCGCCGTGCCGGCAAGCCCGACGGCCGACGTCAAAAGCACGAATGCAAATGCAAGTAGTCTGGTGCGGTGCATGCTCGATCTAGAAGGTGAGGCGAATGCCGAAATACACGTCGCGCGGATCGAGAAACGTCAGGAATCGCTGGTTGGGCATGTCGATGTACGCCTTCTTGTCGAGGACCTCCTCGACGACATTCGGATCGGCGCCCTGCCAGGCCCCCTCTCGATAGACGATGTACTGCTGCGTATCCCGTTCGTAGTAGATAATCTCTTCGCTCGGCGATACCTCCCCGGCTTCGAACTGGCTGCGCGACACGATGCTCTGCATAGGCTGGAATTCGACGTCGTAATCGCGGTACGCGCCGATCTTGTCCTTGCCCGGGATGTTGTCGTAGTACTCGGACTCCGGAAGATGGAGCGAGCGCAAATAGGCCGTCTGGTCGTTGGCGTCGACGAAGCCGGCGAACGAAAGGCGCTTGGCGTTGAGGGCATTGAAGACGTCCACGAAGAACTGTGCGTCGCGGCCGGCGACCGTGAAGTTCTTCGCGAAGCGCAGGTTCAAATTCCAGAAGTCGACGAACTCAACGTTGTTACGCACGCCCGGAATACTGCCACCTCCCGTCCACGTGAACTTGGAACCCTGGCGCCACGTCCCGAGAATGCTGAGTCGCCAGTCGCCGAGTGGCTGGAAGTCGCCCAAGGACGGTCCGAAATCAACAGGCGTCAACAGGTCCAGGTTGAGCCGTGCATACGGGCGAGCGACTGGCTGGGTCAGCGCGGCGCGGCGCGTGGCATCGTTGTTGATGAACTGGCGCTGCTGGGTTGGATTCTCGTAATTCTGGCTAAACCCGAAATAGCCGAACGAATCCTGCATATACGTGAAGTTGATGAAGCCGCGCACCCAGCTTCCCCGATTCCGACTAAACGTGATCTCAAACCCTCGCACGTCCTGGAAACCGTTCGGCTCGTAGGTGCTGTACTCCACCTGGCCGTCTCTACTCGTGAAGGTCACGAGTCGCGGCTCGTTCGATACGTCCTTGTAGTAACCCGCCACGCGAACGAGGAACTGATCCAGCAGGGAATGCTCGTAGCCCAACTCGTAGGCGCGGGTTTTTGGCAGCGGATTGTTCGGATCGGCGACTTGCGCCACCTGGCCCGTTGCCGTCCACGTTCGGAACAGGAATAGCGAGTTCGGATCGGGGATGGATCGGAAATGCCCGTAGTTGAAATACAGCTTCGAGAACGAGGTCACGGGGAACGACACCCCGAGCCTCGGGCTGAGCGTGAACAGATGCTCGGTTGCTCGCTGTTCGAGGAGCGAATCTCGGAGTGCAGCATTCGCTGCGGCGAAGGCCTCGCTGAAGGGATCGTACTGATACCAGTCCCCTCCGGCGTTGAAGTAGTCGAGCCGAAGACCCAGATTCGCGATCATCCCCTTGAACTCCAGCTTGCCCTGTCCATAGACGGCCCCGCGAGCGGGCAGCCGATCCCACTGAGAGACCTGGTTGCTCGTAGGCAGGAAGGCATCGAAGGAGCCGTAGTTGATGCGGCTGTCCGTGAGGTTGATCTCGATGCCGGTCTTCGTCTGGAGGAACCGATTTACCTGGCTCGTCAGGTCGCCCTTCAGGTTGTAGACGACCACGCGGCTCGTATCGCGCGCGTTGCTCATGCCCACCCCCATGCGCATGCCGGCCACGCCGAACGTCGGCTCGGGGGAGAAGCCGAAGGGCGCCTCGTCGAATCCGACGCTGCCGATCACGACGACCGTCGTCGTATCCCGAAGGGGATTCGGATTCGTATCGTAGGCGGAGGCGAATCGCGTGAAGCGCAGCTCGTAGAAGGAGCGATCATTCACAGTGTGGGTGAATTTCGCCCCCAGCATCGACCGGCGGACCTCCGTAGGCGCCCAGTAATCTTCGGCGAAGATGCGCGTATCGATGAAGCTAACCTGGGTCATTTCGCCCGCAATGCTCGACGGTGACCGGAAAATCCCCGGCTGACCTGCGCGGCTCGATGCCGTGCCCGTCTCCCGAGCGATCAACCCCTCTATGCTGAGCTTCATCCCCGGCGCGAGGTCCGACGTGATCTTCAGGTGGCCGGATCGCTCCTTGTAGCGATCGCGCGAGAGGGGGATGAGGTACATGTCCTGATCCTCCCGGTAGGAGGCGTAGAACCGTGCATTCCCGAGTGGTCTGCTGAAAAGCGGTAGCGGTCCGCCCAGCCCGACATCCACCGAATAATCCGGATCGACGATCTCAAG
Source organism: uncultured Rhodothermales bacterium (assembly GCA_965651265.1). GTDB lineage: Bacteria > Bacteroidota > Rhodothermia > Rhodothermales > VXPQ01 > CBFGRV01. The sequence goes on from CBFGRV010000003.1 coordinate 91,938, forward strand.
CTGCTTCCTGTGTTGCCAGAGGAAGGCCTGTTGGAGAGCGGCCGGCGTCATGTCGTTCGTTGGATCGTCGTCGCGAAGGCGCTCCTCGGCCAGAGCGATCCATCCTGGAAACTCCGGATACTGCGCGCGCAGCGCATCCGACCATGGCCCGTTCGCCGTCCCGACGAAGGCTACGTCGGGGTCGACGAAGGGACGGATCCAGTACGAATTCGGGTCGCTGGCCGTCGGGCCGAAATGCTTCTGTGCGGGCGGGCTATAGCGGAGGATGACGTCGGCACCGTATCGATCACTCCATCCTTCCTTCGTGACCACGTTTACGATGCCTGAGCGTACGTTCCCGTACTCGGCATTGAAGCCGCCCGTCTGCACCTGGATCTCGTCGACCGCCGTGATGCTCAGGCCCGTGAACGGCGAGTTGTTTCGCTCATCCCGAAAGGACAGGCCGTTCACCATGAAGCTGAGCTCATCGGCGCCGCCCCCACGCACCTCCAATCCGAGGATGCCCGCCTGCAGACCTACGGCACCCGAAACACTCGAGACGGGCAGCCGCTCGATCTCCTCACTGGTTATGTTGGCCAGGCTAGCGGAGACATCCGGCTGAACCACGGGGCGCTCTGCAACAACGACAACTTCCTCTCCCTCGAGCACCTCTTCCCTCATGGCGATGTCGATGGTTGTCGTCTGATCGATGTTGACGACGACATTCTCGATCACCTGCGTGGCGTATCCGATATACGAGGCCCGAACGGTATGCGTCCCGGGGGATACGTTGAGAATGACGTAGTAGCCATCCACATCGGTAACGGACCCCTGGGTGGTTCCCTCGATGAGGACGTTCACACCGACCAGGGTTTCGCCGCTTTCCGCGTCTGTGATGGTCCCAGCAATCTTTCCCGTTTGGGCAAACGCCACAGGCCCCAAGAGGAGCGAAAGCCCGAAGATGCAGATCGATTTCTGGTAGAATCTCATGATCGAGGTCGAAACTGGATGACGCCCTCGCCGGGACCTGCCTGGATAGTCGTGCGGGCTCGCAGCCGACGCCGTCGTGCACTGCATCGAGCGCATCGATGGAAGAGTGCCAGGCTTATGTCAACCGATCAAGGGGAGTCTGGAGGATCGTTCGTACTTACTGGAGGTTGGAGTTCGCACTGTCGCGCAACGAATAGAAGGGATTCTAAGTAAAGGTCCATCCCGCCGATGCGCAAGGCCATTACGCAGCCTATTGGGTGTATCCACATCCGCATTCCTGGTACCGCCGGGGAAACCCCTTTGCGCAAGGCACGTCAGCATCTTTTCTAACGACAAACACCTTCATGCCTGATATCAAACATACGGCATCCGCGGACGCGGCGCGGGAAGACCATTCGAAGAATCCGCCGCAAGAAGGCAGTTCATCCGATCAGGGAGGCTCGGTCGACAGCGGGCAGCAGCCACGGGCCGGCGACGGCGAAGACGCTGCTCGGGGCGCTGGTGCATCGACGGATTCACCCGCCGTTCAGGAATCTCTCCTCGAACGGTACACAGGACACTACCCCGCCTGGGCGAAGGAGCTCGCGCGCAAGTACTTCACCAAAACCCTCACGCAGTTCATCCTGTACGGAAACGTGCGGGATCTCGTGCGGACGCGCAACGCAGACGGTCTCCCAACCTATCTGCCGCTCCGCACCTTCCTTACGGAAGACCTCTTCGCCGCCCGCGATGTGGTGGTGTTTTACGATCGTTCCGCCGGCATCCATTTTACGGACAAGGAATCACAGGCCGACTTCAACCGCGCGCTGTCCGGATACGACACCATTTTCGGAACTGATTTCGCGAAGAAGCTGCCCAAAGACCCCGTCCGCGTTTTCTCGGTTCTGGAGAACTATTTCCGCACGCGGCTGGCTGACGGGCGTCGGATCGCTTGCATCATCGATTACGCAGAGACGGTGATCCCGATGGCCGAGGCATCCATGTACTCTGCCGAGGACCGAAGCGCACTGGTTTTCCTTCAGAAATGGGCCCACGATCCACTCTTCCTCGCGGGTGATTTTACACTGGTATTGATCACCGAGAACCTGACGGATCTCAACCAGCAGCTCGTACAGAGTCCGTATACGGCGGAAATCCAGATTCCCATGCCGGACGAGTCGGCGCGGGATGCGTTCGCGCGATGGTATGTAAACGATCGGCAGGATGTCTTCGATGCGCACTCCGAGGTGCGCCTGAGCGGTGTAGCGGCGAACACGGCCGGGCTGGGCTTCATCCAGCTCCGTACGATCCTGGCGGACGTCCTCGAAAATCGAACGCGGCTCAGTTTCGATGTCCTCACCGAGATGAAGAAGGAGTTCATCGAGGCGGAGGCCTACGGGATGCTGGAGTTCGTGGAGACGGACTTTACGCTCGATATGGTGGCCGGGCATTCCGAGGCGAAGCAGCACCTGCGGCACGCGGCTCAGGCCCTGAAAGCCGGGCGTCCCGATGTGCTTCCCATGGGCTATCTGGTCAGCGGGCCCGTGGGGACCGGGAAGACCTTTATGATCACGTGCTTCGCGGGCGAGATCGGCATCCCCATGGTGAAGCTTAAGAACTTCCGCTCGCAGTGGCAGGGGGTTACGGAGGGCAATCTCGAGAAGATTCTGCATCTACTCGAGGCTATGACCCCCGTCGCCGTGATGATCGACGAGGCCGATGCCGCCCTGGGCGATCGCGACGTGCAGGGGGATTCCGGGGTCTCGCGGCGCGTTTTCGGGCAGATCGCGTCCTTCATGAGCGATCCGAGCCATCGCGGACGCATCATCTTCTTCTTGCTGACGGCCCGGCCGGACCTCATGCCGGTGGACCTGAAGCGCCAGGGACGAGCCGAGGAGCACATCGCGCTTTTCTATCCGAGCACGCGCGAGGAGCGTGAGGAGCTACTCCAGGTAATGATGCGCCGAACGGGTGTAAACTTGCCGATGGACGAAATTCCGGAGAGCCTGCTCGACGGCAGCCGGACGTTTAGCGGCGCCGACATGGAAGCGCTCTTCACACGGGCAAAATTCCGAGCCGCGGCACGGCAGACCAACGGCTCGGGAAACGGCACCCCATCCGCAAATCCATCCACTCAGTCTGGGAGCAATGGGCGGGTCACCAGGGAAATCCTGGAAGATGTGGTGAACGATTTCATCCCACCGACATATCCCGAAGAGGTTGAGCTTCAGACACTCGCCGCCGTTCTCGAGTGCACGAGCCAGGCTCTTCTTCCCGAGCAGTATCGATCCATGAATCGAGAATCTATCGTTCGGCGCGTCGAGGAACTGAAGCGCTTCATCCGGTAGCGTGGCCGGCTATTTCTTCTCTTTTCGTCCGGGCGAGCCGGCCTGAAGGGTCTCGCTCTCCGATAGAAGTTTGTCGTACAGATCGTAGCTGATCAGTACGGCGTACGGCTCATTGTTTTTTTGGATGAGGATGCCGCGCTCGATGCGCTTAGCATGCTCAACGAGCTCGGACGTCTTGGAGCGGAGCTCGGTAATGGTCGCAACGGCCTCGATCCCTCTCGTACTATACATGATCTATCTACATTACCTGAAGCGCTCAAATTGGATGCAGGATTAACCTGTATTCCGATATACAAGTTTCTTCTGAAGTATTCCACCAAACGGCGTTTCTCGTTGGGTCGGAGCCGCGGTGGTAAGCCAATTGACAGGGGTCGCAAAACAATAGAATTGCAGCTAGAGCGCACTTTGACCCTCCGTCTGTAACGTTTCTGTACGGAATAAGTCGATAAGTATGCGCGCTCCTACGTAGCACGATTTGTAAAAATTCTGGTCAAGTTGTCGTTGTGGATCGAGCAGGAGTCCTGCTCCAATCATGGGACGTTAGCTCTCTATCCCATCGGAGAGAGCGGCAGCTTTTGACGACCTGGGTTGCCGTAGCCGCGACCAACCGCTTGCGCCATCTCTATCCATGATCATCCGTGACATTAGTAGCGGAAGATCCTATATTTCGAAGCCGCTCAACGGATGACGCCCATCCAGTCCGCCCCTCGGCGTGCTTCGTACATATCCATCATGAGTTTGATACATCCTGTCTCTGCACGCGTGCTTCTGGCATTCGTGCTTTGCCTGCTCATCGGTGCAACGAGGGCCGACGGACAGGTTAACGCTCGAAAGGAGCTGCCTGTAGTCACGAAAACCACCGCGATCCGCAATGCCCGCATCGTGCAGGCGCCGGGTCGCGTCCTGGAACGCGGAACGATCGTGATGCGGGAGGGGCGGATCGTCGCCGTCGGCAGGAACGTGGACATCCCGTACGATGCCGAAATCATCGATGGGGACTCGCTGACGGTCTATGCCGGCTTCATTGACGGCTTGAGCTACGCCGGGATGCCGGAAGTCAAGGAGCCGGAGCGCGACGCCCGGGTCAATCCGGCCGAACCGCCGAATGACGTAGCCGGCATCCAGCCGGAACGCCTGGCACGCACCGTATTGCTGCCGGACGAACCCTCCATCGAAAAGCTCCGCAAGATCGGATTCACAGCCGCACACGTGGTCCCACGAGGTGGAATCCTGCCCGGAACGGGCTCAATTGTGTTGCTCACGGGTGAAGATGCCCGGTCGATGGTGCTGCGCCCCGATGTATCGCTCTATTTCACCTTCGAGGGCGGACGCGGCGTGTACCCGAATACGCCGATGGGCATCATGGCGACCATGCGACAGTTCGCCCGAGAGGCGGAACGCCGGGGCCGTGTCGAGGAGCTCTATGCCGCCAACTCGACGGACATCGGACGGCCCATCTACGATCCCGTGCACGAAGCTTTTTATCCTGTCATTAGCGGCGAGCGGCCCATCGTTGCCCTGGCGGACGGCACGGACAGCGCCCTGGAGGCCCGCCGCGCACTGCAGCTCCGGGAGGAGCTCGGCTTCCGGCTGATACTAGCCGGAGTGGATCAGGGCTTCGAGATCGTCGATAAGTTGGAGGGCGTGCCCTTCTTTCTGACGCTCGGTCTGCCCAAGATCCCCAAGGAGGATGAAGCTTCCGACTCGACGGCGACCGGTGAGGCGCCGACGGAAGCCGGCGAGATGTCTGAGGCACGCGCACGCGACTTCGTACGTGACCATCGGACGAGGTCGTATCAGGACGTCGATGAGGAGCGTAACAACCTCGAGGCCCGTCGCTCCCTGCAAAGGGAACGCTACGTCGCCACGGCGTCCACGCTGAACAAGGCCGGGCTGAGGTTCGGCTTCACGTCCCTTGGCGTCGACGTGAAGGATGTCCGCAAGAATCTGCGTGAGATGATCACTGCCGGATTTCCCGAGGATGCCGCGCTTGCCGCTCTTACCATCGATGCGGCTCGTCTGCTCGACATCGATGACGTTACCGGCACCATCGAGGCCGGCAAGATCGGCAATCTGGTCGTCACCAGGGGCTCGTACTTCGATCCCGAGGCGCCCGTCCGCTACGTGTTCATCGAGGGGCGAAAGTTTGAGATCGATAGCGACGAGCAGAAGAAGAAGTCCGACGAGACGGCCGAACGCCTGTGATGACTCCCATGCGACGGATTCGATTATTGCTCCTGATCGTCACGATTGCCGTGGCCGTTCCCGCCCGCGGCCAGGACCTCTTCATCTCGAATGCCACGGTGCTCACGGTCACGAACGGCACCATCGAGAATGGAGACGTGCTCGTGCGGAATGGTAAGATCGCGGAGGTTGGGGTCGACCTGAGGGCTCCGCGCGGCATCCCGACGATAGATGCATCGGGGATGTACCTGATGCCCGGCATCATCGACGCGCATTCCCACATCGCGCTCTCGAGCATCAACGAGTGGACGGCCCCGGCCACGCCCGAGGTGAGCGTCGGCGACGTGCTCGACCCCTATGCCATCACGCTGTACCGCGCGCTCGCCGGCGGGGTGACCGTGTCGCACGTTATGCATGGATCGGCCAATGTGATCGGCGGTCAGAACGAGACCATCAAGCATCATTATGGCGTGCACGATCCGGATTCCCTTCGGATGGAGGGCGCGCCGCGGACCATCAAGTTCGCGCTTGGCGAGAACCCGACGCGGGTGCACGGGAATCGGGGCAGCAGCTCTTCGGACATGGCCCTCGTGCCGCGCACGAGGATGGGCGTCGAGTTCGTGCTCCGCGAAGCATTCTCGCGGGCACAGCGCTACATGCAGGCGTGGGCGGCCTACGAGGCCGAGCGCGAGACCAACGCGCGGGCCGTGCCTCCGCCCTACAGCGAGCGGATGGAGGTTCTCGCGGACATCCTGCGAGGCAACATCATCGTTCATGCCCACTCGTACCGCGCCGATGAAATCCTGATGCTGCTTGACGTGCTGGGGGATTTCGGGATCGACAATGTCGTCTTCCAGCACGTGAATGAAGGCTTTAAGGTGGCGCCGGAGCTGGCGGACCGCGGCGCGATGGCGTCTGTCTTTTCCGACTGGTGGGCGTACAAATTCGAAGTGTATTATTCGACGGCCTACAACGCGACCATACTTGTGCGCAACGGGGTGGTGACGTCCATCAATTCCGATTCCGCCGAGCTCAACAGGCATCTGTATCACGAGGCAGCCAAGACGCAGCGCTATGGAGGACTCTCCGATGACGAGGCACTGGCACTCATCACCATCAACCCGGCCCTGCAGCTGGGCATCGCCGATCGTACGGGCTCGATCGAAGTGGGAAAGGATGCCGATCTCGTGATCTTCAACGCGCATCCGCTATCGATCTATGCCATCCCGCGGAAGACCATTGTGGACGGGATCGTGCGTTTCGACATCGAGCGGGATCCGGACGACATGCGCCTCCTCGTCGACCCTGCGGCGGAGATCGATCTGGCTGAGGTCTCGAGTGAGCGCGAACTACACAGTTGCCTGGATGGCGTTTTCTTCGAGGCCGCATCGCAAGAGCGGTTTTAGAGCGCAGTCTCCGCATGAGTATGCAAGAATGATGGTTTCGACGTTACTCATTCTGTTTCTGTCCTTCGTACAGGTCGGCCTCTCGGGGGGAGGTGATCGTCCCCAGCGCGGGGTTTTTGCACTGGAGAATGCGCGCATCGTCACGGTGACGAACGGCACCATCGAGCGCGGTACGCTGGTGATCAGGGACGACCGAATCGTGGCCGTCGGCACCGATGTAGAGGTGCCGGCCGAGGCCATTCGGATCGACTGCGAGGGGCTGTCGATCTATCCGGGAATGATAGATGCCGGGACGCGACTCGGGCTTGCGGAGATCGGCTCGGTGCAGGAGACGAACGATGACGCGGAGATAGGCGCCATCCTGCCGCATATGCAGGCGTTGACGGCGGTGAACCCGAATTCCGTGCTGATTCCGGTGACGCGGGTGAGCGGTGTGACGACAGTGCTGACGGAACCGTCCGGCGGGCTCGTTCCGGGCACCGCCGCGCTCATCAACTTGCACGGCTACACGCCCGAGCAGATGCTGCTTGGAGGCGTGCGGCCGGTCGTGGTGAACTTCCCCTCTCGGGCCCGCCGCGGATCGCGCGATGAACGCTCGCGGGAGGATCGCCAGAAGGAGTTCGAAGAGCAGCTGGATGTGCTCAATGAGCTATTCGATCGTGCAGCCCTGCACGTGCGGATCGATTCGGCGTATCAGGGCCTCGAGGATGCGGAGCGGCGACCGGAATATGCCCCGGCGGCGGAGGCGCTGGCGCCCGTGCTCCGCGGTGAGGCGCGGCTCATCGTCAAGGCCAATCGCGTCCAGCAGATCACGGATGCGCTCGACTGGATCGAAGAGCGCGGTCTGCAGGACGTGGCCGTGTTGTCCGGCGCGCTGGAAGGATGGCGCGTCGCCGACAGGATCGCGGAGCTCGGCATTCCCGTGCTCGTCGGACCCGTGCAGGACATCCCCGCGCGCGCATCGGACCGATACGATAAGGCCTACGCGAACGCCGGCCTGCTGCATGATGCCGGCGTGAAGGTCGCGATTCGAACCGGCGAGGCCGAGAACGTGCGCAACCTGCCGTTCCATGCCGGATTCGCAGCGGCCTACGGCCTGGGCCGCGAGGAGGCGCTTCGAGCCGTTACCATCGGCCCTGCGGAGATCTTCGGCGTCGACCATCTCGTCGGCTCGCTCGAGCCGGGGAAGATCGCCAATCTGTTCGCATCCGATGGCGACCCGTTCGAACCCAGGACGCAAATTCGGCACGTCTTCATCAATGGCTACAGGATTCCACATGACAACCGCCAGCTGCGGCTGTATGAGGAATTCCTGCACCGTGAGCCTGGAATCGTTCTCCATCCGACTCAAGAGCAGGCTCGGTGACCCGCCGACGCGCTAGACGCTCCTGAGGAGGGCGCCCTCGATGGTCAGGCCGGGTCCGAAGGCGAGCGCCACGCCGATATCGCCGCTCGCGCGCCGGTTCATCATACGCTCGAGCACGAAGAGGATGGTCGGCGAGCTCATGTTGCCGTGCAGACGAAGGACCTCCAGGCTGTCGTACACATCGCCATCCGAGAGCCCGAGGACTTCTTGCGCCTTCTGCACGATGGCCTTGCCGCCCGGATGGATCGCCCAGAAGCCCACATCTGCCTTCGATAACCCGTGCGGCGCGAGGAGTTGGTCGATGTAGCCGGGCAGATCGCGGGCGATCAGATCGGGCACACGACTGGAGAGACCCATGATGAAACCCGTGTCGCCGACCGCCCACGTCATGGCGTCCATAGAGTCATCCTGGAGTAGTGCCCTGCCGCCGAGGTACTCGAGGCCGCTCTCCGCATCCTCCAATGATTGCACCACGGCCGCCGCCGCGCCGTCGGAGAAGAGCGCGTTGATCACGGCCGACTCCATCGAACCATCCACCTGGAAATGCAGTGTGCACAGCTCGATGCACACCATCAGGACGGTCGCGCCGGGATGGGCCAGGCAGAAGCTCTGCGCCGCGCGGAGCCCGTTGAACGCGGCATAGCATCCCATGAAGCCGATGAAGGTGCGTGAGGTCTCCGGCGGCAGCCCGAGGCGTTTGACCAGCTCGATGTCGAGGCCCGGGGCGAAGAAGCCCGTGCAGCTTACGACGATGACGTGTGAAACGCCGGCCGGCGTGATATCGGCGCGGGCCAGAGCGTCGGCGGCGACGTCTTCCGCCAGCGGGATGGCGGCGGCGCGATAGCGCTCGTTCCGCTCGCAGGTGGATGGTGCCGGCTGCAAGCTCGGCGTGCGGGGGAAAAAATCGAATTCATCGACCGGGCGACGATAGTCCTCGATGCAGGAGTATCGGAAGTCGATGGCCGTCTGCTCGTAGATGCGCGGGATGCGCTTACGGATGGGCTCGGGAAGCGACGTGATTTGCTCCATGAACGCCGCCGCTTCCTGCTGTGAACCACGAACGGGCGGGTTGGCCGTGGCGATTGATCGAACGACTACCTTCATACAGGGTCACATCCCGAGATCCTTGGCCTCGTTCCAGAAATCATCCATCGTCGCGAGATCCACGTCGACCATCTTCGTTCCGGCTTCGCCGAGCCGCTTCTCGATGTGCTGAAAGCGTCTGGCAAATTTGTCGTTGGTGTGTGAGAGCGCATTTTCGGGATTGATCCCGGCAAAGCGTGCGAAGTTGACGAGAGCGAAGAGCAGGTCTCCGAACTCACGCTCCTGATCTTCGGTGGGCGCTCCCGAGGCAAGCAGGTCGCGGAACTCGCGGATCTCCTCCTCGACCTTGTCCCACGCCCCATCGCTCTCCGGAAAATCGAAGCCGACGCCGGCCGCCTTCTGCTGGATGCGGTAAGCACGCAGCAGGGCCGGCAGGTGGCGTGGCACGCCCTCCAGCGCGGAGCGCTTCTCCCCTTCGTTGAGTTTGATCTGTTCCCAGTTACGAAGAACCTCCTCGACGTCCGCCACATCCACATCCCCGAAGACGTGAGGATGGCGGCGGACCAGCTTCTCGGTCTCCTTGCGGATGACGTCCACGAGGGTGAAGCGCCCGTCCTGCTCGGCGATGACGCTGTGAAAGACCACGTGCAGGAAGAGATCGCCGAGTTCTTTCTTGAGGTCGTCCCAATTTTCTTCGTCGATGGCCGAGACCGTCTCGTAGGCCTCTTCGATGAGCAGGTGTTTGACGGACTCATGCGTCTGTTCCCGGTCCCAGGGGCAATCACGCCGGAGCTGGCGCACGACGGCGATGAAGTCGGCGTAGGCCCGCATCTCATCCTCGCCGGGCACGAATTGCGGGTCATAGAGGTTATCCACGTTCATGACACAACTTTTCCACGTTGGGATGAATTGCTGGAATGAGGCGTTAGTTGGGGGTATACTGGCTCATCGACGGTGGGCCTACTCAGAAGGGACGTGTTCGGAGGTCCGAGTCCCCGCTTCGTTCCGTGCTTTGTATGGCCCATCACCGAGGCGGTTCTGACCTGCATGAGGTATTCGTACCTCGGGTACAGGCATGTGACACACACATGTCACGCCCCGGCTCGACCTTAGGTGAGGTTATATTTCGCGCGCGAATGTGTCTTTATAGTATGCATCATTGACATGCATGGAGGGCACGCGCGCGGCCACTGAAACGATGATGCATCTCCTGGTGGATTCTGAGGTGAAGGACCAGGCCGATGGACGGCGGGTGCCGGGGCATCGGTGGACTCATGTGGAATCGCCAGGGGGAGAACCAAACCATCCAAGCTAGGAGGTGTTATCATGGCACGCGGAGTAAACAAGGTCATCTTGATCGGAAACCTCGGGCAGGATCCCGAGCTTAGGTATACGGGCAACGGCACGGCGGTGTGCAACATGCGCCTCGCCACCAACGAAGCCTACAAAGATGCGAACGGCGAATGGGTCGAAAAGACCGAGTGGCACAGTGTCGTAGCCTGGTCACGTCTCGCGGAGATCTGCAACGAGTACTTGCGCAAAGGCTCGCAGGTCTACATCGAAGGATCCCTCCAAACTCGCTCGTGGGACGATCGCGACGGCAACACGCGATACACCACTGAAGTGAAGGCTCGCGAAATGCAGATCCTGGGCAGTCGCGATGATAGCGGATTCTCGAACGGAAACGCCGCGCGGAAACCGCAGGCGGCTGCGAAGACCGTCGAGGTCGAGGAGGACTTCTCCTTTGAGCCGGACGACGACCTGCCGTTCTAGCCGAGAACGGCCTGCCGCGACGTTGTCCTGCTGACCGTAGCCGTCCGGAAATCCATTACTCGATTCGACGAAGCTCTCAGCTTCGATAGGGCCGGTGAGCACCTGCGTCTCGCCGGCCCGCTTCATTTGGTGACGCGATTTAGTGACGCGGGACGTTCCCGAGCATCGTTATCTTCGGCGTGATATCGAGCTCACACCGTCCAAATCTTTGTGCAAATGTCCATCCGACCCTACGTACTGGCCGAAACGAACTGGAAGACCGTCAAAGCTACTGATTACGACGTCGCCGTCCTGCCCTGGGGCTCGACGGAGGCCCACAACTACCATCTGCCGTTCGGAACGGACACGATGCAGGCCGGCTACATCGCCACGGAGGCCGCGCGGAAGGCCTGGGAGAGGGGTACCAGAGTCGTGGTGCTGCCGGCCGTTCCGTATGGCGTGAACACGGGGCAGCTCGACATCAAGCTGGACATGAACGTGTTCCCCAGTACGCAAGCGGCCTTCTTGCACGATATCCTGGATGCCGTCTCGCGCACAAGCATTCGACGGTTTATCGTACTGAACGGCCATGGGGGCAACAACTTTCGACAGATCATCCGGGAGCTCGGCGCGAAGTTCACGTCGATGTTCATCTGTCAGATCGACTTCTTCCGCGTGGCCGATCCGAAGGAGTTCTTCGAGCGGCCGGAGGACCATGCCGGGGAGATGGAGACGAGCGTAATGATGAAGATCGCGCCCGAATTAGTCCTGCCGCTCGAGGAAGCAGCCGATGGATCTGCTAAAACCTTCAAGCTGACCGGACTCAAGGAGGGCTGGGCGTGGGCGGAGCGCCACTGGCAAAGTGTGACGGAGAGCACCGGTGTCGGGGATCCTGCGCTGGCGACGCGCGAGAAGGGAGAGCGCTATCTGGATGTGATCACGACGAAGGTGGCGAGGTTCTATGAGGAACTGGCCGCTGCCGACCTGAATGCGCTCTACGAATAGCCGGGGATTGGATATCCAAAGCGTGGCCGCCCGAGGCGTTTATCGATCAGGCTGATCTTCCCAGGGCCACAGCCGCGGCGCCGGAGCTGGATTCCGAGATAAGTGAAGAAATTCCGCGCCGTGTTGTATAAATTCGCACCGCGATCAGCGCACCATCACTCGCTTATCCCAGCATCCCTCATCATTCCTCATGGAAGCCCCGACAACTGACCGAGGCCAATGGTCCTCCAAACTTGGCTTCGTCCTTGCAGCCGCCGGCTCCGCGATCGGGCTGGGTAACATCTGGCGGTTTCCCTATGTGACGGGGCAGAGTGGCGGAGCGGCATTCGTCATCGTTTATCTGCTGTGCATACTGCTCATCTGCCTTCCGTATTTGTTCGCCGAGCTCACGATCGGACGCTATAGCAAGAAGAATCCAGTTGGGGCCATCAAAGCCATCAAGGCCGGCACGCCGTGGACCCTCGTGGGAGGCCTCTGCGTGCTGACGGGCATCGCCATTCTCAGTTACTATGCCGTCATCGCGGGCTGGGCTTTCGGGTACATCTTCAAAGGAGTGTTCAGCCCCTCCACGGAGTTCGGTGCCTTCATCTCGACACCCGTTATCGTCATTCCACTTTTCGCACTTTTCATGTTCCTCACCATCCTGGTGGTATACGGCGGCGTGGAGCACGGAATCGAGAGATGGTCTAAGGTGCTGATGCCCGTTCTGCTCGTCCTGATGCTGGTAATCATCCTCAGATCGGTGACCCTCCCGGGCGCCGGTGCCGGCCTCGAGTTCTATCTGAAGCCGGATTTCAGCAAGGTCACAGGCGAGGTGATGCTCGCAGCGCTTGGACAGGCCTTCTTCTCGCTAAGTCTCGGAATGGGGGCCATGATCACATATGGCTCCTACCTGCCAAAGAAGGAGAACATCCTGACGGCAGGAGGTTACGTCGCTGTCTTCGATACCCTTGTAGCGGTGCTTGCCGGCTTCATGATCTTCCCTGCCGTCTTTGCCTTCGGACAGGACCCTGCCAGCGGCCCTGCGCTCATCTTTGTCGTGCTGCCGGAGGTGTTCAATGCCATGCCGCTCGGAACCTTGATGAGCGTGATCTTCTTCCTGCTGCTCTCGATTGCGGCGCTCACCTCGACCGTGTCCCTGCTGGAGGTCGTGGTTGCCTATTTCGTGGATGAGAAGAAGTGGCCACGCAAGCGGTCCGTGTGGATCGTAGGTCTCATCACCTTCGTGATCGGCATCCCTGCCGCGTTGTCCGCCGGAGCGGTCGACAGACTCTCGGATATGACGTGGCTGGTTGGCGAAGACGGATTTCTCGGTCAGACGGACTTCCTGAGCATCATGGATGCCATCTGGGGCAACATCTCGTTGGCCTTCGGCGCACTGCTGATCAGCATCTTCGTCGGCTGGGTCTGGGGCGCGAAGCAGGCGGCGGCGGAACTGCGCGAGGGGAGCAACTTCTCTCCAACGGGTCAGAAGATCTGGGGCATCTTTCTGAAGTACGTCTGCCCGGTGTTTATCTTCTTTGTGCTGCTGAACGTGCTTTCGATCATCGGCTAGGGGCGATCGTCATCGGAACACACCCGGAATTTTCCGGTTGCGTCCATTTCGGGATGTCCGTGTAACAGACGGAGGGCTCATCCTCGACCAAGTTGGACCCTGACTCTGCCTCATTACTTCTGCACGTCTTCCTTTTACAGCACGCGCTGGTCCCCTTGACGACGGGGTTTGTCGTCGGTAGTCTGATCACCCTGCTGGTCCTGCTTTTTCTGTCGGCCGTATTCTCCGGATCGGAGGTGGCGTTGTTTTCGCTGACAGGATCCTCCCGAGATGCGCTCGCCGCGCGAACGGACCGGGCCAGCCAACGCGTCTTGAAGCTGCTCGAGCGACCCCGCCAGCTGCTCATTAGCATCCTGATCCTCAACACGGTGGTCAATGTGGCGGCGGCCATCGTTGCTGCCCTGCTAACGGGCTCTTTTGCCGTGGCGATGAACTGGAGCCCTACGGTCACCATCGTTCTCGAGGTGCTGGCGCTGACGTTCGTGCTGCTCGTATTGAGTGAGATCACGCCGAAGCTTCTGGCGACCCAGCATGCGATCGCCTTCAGCCGGGCCGTTTCCGGATTTCTGAGCATCTTTCACCGGATTCTGTATCCGATTTCGAATCTGCTGGCGAATTCGACACGTCTGATGCAGGGGCGGATCGCGGCAGGCAAGCGGTACATTTCGAGCGAGGACCTGAAGGCGCTCGCCGATGTGGGCGAGGCCCACGGAACGCTCGAGGAGGAGGAGCGCGAGCTCATCTATTCGATCGTGGAGTTCGGCGAGACATCCGTGCGCGAGATCATGGTCAGCCGGCTCGACATTGTAGCGTTGCCGCTTTCGGCCACGCTCGACGAAGCCCTCGAGCTCATCCGCACGAGCGGCCACTCGCGGATGCCCCTCTACGTCGACCATCTAGACAACATCCTGGGGATCATCTACGCGAAGGACCTCCTCCCCCACCTGCATCGGGATGACGGTTCGGCCCGTCTGGACTGGACGCGAATTGCGCGGCCGGCCATTTTCGTGCCGCTGGGGAAAAAGTTGGGGGACCTCTTGAAGGACTTTCAGACCCGAAAGACGCACATCGCCATCGTCGTGGACGAGTATGGCGGCACGGCGGGCCTCGTCACGCTCGAGGACGTGCTCGAGGAAATCGTCGGCGAGATCCGCGACGAGCACGATGATCACGACGACAACCTGTTCGAGCGGATCGACGACAAGACGTTCCGCTTCGATGCGCGCATCAATCTGGATGATGTCAACGAGATCCTCGGTACGGAGCTAGACACCGAAGAGTACGATTTCGAGACCCTCGGCGGGCTCATCTTCCACGTGATGGGCAGTATTCCCGCCGAAGGTGACGAGCTCGAGTTCGGATCGCTCAAGATGCGCATCGAATCGCTCGAGAATCACCGAATCGGACAGGTGCTCGTTGAAGTCGTACCGGAGGCGATGGAAGAGCAGATGACCAACGGAGAGGCCGAGAAGGAGCGTTAGCAGGCATGCCTCGCCACCGGAGTATTTTGTGGATTGCCGCCATGCTCATCGTGTGGATGCCGGCGTCTGCAGAGGCTCTGCCAGGAGATGGCCCGCAGCGTTCGATGACGCCGGCCGAGTTGCGCTCCCACCTGCTGCATGGCCGTGCAGGGCTTGGGGCCGGCAGCATCATCCCGCGTGATGGCACTCGGCTGGACGAGCGATTGCGCTACGCCTCATCGTTTCCTAGCTTCCAGCATTCTTCGATAAACGGGTCGTGGCGTGAAGAAACCGTGCCAACGCCCGCTCCGTTCGATGCTCAGGCTGAGGATCGCTGGCTGGCCTTCGATAAGGTGCAGCACCTGACCTTCAGCTTCCTCTGGACGCTCGGTACTCAATACGTGACCGTGAACAAGGGCCGGATTTCAGAACGTCACGCCCTTCCCATCTCCATCACTTCGAGCGCCGTCGTCGGCGTGTCCAAAGAAGTCTACGATTTGCACGTCGGCCCGTCGCGCTACTTCAGCAAGAAAGATCTCGCCGCCGACGCACTCGGGATTCTACTCGCCGCAGGCCTCATCCTTCTTTAGAAGATTGCATGATGGAGCTTTTGTTCGGAATAGATTTTGGGTCGGTGCTCCGTCTCCCGGCTCGTCTTACTACCAGAATGCCAGGCTGAATGCGACAGATCAAGGAATACTGCGGCATCTTCGGGATATTCAACGCACCTGAGGCCGCGCGGCAGATCTATTACGGGCTGCACGCGCTTCAGCATCGCGGGCAGGAGTCCACGGGGATCGTCACATCCACGTATGACGAGTCGAAACAGCGGCGCGTCATGCCTACGCACAAGGATCGCGGCCTGGTGCTCGATGTCTTCAGCGACCCGGCCCTCTTCGAATTTAAGCTACTCGGCGATGCCGGCATCGGGCACAATCGCTATTCGACGAGCGGTTCATCCAACAACAAGGCAAACATCCAGCCCCTCGTGGTGCATTACCGCGATGGGAACGTGGCCATCGCGCACAATGGAAACCTGTCGAACGCCCGCGAGCTGCGGCAATCATTCAGCGACCGCGGGACCCTCTTCCAGACGACCAGCGATACGGAGCTCATTCTCCATCTGATCGCGCAGAGCCGGCGGCAGAAGCAGATCGATCAGATCATGGATGCACTCACGCAGGTGGAGGGCGCGTTTTCGCTACTCCTGCTGACGGACGAGAATCTGATTGCCGTGCGCGATCCCAACGGTTTTCGGCCCCTATCTCTGGCGCGCCTGGAGCGGCCCGATCGACCCGGGAGCTTCTCTTACTGCGTGGCGAGCGAGACGTGTGCATTCGACCTCATCGGCGCCGAATACATCCGCGACATCGAACCGGGTGAGATTCTCGTGATCGACCGCGAGGGCTGCGAAACGGGCGAATTCCAGAGCTATCACCTGCCGCAGCGTTTCGGCATCAGCCAATGCGTCTTCGAGTACGTGTATTTTTCGCGCCCGGATTCGAAGATTTATGGCGAGATGGTCGACAAAGTGCGCCGGAAGATCGGCAAGCAACTCGCGCACGAGGCGCCGGTACCCCTCGTCGAGGAGGAAGAGAAGCCGATCGTGATCTCCGTGCCCGACTCGTCGAACACGAGTGCGCTCGGTTTCGTGAGTGAGTGCCAGAAGCTGGGGTATCCCTGCCGGTTCGAGATCGGCCTCATCCGAAATCACTACGTTGGCCGCACCTTCATCTCGCCGGGGCAGGACAAGCGCGAGATGAGGGTCAGGTGCAAGTTCAATACTGTCGAGGGCGTGCTGAAAGATCGCATCGTGGTGATCGTCGACGACTCCATCGTGCGAGGAACGACGGCCCGCTACATCGTCAACATGATCCGCGACGCGGGCGCAAAGGAGGTCCACTTCCGCGTCGCTTCTCCGCCCGTCATCAGCCCGTGCTACTACGGGATGGACTTTCCAAGCTACGGCGAGCTCCTGGCCCAGCAGTTCGATTCGGAGGAGGAGATGGCGGCGTGGCTCGGTGTGGATTCGCTCTCCTATTTGTCTGTCGACGGTCTGATGACGGCCGTCCGCTCCGCGAACCCGTCCAAGCTTGGCTACTGCAACGCGTGCTTCACGGCCAACTACCCTGTGCCGGTGGAGATGGGGGTGGAGAAGGAGGAAAATGAGTGGTAGGGTTGCTGGTTGCCGGGTACTAGTTGCTGACTGGTGCCGGGGCTAGATGTACGACCAGTAAACTTGGGATGAGGTGTCCGGTGCAGGGGTCATTATGCGCATCAGAGGGAGATATGTGCATACAACCCTCTAGCATCCTGGATCATGCGGTACTTGGTCTCCCTCGTCTCCGTCGCTCTATTCTCCCTGTTGACGGTCCCCTCGTTCGCCCAGACGGACGGCTACTGGGACCCCCGCTTCACACCGCCCGATGAGGGACTCGGCTTTTATCGCCCTGTGGATGCGATTGCGATCGATCCATCGTCGGGCGACCTGTACGTCGGTGGGGGGCCCTTGCTGCGGGACAACGGCCGCGCCGTGGTGCGCTGGACCGGCAGCGGCTGGGAGTCGCTCCCGGGTAACTTCAACGGCGTCGTCTTCTCCCTCGCCGTGGGAAGTGACGGTACCGTTTACGCCGGCGGCGACTTCACTTCGATCGACGGCGCCGAGATCCACCACGTAGCACGGTACGACGGTTCCTCGTGGAGCGCACTCGGACAGGGCGTCGACGGCCGCGTCGCCGCCCTGGCCGTCGATCCTGCCACAGGCCATCTATACGCCGGAGGGAGTTTCAACGAGGTCCGGCAGGCGAACGGCGAGTTGGTCCCATCGCCGGGGCTCGTCCGATGGGCGGACTCCGCGTGGGAGCGCGTCGGCTACGGAGCCGAATCGAACGTGGTGGATGCCATCGCCTTCGATCCGGTCAGTGGGGATCTGTTCGTGGGCGGCAGGCTCAATCCCGGGCTGCGCAATGCGGACAGCACGCTCGTCTCGATGAGCCACGTCGGCCGCTTCGACGGCTCCGTGTGGACCCCGGTTGAGAATTCGTCCGAGCTTCCCATGAGTACCGTTAGGGACGTCGCATTCGACGGCGAAGGACGGCTCTACGTCGCACACGCCACGTCCGGAGGCTTGGCCCTCTGGAATCGCACGGCCTGGTCGATGCCCGCCGGCGGGCTCGGTCGCATCGAGCCGAACGGTTCGCGCAGCGGCGATAACGGTATTTCGCTGGCCATCGGGGCGGAGCGGATCTACGTCGGTGGCTCCTTTGATTTCGTCACCCAGCCCGACGGAACCACAGAGTTCGCTCCCGGCATCGTGGCCTACGATCCTGCCACCAACCGGTTCGTCGCCCTCGGAGCGGGAATCAACCGGTCGACTACAGCAGGGCACTCTGCTCGCGCGCTTGGTGTGCGATCAGGCGGCCAGGAGGAGCTCTTCATCGGAGGAACCTTTACGGAGGCCGGCGCCCGGCCGGCCGCAAATATCGCACGCTGGACGGATACCCCGCCCTTCAGCGCCACCGACGTCACGTTCCGTGTGGACATGCGCACACCCATGCGGCTGGGGCTCCTGCGAGGCTTGAGCTTCACCTTTCCGACGAGCCGCCGGCCCATCGTGGACGTCGAAGCCGGCGACGCGCCGGGTACGTACCTCCTCTCGGATCTCGACGGCGATTCCGTGTGGACCGTGCGGACGGCGATGCCGCGAGGCACTACCATCGAATACGCGTTCGGCTACGACGTGAGCGGAGGGGGTTTCGAGCCCGGGACGGACCAGGTGCATGAGCTCGGTGGGCCGGATGGGGTTGCCCGATCAACGTCCCTCACGAATGCACCGGCACACACGCTACCGACGGTTGCCTTCGACAATTTTCCACTGCGGTCGATTGACCCAGATTTCGAGTTCCGAAGTGATGACCACTTCGCTGCCGGCAATCCGAGCGGGCGAACCATCCCCGGCAATAGCCCGCAAGGTAACGTGCGCGTCGACCCCGCCGACCTCGATCGCAACATGCAGGTGAGCGCGCGCTTGTATCTGAAGGATCCCGGCGGCGCGGCGCCGGACAGCATCGCACTCGTCGCGGAAACGGCTTTCTGGGCGATCGATCACGCTCCTCGATCAGCTGAATTTCTCACCGAGATCACGTTCGACTACCGCATCGTTCCCGGCATTGCGGAGCCGGCGGATCTGAGGCTGCTTTATCGGCCGAATGCCTTTTCCGCCTGGCAGGTCGTCCCCTCGGAGGCGAATCCCGCGAGCGAGCGCATAGCCGCACCGGATCTCTCTCAGATCGCCGGCGAGTGGACGATCGGATCCGTATCAACGGCCAACGTGCTGTCCGCAGAAGCGCCGATTGCCGCATCGAATCCCAGACCTGCAAACGGCGTGCTTTCCGCACCCATCCAGCCCCTTTTCGAATGGACGGGAGGCGTCAACGCACAGTCGTACGACCTCTACCTCTGGCTCGCGAGCGAAGCGGAGCCCGTTCAGCCGCTTGCCGAAGCGCTGACAGAAGGCCGCTTCAAACACACATCCAACCTCCTCATAGGCGAGACCTACAACTGGCGGGTGGTCGCGAAGAACATCAACGGCGAGACACCGGGGCCCGTCTGGTCCTTCACCGTCGGTGCTGTCCCCGACCTAACCGTGACCTCGATCAACGGTCCCGCCTCCGGGTTTTCGGGACAGCCGATCGAAGTCTCATGGACCGTGGAGAATCAGGGGGATGGGGGCACGAATGCGCCGCTCTGGTACGACGGGATCTTCCTGTCCGATTCGCCCACCTTTGCGGAGCAGGACGCTGTCTTTCTCGCCGAATTCGAAAACCTGATCTTCCTGGGACCCGGTGAGGCCTATGCGAACACCCAGATGGTCACTCTGCCGGAGGGCGTCGACGGGCTCCGTTACCTGCACGTGGTAACCGATGCCGGCAAACGTAACATCGTGCAAGGCCGCATGGGACCGGATCATCTCGACGAGAATGACGAGGACAACAACATTGCCTCCGCCGCGCTCGACATCACGCTCTCAGCGTTTGCCGATCTCGTCGTCGAGAGCGTGGTCGCGGCGTCGAATGTCTTTTCGGGAGATAGCGTAGACGTGACGTACACGGTGAGGAATGCGGGCACCGGCAGAACGAGTGCGACCGAATGGACCGACTCGTTCTTCCTGAGTGACGACGACGAGTTCGATTTCCTCTTCACGATCGCCGACGGATCGATTCGGGTGGATGAGCTGCTGTTGGCAACCGTCACCCATACCGGCGCGCTGGAGCCCGGCGAAAGCTACACGGAAACTGTGCGCCTTAAGCTTCCAGATTCGGCCACTGGCGATTACACGGTTTTTGCTTATGCCGACATCGTTATCGGAGCCAGCGACAAGGGTCCCGAACGCGGAGCCGTCTACGAATACAACGCCGAACAGAACAACTGGACGGGTCGGGCGCTGAGCAGCACACTCACGCCGCCGCCCGATCTGGTCGTGACGTCCGTAACGCCTCCTGCCGACGCGGAGTCCGGACAGGAGGTGGAGCTTCAATGGACGGTTGAGAACCAGGGCCCCGGCCCGACGCGGGTCGATACCTGGAGGGACGTCGTGTACCTCTCTCCGACGGCGACCTTTGATTCCTCCACGGCCGTGGTACTCGGCAGCTTCCGGCACGTCGGCGTCCTCGTGCCCGATGCTTCCTATACAGGCTCCGGGTTCGTCAGAGTGCCCGACGGCGTCGAGGGCGAGCAGTATTTCTTCGTCGCCACGGACGGGCGCAGCCAGGTCTACGAGCACACGTTCGAGGCCAATAACCGGGGTGCCGCCGGGCAGGCCGCCGCAGTCACGCTCGCGCCCTATCCCGACCTCCAGGTTACTCAGGTCAGCGCCGGACCCCCGCAAGTTCAGGCGGGGCGCGAGCTGGCGCTCTCCTACACTGTCGAAAACACGGGTACCGCAACGGTCTCGAGCGGTTGGGTCGATTCCGTCTACGTGCTCACGTCACCGGTTTGGGATCCCGGCGCGGCTCCTGCAGCCATCGGCGTGGACCAGGATCCCGGACTCCAGCCGGGCGATTCTCGCGAACGGACGGTCGCGGTCAGGGTCCCCGCCGGCATGGCAGGCACGGCGTACGTGTTCGTGAAGGTCGATGCACGCGGCCTCGTATTTGAGCACCCTGACCTGGAAAAGAATGAGGGCCGTAGCGGAGCTATTTCGGTAGGCGGGTATCCGCCCGTTGATCTCGAAGTCAGCGTCGAGAGCGTTCCGGCGACTGCACTTTCGGGAGACATCCTGACTGTGGCAGTCCGGGTGACCAACGTCGGAGCCGCACCGACTCTCGTCAGCGAGTGGGCCGACCGCGTGTATCTCTCTACGGACGAGTCGATCGACTCCGACGATGTGCTGATTGCCGACCGTGTTCATCAAGGGCGGCTGGCGGCCGGTGATGGATATGTCATTGGAGCGATGCCGTTGCCGGAAGACGTCATCGGCAATCGATTCCTGATCTTTCACACCGATGCCGGCGATCACGTGCCTGAAACAGACGAGCAGAACAACGTCGCCGTCGCGCCGATCACCATCGCGCTCACCGATCCGGCCGACCTGCGCGTCACCTCCGTCACGGCTCCGGCTACGGTCCTGGGCGGGCAATCGGCCGTCGTGGAGTGGACCATTACGAACACTGGCACAGGCGCAACGCGGTCAGCCTCGGGCGGTTGGTTCGATGCCGTCTTCCTGTCGCCGGACGGCCAATTGGACGGCAACGACGTGCTTCTCGGTTCGCGAGAACACGTCGGAGACCTCGGTGCCGGCGCGAGCTACGAGGCGAGCATGCAGTTCGCCGTGCCGGCCTTCGCGTCGGGGAAGTACGTATTTCTCGTGCAGACCGACCGTCGAAACGATGTCTACGAGCACCTGGCCGAGCTCAATAATGTCTCATCGGCCGAAACCGAGCTCGCGCTTCCGGCGCCGGCCGACCTGGTCGTTCACTCCATCGCTGTCCCCGGTCATGCCACGCCTGGCGAGCCGGTCCTGGTCACGTGGACGCTGGCGAATGAGGGTACGAATCCGGCTCGCGGGGTGATGAGAGAGGTCGTCTTCGTGTCCGAGGATGCGGAATGGGACATCGACGATCCGATCCTGGGCACGCTCGAGCGAGAGATCGACCTTGCTCCTGGAGCCCAACAGGCCATGATGATGAGCGTCGATGTCCTCCACACCTACAAGCTGCAGAGTTCGGGCGAGGTCAGTGAGATTCTTCCGGGCATTCCTCCGGGTGCCTATTACGCGATCGTCCGGACGGACATCACGAATGCCATTCGTGAGACGGACGTCGCGAACAATACCTCCACCTCGGAGGCTGCGATGGTGGTCGACGTCCCTGTGCTCACGCCGGGCGTGCCGGAGACTTTTGCGCTCGCCGCGGGTGAGGCCCGGTACTACCGCCTGGTTGCGGCGCCCGACCAGGACATCCGCGTCTCGCTCTCGACCGACGAGCCGGATGCATCAAACGAGATCTACGCCGCTTTCGAGCGCCCGCCCGTCGCGGGCGGCGACTTCGACGCCGCGGCGGCCGCGCCGTTCACGGCGAATCAGACGCTTCTCCTTCCGGCCACAGATGCCGGGACCTACTTCCTCCTTGTGATGGCCCGCGGACTGCCGGGCGATGCCGTCTCGGAAACCGTCACGCTGGCTGCAGACATACTCGGCTTCCAGGTGACGGGCATATCGCCGGACGTTGGTGGACAGGGGCAGGTCACCACCACGGTCACCGGCGGAGGCTTTCGCGAGGGCGACCGGGTCTTCCTTCGTGACGGCGGCCGAACGGCGTTCGGCGAGATCCTGGAGAGCGCGTCCACGGAACGGCGCGTCCGCTTCTATCTGAGTGACGTGCCCGTCGGCACGTACGACCTGGTCGTCGATCGCGGGGAGGGGTCGGAGGAGACCGTCCTCGCCGAGGCCTTCACCGTCGAGCCTGCAGTTCCGCTCCGCACGGCGACGGCTGTTCACGATCCCGGCGCCATCCGATCCGATGCGCGCGGCATTTTCCGGGTCGAGGTATCGAATACCGGAAACGTCGATATCCCTTACCTCGCCGTGAGCACCTTCGCACCTCGGACGCAGGTCCTCCACGTGCGAACCGAAATGATGGCGCTCGGCGACGTCTTCGAGCGGCCCGGCTCACCGATCACCGACTACGTGGACTTCGCGCGCATCTCGGACGACATGCGCGTGATTCCGCTCGTCGGCCGCGACGTCCCGCCGGGCGAATCGGTCGAGGCCGTCCTCACGTTCGCGGGCTTCTTCAGTTCGACGATGTGGGTCAGGCCCGTAGTAACTGCTTACGAGCAATCGGAATACCACGCTTACCTGCTTCAGGCGATCGAAAAGGCGCGGCTCGACATCATCAACCTGCCCGAGACCTTTCACGAGGTCATCGTGGAGCTCGCGGGAGACGCCCGGGCATTCGAAACCACGATGCTCTTCAACTTGCAGGAAATCGGCCTGCTGGACGTCGCCGATATCCGCGGCCCGACGGGCTCGTCGGCGGGCACCCGTGCGCCGGGCGCTGGCGCGCTCGCCTCGGGTTCGCAGGCGATCGCCTCTGCAGAACAGAACCTCGCGCAGCTCGCGATGCAAGAGGAGTCCGGGCTGTTCTGCATGTGCATCCGCTACCTGGACGATGGCACGTGCGATGAGATGTTGTGCGTGGATCCCCTCGTAGCCATTCCCGGAAGCGGCGGAGGCGGTGGCGGCGGAGGAGCCGGCGGTGGTAGTGGTGGTGGCCCGGGTGGTGGCCCAGGTGGTGGCGGCGGCGGTGGAGACGGCGGCGGTGGCGGCGGTGGGAATGGCGGCGGAGGCGGTAATGGCGGCGGCGGCGACGGCGGGGGTGGCGGTGGTACCGGGGGCGGCGACGGTGGCGATGGAGGCGGTGGCGGCGGTGGCGGCGGTATAGGCGGCGGTGGGCTTCCTGGTGGACCTCCGATCCCTCCCTCCATGCCGTGCCAACCCGCCCCGGCCGACTGTCCCGACGAACCGTGCTTTCCTCCGCCCACCTGCCCGGCCATCGGGGCCGGCTGCGGCTTGTTCGGCGGCCCAATCCTGGGACTCGGCTGCGGGATCCTCTGCGCGTACACGGTAGCGCAGGTGAGATGCCCGTCGTCGGGCGGTGGCGGCTCGAGCTGCGCACCTGTGAAATCTCCCTGCGATCCGAACGATCTGATCGGCCCGCGAGGATTCGGTGACGAAAAGTGGGTTGGAGTCGACGAGATCTTGCCGTATACCGTCCGGTTCGAAAACGACCCTGAGCTCGCAACCGCGCCGGCGCAGGTCGTACGGATCGTGCATCCGCTGGACGAGGACGTCGACGCGCGCAGCTTCCGACTCGGGCAGTTCGGTTTCGGCTCGCTGACGTTCACTCCACCGGAGAACGTGGCGCACTACCGGCAGCGTCTGGATACCCGAGACGCGCTCGGCCTCTTCGTGGACGTGGCGGCAGGAATCGACGTCAACTCCCGCGAAGCGTTCTGGGTGTTGTCGTCCATCGACCCGCAAACCGGCGACGTGCCGCGAGACAATCCGTTCGTGGGACTCCTGCCCGTCAACGACGAAACGGGTCAGGGCGAGGGCTTCGTCAGCTATACGATCCGGCCGAATCCCACCGCGCGGACAAACGACGAGATTGAAGCTCTTGCATCGATCTACTTCGACGTCAATCCGCCCATCGATACACCGCCGGTCGTGAACACGATCGATGCCGATCCTCCAGCGAGCCGCGTAGAAAGCCTACCGTCGAAGCGCGACACGACGGCCTTCGCGCTGAGATATGATGGATCCGATCTGGGCTCCGGGATCTCAAGCTATTCCGTCTTTATTTCCCGGGATGACGGCCCGTTCGAGCCCTACGCGGAGAACCTGATCGATGAGGAACTGCTCTTCATCGGCGAGAATAATGTGCACTACCGCTTCTTCTCCCTGGCCACCGACCACGTCGGAAATCGGGAGGCATTCAAGGAACAGGCGGATACGCACACGCTGGTGCCCATCGAAGAGGTGACCGGGGAGCTACCGGCGCAATTCGCCCTCCATCAGAACTATCCGAACCCGTTCAATCCCACGACCACAATACCATTTGACCTCGCCGAGCCCTCGGAGGTGGAGATCAACATCTACGACATCCTGGGCCGCAGGGTCATGGTCCTGGAGCGAGCTCAGCTCTCCGCCGGCCGGTATGCACGGCGCGTCGATTTTTCGCACCTGGCAAGCGGCGTCTATTTCTACGAGATCCGCATGGTAGGGCAGTCGGGTACTCGATTCCACAATGTCAAAAAGTTCGTCCTGGTGAGATGACTTTCGGCGGGTAGGCTTGAAGCATTAGGACCTTTCACATTGAAAAACGGAGCTGCATACGGCCCGGGGGTCGTATGCAGCTCGCTGAAGGCTTATGCCTAAGTAGCGCCTCCGTAAGTAGCGCTGCGTACCGATGCGGATCCATCGATTACTTCTGGATGCGCGCCGTGCTGTTGGCGGGAGTTCGTTTGTCCGTCAGGTGCATCACGAAATCGCCGCTGGTTCCGATGAAGGTCTCGTATTCGCCGGTGCCGGCGGCCACTTCGGAGTGCCCAACCATGCGGCTGCCGTCTTCGCTCACGTCTGCGCGGTAGCGGATGATGGCCGTTCCTTTGCTGCCCGCGAGTTCCCTCCAGCCGTACAGCCCCGTCGGTGCGTCGGCCGGACCGGCGAGCACGAGGTTTTC
>CBFGRV010000004.1:0-109111 GCA_965651265.1 uncultured Rhodothermales bacterium
TTGCCGCCATCGAGCTGGCCCGTTGGGCGCCCAACCATCACCTAACCGAGCCGTGGCGGTTCTACGTCCTCGGCCGTCAGACTGCGGATGCCATCGCACACCTGAATGCGGAGCTGGTCACTAAATCACGCGGCGAGGCGGCAGGACGGGCCAAGCTGGAACGCTGGCTCGCCGTCCCCGGGTGGATGGTGGTGACGAGCCGCCGATCGTCCGACCCCATCCGCGACCGTGAAGACTATGCTGCCTGCTGCTGCGCCATCCAGAACCTGCAGCTTCACCTTTGGAGCCGCGGAATCGGCACGAAATGGACGACCGGGAAAGTCACGCAGACCGCGCGCTTTTTCGAGCTGATGGATGTCGATCCGACTGCCGAACGTCTCGTGTCGATGTTGTGGTACGGCTATCCGGCTGAGATCCCACGGCCCCCGCGGAGAACCGTGGAGGATTTCATCGCGCGCCGTCCATAGTGATCGGCATCTAAAACCGATACCGAAGCTCGAGCAGCGGTGCCGAGGCATCGACGGGCGGAACCCCGAGGGATACTTCCGTACGCGCCGAGCGCGCTCGACCCGCCGCGCGAAGGGCCGTGAAGCTGGAGATCAGCCGGTTAGCGACGAGACTCGTCACGAAAAAGGTGCGGCGCCGTCGAAGGGTCTCCGCATCCTCTCGAATTCTGCCGTATTCCGCGAATTGCTCCTCGGAGATCCACTCCCACTGGTAGGCAGGATCATCCACATATCCGATCTGACCCCAATTGCGTATGCGGAGCTGGACCTCGACGAACTCTTCGGAGGATCGATATCCGGCAAGATACAGGAAGAAATCTCGATCCTTGCCCTCCGTCTGCGCCCCCGCATACGTGGCCGCGAGCGTCGTGTAGGAATCGACGAGGTGATGGCGACGCCATTCCGATCCGATCAGGCCCGCCCAGAGCCCGGCGTCGGCCACGGCGAAGATGGACGCCCAGCCGTCCCAGTCGCCGCCGTGCACGTAGCGATGGCCGAGGCCTGGGAGGAGCAGGCTCAGCACGAAGGCCTTGCCGCCGGAGACCTTCCGATCGTCGAATGCGGCATGCGATTCATCGGCCGAGCGCAACACATCGGCCGGATTCGCCGGCGAGGTGAGAAAGGCATCCGCAGGGTGCGATTGCGCCGTCGGGAGTGCGAATGCCGCACTCGCGATCTCCGAGAGAATCTCACGTGCTTCACCACCATCCTGCGCGAAAGCCACATTGCCCACAAAGGTCGCGAACAAAGCAGCGACGAGAATGGTGTACTTCATCGACGATTGGAAAAGCGGCGCGTAGAATGGAGTTCGAGCTGAACCACGGCCATAGTTGGGATGTTTCGACGCGAGAGGCCATCGCGATCCAGAAGAGCCTCGCCGTGCACGTGGCCTATCAGCCGCTGGCCGCGCCCCCTCGAACGGTAGCCGGGCTCGACGTAAGCTTCCGCCGGCTTGCCTACAAAGAATACCTCGCGCAGTGCGGCATCGCCGTTCTCAGCCTGCCGGATCTGGAGCTCGTCGATCGCGCCCAATGGCGGGGCGAAGTGACCTTTCCATACGTGCCTGGACTCCTGAGTTTCCGAGAGATTCCGGCCGTATTTCAGGCGCTCGAACTGCTGCGCATCCAGCCCGACGTGTTTATGACGGATGGACAAGGACTTGCGCACCCTCGCCGATTCGGCCTGGCCTGCCATTTGGGCGTGATGCTCGATTCTCCGGCGTTCGGTGTGGCCAAGAAGCGCCTCGTCGGAATGCATGAAGAGCCCGGGCAGGAGAGGGGGGCGGTCACGCCGCTGTTCGACGCCGATGAGCAAATCGGGATGGTGGTGCGCACCAGGCCCAACGTCAAGCCTGTCTTCGTGAGCGTCGGCCACCGCATTACCCTGAGCGATGCGGTCCAACTCACGATGGCGTGCACGCAGCGGTTCAGGATTCCTGAGCCCACACGGATCGCGCATCAGCTGAGCCGCGAATGAGTCCGACGGTGGTCGCCGCCACCCGCCACCTTACGAGCGTGCCCTCGCCTCGCAGCCGCACCCCGCGACACGACCGAGTTGAGACCTCATTCACAAGACTGTAAATTGAATCACCACCCACAACAGACGAGGACGGATCCATGACACTGCTCGCTAGCTTGGTCGCATTGTTTCTCGCCCTGGCCCCACTAAATACACATGTGTTGAATGGCCTCGATGCGGGGGAGGCGACCGGTCCGGTTCTGCAACTCGTGACCGTCGATACCACCGAAATCGTCGATATCCAGGAATGGGAGGTGCCCTTTGCCGATACCCGTCCCAGAGACCCCTATGTGGCCCCGGACGGGTCTGTATGGTTCGTCGGCCAGAAGGCTGACTATGTCGGGCGGCTCGACCCCTCCACAGGTGAATTCACGCGCATTGACCTTCCAAAGGGTACCGGGCCCCACACGGTAATCGTCGGGGATGACGGCACAGCCTGGATTGCCGGCAACATGCAGGCCTACATCGGCAAGATCGCACCAGGATCGGAGGAGGTCGAGGTCATCCAGCTCCCCGACCCGCGAGCAACAGATCCCCACACCATGGACTTCACCTCCGACGGCGACATCTGGTTCACGATGCAGGTGAGCAATCGCATCGGCAAGCTGGATGTGGAGACCAATGAGATCCAGATCATAGAGGTCCCCACGGCCAGCGCCCGCCCATACGGGCTGGTTGTCGATGCGGATGATCGGCCGTGGATTGCCCTATTGGGCACGAACAAGCTGGCGACCGTCGATCCTGCCACGGGAGAGCTTCGTGAAGTGGCGCTGCCCCGCGAGGGCGCTCGTCCGCGCCGCATCGATGTCACCTCCGACGGCGGCGTGTGGTACGTCGACTACGCCGAAGGATATCTCGGTCGGTACGATCCGGCCTCGGATGCCTTCAAGGAGTGGCTCCTGCCAGGCGGATCGGGCTCGCGCCCCTACGGGATGGCCGTCGACAGCCAGGATCGCGTCTGGGTCGTGGAGACCGGATCCTCCCCGAACATGTTCGTCGGTTTTGATCCGCAGTCAGAGTCCTTCTTCAGTCAAACGGAGGTGCCCAGTGGTGGCGGAACCGTGCGGCATATGTACTTCCACGAGCCCAGCGGGGCGGTCTGGTTCGGAACCGACACGAACACGATCGGCCGTGCGCAGGTCATCGCGCAAAGCATGTAAGCGGGTTCATCCTCCATCCCTCACCCATTCCACGTGATGAGCATGCGAACACACGTCACCCGGTTCATACTCGCTCTGGCCTTCGCCGCGGCGGGCGCGCTGCCTGCCTCCGCTCAGGATGGCAGTCCGCGCGTGATCGCTTTTGGCGCGCACCCCGACGATGCCGAGCTCAAGGCCGCCGGCGTGGCCTCACTCTGGGCCGACGAAGGAGCGAGCGTCAAATTCGTGGCGATGACGAACGGCGACATCGGCCACTTCGAGATGGCGGGCGGGCCGCTCGCCCAGCGCCGCCGCGACGAGGTGCAGGAGTGCGCCGAAATCATGGGGATCACCACCGAAGTGCTCAACATCCACGATGGCGAGCTCATGCCGACGCTCGAGAACCGCCGGACGGTCGCTCGCCTGATTCGGGAATGGCAGGCGGATATCGTGATGTCCCATCGTCGTTACGACTACCATCCTGATCACCGCTACACGGGTGAGCTGGTGGAGGATGCCGCCGTAATCGTCGCCGCGGCATTCTTCGACCCGTATTCTCCGCGCGTCGAACAGAATCCCATCATCCTGCACTATTCGGATGGCTTCGAAAAGCCCTATCCGTTCCAGCCGGACCTCGTGGTCGGGATCGATGACGCCATCGAGCGCAAGCTGGACTGTATCCGCGCAATGCCCTCGCAGTTTGCAGATGCGGGCTCGTGGCAGGCGGTCTACTCGATCGATGCGCCCGACGACCCGGAGGAGCGCGCCGAGTACATCCTGAGTCGGATGGAGGAGCGGTTCGCAGCCGTCGCCGACACCTACCGGGATCGCCTCGTGGAGCTGTACGGCGAGGAACGCGGCAATGCCATCCGGTATGCGGAGGCCTTCGAGATATGCCAATACGGCCGGCAGCCGACCATCGACGAGCTTAAGGCGCTGTTTCCGACCTTCGACTAGATCCCCGGGACATCACCGCGGGTGTTCATCGGGCGGAGTGGCCTCGATGTCTCGCCGTCAAAATTGAAGGCGTGCCCGAAGGTTGAACGTGCGCGGGGTGAGGCGCGTCGGAATGCGCTGCCAGATACCCGCGTCGTTCGGCACCCACGAAAAGGCCACCGTGTTCGTCATGTCGAACACGTTGAGGAGCTCGGCCGTGACCTCGAGCCCCACGGCGGCGCCGAAGTCGATGAGCTTCGTGATGCCCATGTCGACGCGGCGGTATTCCGGATACCGGCCGGAGTTACGCGGGCCCGGAATCTGCGCCTCATAGATGCCGACTTTAGGCCCGGGCACGGGCGGGGTATACGGAAGTCCGCTGCCGAATAGCGCCCGCATGTGCACTTTCCAGGTCGCATCGCCGGGGATGTAATCCTGCACGAACAGGGATATCGTATGCCGCTGATCGGCCGGTCGCGGCATGAGCCCCTGGGTGAATTCGTCCTCGAACGGCGCCAGAAGATCCTCCTCCGATCGCAAATAGCTGTAGTTCAGCCAGCTGGGAAGGCCCGGCACCAGCTCGCCCTGGATGCGGAGATCCATCCCATAGGCATAGCCCTGCGCATCGTTTCGCCCGGAATAGAGGACGCGGACGTTCTGGATGTCGTAGGAGATGAGCCGATCGAGATCCTTGTAGTACGCCTCCGCGCGGAAATTAAGCCGGCGAGATGGAATGAAGTATTCCGCGCCGACAACGTACTGGATCGATCGCTGTGCGCGGATATCGCGGTTGAGGGTCCCCAGGATGGTCTGGCCGACCAGGGGCTTTCCCCGCAGCTCGCGGTAGTTCGGCGTCTGGTAATAGTAGCCCCAGGAAGCGGTCAGGTTGAGGCGTGGATCGGCGTGCCAGCGCGCCGAAATCCTGGGCGAGAGCGTCCACTCGCCGTTGAAATCGAAGTAGTCCGTTCGGAGCCCTCCCGTGATGATGACATCCCCGAGCCGCGCGGCATCCTGCAGATAAAATCCGGCCTGCGCCGCCGACATCGTTGCGGCATCGGAGAGGCTGTCCACAACGATCCGCACGAAATCCCCCTGTGGATTCTTACCGGAGATGCTGGTCTGCTCGCGGATCCGGTCGGTGAACTCCAGCCGACGTATGTACCAACCCGCCTCCACCGCATGCTGCGGCAGCGCCAGGGCGTAGCGGCCGCGGCCGGTCCACGAATCTACCGTGACGCGATTGTCGGCGAACTCGGCCTGTGAAGCGCTGCCGGTCGGAAAATGACCCGTGCCGGTGTCCGGATTTCCGCCCTCCGGATCGACCTGGTAAATGACGGCCGTTCCACTGATGTCGAAATGCTCGCGTTCATCGGTCGAGAAGTAAGCTGCGTCGTGCTCGATGGTCAACCTGGGCGTGAGCTGGTTCGATAGCCGAAACCCGGCAAATCGCGTGAGGTAGCCGTCGAGCTCATCTCCCTGGTACCGCACCCAGAACGAACGCAGATCAGAGGGGATGTCGGGGTTCGTACTGACGATTCCGAAGTACGTCTTGCGGCTCTGCGGATCGAGCTTGAAGGTATGATCCGCCCAGATGCCAAGCGCTTCGATCCGATGCCCGCTGACGGGCTCGAAGCCTATCAGACCCTGCACATCGGTGTAATCGGGCCGGTACTCTCCCTGCAGCTCCTGAGTACTGAAGAAGTGCTGGGCGCGCGCCTTGCGTACGCCAACGTTCCAGGCGAGTCGCCCCAGTGCACCGCGGTGCGTCACACCGGCATCCAGAAGCGAGACGGAAGCCGACCCGCTCGTTGTATCGCCGTAAGGCAGTGCGTAGCTCGTCTCGAGCGCCGACGAAAGCTTTCCGCCGTATCGCGCGGGAAAGCCGCCCGTGTACAGCGTGATCCGGCTCGCCAGCTCCGGATTCAGCAGCCCGAGGCCTTCCTGCTCCCCTTGACGGGCGCGGAAGGGCATGTACACCTCGAAGCCGTTGATAAATATCAGATTCTCATTGAAGCCTCCGCCCCGAACCGAGTATTGATTGGATATCTCGTTGTTCGTGGCAACGCCCGGCAGCACGTGCAAGGACTGGAAGCCTTTGAAGGGAGAGGGGATGTTGCGCACTTCCTCCGGACTGAGATCAAACACGCCGGGATCCGAGCTGGATGGCGAGTCCTCGACCGTAATCCCTTCCATCTCCAACAACGCCGTCTCGAGCGCGACGTCGAGCACGACCGTACGACCCGCGCGAACGCGTACCGTGTCCGTCTCGGCCACGTAGCCCACGGCCGTAATTCGCAGGACGAAGGATCCTTCGGGCAAATTGAGGAGGTACCGGCCATCGGATCCCGTCGCGGTGCCGAAATCCGTGCCGGCCACGACCACGTTGGCACCCGGAATGGGGGAGCCGGATTCAGCCTCACTGACCGTTCCGGAGACACGACCCCAGTTCTGGGCCTGCGCCTCCGCGGCTATCGAAGC
The DNA here is from genome assembly GCA_965651265.1 of uncultured Rhodothermales bacterium. GTDB lineage: Bacteria > Bacteroidota > Rhodothermia > Rhodothermales > VXPQ01 > CBFGRV01. The sequence goes on from CBFGRV010000004.1 coordinate 6,578, forward strand.
GACGAGTATGAGCGCGAGGAACGCGCGCATGCAACTACGTTGTTGTGGGAGACGAAAACGTAGTATCGGTCGGGTATGCGGGCGAGGATAGGCTGGACGGATGTGAGCGTTCAAGACTACGATCCTTGCGGACAGGCGTTCCGGCCTGAGCGGGTCCTAAATCGTGCCCAGGACCGAAAGGATCATCAGGATCACGACCGGGCCGACTACGCCAACGAGCCCTCCGGCCAGGACTTCGCTGGTGCTGTGCGAGCGCGTACGCAATCGGGCCCACATCACGACAGGAATCAGTGGAACAAGCCACATTCCCGACATCTCGTGCGTGGGGTCCGGCAGGATGGCGGGCAAGACGACAAGAATCGTCACAAAACCGGTGATCGCGGCCGTGTGGATGGAGACCTTCAACCAGCGATTCAAGAGGGTCAGGAGCGCCGCGACAGCCAGAACGCAGGCCCCGACCGCCAGAACGATGTTGGACGAAGAAGGAATCAAGACCCGCACGCCAATGACGGCCAGAACCGCACATCCGAGGCCGAGACCGAATAGACCGTTCCGCTCGCGGCGCCCGACCGCATGCACGGTCGCCGCTCGACCGCTCTTGATCATCCAGAATAAAGCGGCAAGTGGAAGAGCCGTCATCAACACGAAAACGACGGATGCCGCTCGACGGACTTCTGCGGGTGTCGCGCCGGTCCAATTCAGCACGATGGCGAAGAGCAGAGGAGGCAGAATCAGAGGGTTTATGACGTACGAGATCCCGATCGCCAGAAGGGTCGATCCTCGCGTCATATGAACCTCGGACGTCAATAGGCCCTCGCGAAGACCACCCGACCTTCCGAGGGCTTGCCCGTTACCAGGTCCTTGCCGCTTTCTGCCTCCCGGTTCAGTGGAATGCATCGAATGGTCGCCTTGGTCTCTTCCTTGATTCGGGCCTCCGTCTCGGCCGTGCCGTCCCAATGTGCTAGCACGAAGCCGCCCTTCTCGTCCAGGACCTGTTTGAAATCATCGTAGTTGTCGACCCTCGTCGTGTGCTGCTCACGGAATCGTAGCGCGCGATCGAAGAGGTTTTGTTGGATATCCTCCAGAAGTGTTCCGATGCGATCGGCGAGCCCCGCCTGTGGCACGATCTCCTTCTCGCCCGTGTCTCGACGGGCGACCTCTACGCTGTCATTCTGGACGTCCCGCGGCCCAATCGCGAGTCGGACGGGTACGCCCTGCACTTCGTACTCGTTGAACTTCCAGCCCGGGCGCTGGGCCTCGCTCGCATCCAGTCGGACACGGATGCCGGCATCGAGAAGCTCACGTTCCATCGCGCCGGCCTTCTCGAGAACAGCCGATTTTTCGTCATCCTTTCGATAGATGGGTACGATCACCGTCTGAAGGGGAGCCAACCGAGGCGGTAGCACGAGTCCCTGGTCGTCGGAGTGCGTCATCACGATCGCCCCTACGAGGCGCGTGGACACGCCCCACGATGTCGCCCAGACATACTCGAGCTCGTTGTTGCGGTTCTGGAACTGGCAGTCGAAGGCCCGTGCGAAGTTCTGACCGAGAAAATGGCTCGTGCCGGCCTGCAGCGCCTTCCCGTCCTGCATCAGGGCTTCGATGCAGTAGGTATCGACGGCGCCGGCAAAGCGCTCGCTCTCCGTCTTGAGCCCGCGAATTACGGGAACCGCCATATACTCCTCGGCGAAGCGCGTGTAGACATCCAACATGCGCCTGGCCTCTTCGATGGCTTCCTCACGTGTCTCGTGAGCGGTGTGGCCTTCTTGCCACAGGAATTCCATCGTTCGAAGGAAGAGGCGCGTACGCATCTCCCAGCGGACCACGTTCGCCCACTGGTTGATCAGGATCGGCAGATCACGCCACGACTGGATCCAGTTGCGGTACGAGTCCCAGATGATCGTCTCACTGGTCGGCCGAACGATGAGGTTCTCCTCGAGGCGCGAGGCCGGATCGGGGATGAGCCCCTGGCCGTCGGGCGCCTCTGTCAGGCGGGAGTGGGTCACGATCGCGCATTCCTTCGCGAAGCCCTCCACATGCTCGGCCTCTCTGGCCAGGAAGGATTGAGGGATGAACAGGGGGAAATAGGCGTTCCGGTGTCCGGTCTCTTTGAACATCCCGTCGAGCACGGCCCGCATGTTCTCCCACAACTCGTAACCATTTGGCCGAATCACCATACAACCGCGAACGGGTGAATAGTCTGCCAGCTTCGCGTGCTGTATGACATCGATGTACCACTGCGAGTAGTCGGTATCGCGCCTGGTGATTACGTCGGCCATTCTATACAGTCGGTGATGTCGATCGGATACAAAAACAGGCGGCGAAAGGCTGCCGGTGGGATTAGCCGGAGGACTATGCAGTCCGGCCCGATGTTTGTACTTCAATATATACCGCCCGCCGAGACACAGCCAGATAGGGCCATTGAAGCATCCATTAAGACCCTGCTGTTGGTTGCCGTTCGGCTGCCCGGCACCGGCCGCGAACATCTCCCCATCTGGGGAATTGACGGTCGTAGCAATCTTTAGTTAAGGCTGACCAAAAAGCCCTCCGGTCATGGAACGATCGCTACCCTCCGCCCCCACCGAAAATCGATCGAGCACGTTCCCGACGCTTCTCGCGGCAGGTGTTATCCTGCTTGCGCTTCCGGGATGCTATACGCAGCTCGCCACCGTAGACTATGAGCGCGGTCCTGATCACGTAGAGGTCGTCCGAGACGGGGACGACACCGTCGTGACCGAGCATTACTACAGCGACCGCTACCTCTACAGCCGTCCTTACACCTACCGGCGGTACTTCGATCGCTTCCACTACGGCTTCTACGACCCGTGGGATCCGTTCTATTACGATCCGTGGTACTACGACCCCTATTACTACGACGGCTTCCGCTTTAGCTTCTCGTTCGGCTGGGGTTGGCCGCACTACTACTACCATCCTGCATACTACTCGCCGTATTGGCATAGCTGGTATCGTCATCGATACTACCCGAGCTACTACTACGTGTACGCTCCTTATTACGGCGGATGGAGATACGACTATCCGTACACGATTCGCCGAAGGAGCGATAATTGGGCTGCTCGCGGCGCGACGATCGGCAGAGGCGGGCTGATCGACACCGGGCGCGGCGTCACGAGCGGCAGTGGGCGTGGCGGCATCGGACGCGGGGTGGATGACGATCGCGGCGCGCGTGGTGTACGTTCCGACGGCCGATCGACAGGAGTAAGCCGGGGCGATACGGGACGAGGCACTGTGCGTGACACCGGACGCGATGCCGTTCAGCGCGGAACGAGTCGTGATGCGGCAGGGCGCGGAACGGGACGTGATGCGGTCGAGCGGGGGACCAGCCGTGACGCCGTCGGCCGCGGCACGGATACATCGCGCGAGACGGGAGCCCGCGGAAGCGGCACCACGCGCGACGCCTCGGGACGCAGCACGACGCGCTCCGGCACGGAAGCGACGACGCCATCGCGCGGCAGCAGCCGCGATGGCGGATCATCAACGAGAGAAAGCTCGCGCGGCTCGTCGAGGGACGGCTCGTCATCGGGGACCGTTCGCGGATCCACGCGCGGCGAGAGTTCGTCAGGTACGGTCAGGGGGACGACGCGGGACAACCTGGACTCGAGCCAGTCGGTCGAGAGCGGCGCATCCACACGCACGCCGAGCACCTTCGGTACGTATTGGCGCGACAGCGAGCGTGTACGATCAACGGGAAGCGAGTCCGATGAGACGGGCCGCTCGGGCCGAACGTCTTCGGGGAGAACCGACTATACGCGGCCCGGCCAGACCGGATATATTCCTCCTCGCAGCTCCGAATACACGCCGCCGAGCCGAACGGTCAGCGGTGAGAGCTCTACACGCTCGCGCTCCGGCAGCAGCGTACGGAGTGGAAGCAACGACAACGCGCGCGGTGGGAACGTGAGGAGCACGCCATCGCGCAGCAATTCCCAAGGTGGCGTGCGTAGCGCTCCATCGCGGAGCAAATCGCAAGGAGGAACGGTCCGAAGTGCGCCATCGCGAGGCAGCTCGCGAAGTAGTGGGGCTGTGCGCAGTGCCCCCTCTGGAGGCCGCTCCGGAAGCGCCGTTCGTTCATCCACTCGCTCCTCTTCACCATCCCGCAGTAGCGGCCGCTCTAGCCGATCCAGCAGCGGGAGACGAGGCAACTAATCCCTTAAACATTACCGGACAAATAGATGCAGGCTCGAATCTCTATTCTAGCCGGCGTGCTAGTGGTGTGCGCGCTTGCGCCGTCAACGCTCCTGGCACAGACCGCTGAGGATGCTCTTCGATTCACGGAGCGCGCCCCCGCGACGGGGCCTCGCATGATGGGCATGGCGGGGGTCGGAATCGCAGGAATCGGTGATTACGGAGCCCTCTACGCAAATCCTGCCGGCCTGGGCTTCGTTCGATCTTCGGTCGCCGCCGGCTCACTCAAAATGCTGTCGGCCGTGGACGAGACGCGCTATCAGACCACCGGCCGAACCTCTCCCATTGGGGAGGGCGATATCCGTGCGACGCGTCTGGGTAACCTCGCGTATCTGCATAAGGTGCCGACGGCTCGGGGTTCGCTCGTGGTTGGCGGCGCGTTTAATCAGATCACGACGTTCGATAGAAGCCTGATGTACGCAGGACCGAACTCGGGGAGCTCGATCAGCGACTCCTTCCTTCCGTACAGCGGCGAGTTTGAGGTCGTGGAAGATGACGATGGCAATTTCTCTCCTCGCTTCTTCCACGTGATTCCAGAGTTGGCCTACAATGCCGGCGCCATCGAATTCCTCTCCGAGAATGTGGGTACGGGAGGGCCGCTCTTCTACCAGGCCGTCGTTCCCGGGACGACTATCGACCAAACCGGCGAGGTCCTCGAAGACGGCCGCATGAACGAGCTGAACTTTGGAGGAGCATGGGAAGCCGCCGAAGACGTGATGGTCGGGCTTTCCGCGAACTTTGCGTTCGGCACGTATCGCTTCAACAGCTTCTTCGCGGAGGACGACACGAACAACGAGAACTTGCCGGAGGACTACATCGTGATCCTTCCTGATCGCGAACTGCTGGGCTTCGATTACCTGGAGTACGAGCAGGGATTCGAATCTGACCTCACCGGTTTCAATCTGCGCGGCGGAGTTGCGGGTGAGATGGTGAACGGCCTGCGGCTCGGCCTTGTCGTCGAGACGCCGACCTTCTACCAGATTCGAGAGGACTACTTCCGCGACCTCGTGACGGGTTTCGATGACGTCATCGGCACGAACCAGAATCGCGTGATGTCAGCAGGGGAGGAGGGGGAATATGAGTATCGACTGCGTACCCCGTGGCGGTTGGGTGGTGGAGTAGCCTACGACATGGGCAACCTCTTCGTCGGGGTCGATGCCGAATACGTCGACTGGTCGCAGATGGAGTTCGATGCGGACGACGACAGCTTCGACGCAACGAACCGGAGCATCCGAGAGAACCTCGAGCCCGTCTGGAATACCCGCCTTGGAGCGGAGTACCGGCTCGGTAACATCGCGTTACGCGGAGGTCTGGCCTTCCAGCCCGATCCGCGGTCAACTGGAATCGAGAGCGGGGGTGAGACGACCGATCGCGGGAAGACCTTCCTTTCAGCCGGAGTCGGCTTCCATTTCGCCGAGCAGTTCGCCGTAGATATCGGGTGGATGCAGGAGCGTTTCGACGATCAGTTCGTGCCCTATGTGGACGTGGATGACCCGCCCTTCGTCGAAGAGGAGGTGGTCAGAAACCGATTTGCCGTCGGATTCCGCGTCAATTTCTAGGGCGCGGGTTACCTATCGGTGCTGTTCTGCTGTGCGGCCCGTCGCTCCCGCATCAAATCGTGGTAGCGGCGGGCTGCTCTATTATGCTCGGCCAGCGTTCGGCTGAAATGGTGGGAGCCGTCTCCAGTGGCGACGAAGTATAGATAGTTGTGTCGCTCAGGATTGACGGCGGCGCGCAGTGCGGAAAGCGAAGGATTGTTGAGCGGTCCCGGCGGCAAGCCGGCCCGCAAGTACGTGTTGTACGGGTGCTGCAGGCGGTAATCCGTATACAGCAGGCGTCGCTTTCTCCCTTCCATCTGCATCACGGCATACTGCACGGTAGGGTCGGCGTCAAGCTTCATCCCAATTCGAAGCCGGTTATGATATACCCCCGAGACCTTCGGGCGCTCCTCCGGAACGGCCGTCTCCCATTCGATGATGCTGGCAAGCGTGACGACATCCTCTTTCGAGAGTCCGAGGCTGTCCGCCCTGGCCGCCAGTTCACGCTCGAAGAACGTATCGAACTCGCCCTTGATGCGGCGAACCACGGTTTCAGCGCTGGTCAGCCAGTAGAAGAAATAGGTTTCCGGAAGCATGAATCCGAAGAGGTGCGTCGTGTCTGTGCCCAACTCTGCCGCCAGATGGGGATCGCTCAGCGCGCTCTCGAACGCGGCACGATCGAAGTACATGTCGCGCCCCGCCACGGCCGCAACCACCTCAGGACGTGTACCCGGCGGGATGGTCACCCGCACGGGTTCCTGAAGCCCGCGGCGCAGCTTGTTCAAGATGCGATAGTTCGATAGCCCCGCGCCGAATACGTAGTGGCCGGCCTTTACCTGACCTCCCCAGCCGGTGGCTCTGGCAACCCATCGGAACGACTGATCCCATTGGATCACGCCTGCCGCATCGAGGGAATCGACGATGGCATCGAAATCGGAGCGCGGAGGGATCTTGACGCTGCGGGTGCCGGAATAGACGGGCGTGTTGGGACCGAATACGATCCACGCCCCAGCGCCTCCGACGAGAAGTGCGAGAGCCAGAACGGCAGCGATACTGAGAATGATCTTTTTTCGCATGGAGCGACTTGTTCAGCGGAGCGCCGGAGGAAGCGGCGGTTCGATTACGACGGGTCCGGGTCCTGATATCGATGTCGCTCTTCTGACCGCGTTTCGTCGATGATGCGCTCGAAGAGGCGCCGTACGGCTTCATCTGACAGGGGTCCGGTGTTACCCTCGATGACATTTCGAAGGACTTCCTCTTCGCGACTCGGCACGTACACCGGCATTCCGAGCTTCTTCTTGATGGCGCCGATGACGTTTGCGCATTTGACACGTTCGTTCATGATCTGCACGAGCGCGCGATCGATGATGTCGATGCGCTCCCGCCAGGGATCCATGTCGTCTACCGTTGGATGCTCCGGAACGGACGGCAGGTTGGCATCGAATCGCTGAAGCAGCTCCTGAACGGCGCCGATCAGTCGATGAGGAGTCGTGTCATTTTGAATCATGCGATCTGGGATGTCTGCCGATCGAGGGCGAGGTCGGGATGGGCCGTCAACGTCCACGGACTGGTTATACCCGCTCGAAGCTTGAAGTAGGCCGCCATTGCAATCATCGCGCCGTTGTCGACGGAATATTCCAGCGGCGGGATGAACAGCCGCGCTCCGGCCGCATCGGCCATCTTTCGGGCATCGCGCCGCAGCGCCGTGTTCGCCGAGACGCCACCCACGATCGCGATATCGCGGATCCCCGTTTCGTCGATGGCCCGATCCAGGGCATCCACGAGCACGTCAACTACCGCCTGTTGGAAGGATGCGCAGATGTCGTTCAAGTGCTCTTCCAGCAGCATCGTCCTTGTTTTGTCATCGAAGCCGTTCAGATAATAAAGGACGGATGTCTTCAGACCGCTGAACGAGAAATCGTAGCCGCCCGGCCGAGAACGGGGGAAGGTGTGGAATGAAGGATCTCCCGCCGCCGCCAGCCGATCGATGACCGGACCGCCAGGATAGCCGAGATCCAGAAGTTTTGCCACTTTATCAAACGCCTCACCGGCCGCATCGTCGAGCGTCGAGCCAAGAACGCTGTGCTCGAAGTTCTCCTCGACGATAACCAATTGCGTGTGGCCTCCCGAGACAATCAAGCACAGGTACGGGAAGGCGGGCGACTCGTCTTCGATGAACACGGAGTAGATGTGCCCCTCGAGGTGATTGACCCCAATGAGCGGCACGCCGAGTCCGAGCGCGTAGGCCTTTGCAAAGCTCAAGCCTACCAGCAGCGAGCCGGCGAGGCCTGGTCCGTATGTTACGCCGACCGCGGTGATGTCCTCGCGTGTCACGCCCGCCTCCACCAGGGCGCTGTCGACGACCGGCACGATCAAGCGCTGATGGGCCCGCGAGGCGAGTTCGGGCACGACGCCGCCGAAATCTGCATGGATGCGCTGCGACGACACGATCGACGAACGCACGCGACCTGCGACGACCACCGCTGCGGCCGTGTCGTCGCACGAGCTTTCAATCCCTAAAACGACGGAGTCCATTCCATCCAAAGTTTGGTCACGCTCTCGAGGAAACACAGGAAGACACCTCGAAGGAAACAGGGCATCGGGCAGAACTTTAGGGTATACAAACGGTTATTGACAAAACTGAGGTCGGGTTCTATACTTGAACTCGGAGTTTGCTCTCATTTTGAAGTTCATGGCCATGCGAAAGCTGCTCACCCTTGTTTGCCTGATCGTCGTCCTCGGGGCTGTACTGCCGGCACAGGCGCAGCTGCGTCAAGATGTGCGCCTGCAGGAATCGCGTGCGAAGATCTACGGACAGGATGGGCCGGCATTTTTGCTCAATCAGCTGTTCAGCCCGGCGCACTTCAAAATGAGCCACTCATACGAAATGTCATTCGGTTCGTTCGGGGGACAGACTTCCTCCCTGGGCATGTACACGAATACGATGATGTTTCAGTTTAGTGATCAGGTCGCAGCTCGTGTGGATATGAGCTACGCGTTCTCCCCATTCGGTTCATTCAATCCGCTCGGCCCAGACGCCGATCAGGGTCGGATATTCCTTCGAAATGCCGAGATCGCCTACCGGCCGTCTGAGAACGTACGCTTCCATCTGCAAGTGCACCAGAGCCCGTACGGCACGTACATGAGCCCATATGGATACTACAATCCGTACTACTATGGCTCCGGGCTGCATGCCAACTATGGGAGCCGCGTCGATGACCTATTCTGGAAGGATCGGGCTCATTAATGACTTCGCCTTCGATCGACGGTAAGTGCGGCAGGCGGTGCTCCGTCGAGCCGCATTTTTGTTTACGGCTGTTTTCTATGCGGCAGCTTCACTACCCCGCGCGTTGATCGTCTTCTTTCGGTCGCATCACATCCGACATGCGAGGTAAAGGCTCCAGATGGCGGGGCGTTGCGATGAATGCCGTGTTGTTTGTACTCGGCACGGTCGCCATCGTGCTTACCTACAGCCTCGTGACGCGCGCACTGACGCCGAGGGCCGATCCCTATCGTGAGGGCGAAGCGGCCGGACGAATTGGCGAGATCATCCAGGTGGAGGTCCGAAACGGCTGCGGTGTCTCAGGCCTCGCTGCCGAGACGACTATGTTCCTCCGTCGTCGCGGCTTCGATGTGGTGGAGGTCGGCGATTACCACCGATTCGATGAAGAGCACTCCCGTGTGGTGGATCGCGTCGGAGACCTCGAGTCGGCCCGGAAAGTGGCTCTTGCGCTCGGAATCCCGGAAGAACGCGTCACGCAGGACATCGGGCCTGAATACTACCTCGATGCTACCATCATTCTAGGCAAAGACTACAAGACGCTGCGCCCTTTTCAATCCGAATAGTCACAGTATGCGCACGTAACCTTGCCCGATCTCGTGCGTGCAAGGAGTGTCGCACCGGCGGACGTTGCCGTAACCATCCAATTTCTGTATGAACGCACTCGAGAAGCAGTTTTCATCCACGCGCAAATCCCGAAAGCGAACTACTCAAAATCCGGCCCACATCTTGGCCGCGAACATCGTCGATGCCATGCTCGACAAGAAGGCCCATGATATCACGGTCTTGGACATGCGCCAGGTAAGTGGCGTGGCCGACTTTTTCGTTATTGGCACCGGTGATTCCGAGCTGCAGATCAAGGCCGTTTCCGACGCTATTCGCGAAACGATCCGCGAGAAGTGCGATGAGCGGCCCTGGCATACGGAGGGGACCGATCACTGGCAGTGGGTGCTTCTCGACTATGTTGATGTCGTCGCGCACGTGTTCAATCCCGAGAAGCGACAGTTTTACGACCTCGAGCGGCTCTGGGGGGATGCTCCGCGAGAGGTCGTGGCGGAGGATTCCAGCGGGTTTGATGTGAAGCTGCTCCAGAACGCGGCCGATGGGGCCGACGTGCCTCGAAAGCAAGCGGCCGCCGATCGCTGAGCGCCTTTGCCATTCCGTCTCCGACCAGAGCGGCGCCTGGGCCACTCTCCGATGCGAATCCACATACTCATCACGTCGCTGCTCGTGCTCTCAGCTTGTATGGGATCGCGCGATGTTCAGCTTCCTCCGGATGAACAATATGGGCACCGGGCCGACGATGAGGGGCCGGGCGGCCGACGGATACTGGAGGTCACCTCACCCGAATCGGAGGAGAGCTACTTCTACTATCCGGCGGTTCTGGACACGATCCACGTGCGGCCGGCGCCCTTCGACTCGGCCTACGTGGTGGATGGCCAGGTACCCGTGGAGGTACTGGTAAAGGGCTCGCTTCCCGACGCATGCACGGAGCTTCACGATCTGGTGCAGGAGCGGCTCGGACACATCATCGAGGTGCGGTTGCAGACGCGCCGGCCTCAGGGTGCCGTGTGCGCCACGGTCGTCCGCCCGTTCCGGTTCTACTTCTCGCTCGAGGGAACGTACGCGCCGGGTGCCTACACGCTCAAGCTCAACGATAAGATCGTGCCCTTCATGGTGCGTGAGAGGTCGAGGGGATGAGCCGCTTCTTGCTCGTGGCGGGTGCGCTGGCTGCAGGACTCGCTGTGGCCCTTGGAGCGTTCGGTGCACATACGCTCCAGACACGGGTCACGCCGGAACGGCTCCAGGTCTTTGAGACCGGAGTGCGGTACCAGATGTATCACGCCCTCGCACTGATCTTCCTGGCGTGGGCTTCGCAGCAGTGGCCGGGATGGCAGTTGTCTGTCGCAGGATACCTGTTCCTTGCCGGCATTGTCATCTTCTCCGGCAGCCTCTACCTGCTCGTCATCACGGACACGGCATGGCTCGGCGCCATCACACCCATCGGTGGAGTCGCATTTATGGCGGGGTGGGCCATGCTGGTCTGGGCGGCCCTGATCCGCTGAGACCTGCCGGCAAGAGATCGTTGGGATCGACGCTCCCGCCGTAGCCGTTCTCAGATCACCTCGTCCTCTTCGAAGAGGAGCGTAATGCTCGGCATCAGGTTGTACTGCGTGGCCAAACCGAGCAGCGCCTCCGCAGCTTCTTCGGGGGTGTCGAACGCGGCGTGCTCCGTACTATCCACGGCGAGTGCGTATCCGATGTCATCTTCCTCAGAGGCCGCATTTTCCCACTCGGTAGCCTCTTCGATTACAAACGAGCCATCCTCCGGCATGAAGGAGGCAATGAAGCGTTCTCGCTCCGCATTCCGGTCGATGAGACTGACGCTCCCGATGGCACCATATTCTTCATCGTAAAAGAGCGTCTCTGCGAGCAACGTACGGGTGAAGTGCTCGATGTTGAAGGATTTGATTGTGGCCATGTGAGGAATTCGTCGGGTGGGTCCTTCTACAGGTCGCGGTACTGTAAGCCTAAATCGTTCAAGATGATCCCACGCTTGCGCTCGAGGCCACATAGGCGTCGAGGAACGCACGAGCTTCCTGTCCGCCGAGCTCGGTAATGGAAACACCGAAGCGCCGTGAGAACTGAGCGGTGAGCTCTCGCTGTACATCGGCCCGCTCTACGGCGGCGCCCGACTCGGCCTCTATGGAGGTCGGGGAGCGGTCGCTGATGCCGCAAGGCACGATCAGATCGAAGTAGCTGAGATCCGTTGCCACATTCAAAGCAAAACCGTGCATCGTCACCCACCGGCTGCATCGAATGCCCATGGCGCAGATCTTCCTCTCAAACCCTAGTTCATCCGGACCGACCCACACGCCCGTTCGCCCGTCGACGCGGCGGCCTTCGATGCCGTAGGAGGCGAGCGTGTCGATCACGGTTCCCTCCAACTCGCGAAGGTACCGGTGGATGTCCGTAAAAAACCGGTCGAGATCGAGGATGGGGTAGCCGACGATTTGACCGGGGCCGTGAAAAGTGATGTCGCCACCGCGATCGATGTGGTAGAATGTGGCCCCGCGCTGACGAAGGGCCTCATCGGACACCAGCAGGTGTTGGTTGTCTCCGTTCTTTCCGAGCGTGTAGACGGGAGGGTGCTCCACGAATAGCAAGACGTGCGGAATGACCTCCGCAGGTGTTGACCGCTTGGCAGCGATGAGTCGCTGCTGGACCTGCTTCTGGAGGATCCAGGCCGGTTCGTACTCCATCCGACCAAGATCACAGACGACGACGTGGTTGCGGGTGCTCATGAGCCAAGACGCAGTTCACGGACTATGATCCTACGCGGCCGGTGGGTCAAGGCTCCGGCCGGTCGCTGCGCTCCACGGAAGCTTAGTTCGCGATGCTCACGCGAATGTTGAATCCACCGTTCATCGTCGTGGCGGAGGGCTGGCGGCTATCCTCGCTGGAGAAGTTTTCATACCGGAGCGTAAAGTCGGCACTGACGCGATTGCTGAACTGATAGGAGATGCGAGGGACGACCGTAACCCGGGTGGAGGCGCTGACTATGGAAATGTTGTCTCCCTGGAGAGCATCCGAAAGAACGAAATCGTTGGGTCTGGAGAGATAGTCGGTGATTCCGCGTCGGATCGAGAACCGCTGATCGCTCAGCGAAGCACGAGACACCGTCAAATTGAAGCTGATCCTGTTGTTGAGTTTGCGCAGGAACGGCAGCTTCATTCCCTGGCGCTGATAACTAGCGCTGAAGGTCAACTCGCTCGTTCCATTCTCCGCCACTTCGAAATTCGTCGTGCTCAGCGAGTACGAGGTGCTCTTGTTCCAGGCGACACTCGTCTGAAAGCGGTTCTTGAAGTTGAAATCGACGCCGATTAGCGGCTGAAAGCGCTCGTTCACGCGGATATTGCCAACCTCGTTAGAGGGCATCGTGAAGACGATCTGCTGGCCGCCGATGTTGAACGCGCGGATGGAATCGGCCGTCAGCGGCTGCACGCGGTAGTTGGTCCCGTAGTCCGAGCTGTAGCCGTGACGCAGCGTCGCGCTGGCCACGAGCCCACGAATGATCGGCCATTTGCCGATGCCGGAATAGTTCACCTGCCAGTTGGGCATTGGGAAAGGCAAGAGGCCCTTCACGCCGACCATTCCCAGACCGGACAAATACGTCGCATGAAAGTCGTCGACGATGGACTGGTTCGTGAGAGCCACCCGGCCGTCGCCGTTCTCGTCTCCGATGCGTCCATCGGTCGGATTCTGATCTGCAGCGGCGTCTCTGCGCAACGTCTCGAGCTGGCGGGCGAACAGGTCGAGGTAATTTGCCCGGAAGGCCCAGATCGAAGCGCGGCTTTGTCCGGTGGTCGTTTCCGTCATCTGAATGCCGCCCAGACGCCGATACGTCTGGTTGGTCGACTCATCCCAGTTTGCACTCCAGTTCAGGTTGATCTGCAGCGACTGGGAAGGGTTGAGCGAAGTTCGGGCCTGCAGCGAGTGACCGTCCTGGAGGACATCGGTCACCTGCAGCCTATCGTCAATGACGCGCAGATAAAGCGGCACGTGACGCTGTAGACCGAATCGGTATCCGACGGATGGTCCGTTGCCGCGGATCGCGTCGAAGAGGCTGTATGGGGTCTCGACGTCGACAACTTCGCCACTCGAGCCGTAGATGCCCGTGCCCACGTTGCTGGACGTCGCGCTCTGGTTCTGCGAGTAGGTAATGGATAGATCCCGAATTCCGGTGACCGCCAATACGGCTCGTCTCAGCAATGAGACGGGATTCGGAAGAAGTCGTCCGAACCAGTCGTTGCCGGCGGATGCCGTCGAGTCGGCCGCCTGCTGGGTGGGCTCGGGAGGGTCTTCACCGCGTTCCAGAGCCTCCTGCCGGGCGCGTTCTTCCGCCTGGCGGCGACGCTCCTCGACTTCCTTTCGCTGCTGCCGCTCGCGTCGCTCCGCCTCCCGCGCCGCCTGCGATTGCTCTTGCGCCTGCTCGAGGCTTCGGTAGAAGGAAACCTTCCGGAAGAGCTCCTGTGGGCGCAGCGTCACTCCGCCGCGCACTTCGAGCGAGTTTCCTATGCTGGCACCCGTATTCTGCGACGCAGCGCCGTTTCTCCAGGAATACTGCGATCCGAAGACGACATCCTGAAGAGTGATCCAATTGAGCGCCTTGATCCTCGATAGATTCGGCCGGAAGCTCGCCGTGAACCGCTCATTGTGCTGCTCCGTTCGGAGACCGGGCGCACCGCTGAAGAGCCGATTGATGATGCGATCGGTGGGCACCACCCGGAGATTCGTGATCTGGTAGGCCGTCTGCGTGCTGTCATCGAGCCCGAGGGCATCCTGCGCCTGCGCGATGCGGAGATTGGGGTGTATCGATTCGGAGCCGTCGTTGTTCTGGACCACTACGGTGAAGAGCGTATCGACGCCGAGTGCATTGAGGCTCTGGTTTGTGTTGGCATCGAACGACAGGTTCAAAAACTGGAATGGGTTGTACTGCATCGTCATGTTGCGACGATGCGAAAGGGCATGCGTCTCACGCAGCGGATACTGAACGGCCTCGGGGAGGTCCTGAACCTGACCCGGCAACAAGAGGCGAGGCCGCTCCTGCGTTGCCGTGAAGTTGCGCGCCGCCGTAGCGCCGGCCGATATCGACTGTGGCGCATAGTTGAAGTCGAGGTCGCCCAGTACGCCGAGGATCGGAATGCCTCCGAGAAACCAGAACGGCTTGATGGTGCGGGGCCGGCGAATGTTCAGGCGATAGTTGAGCGTCGTGTTCCAGCGCCAGTTGTCGTTGAGACGCTGCGAGGGACGGCTCGATTCGCTGTTGGAAAACGAGTAGTTGAATGAGATCCCATCCACCGTATTGCGCAAGAGTCGCGATCTGGAGCCGGATTTTTGTATTCGCGTGTTGAAAGACTGAGTCCGACTCGCCGTCTGTGCCGATTCGATGATCTCCTGGCGGCGTTGCGCGCGTTCGGCCTCGCTGAGGTTCTCGTTCTCTTTTACCTGAGAAAGGAGCTCTTCCAGGCGAATGTCGCCGCGGTTCGGAGCGAACCGGGGCGTGGACGTGTTGGACTGGACCTGCACGGAGAAGGGAATCGTCCATCCATACCGCGCCGGAATGAACTTGTCCAGATTGATGTCCGTGGTGATACTCCAGTTGGCTATGTCATTCTGATCGCGCTCGCCGAGTGTGCTCTCCAGACCGCCGAAGCCATCGGTCTGGCTGCGCCAACTCGCGCGGATGTTGCCCAGGTCCGCAAGGCGAATGTCTGCGTTGGCCATCGCCGCCCAGCCGTTCGTTTCATCATAACCCGAGACCCGTAGTTCGTTGACCCAGACGGTTACGTCGTCGAGAATTTGATCCGGATTTCGGTTCGGCGCTCCTCCGATC
This sequence comes from uncultured Rhodothermales bacterium, assembly GCA_965651265.1. Taxonomy (GTDB): domain Bacteria; phylum Bacteroidota; class Rhodothermia; order Rhodothermales; family VXPQ01; genus CBFGRV01. The sequence continues at coordinate 21,993 of CBFGRV010000004.1, forward strand.
GTCGAATCGGCGGGGTTGCGGATGCCCAGCACCACTGTGTTGATGCGCCCCAGCGACGGGGATCCCTTGATTCCGAGGCGCGTGCCTGGCGGCGCGAATTCCTCGAGCGTCGGGCTCAACGGCACCTGATGCTCGTCCGTCCAGTAGACGCTGTCCAGGGGCATGCCGGCTTCATCGCGCGCCACCTTGAGCTGGTTCAGCGCCCCCAGCACCAGATTGATGGAGTTCAGATCCATGCGGCGGCCGTTGACGTCCTGGAAGGTCTGCCAGATGATATCCGGATCGCTGGAAACGGCCGGGCTGGGCGTCAGCGGCATCTCATATTCATAGTAGTCGTTCGTCTCGTTTGCGCCGAGGCGCAGGAAGAGTCGGACCTTGTCGCGCGATTCAATGGGTACGCCGGAGGCCAGCGTCCCATGCATGTGCGCAAACATCCGCAGGTTGGAATACTTGAGCAGGTCGAGGCCCTGGTTATAGGTCTTGAAGATGGCGCGCTGCTTGCCCGGCATCAGGTTCTCGACGCGAAGCACCATCGCCTGCTCACGGGAATCCTGAACCACCCCGGTAGCCAGCCGATTCTGGCTGATGATGGTGCCCCGCGGGGTCTTGTAGGTATCTGGATTCTCTTCGTTGTTGATGCTGGAGATCGATAGCCGCGTTGCATTGCGGCTCGTGTCGGCGGGCACCTCGCGCTCGAGCGCGATGGCATCCGATTTCTGCCACTGTGATCCAACGAGCTCGAAGGTGGCGAATCGCACGGTCACAGGAGCATCAAACCCCGTGGCCCAGACACGAATCGTCTCGATGAGGCTGAAATCCTGGATGTTGCCGACCCTGCGGGTAAAATCCCGCACGGGTATCCGCACCTGATACCATCCGCCTCCTGGGGTGATTTCTGTGACGACATAATCATCCACCCGCTCGGGAGCGGCCATCGAATCGAGGACCGCGCGCGAGATGGGAAGCTCGTACTGGAAATAGGCATTCGTCAGGTCGATCGCGGAGTTCGAGTTCAAATCCTCCGTGTCGGGGAAACGCGAGTTGCCGCGCTGGCCATGAATAGATGGCGCCAGCTTGTTCTGAGCCTCGTACGAGTTGATTTCCGTGCCGGGGAAGTAGCGCGAAAATCGCTCCTGAATGGAAGCCCCCTCGGGATAGAAGTCAGGATTGTTGAAGTACCCATCGGCCTCGAAGTAGAAAAAATCGTCGCCGGAGGGATCGCGAAGCGCTTTGGCGACCTCGGCACGGTATCTCGGGTCCGGATCGTTCGGGTCCAGAGAGTTCAGGAAGTCCTGAAAATGGAACTGCTCGGTCATGCGCGGATCGTAATCATCCGGAGAGTAGGACGCGAGTCCGTCGAGGCCCAGATCCTCGGTGCGCCGAAGCTGATCGTCTACGTCGATCGTGGAATTGAGCTTGCCACTCGTGCTCCGGCTCCACGGGTCCAGATTCCGCGCGCTCACGTCCGTCATGGAGAGGCCGTCTTCCGTATTGAGGTCGCCGTTTGGAATGACATCCTCACTGATCGAGCCCAGATCCACGTAGAGCCTGGCATCGCGTCCGACGTCTCCGCTGCCTTCCGGGAATACCTTCACGATGAACTCGATGAACTCGACGTTCTTCAGGGTGAAGTCCGTGTATCCTTCCGGCAGGCGCTGCATCATCCCACCCCAGACACTCTTCGGATCGCTCAAGAAGCTCTTGAGGTCGCGGGTGTAGTTGTAAGGCCCTCGCTGATGGGGCGTGAAGAAGATGTCGAGCGGCTGGATGAACCGGTGGGTCTCGCCGCGAGTGTCGCGATTGGGGAAGACTTCATTGATGAGTACAGGCGCCACCGCAGGAGGGGGAGATGGGCCGGCCAGGTCGAGGATGACGTTCTCATTCAGGATGTACCACGAGAAGACGCCACGCCAGTTCGTCCGGAGCGAATCCGCAGTGATGCCAAATTGGACACCGTTCGCATCTATGGCGCCGATGGAATCCGGCGCCGACGCGAGACGCCATGCCCCCGGTTGTTTGAGGGAAAAGGTGTTCTCGAAGCCCTCGAAATCGTCGATGTAAGAGATGCCGCTAAGCTCATCGGATTTGAAGTCTCGATTGTTGTCTCGCAGATCTCGACGGGTGCGCTCGAATGCAACGGTGTGCCCCGCCCCTGGCCGGAGCTGCGCGAACTCTCCTGTGATCTGGATGGAGCTCGGGGCCTTCGTCTGAATGAATGGAAGTGCGTCGATGGCGCGTGTGAGCCACTGCGGCTGAAGGTCGATGGCGCCATCCACCCCCCAGATCGTATTCGAGATGGGCTCCTCACCGATCCTGAATTTGTCGATGGGGGACTTCTGGTTCAGGTTGAACAGGGTGCCGCCTATCGCGAGGTTATCGCTAAAGATGTAGTCTGCGCGCGCACCGAGCAACGTCTTCTTCTGCAGATTGAAAAAGGAGTTCTGCTCGTAGGATATTTCGATATTGCGGCCGGCCGTTAGGAAGGCCGGATTCGTAATCTGGACGGTCCCGCCCTGATAGTCGACCGTGTAGTCAACGCCTTCGGTCAGCCGGCTTCCACCGGAGGTCACAACCACCGAGCCTTCGACGAGCCCCGCGTAGGCGCGCAGGTCATAGAAATCCTGGACGCTCCCCTTGTAGGATCCGCGGATGAAGTAGACGTCATACTGGGTCTCTTTTCGGGCCAGCTCCTTTTTCTTCGTGTACAGGCTGTTGAACACGTAGAGCTGTCTCTTCTTTTGCTTCTCCGACTCCGGCTCGTCCAGCTCGTCGATGATGCGATTGATACGTGATCCAAACGGCTGCAGATAAGGGAAGATGAGCTCGCCATCCTGCGGATCGATGGTGAATCCGCTGAGGTAGTCGAATCGGTCGTCCGGTCGCGGGGCCTCATCGACGTTGAGTCTGTCGAATCCGAGGAGCTGCAGGAGGGTGCGTTGGCCTCCGCCGGCGAGGTCTGGAACCACGCGGGATCCAGGGCGGCCGGGCGGCTGATACTCGATCTGGAGCTCGAAGTCGTTCGGGTTCAGGCCGCGTCCCGGCAGGCGATAGATATTGCGCAGTTCGAGGTACCAGGCCGCCGGATTGAAGGCGTTTTCGGGCGCCGGCTGCCGCAACTGTACCGGCTTCAGCAGCTTGAGCACGAGTCGATCCGAATTCTGACCGCCCTCCGATCCACCCGTCTCTGTCGAGAAGTCACCGACGGTGTGTGTGGCCCCGTTTGCGCGGTATCGGAAGGCAACGGCGAGGGCTTCATTCTCCTGCAGGCGCTGATTCAGCGAGATGTATCCGAGCACACGGTCGAACTCGTAGTCAGCGCCGGGTCGCAGCTTCTTGAACTGCCCTGGCTGCATATCGTGGTCGGAGAGGCCGAGCTGCTTCAGATACTCCTGAGGTTGGGCCGTACCCGTGCGAAGCTGCTGCAGGTCGCCATCGCCATAGCGGTCGATATCCTCGCTCGGCAGCACCTCCCGATCGTAGGCGTCCGCCAGGTCCACGATGGTCGGTTCCTCGCCGAGGTCGACCATGGCCACTACGTTACGGACGTCCTCCTCCTCCGGGCTGAATTGCTGCAACTTCCAAACTTCGAGCTCCAGGATGGTCTCAAAGCCATTGCTGACGATTACCGTCGGGGGTTCGGAAAGCGCCTCTTCCCATCGATTCCGGAAGTAGTATCCGAGGAAATAGTGGGTGTTGTCGTCGTAATCGGTGGGCTGGAGATCGATGGTCGTCGTCTGTGATCCGCCGTCGATGGAAAGGCTGTTGGACTGGCCTTCTTGCTGGCTCGCGACGGTCGTCAGCTGCAGTCCACCCAACCGAAACTGGCTCTTGATCCCGAAAAGGCTCTGGCCACCTCGAATCAGGCGAGAGGGGGTGTTGAGGTGGACATTGCCCGCCTCGATATTCTGGATGATCTCATCCTCGTACCCATGATACTGCAGCCGAAGCTGGTTCTGGTAGTCGAACTGGTTGTTGGTGTCCCAGTTGACATCCACTCGAAGCTTGTCGCCGATGGTTCCCGTGATGCCGAGCCGGAGATCCTGCTTGAAATCGGGATCGACCTGCGAGGGCCTTCCGGTTACTGCCACCTGTTGGTCGCTTTTCCGGTAGTTGAATCCCGCTTTGATGTCCGCCTGACCATTCACACGGAGGTCAACGGTGGGCTTTCCGAAGATGGTGGTAAACGCGCTCTGTTGGCCGCCGGGTACGACGATGTTGAAGCCGAGGCCTCCGCGGCTCTGACGTTGACGTTGACGCGCGCGCTGATCCATGACGTCGCGCCATCCGTATTCCAGGGACGACTTCAGGCGGTAATCGCGATAGTCATCGTACCTGAGACGGAGTGGATCGCGGACGGGTATGTTGCCGACCGACTCGCGAATCACGAAGGATTGGGACGTCGAATCCAGCGCCACATCGTGCTGCCAGTAGTTGCCCAGGCGTGGGTAGAACGGGCGATCTCGGCGTCGAACCGGCGCAGCGAGGCGACTGTCCGGCTTCCGGCGCGGCAGGTAGAAGTCGGCGCGCGGCGTGAGGAGCGTGTCGACCGTCTGTGTACCATCGACCTGGAGTCCGAGTTGAAAGCTGTCCGCCACCACGCCCTGTTCGAGCAATACGCTGTCATCCGGGATTCCCGGTGCAAGGAGCAGGCTATCAGCCGCGACTTCAACGTGTACGCTGTCCGTATCCGCAACCACACGCAATTCCGCCCCGTCCGGTACGGCCACGGCCTGCCCGTCGGGAAGAGTTGAATCGAGCACGACGCGCAGGTCGAGAGCCGTGCTATCCGTATCGCTCGCAGATGAGGAGATCCAGGTCGACAGGCCGGGATGGCGCGTCGGCGAGCGTCCATCTGCCGCACCGTGCAGAAGGAGAAGCCCCACGATCGCACTCGCGCTCAATGCCAGCGAGACGAGCGTGCGAACTGGATGGGACTCGGTACCGCGCAGACGTTCGTTTCCCGCTATTGCGGCAGACTCTTCTTGCACGAAGACCTGTTCATTAACTACTTGATGATGACCAGGTGGCGCAGGCGGCGGCGCGGTAACCGAATCGCATGCGGCCCACCGACGAGAAAATCAGTAGCAAGAAATGCGGATAAGGTGATCTCTCGATTAGTCCACGAACAGGCTTGATTTATGCGATCTGACGTCGCGGGGGAGCACCGAGGCGCCGACAGGTGGGGTCAGACGGCCGGCATTCGCAAAGACGGGGCAAAGCTACACGTCAGCGGGCTGTACTTCAAGCCGGAAATTCGTCCGCCATCGGCATCTCAAACCTATGGAAAAGCACTGCTTAGGGAGACGCTGTCACCCCTTCGGCGAACGCGAACCTAGTACCGGAGGCCTGTTCTTTTGTTCTGCACGCCGGGGGATTTTATACTAGGCGCCAGGACTCACACCATTACGCTCACTGCTCAGTGCAAACCTGGTAAGACTCGTGGTCGGCTTTATGAGGGATGGTTTCCACGTCGCCCTGGTCCTCTCTTTGATCGTAGCCCTCACCGCCGGCTGCGGAGCCGAGCAGCCGTCGCGTACAACGAGTGGCGATGCGCAGCCTTCCCGGGAGATTCGCGCCGTCATGGAGCGTCAGGCGGCCGCGTGGAATGAGGGCGATATACCTGGCTACATGGAGGGCTACGCTCGAACCGATTCTTTGCGATTTGCCTCCGGGGGGAGCGTTTTGGTGGGGTGGGAGCAAACGCTGGAACGATACGAGGCAGCGTATCCGGATACGGCCGCCATGGGCCACCTCACCTTCCACGATCTCGATATCTGGCTCTTGAGTGACGACGCTGCGGTCGTGTTCGGGCGGTGGGAGCTCGCGCGCTCGGAGCCTCTCGGGGCTGTCGGCGGGCTGTTTACACTCGTCTTCCAGCGTGGCGCGGAAGGATGGCGCATAGTGCACGACCATACATCGGCCCGGACCACGGGCAGCTGACTATGCTGGATGACAAGGTCGTGGTGATCACAGGGGCCTCGGGGAGGCTGGGGAGCCGAATCGTGCAGCGGTTCGTGGATGACGGCGTGATGGTCGCCGCCGTTTATCGCAGCGAAGAGGAGGCGGCTGCCTTCAATACGACACACCCCGGTAAGAGCGAAGCCTTTGCCATCGACCTGGCAAAGGAAGCCCACGTACGTTCCGGCTTCGACCAGATCCTGGAGCGATTCTATCGCATCGATGCCGTTATTCACGCGGTCGGGACGTGGGAGGCACATCCGCTGGCGAAGACGACCCTGGAGGATTGGCGCCGGGTGATGGATGTGAACCTCACGTCTACCTTTCTGTGCTTTCGCGAAGCTCTTCGCGTGATGGAGGGGCCTGGGCGCCTCATTGCCTTCGCGTCACGGCAGGGCGCCGACCGCGCCGTGGCCGAGCAGGCAGCGTATGCCGCCGCAAAGGCCGGCCTCATTCGACTTGTGGAGGCCATTTCGGCGGAATACGCCGATCGAGGTATCACCGCGCACGCCGTCGCCCCGTCAACGATCTTGTTCGCGAACCGATCGGGAGGTGTCTACGCTGACGATCTTATCAACCTATGTCGGATGCTCGTCGGGACCATCGGCCGCGCCGTCTCGGGCGCCACTATACGGGCCTACGGGGACGGCTGAGCAGTAGTCGATCACGGCCCGAGATGCACACCTCTGGCCGGCGCGGGGTAGAGGCATTATCGGACGGGCTCAACCAGCCGAGGATGGGTTGTGGACGTCGATCCAGCCGTCGTACCAGCTCGAGGAAATATTGAGCCCACTCTCGCCCAGCATCTCCAGATACTTGCCGCGTGGGAGCACGTTTTCAGGTGGGGCCGCCCCTCCGCCCTTGATCTCGCCACTGGCAATGAGCAGGGTGGCGACCGCCGCCGGAATGCTCGTGCAGCGCTTCATCGCCGACGTATTACTCTCCGAATCGTAGAGCTCCACCATCTCGTAGACGAGCGTCCGCTTCTTGCTATCTTGTACGCCCTGGATTACCACGCGGAGGAGCACGGCATCCTCATGAGGGCCCCCGAGGCGCTGGCGCATGCGCCGCACCAGTAGGTCGCGATACGTGAGGTGGGTGCGGACATCGATGATCCGATCCTCACCGAAGCCCAGCCCAAGAATTGCCTGCATCTGTCCGGCATGCCCCGGCCACCGAATGGTCTTGTGATCGAGCGTGCGGACCTTCCCGGCCAGCTGTCTGGTGAGCGTGAAGAGGCCGCCGGCCGTACAAAACGATTCCATCTGATCGAACGGCATCGAGAAGCTGATGGGCTCCACGAGAGTGAGCGGCTCGATGTATTTTACTTCTCCGTCTTCGATCACCTGAACCGGCATCGTGTAGTCGTCGATGACCTTCTCTGCCGACCACGAAATGCGAAAATTGAATGGCGGCTCCGGATGCAGCGGTACGTCGCCCACGCGGAGGTGGGCCGCTTCGACGTCATCGAACTGCTGAATGCCCTCGAGGCACAGCACGTTCACCAGCCCGGGGGCCAACCCGCAATTCGGGACCACCCACAGCGCCTTCTGCTTCGCCAGCTTGTTTAGCCCCAGCTGCTTCTCGGCGACTTCCTCGTTTCCGCCCAGGTCGCAAAAGTGAATCCCCATGTCGATGCACAGCCGGGCGAGCAGGGGATTGACCTCCGGCGCGGCACAGCCAACCACGCACTGACTTCCGCGCAGAATCGGCTCGAGCACGTTGACATCGCGCACATCGACCTGGAAGGAGCGCAGCTTCGCGCTTTTCACATGGTCATGGAGATCCTGCAGGGCGCGGGCGCTTGCATCGCAAACCTGAATCTGCTCCACGCTGCTATGCTCATTGAGCTGCTCGGTCACCGCGGATCCGATGAGACCTGCCCCTATGACGGATATGCGCATTCGATGCTGAGAACGATTTGAGTGCGGCCGGAAACTCCAGGTCTCGTTTAGAGCCTCTAGATCGCCTTGTTCCGACAGAATTTCGGACGTCGAATTTATGCGGGCCGGGACGAAGATAAGATGAAACCGGCCTAGAAGGCCTGGCTCAGTCCGGAGCCATCGCTTCCCACGAATCGCACAAGCAGTGTGGAAAGCGCGATCATGATCATCAGGAAGACACTGTACGCCGCGGCCGCGCCGAAATCATACAGGCGCAGCTGAGCGAGTATCTCCACGCTGATCGGGCGATTGTTGAATACATACAACATGATGGAGGACACGAACTCGCCGAGCGCGGCCACGAAGGTGAGGAGCGTACCGGCGGCGACTCCGGGCAGGATGGCGGGCAGCACGATGCGCCGGAACGTCGTCGTGAACCGCGCGCCGAGGTCCGCCGAGGCCTCGACGAGCCGGTCATCGAATCGCTCCAGCGCTGCCGTCGTCGATCGCACGATGAGCGGGATGTTCCGGATGAAATAGGCCAGCGGCAACACCCAGAAGCTGCCGATCAGGATGGTGTTCATCGTGAGGAGAGTGGGCGAGTTGAAGGTCACGATGAGATTGACGGCGATGACCGTTCCCGGAATGGCAAACGGGAGGACCGCGAGCAGGCGGGCGAGGCCGCGTCCCGGCAGCCGGCCCTTCGCAATGTAGAGCGCTGCGCCAATCCCAAAGACGACATTCGCGCCAGTAGCGGCAGCGGCCATCCGCAGGCTGTTCGCGATCGGGCGGAGCACGTCCGGGTCCCGAAAGAGCGACACATAGTTGTCCAGCGTGTACTCACTCGGCAAAATTTGCAGCGTCCAGCTTCCCTCGCTGGCAAACGATATAAGAACCACCGTGGCGATCGGGAGGAGGAGGAAGAGCAGCACCAGCAGGGCGGCCGCGAGCGCAGCGATCCGCGCGAGTCCTCGCGTCACCTGCCGCGGCGGTGCCGAGACGCCCTTGGCCGCGGTGCCCGCAACGGTCCCACGCTGACTGAACTCCAGGCCCAGTAAGAAGACCAGACATATCGCCGTCAACACGGTCGAGACGCCCGCCGACAGGGCGAGATCGCCGTTTGTTTTGTAGTTGTAGATCTGAAGTGTGAGAAAATGCTCCGTGCCCGCGAACAGGAGGGGCGCTGTGAACGATGCCATCGAAATCATGAACACCAGGAGCGATGCGCCGACGAGCGCGGGACGCAGCTGGGGCAGAATCACCCGGCGAAAGGTCGAGAACCCCGAGGCCCCAAGGTCGGCAGAGGCCTCAAACAGGCCCCGATCGATCCCGCCGAGGGCTGACATGACGAAGAGATAGAAGTACACGTACATCGTGTAGACATGCACGAGCCAGACCGCCCAGAGGCCCTCGAATGAGAAAGGTACCTGGGCCAGCCCGAATATCGCCTGGATACCCCGGGGCAGAATGCCGCTCTGGCCGTAGAGGAACAGGAAGGCCAGCACGCCCACCAGAGGGGGAAGGGCGAGCGGAAGCGCCGCAATGGCCACCAGCGTATTCCGCAGCGGGAAGTGGAATCGGTAGAAAAAGTAGGCTAGAGCGGTACCTACGACGCCCGCTCCGAGAACCGTAGCGATGGAGATGTAGACCGAGTTGAACAGGCCCCGAACGTTTGCCGACGACCAACTCGAGAACAGCGCTCCGAGAACCTCCGGCGCAATCCCGATCCAGAACGTCCGGAGACTCGGGTACAGGACGTAGGCGCCCAGAATGAAGAAGACGGGTACGGCGATGAGGGCGGTACTCCGGCGCGTCAGCATCGAGACTCCCGTCCGTTACAGTGCGCTGCGCCCTTCCAATGCTCGCGAAAGCGTGGCCTCGTCTGCGTACTCCAGATCGCCGCCGATGGGAAGCCCTCTCGCGATGCGCGTGAGACGCACGCCGTAAGGTTTGAGGAGCTGCGAGATGTAGTAGGCCGTGGTATCTCCCTCGACATTGGGGTTGAGCGCGAGGATGACTTCCTCGACTCGGGGGCGTTCGTCGTACGGGGTCGCGTCCTCGGCCACGCCGTTACCCGCTCTCGTCTCACGGTTGGATGCGGGGTTGATTCGCTCGACGAGCGCGCGGATGGTCAGATCTTCGGGCCCGATGCCATCGAGCGGCGAAATGACGCCGCCAAGCACATGATAAACGCCCCTGTATTCGTTCGTCCGCTCGAGGGCCATCACGTCGTTTGCATCCTCGACGACACAGATAATGGAATGGTCGCGTCGATGCGACTGGCAGATCGGACAGGGGTCATTGTCCGTCACGTTGAAGCAGATCGAGCAGTGCTTGACGCGATCCTTCACGGCCACGAGCGCCTCGGCCAGCTCCACCACCTCCGCGCGCGACATCTTCAGAACGTACGACGCGAGCCGCTGGGCCGTCTTTCGGCCAATCGTCGGCAGCTTGGCAAACTGCTCGACCAGCGCCTCTACGGACTCAGAGGAGTAGTGCATCGCAACGAAATCACAGCCCGAGTGACGAGAGATCCATGCCCGGAGGAAGCATGCCGCCGGCCACGTTCGCCATTTCCTGCTTCGCCATTTCCTGTGCTTCGTCGAGCGCCTTGTTGACGCCGGCGATGATCAGGTCCTCAAGCAGCTCGAGATCGTCCGGATCGACGGCGTCCGGCTCGATCTTGATGCTCGTGACGCGCTGTATGCCATTGGCCGTGACCTTTACCATCCCGCCCCCCGCTTCGGCCGTCACGGTCTTGGATGCCAGCGCCTCCTGCACTTCCGCCATCTTCTGCTGCATCTCCATGATACGACCGAACATGTCTGCCATATTTACGCCGTTCGACATGATGTACTCGCAGTTCGTTCTCGTTGCTGTGGACCGATGCGCTCAGGAGACGATGTGCAGACGTGCCGGTTCAGGCGCACGTTCGATTTCCTGACGATTTCGTCCGTATGGATCCGTTGATCGTCGCCAATCGAGCCGGGGCAAACCTACCAGACGAGCTCGCCGCCGAATTGCTCGAAGATCGCACGGACGACAGGATTCTCCTGCCTCTTTCGCTGCATCAACTCGTACGGATCGAAATCGGAGGCGGTTTCTTCGGATTCACTCGCGTCCATGTCCTCACGCATCACGAACTGGATACCCTTCAACGGCACGCGAACGATACTCCGCATCTGGGAGAGGACGTATTCGTCCTGGCTCGACAGCACGCGCCGATGAAAATCGTTCGGCACCGCGATGACGACCACTTCATCCTGGTAGGATTCCGGTCGTGCGTGATGCAGCAGCGACCACACCTGGATCTTGTCGTGCTTGACGTGCTCGAGCACATCCGTCCACGAGTCTGTGATGGATGCAATCTCGCCGGACGCCGAGCTTGCCCGGTCGGCGCCGTCATGGGTGGACGGGGGAGGTTCGGCGACACCGACGCCAACCTGCTCGTCGGCGGCTCCTCGAACCGTGGTCTGTCCGCGCTTGAGGGCCGGCGTACCGAGGACCACGGCCGGGTTCGGATTCGATACCGTCCGGCTGGGTGGAGTGGGTCGCTTGGCCTCTGCCGAGGCGGATGCCGTGGGTCGGCTCTGGCCAATCTGGGCTTTTGATGCCGCCCCTTTCGATTGAGTGTCACGTTTCGGCGCCGGCGATGAAGATCCAACCGTCGCGGGGGACGACGACATCCTCGCGCCGCTTGAAGGGTCCGTCGCTGTGGCAGAGCGTTTCGGAAGCGCATCCGGCTTACCCGAAAGTGCGGCATCGCTCGATGGAGAGGTCGTCCGGCCTTCAGGATCGTTCGGCGTCCCGGACGATCCTCCGCCGGAGCGATCCTTCGGGAATTTCCCCGCTGCAGCAAGTTCCTCGAGGCGTTGGAGCTTCTCAAGCGCCTGGCGCAGATCAGCGGCCCGCGCTATGGATGCCATCTTGAGAAGCGCCGTTTCCAACTTCAAGCGCGGCTGCGAGCTTTCCTTGAGGCCCTCGGACGCATCTTCGGCCAGTGTCAGCAGACGCAGGAGATCGGATTCGGTAAAATGCTGCGCCTCCTCGGCATATCGGCGTCGCGTTTCCTCTGTAGCCTCCACGAGGGAGGCATCCTCCATGGTGCGAGCCACCAGAAGATTGCGAAAATGCTCGGCGAGCCCGGCGAGGAATTCCTGTAGGTCGTGCCCGGCGTGCACCGTTTTCTGGACGAGCCGGAGCATTCCGGCAAGGTCCTGATCGATCACCCGACGGCTCACATCGAAATAGAGGTCGACCTCGACGACACCGAGCGCCTTTGTCAACTCGGAATACTTCAGATCGGTCCCGCACAGTGCGACGGCCTGATCGAAAACAGAAAGCGCATCGCGAAGGGCGCCGTCTCCCTTTCGGGCGATGAGAATGAGCGACCCATCGTCCGCGGTTACATCCTCCTGCGCACAGATCTCTCGAAGGCGCTCCACGATCTCAGGCACGGCGATCCTCCGGAAATCGAACCTCTGGCAGCGTGAGAGGATGGTCGGCAGCACCTTGTGAGGCTCCGTCGTGGCGAAGATGAACATCACATGGGGCGGCGGCTCCTCGAGGGTCTTCAACAGCGCGTTGAAGGCCTGGGCGCTGAGCATGTGCACCTCATCGATGATGTACACCTTCTTGCGGGCGCCCTGTGGGGGGATGCGGACCGCGTCGCGGAGCTCCCGGATATCGTCCACCTTGTTCTTCGAGGCGGCATCCACCTCGATGATGTTCAGGCTCCGACCCTCCTCGAAGTCGCGGCACGAGTCGCACGAGCGGCAGGGCTCGGCTTGATCGACGCGTTGTTCGAGAGGTGTGGTGCAGTTGATGGCCTTCGCGAGAATGCGGGCGGCCGAGGTCTTGCCGACCCCTCGTGGCCCACTGAACAGGTACGCGTGGGCGAGGCGATCCAGCTTCAGCGCGTTCTTGAGCGTCCCGGAGACGTGCTCCTGCGCCACCAGCTCGCCGAAGGTCTGAGGTCGGTATTTACGAGCGGTGACGAGGTACCTCTGCGTGGACATCAGGAAAGGTAATTCGAGATGAGAAGTGACACCTGCAAACTAGCAGACGAGCGGCTTGCAAGCAAGATCCGCCGCCCGCTTTGGAGGCTATGGGCGGACGGTCGGATGCGCCCTGTCGTGTCTGGAAACGCCGTCTTCGGACGGCGCTTCGGTCGCGCCGTTGGACGCGCTCTCATCCGGATCGAAGCATTGCCGGCACCTCGGCTCGTATAGGCTGCCGGCGCCGATCATTACGCGACCCGTGCCGGGACGGAGGCGCTGCGAGTGATTGGCCGGCCCGCCGCAGACCATGCAGACGGCATGGAGTTTCGTGACGTGCTCCGCCACGGCCATCAACTGCGGAATCGGCTCGAACGGCTGGCCCAGATAATCCTGATCCAACCCCGCCACGATGACGCGCTTACCTTCGTTGGCAAGCTTCTGGCACACATCGACCAACTCCTGATCGAAGAACTGTCCTTCATCCATGCCGACCACGTCGGCCGCGCCCACCATCAATAAGATTTGTGCTGCCGTGTCGACCGGCGTCGACAGTAGTGCATTCTCGTCGTGGGACACGACGGATTCCTCGCTATAGCGAGACTCGATGGCGGGTTTGAAGATCTCGACACGCTGACGAGCAATCTTGGCGCGACGAAGGCGCCGGATCAGCTCTTCAGTCTTTCCGCTGAACATCGAACCGCAGATGACCTCGATCCATCCCGATCGTGCGGCCTTGTGAAGTATGATGGGTTCCATGGGTCGCACGTCCACCGCGCTGTTAAATTTCGCCCAGGTCTTCCGCCTGCATCCATCCACGAGTGCCGTTCGGAAGGCGTATTTCGGCCCATTGGCCAGAGCTTGAGACGACGTCGACGACCAGTCCCTCGTGCACGACGACGTCGGCCGATGCTCCAGACGGATCTTTGAGGATTAGGGCTTCTCTGGCCAATACGACCGCACTGGGCGAGCTCCCGACCTCGGCCGAGGCCGCGAGACCTGACGCCACAAGCACAATACCAACGAGGAAGGTGACCGTGGTGATGCGGCGCAGCCAGGGCGAAGGTCCTTTGCGGATGCGGACGGCCAGCGCGGCACATCCAACGATATATAAGATCAGGCCTGCGCCGAAGAGTCCGCCCGCGCCCGTCGCGCGCACGATCGATCGCCAGATCCGCGTCCAGAACGGCGCCGGGAGTCGAGAAAAGGTGTCGATGGTCAGCTCGCGGGCGATCTCGAGATTGTGTGTCAGCTCGGGGCGGTCGGATCCCATGCGCCGTGCCTTTTCGTAGTGGCGAATCGCCTGGCCGATTCGGTCGAGCCGAAAGTACGCATTCCCCATGTTGAAATATAGCGCATCGCTCGCGTACCCCTGCTCCAGCGCGCGCTCGTAACTCCGAAGCGCTCCTCGGTAGTCGCCCTCCCTGTAGAGTCGGTTGCCCTCGTCAAAGTAGCTGACTGCGACGCCTACACCCTGTGCGAACGATGCGGATGCGATAAGGGTGCACCCGATGAGCACGAATAGGAGGAAACTGGGGCGCATGGTCAGACCGAAACGTCTTCCGTTTGCTGAGCGGCACGGTCGAGGGCGACGATGATCTGCGCGGCACGTTCGTGCGCGCTCTCCATGGCGGACTGATCCGGGAGGATGGGGGCGAATCGTGCGCGGTCACATTCCTCGAGAAGCGCTCGAAGCGCCCGGCGATCTTCGGCGCTGAGCCCCACCTGAGCCAGGCGCTGATCCAGCTGATCCCGGGTCAGTCCCAATTCGGCGAGATTCAGGCGGTTGCCGGCGAACCCGACCACGGCGCGTTCGACCTCCTCGTAGTAGGCACGGGGTTGATTCTCTCTGAGGAGGGCCTCTGCCTGCTTGAGGTGCTTTTTCGCGAGCGGGTGGGCCAATCGGCCGCGAGCGAAGCGGGTGTCGGTCGCTATACGATCGGCTCGACGCTGATAGCCGAACAGCAACAGCAGCGCGAGGAGCGGCGTGGCGACCGCGGCGTAGGGCCATACCCTCCGGTACAAAGGCCGCTCGCCGATGCGTCGCCACGAGGATGCATCCGTGATGATTCCGGCGATATCATCGACGGGTAGGCCGGCGGAGGTCGTCCCGGCTGCGAGTGGAGCCGCCGTGCCCGTGACCTCCAGCTCGGGAAGCTCGGAGGTGATGGTGACGTAGTCACTTCGCTCGGGATGATAGAAGGTGAACTCCACGGGTGGCATCTCGAATTCGCCATTGGAGCGCGGCACCAATACGAAGGTGAAGGACTTGCGGCCGCTGATGCGCCGGCCGTCTCGCCGCACGGAAGTGCCGACATTCGGATCATAGCGCTCGAACACGCCGGCCGGCTCAAATCGGGGAGCTTCCAGCGTGGCGACATTTCCTTCGCCCTCGATGACGATGCGCACCTCCACCGGTTCGCCAACCTCCACTGACGTAGCGCTCAGAGAAGCTCGCATCCGGTAATCGCCGACAGCGCCCGAGAAGGAGGATGGCGCTCCCGGAGGAAGTGGCTGAACGATGAGCTCCACCGAGTCCGACGACAATTGCACCGTATCGAACCGATTGCCCAGGGAGAAGAACCGTTCGAAGGGGTCTCCTCCGCCGCTGGGAAAGTAGGCCTCGGTCTCGATTTCGAGTGGATCCACCGTGAGGGTGCCTGGCCGGGTGGGAAAAACGGCCACACGCTTGAGCACGATCATGTGGTAAAGGAGGCCGTTTTCGACCACGGACGTGGGCACTGGCCGCGTGTCGATCTCGAATTCCTCACGCCAGAAGCCCTCGGCATCCCATGAACCGGTGAGGCGGCTATGGCGCAACTGGATGCCGTCACGAAAATAGAGTCGATACTCGATCGTGATCTGCTCGTTCTGCCGGGCCGTGCGCTTGCTGGGGACGGCTCGGATGAAGAGATCCCGGGAGTCGATATCCCGACGGGCGTCGGCGTGCGGGCGAGACGGCACCACGAAAGGCCAGCCCTGGCGTCCGCTCGGGGAAGGGCGGCGCGGTCGCTGCACCTGATCGACGACGTTGATCGAGATCGCTTCGGTCGTGTAGGTCCGGCCATTTACGGTGACGGTGGCCGCATCGATGCGGGCATTTCCCCGCCGGACGGGCTGATATCTCCATCCAAACGAGATGCTCTGCTCGAGTTGCCCGTTGATGATGGTCATGCTCTGCTGCGTACTCGGCGTACGCTGCATGAGCGCGAGGCCCTCGGCGGAGGGCGCCGACGGTGTTTCGACGCCGTTGAGGTCCGCGCCGCTTATCTGGATCGAGTAGTTGACGATCTCCTGGTCGCCGATGGTCGTCTCATCGACCAGGGCCCGCACTTCGATCTGCTGGGCCGAGACAGGCCGTTCTACACCGAAGAGGCCGATAACGATCGTGACGGCGATGATGGATCGGAGTGTAAACATCTCACCAATCCTTTTCGACTCGACGGGGTCTCACGTCCCGCCGCTGAACCTCCCGGAGGAGTTGCTCCTCCTCGTTCTGCAGGGCTTGCAGAATACGCTGCGCCTCTTCTCGGCTCAGCTCTTCGCCACTATTCTGTGAGTTCTGGGGCTGCTCGGGCTGCCGATCCTCGGGCTGCTCACCCTGCTGCTGCTGTTGCTGGCCGTCCTGCTGTGAATCGCCCTGCTCCTGATCTTGGGGCTCGGAGGGCGGCTGCTGTTCGCCCTGTCCTTCGCCGCTCTCGTCCTGGTTCTGCTGCTGCTCGTCGCCGTTCTGTTGTTGTTGCTGCTGCTGTTGCTGCTGCTCGAGCCGGCGCTTGACGAACTCATAGTTGAATTTGGCGTCCTGGTTGTCCGGCTCGCGGAGCAGGCTTTCGCGGTAATATTGGAGCGCTTGCTCGAGCTGTTCGGCGTTGTAGGCCGCATTGCCGGCATTGTAGGCGCTGCGCGCATAGTCGGCCGGCGTGGGGGCATTCAAAAGCGCACGCGAGAACGCCTCATTGGCGCCCGCGGCATCGCCCGCCTTCAAGAGGGCCGCACCCAAGTTGTTATTGAGCGCATAGTGCATCCAGGGATTGGACGAGGCATCCAGAGCGGAAAGCCCGTTCAGATAGGCCTCGATGGCAGATTCGTAGCTGCCTTCCTCGTAAAGCTTGTTGCCGCGTCGGCCTTCCTTCTCGCCGTCATCGGCCAGGATACCGGCGGCCAGGACAAAAAGAATGAGCGTCAGGCGCATCATGATGTGCTTACCGCAACTGCCTCGGGGCGTTTTTTACGCTGCTCGCCGATCAATCGTTCAGCAAGCAATAGCATCAGCCCGATGGCCAGCGGCCACTGATATCGTTCCTCGTACGACTCGTATTCACTTTGAGCAAACTCCTGTTTCTCTAAACGATCGAGTGAGCTCATTATTTGAAGCAGGGAGCTGGATGTCCGTGCAATTCGGAAATAGGCGCCATCGGCCGCCATCTGCTGCAAAGAGGCCTCCTCAAGGTGTGTTTGCACGATTTGTCCCTGCGAATCCCGCTTGTACCCGACCCGACGTCCGTTCTGGTATTCCGGAATCGGGGCTCCCGTGGTCTCTCCAACGCCCGCAGCAAACACCATTACGCCTTGTTCATGCGCAGCGCGGAGCAACGAGCCGACGTCCGCCTCATGGTTCTCTCCATCCGAAACGAAAAGCAAGGCTCTCGTGGGCACCTCATTCTGACCGTCCGTGGGTGCGTCGAATGCCTGCATCGCCATCCGCATTGCGGCACCAAAATCCGTGCCCTGTGTGGGGATGAGTGACGGATCGGCGACATCCAAAAAGAGCCGGAGGGCCGAGTAATCAGTGGTTAGAGGGCACTGGATGAATGCATCTCCGGCGAAAATGACGAGCCCGACGCGGTCGCCGTTGAGCTCGTCGAGGAGCTTCTTGATTTCATTTTTCGCACGCGCGAGGCGATTTGGTGCAACGTCCTCCGCGAGCATGGATGTTGAGACGTCGAGGGCGATCACGAGATCGATGCCCTCGCGACGCATCTCGCGAAGTTCTGTGCCGAGGCGCGGACCCGCCAGAGCGACCGCTATGAAGAAGATGCCGGATGCCACAATCGCCGCTTTCCATCGCCTCCGGCGCGGACTAATCGAGTCCGCCAGACGGGCGACGAGGGAATACTCGCCGAACCGTTCGAGCGAAATCCGGCGCCTCCACGCCGCCCACACGAACAGGAGAATCACGATCGGTACGGCCATCAAGGCAGCGAGATATGTCGGATGTAGCCAATCCACTATTCAGGGCAGTCGGCGGAGCCGGGTCGTCGAGAGCAGGATTTCCAGCATGAGGAGACCGAAGGCCGGCCAGAGGAAGACCGCATATCGCTCCGTATAGTCCGTGTAGGACACCTCCTCGATTCGGGTCTTTTCCAGGTCACCGATTTCCTCGTAAATGTCCCTCAGCGCTTGCTTGTTCGTGGCGCGGAAGTACTTGCCTCCCGTGTTTTCGGCCACGCGGGTGAGCATTTTTTCGTCGATTTCGACGGGCACCATTCGCCGGCGTTGGCCGCCGAAGGGATCATCGAAGAGGAACGGCGCCTCTCCATACGCCCCTACACCGATGGAGTAGATGCGGACGCCGATGGTCTGCGCCACCTCGGAGGCGGTGACCGGGTCGATTTCGCCGCGATTGTTCTGACCGTCGGTCAACAAGATGAGCACCTTGCTGGACGCCGTACTCTCGCGGAGCCGATTCGTGGCCATGGCAATCGCCGTCCCGATGGCCGTGCCGTCCTCGATCACCCCGATCTCGACCTCCTCGAGCATGCGGAGGAGGAAATTGTAGTCCAGCGTAAGAGGCGTCTGGGTGTAGGCTTTCGCCGCGAAAACCACGAGGCCGATGCGGTCGGAGCGGCGCCCTCGGATGAACTCCGCCGCCACATCGCGTGCAGCCTCGAAGCGGTTGGGGATGAAGTCCTGCGCCCGCATGGAGGTGGATGTATCGAGGACGAGCATGATGTCGACGCCTTCCGCATAGCGCTCTTCGACCACGTTCCGATCTTGCGGCCGCGCGAGCGCCAGGATGCCCAGAGCAAGTGCACCTGCGCGGAGCACGGACGGGAATCGCCGCAGGCGTGTCCAGATCGTTTGCGGCGCCTTCCTCGCCGCACGCACGCTGCTGAAGGTCAGGCCGGTTCGCTCCCGACGGGCGCGCCACCATTCGAAGGCGAGCAACGCCGGCAGGACGGCCAGCAGCCAGAGCCATTCCGGTTGTGCGAACTCCATACGGACTGAAAGGTGGGAAATTGGAGGCGATGGGCCTGAAGGAGGGCCTCCGATGCCGGCAAAAGTTTACAATTGGCCGTTCCTTTTGTTGCTATGCGGCTTGATGCGGTGAACGGCTTCCACGAGGCGTGGGAGAACCTCGCCCGCCCGCCCCTGGATCGTTTCGTCCATGTCGCCGGCAATGGCACTCGGTTCGATGTTCACCTCCGCAACGTAGGCGCCACTCTGCTTCGCCAGGAGGGGGAGACCGGCGGCAGGATAAACGATCGCCGACGTGCCGATGCTCAGAAACACCTCGGCCCGCTCCGCCGAGCGCTGGGCCTGCTCGACCGCTTCTTCCGGCAACAACTCCCCGAACCAGACGACATCTGGCCGGATGAGCCCGCCACAGTCCCGACAAACGTAAGGCCCCTCATCGTTCGGTTTGAAGTCGTCAGCCGGGCGTCCGCAGTCGATGCAGTACGACCGCATGATGTTGCCATGCAGTTCGACCACGTTCTTGCTGCCGGCTCGTCGATGCAGATCGTCCACGTTCTGGGTTATCAGCGTGAAGTCTTCGATGAGGTCTTCCAAATCGACCAATGCCAGATGACCGGGGTTCGGAGACGTATTCATCGCGACGTTCCGCCGATACTCGTACCACTCCTGAACCAGCTCCGGATTCTGAAGAAACGCATCGAGGTTGGCGAGCTCTTCGGGGCGAAACCGGTCCCACAGGCCGCCGGGGTTCCGGAAGGTCGGAATTCCGCTCTCTGCGCTGATCCCCGCGCCGGTGAGGACGGCCACATGCCGGGCGTGGGCGAGCCGTTCGACCAGCGTGTTCGTGAAGAACATTTCAGGAGCCGGGCTGCCCGCGTTCAGGCTGGGGCGGACGCCATGACGACTCATCCGAGGCAACCGATTCGTGCCCCTCGGCCATCACGACAGTCGTGTCCTCCTCCAGCTCCGGATGCGCCTTTCGCTCGATTGTATCGATGACGCTTCTCGTGACCCCCAGGAGGCGCCGGCTTTCTTCCGCCGGAGGTTCTGCATCGGCGAACTTTACATAATCCGATTGGACCAGTACGTTTCGGATGCGGCTGGTGGTCTCCTCATCCGGGACGGGTCGGGCGCGCAATTCATCCACCAGCTCGCGCGTGGTCTGTTCGAGCGCATGTATACCCAGGCGGCGCCAAACGTACGTTCGCAGGACATCCGATAGCTCGATGTAATACGTGCGGATGGCGTCCCGCCCGCTCAGATCCATCATCTCGAGCTCTCGAAGGCGCCGCATCGCCTCCTCGGCCGGGGGGACATCCGGTTCGGTCGGCTCGTCGGGTGCCTCCGCACCGGTCTGGCGCCGTCTCCGCCAGACGAGGAAGGCGATGAGGGCCGCAACCAGCAGGAGTGCTGCGGCAAGCAGCGCATAGCGCAGCACCGATCTCGGAAAATCGATTAGCGGGGCAATATCGCGGATCTCCTCGGCGTCCTCGGGCACCAGCCGCGCTACCGGCACGAACGCCTCCTCCGTCATGACGAAGAACGTGTCCTCGCCCGCTGTGAAGAGGACGGGCGCGGGAGCTATGCGGGCGCTGTCGAGCGCGAAGGTCGTCACTTCGTACGTCACGCTGTCGATGCGGGCCGCATCGCTGAGCCGCGAACCGTGCCCGACCAGCCGCAGCACCTCGATGTCGCCGAACGTCAACGAATCACCGGCCGCAGGAATCGGAAACGTGGCCGGAGCGGCGAAATCGTGCCTGGCGGCGAAGCTGATGCGGAATCGCTCACCCACCGTGACCGTATCGGCCGAAACATTCACCTCGAGCTGCTGTGCCGACACGCCGTCGGCAAGCAGCAACCCAATGGCCATCAACACGGGAAGTATCGATCGCGGCCTCATCGATAGGATCGATTACGCTGGCGGAAGAACTGAATGAGCGGCTCTACATACCCCGAATCCGTCTGGATAGGCACATAATCCATCTTGATGTGCTTGACGAGCTCGGCGGTATGGGCGTGCCGTGCACCGGCATGCATAGCGAAGTGGCGCCGGGTTCTTCGATTGGATGTATCCACGACAACCGTCTCACCCGTTTCGGCATCTACGAGGTCGAGCAGGCCTACAGGAGGCAACTCCCGTTCGCGTGGGTCGATCAGGTGGACGGCGATCGTGTCGTGCCGGCGGGCGACGATCCGGAGCGGCTTGACGTATCCATCATCCAGAAAATCGGAGATCAGCAGAACGATCGACCGGCGGTTCAGCACGTGAAGGATGTGATTCAGGGCCACAGAGAGGTCCGTTCCCCGCGATTCCGGCTCATGCGCGAAGAGATCCCTCAGCAATCGTAGCACGTGCCGGCGCCCTTTCTTCGGCGGTACGAAGAGCTCGACGCGGTCGGAAACGAGCAGCAGCCCGACCTTGTCATTGTTCTTTATGGCGCTGAAAGCGATGACGCCGCAAATCTCCGCGGCGATCTCGAGCTTGAACTTGGTGTGCGAACCGAAATTCTCGGACCCCGAAACGTCCACGACCAGAAGCAGGGTCTGCTCGCGTTCCTCCTCGAAGACCTTCACGAAGGCATCGCCCGTGCGCGCCGAGACATTCCAATCGATGTTCCGAATATCGTCTCCGATCTGGTACGGCCGCACCTCGGAGAATTCGATGCCTCGGCCTTTGAAGGCGGAGTGGTACTCGCCGCCGAAGACGTTGTTGACGAGACCCTTGGTGCGGATCTCGATACGGCGAATCTTCTTGAAGAGCTCCTTTGGGATCATGCGGAGACCTACTGCGACCACGACGTAGGCTCGCGGTCCCAACGATGATTGCGGAGTTCCTCGAGCAGGTCAGCAGGGAGGCCGCCCTGCTCGCTCGTTGCCAGATTGGCCTCGACGTGGGCGAGCTTGCGCATGCCTGGGATGGTTGTGGCGACGTCATCGTTCGAGAGGATGAAGCGCAGGGCCATCTCGGGCAGCGACATGCCATCCGGCAATATTTCCTTCAGCGCGTCGGCGCGCTCGACGCTGGGTATCAGGTTCTCGGGGACGAAGTACGTGTTTCGCCAGTCGCCCCTGGGCCATGTGGAGTCCTTCGTCAACGTGCCGGTCAGCGTCCCCTCGTCGAACGGCACGCGGGCGATGACGGCTACGTCCATCTCGCGGCAGGCCGGGAAGAGCTCGTCCTCGGGCGCCTGGTCGAAGATGTTGTAGATCACCTGGACGGAATCGATCAGGCCGCTTCGCACCGTACGGATGCCGTTCCAGGGCTCCCATCGGTTGATGCTTATACCGATCGCACGGATCAGGCCCTGACGGCGTAAGTCATCGATGGCGGCGAACCACCGATCGTCATCCACCCATGCATCCTCCCACACGTGAAACTGCATGAGGTCGATCTGCCCCAGTCCCGTATTCTCGAGGCTTGTGTCGACGGACTGGGTGATGTAATCGGGAGGATAAACCTCGTCGAGCGTGAACTCGCGCCTGCTAGGCCACTGCCTGTTTTTGGGAGGGATCTTGCTGGCCGTGTACGGCTTCCGATCGGGATTGTCGCGGACGAGTCGTCCAAGCAATCGCTCGCTGTGTCCGTTTCCGTAGGCCAGAGCCGTGTCGAAGAAGTTGCAGCCCAATTCCACGGCGCGCTGGAGCGAGGCCATCGATTCTTCGTCCTCCGAGTTCTTCCAATCGCCCATTCCCCACATTCCGTACCCGATCTCGCTCACTTGCCAGTTCGTGCGGCCGAAACGACGGTAGTGCATAGAGCAGTGTATCTCTTTGAATGATGCTGGACGACGGGCGCGGATGGATTGTGGCGATGCCCCGCGAAGCTTTCGATAAGATGCCGGACAGAGGATCCCGTCCCCGGCGCAGCGGTACCAGCGTCCGGACAAAGGCTCGCTTCAGTACCCGTTCCAACTTTCTGAAGATCCGATATGGCCGTTTCCTTCGGTGTGATCGTCTTTCCCGGTTCGAATTGCGACCACGATGCCTACCACGTCGCGAAGCATGTCTTCGAACAGGACGCAAGGTTCATCTGGCACAAAGAGACGTCCCTTGGCGATGTCGACGTGGTCATCATTCCCGGGGGGTTTTCGTACGGCGATTACCTGAGGTCGGGAGCCATCGCACGCTTTTCGCCCATCATGCAGGAGGTCGTGAAATTTGCGGAGTCCGGTGGACTGGTTTTCGGCATCTGCAACGGTTTTCAGATCCTGTGCGAGGCGGGTCTCCTACCGGGCGCCTTGATGCGCAATTCATCGCTTCGATTCGTTTGCAAGGATGTCCACCTGCGGGTTGAGAATGTGGACACCCCGTTCACGTCGGGGTATGAAGAAGGAGAGGTGCTGACGATTCCCATTTCACACGGCGAGGGCAACTACTTCGCTAGCGACGCAGAGCTGGACGCGCTCGAGGAGCACGGTCAGGTCGTCTTCCGCTACTGTGATGCGGAGGGGCGGATCACGCCGGAGGCCAATCCGAATGGATCGGCGCGAAACATTGCGGGCATCACGAATCGGGGGCGAAATGTCCTGGGGATGATGCCGCATCCGGATCGATGTGCCGAAGCGATCCTCGGCAATACCGATGGGGCGGCCATGTTCGAGTCCATCCTGCAGCATTTCGAAGCCGTCGGGGCGTAGCCTACCCCGCAGATGGATTTTTCTGCCACGCCCGTATCTCTTCTGCTGCTCATCGTCAATGTGTTGGTGAGCGTGTATGCGCTCTATTTCGATGAGTCGCTGATCGATCGTCTGGCGTTCAAGCCACGCCGCATTCTGGAGGGCGGAGAATACCAGCGCCTGATCACGGCGGGATTCGTGCATGTGAGCCTGACGCATCTCGCCTTCAACATGATTACGCTTTACTTCTTCGGTCCGCCGATGGAGTTGATGCTGGGTCCGGGGAAGTTTCTCTTGCTTTACGTAGGTGCCGAGCTGGCGGCGCACGGGCTCTCGCTCGTGTTTCACCGCAACACGGCGAGTTACGCGGCGGTCGGCGCTTCGGGAGCGATTTCGGGCGTGCTGTTCGGCTTCTGTCTATTTCAGCCGTTCACGCCGTTGTATCTGTTTTTCATTCCGATACCCATTCCAGCGTGGTTGTTCGCCATTTTGTACGTGGCTTTGTCGATGTACGCTATGCGGCGCTCGTCGGGGGAGAGCATGACGGGCGGCATCGCGCACGAGGCGCACCTTGGGGGTGCGCTGGGTGGGTTGCTTCTGACAATGCTTCTCGAGCCGCGGGCGATCTCTATTTTTCTCGGGCAGATCGGGCTTGGGCTGGGGCTATAATGTGGCGAATAAGTCCTGCCCCGAGGCCTTGAGTCCGTTATTGCATTCAGAAAAATACGGAGAAAGGATACTGTCTGCAGAAGATATGCCGTTATTGTGTTGCGCGGATGGAGGAGGTTGCGTAGCTTCCGGTACCTCATGCGCCTGGAGGCCCATATTGGGCTGCTTCCGTCGCGTCGATTGGGCCAAAGAGCTCGGCTTGGTGGCAAGCCGGGCTTTTTGATCTGAGGCCGATGTGGATATCGTGTGAACGAATTGTGGAATATTCGATCACACTCTCGCTTGACCTCCCTTCCCGTTGAGGCTATAATGGGTCCAGTGCCTGACGGCACTGTTCCTTGACGCGACTGGAAACTCTGGGCTGCATGAGGATGCCCGTGAACTGATCGAGAGATCAGAACGGAACGCAGCCGTCGAACCGTAGCCGGCGTTGGGCTTGCCCAGCGAGACTACGGATCCGGCGCAGGTGACGTTATCGTTGCCAGGCGCCGACTGCCTTCGGAGCCGGTTTCGACCGGCAAGAACCGAGATTGGGAGTCATTCTTCGGAATACTCCCACCAAAGCAGTCGAGCTGCACCTCCACGCACTCGTTGAAGCAGCGGTACCAACCGCCTGTGGAGAACGATAAGGTCCGGCGAACAGCGGAAACGACCGCCGCGAGTTGCCGAGATGAAGCACTGCTCGAAAGAGCAATGTGGATCGGAAGCTCACCTGGCGAACGTCTCCAGCCGCTTGTGGAGAGTACCTCGATAAAGCCGGTGTCGCAAGACTCAGGCCGCACGAGATGCTCGGTGAAGCAAGCAGCAACTGATTGCTCATTCCCTACCGTTCTGCGAAGCAGGCGTCGGCATAGACCGCTTGTCGAGCGCTGCGCTCGTTGAGGCGCTGACGGAAACGTCAACGCGGAGAGCCGTGGCGTGCTGAAGCAAGCTATCGTGCCGAATCACCGATGTGGAGAGTACGCTGGAGTCCGCACACGGGCAAACAAA
The DNA here is from genome assembly GCA_965651265.1 of uncultured Rhodothermales bacterium. Lineage (GTDB taxonomy): Bacteria > Bacteroidota > Rhodothermia > Rhodothermales > VXPQ01 > CBFGRV01. The sequence goes on from CBFGRV010000004.1 coordinate 47,304, forward strand.
AGTCCGTGGCTTTCTAAACCGTCAGCCCATGCGGTTTAGACGCACCATCTCCGGTTCGCCGGAAGGCCGTGCGATAGTCACCTATCGGCCTCGTGCCGATACGAGAGTTAGGCCTCGTTCCTGTTCACGACCCTGCTTGCCAGGATCGAGATCAGGCGAGGCCGGTTGCGTCGAGGGAAAACATCGCCTAAACGGTGGCAGCGTCGGCTGATGGATCGGCCGACGTTTTTTATTTTGCGGCTCCCACATTTTGTGATTCCATCGATTCGGAATCGTCTCTCAGCCACCGCACGAACTGCACGTCGCCTCGTTGTACGAGTCCACTCAGCCCCTTTCGGCGCACGTCTCCGCCGCCGTCGTCAACTACCAGACACCTGACCTCACCGAAGAAGCGCTACGGTCGTTTCGAAGGCACTATCCCGATGTCGAGCTCCTCGTCATCGACAACGGATCTCAGGATTCATCCCCCGATCTAATCCGCCGTCTCGCGGACGAGCTCACCCTCCAGACGATCTTCCTGCAGCGGAATCGTTACCACGGGCCTGCGATGCACATCGCGATGTCGGAGTTGCAGACGCCGTGGGTCTTTCTTCTCGACAGCGACACGATCACGGAAAAAGGCGGCTTCCTGGAGGCGATGCTGGAGCTCGGCGCATCGCCGAAAGTGTACGGCGCCGGCAAAGTGGTTCACGTGGATCGGCGCGGATTCCGGGCCGATGACGGGATTCCCGTGCTGGTGAGCGCCTACATGCTGATCAATCGTGACATCTATCACCGGCTGCCTCCCTTCGTTCATCACGGGCTTCCGGCGCTCCAGAATTTCGAAGCTGCTCACCGCGCGGGTTATCACCTCGAGCCCTTCGATATCGAGCGCTACGTCCGGCACCTCGGACGCGGCACGGCCGCTCGATTCGGCTACGGCCTGGGCTTCAGGAGCCGACTCGACTTCCTGCTCAAGAAGCTCGGACTATAGAATCAGGTGATGTTCACGTTCAGAGCCTTACCGCGAAGCAGATAGCCAACAGCCAGTAGCTCGAGGCCGAAAGGCAGATATCCGATGTAGCCGAGCAGTGGCATCTCAAACACATGAAGAAATTGAGCCCCCGGCGTCCTGTACGTCCACTTCGGGAAGGAATAGAAATTCCAGAACTCCCAGAAGAATCCGCAGATGAGCGCACCCAGGGCCACAGAAACGACCGGCCGCCAGTTTCGCCTGTCCAGATGATCGAAGAGCGATGGCCGGCCAAGCCAGATGTTCAACGGCTCGATCAAACAGAACATCGACCCCCAGACGAACGGATAGAACACATCCGGCCATATCATGATGAGCGCCACCAGCACCCATCCAGCCACGAAAAAGCCTGTCGCCGTGAGCCAAGATCGCGGAATACGCGGGCCCGACGACATCCGGTCGACCCAGCCAAATGATCGCACGAGCTCGGCGGTCACGAACACGGCCGGCATGACCGTCGAGAACGCAACCGAGGCCAGTACGACATAAGCCAGATCCGAGAAGACCTCCGCTCCGTTGTAGGTCCAGTTGTTCGTCCGCAGGTTGAACAATTCAAACAGCCACCACACGGGCACCGACGCGACGAAGAGCCAGGCGAACTCCTGTCCCGAGCGCGCGACGGGCGATTCGCCGCGCCGGGTGAAGACCAGACCGTCCACCGCCAGGGCGTACCCCAGCCACATCGGGAAGAAAAAGACGTGCGTGCGGAGCCCGTCGAGTCCCCAGTTGAGCGACCATCCGCACAGGGCGAGCACGATTCCGGCCCAGCCATGCAGGGGATACCTCGCGGCCGTTCGACGGACCGAGGCCGCCTGCACCTCGTCATCCAAACCGATCATCGATCCCTCTAGAAACGCATCTCGAACATCGCATACTGCTTATCGATTACTCCACCCATAGATTCGAGCGCATTTCGCAGTCGCTTGTTCGTATCGAGCACCCAGCTCATCTCGCTTCCGTCATAGCCATGCCGCGAGCCGTTCTCGATGATCGCTAGATTCAAAATGGCATCCAAGCCGCGACCCTGATACTCCCGGAGTACGCCCATGAGCGGCGTCCTGCACTCGTAAAGGCCGCCGAACTTTGAGTAGGCCAGCAGCTTCGGGAGGCCAAGAGGCAGAAGCCGACCGTCGCGAACTCGCCTAAGGAGTTGATTGATGTTGGGCAGCGTGATCGAGAAAGCCACGGGCTGGCCGTCGTCCTCCAGGAGGTAGACCAGTCTGGGGTCGACGATTTGCTTCAGTTCCCTGGCCAATTGGGCGAACTCGTTCTCTGTCATCGGCACGTGGCCCCAGTTGTTCGACCAGGCGTCGTTATAGATGTGCAGGATGGATCTCGCCTCCTCATCGTAGCGGCTCATATCCAGCGGGCGCAGTCGGATGGTCGGATTTCGCCGCTGGACGAGCTCGACTCCGCGCCGCAGCTTATCCAGCTTCACATATTTCTTGTGGATGTAGTAGGCCCACATCGTCATTGCCCGCTTGAAGCCGAATCGAAGCAGGTAGTCTTCATAGTACGGCGGGTTGTACGGCATGAGGATGGAGGGCTCGCGATCGAATCCCTGAGTCAGGAGGCCCGACGTGTCGTTCATCGACGGATTGGTCGGCCCTCGCATGCCGGTGAGTCCGCGTCCGGTGAGCCAGTCGCGTACGGCGGATAGAAGGGCAGCGGCGACGTCGTAATTTTCGACGGTCTCGAAAAACCCGAAAAAACCCGTGGCGTCCTGGTACTTCTTGAGGTGCATCCCATTGACGATGGCCGCGATCCTGCCGACGATGAGACCGGCGCCGTCGAGGGCTAGAAAAGGTTGGATGGAGCCGTGCTCGAAGAACGCGTTCTTGCGCGGATCGACCACGTGCAGGGCATCGCGCCGAAGCGGCGGAATCCAGTACGGATTGCTCCGATAATGCTCGTACTGAAAGTCGACGAACCTTCGGAGATCGGATCGAGATGTGACTGGATGGACGTGGACCGGACTCATGCCGGGCTACACGGCCGCACCGTTTTTGCTGATTACACCGTGCTTGCGGCCGACACGCTGGAAGGCCTCGAGGATGAAATCGAGCTCCTCGTCCGTGTGCGTGGCCATATAGGATGTGCGCATCAGGGCCTGACCCTGAGGCACCGCCGGCGGCACGACGGCATTCACGAACACGCCTTCTTCCAGCAGGTCGCGCCAGAATTTGAAGCACGTCGTCATGTCGCCGATGACGACTGGAATGATGGGTGACTGGCTCGTCCAGACGTTGAACCCTTCGCGCCGGAATCCCTCCCTCATGTAGTCGGAGATCTTCCACAGCCTTTCGAGGCGTTCGGGTTCGGCCTCGAGGATATCCAGGCACTTGAGCACGGTGGCTACGTTGGCCGGCGGCATAGAGGCGCTGAAGATGTGCGCCGAGCTTCGATGCCGGATGTATTCGATCACATCGCGATCGCCGACGCAGAAGCCGCCCAGCGAGGCGAAGCTCTTGGAGAACGTGCCCGTGGTCAGGTGTACGCGATCGTGCAGCCCGAAATAGGCCGCCGATCCGCGTCCGCCGGGACCGATGACGCCGCATGCATGTGCATCGTCGAGCATCAGGGCCGCGCCGAATTCTTCGGCGAGCTCAACGAGCTCCGGCACCTTGGCGATTACGCCGCTCATCGAGAAGACGCCATCGGTCACTATGAGCTTCCCGGCTTCCGGGTTCTCTTCGTGGACCTTTTCGAGTAGCCGCCGGAGGTGGTCCAGGTCGTTGTGCCTATATCGGAGCGTCTCTGCGAGACTGACCTGCGTCCCCGCCACGATGCAGGCGTGATTGTCTTTGTCGGAGAAGATGAAGTCGCCCTTCGCCGTGATGGCCTGGATGACGCCTTCGTTCGTCATGTAGCCGGTAGAGAAGAGCACACAGGCCTCGGCACCCATGAACTCGGCAAGTCGATGCTCGAGCTCGATGTGCAGGTCGAGCGTTCCATTCAAGAATCGACTCCCCGTGCAACCGGTGCCATATTGCTTGATGGCCTGCGCGGCCGCTTCCTGAACGCGGGGATCCGAGGTCAGCCCCAGATAATTGTTTGAGCCGGCCATGATGATCTCGCGGCCGTTCATGATGGCTCTGGAGCCCTCGTTGCGTTCGATCGGCCGGAAGTACGGGTAAAGGTCGGCCTTCTTGACCTGTGCATAGTCGCCCGTTTCCTCGAAGAATCGATGGGCCTTGCCGAAGAGCGTAGGCTCCTCGCGCACGGTCGGAGCCGACTCCTCAATCGGTGGCGTGCTCTCGTTACTATGGAAATCGGGCGTCGTCATAATCGACTCTATGGAATGCAGAGAGTAGCGCTGGGATAAAAAAAGCGGTACGGCGTCGGGTGAACCGCCTCCGCGCTGTGTTTCCGCCGATCACCGGCAAAATACGTAATAATTCGGTCACTTCTTATTCGAGGCTCCCTACTGTGGGGGCCGCCATGGACGGAAGTGGGTCCAGGCTTGTCGCGCCACGGGCTTTTCGATCCGAGGTGTGGCGGGCGATCACCCGCTCGATACAGTCGACGGCCTGATCGTTTCCACAGGTCACGCGGCCGCGAAGCCGCGACGCGAACTGTGATTCTCGAGCCAAAAAACTCGTTATGTCTTCGGCCGTGAGCGCACGATCCAGGACGGCGGCGCCAAGCCCCTCTCGTTCGAGAAACAGGGCGTTGAGTGCTTGCTCAAACACACCTCGATTCGGTACCACGAGTAGCGGTTTACCCAGGTAGAGGGCCTCACTGGTCAGCGTAAAGCCGGCCGTCGAGAGGACGGCCCTGCTCGAGGCCAGATCTTCTAAGAACTCTTCGATGCAGGGTTCTTTGAATTTGACGTTTGGATAGCGCGACGTCGACTCGGGTGGGGTGAAGTTGTACACAATGAACTGCGCGTCGATGCTGCGGAGCACCTGAAGCACATGCTCGGCGCCTTCCGTGCTGTTGTAGTAGACAAGGATGTGCTCACCCTGGACCGGAATGAGCTTCTGGACGGCCGGCCGAATGATCGGTGGGACGAGCGTGGTGTTGGATGGATGCCGTACTTCCGGGAAAAAGAAGGATGTGATCAATACGTGCTCCGGATGCTTCGGCACGATGAGCCGCACCGCGAGGGAGGTAAGCATAGCCTCGAACCGGAACTTCGGCGGCAGGCTGTAGCGCGTCTCCGTGACGATCTGCTGGTGGTTGAACGAGATGACCGGCAGGTTCATCCGCGCCGCGGCTCGGTGGGAGAACGCCTCGAAGTCGGTGACGACGAGATCCGGATCGTACATCGCGAACTGCGTGGCCAGGTCGGATACGATCTGGTCAAGGTTCACGATCTGGCTCCAGTTACGCCGCAGCGTCTGCAGCACGCGTACCTCATTCCCTTCGACGATCTGTCGCAGGGGCGGAACCGGGATCACGGGCTCTTCCTTGCTGGCAAGGATCTCTCGCGCCGTCCCGCCACAGCAGAACACGATTTCGTGGCCGCGTGCACGGAGCGCGTCGGAAATCGCCATGACACGAGACGCGTGGCCGCGGCCCTGTCCACTCAATGCGTAGATGATCCTCGCCATAAGTACTCGGTGTGCCGATCTTCGGCAGCCTCCGTTCGAGCATGGGTTAGTGGATGATTCCGACTCGAGGGGGCGCGAAGCCGGCCACCCGCCGTACATGATCACGCTCCTACGGTTTCACTTCCCCAAAGGTTCGTAGGCGGATCGTTACGGCCGCAAATGCAGGGTGGCGGTCACACCGGCAGGCGTTGCGCCGATCCCGAGGGTCAAATCCTCTCCGACATCGAAGTCCAGCAGATGCGCGTTTACATAGGCATCGAGGATGCTGAGCCCGTAGAATAAGCCGATCCCAATGTACAAAAGGTCACGGTTGCGCCGGAGATTGTCGCGACTCTGGCGAAAAGCCCCCTCGAGTTGCGGTCCACGTTCCTCGGGAATCCCGAGCTCGTTGAGCAGTCGACGATAGTCGGCCTCGTACCGCGGCGTCGTGTTCGTACCGGAGACGTAGTGGTAGGCGTGCCGGTACAGCAGATATCGATGGTTTACGTAGAGAGCGGAGGCCGTGAGACCGGCCAGACCTCCCCAGACAATGGGTACCTTGTAGTACTGCCGATTATAGAACTGTCCCCATCCGGGAACGGCGGCAGCTCTCCAGAGTGCTCCACGCGGTGAATGGCGCGCTCCGACCGGCTCTGCAGGGATGGTCTGGGCCTGCGCCGGAGTCGACCCGAGGAGCACGATTAGCGCAATCGCGGCCGTCGTCCGAAGAGCCAAATGCGGACCCGTGGGGGGCCGCGACCCGAATTGGAGAGTCCTCATAGCGGGAGGATCAACTCCAGCAGACGCTCCAGATCTTCATCTGAGTAATATTCGATCTCGATCTGGCCGCTGCCGCCCCTATGCTTGATGCGAACTTGCGTGCCCAGGTGGCTGCGAAGGCGTGATTCATACTCACGCACCTGCAGCGATTCACGATCCGTGCCGGGAGGTTGAAGTACGTGAGGTGATCGATCCGGCCTGCCAGGGGTTGCCTCGAGGGACTCCCGCCACTTCCGGACGCGCTGCTCGACCTCCCTGACCGAAAGCTCGAGACGCTCGATCTCATCGATCAGCCGCGCCTGGACGACTTCATCCTCCACATTGATCAGCGCACGGGCATGGCCTACGGTCACGGTTCCATCGCGGAGACTGGCCTGGATACGGGGAGGCAGCTTCAGCAGCCGAAGGAAATTCGTGACCGTCGCCCGGCCCTTTCCGACCTTTCGTGCGACCTGCTCCTGCGTGAGTCCGCATTCGTCGATGAGTCGCTGATACCCCAGTGCCACCTCGAGCGGGTTAAGCTCCTCGCGCTGGATGTTCTCTACGATGGCCATCTCGAGCATGGCCTCCGTGTCGGCTTCTCGGACGTACGCGGGAACGCGTCTTAATCCGGCCTGCCGAGCCGCGCGCCACCTTCGCTCGCCGGAGATGATCTCGAAACCGCCCTCCGCCTCGCGGACGGTGATTGGCTGGATCACGCCCAACTCCCGGATGGATGCCGCCAGCTCCTCGAGTGCATCTTCATCAAACGTCGACCGGGGTTGGTAGGGGTTTGGTCGAATTGCGGCGACATCGATCTCGGCGACACGTCCGACCAGGTGTTGCCGCTGCGGCCGATCGGACACGACGACACTCATTTCCCCTGCTTCCTCCTGCGGGGGCAGGATGGCGCTTAGACCCCTGCCGAGTGCCGCCTTCTTAGCTGCCATGCTGATGGGGGATAGGTGCGCTTAATTCGCGAATCCGTTCGTAGCGGCGGGAGGATGTGTGAACGAGCTTCCGCTCTGACGCCTCTCCGAGCGCCCCACGGCGGCTCCGGCCGGGGCCTCTTCCCCCGCGTCGCCCCGTCGATTCGCATGCCGAATGATCTCACCTGCCAGGGCAATATAGTTTCGGGCACCCACGCAGGTCGCATCGTAAAGAAGCACAGGCTTTCCGAAACTTGGCGCCTCCGAGAGCCTCACATTTCGCTGAATGATCGTCTTGAAGACGCGCTCACCGAAATACCGCCGGACCTCTTCGGCAACTTGATTGGAAAGGCGCAGTCGCGTGTCGAACATAGTGAGCAAGACGCCTTCGATCTCGAGTTCTCTGTTCAGGTGCTGTCGCACTATCTTGATCGTGTTCAGCAACTGGCCGAGTCCCTCGAGCGCGAAGTACTCGGCCTGCACGGGAATGAGCACGGAGTCCGACGCGGTAAGGGCATTGACCGTGAGTAGACCGAGCGACGGGGGACAGTCGATCACGACGAAGTCGTACCCATGCCGAACTTGCGCGACGGCCCTCTTGAGGATTCGTTCGCGCTCGGGTACATCCACCATCTCGATCTCCGCGCCCACGAGGTTGATGTGGCTGGGCACGACGTCCAGATAGGGCATTTCGGTGGAGCGGATCGTCTCCTCGATCGGGAGGTCGCCGATCAGAACCTCATAAATGGAGTGTCCGGGTGACTTGTGGTCGATGCCGATTCCCGACGTGCCGTTGGCCTGCGGGTCGATGTCGATGAGTAGGGTTGAGTGCTCCGTCGCTGCAAGGGAAGCAGCCAGATTGATCGACGTCGTCGTCTTGCCTACACCCCCCTTCTGGTTGGCAACCGAGATGACTTTACCCATGGACTACGTGTCTTGCTGACGAGCGTCGGCGAGCGGCCCCAATCTATGAAGAAACGCCGTGGTAAGCCAGCATTTTGCAGGTTCAGCCGTGTCGTATCCGCGAAGTATGGCAGGGTTTCATCGTCTCAGCAACTTGTGGATAATCAAGGATTTGTACGCGACCTGTTGAAGAGGGTTGTAAATCTCCGTTTACTCGGAGCGGCGGCTTCCTTAACGTGTACAAGGTGATGTTCAGCGCGCCTCTCCTTTACGTTCAGATCGCACTGTGACCCGTCGTTTCGTCCTTTCGTCGGATCGTCCTGCACCAGCGGAGCCGACGCTCTCGATCGATTACAGGGCTGCCCTGAATGAGCAGCAATACGCCGCGGCGACGGCCGGCGGTGGGCCGGTGCTTGTCGTTGCGGGGGCCGGTACAGGGAAGACGCGTACGCTGGTGTATCGCGTGGCTTATCTGGTGGAGACCGGAATCGAGCCGGAACAGATCGTGTTGCTCACCTTCACCCGCCGCGCGGCACGCGAGATGCTGACGCGGGCGGCGACCCTGCTGGACGGGCGCTGCGAGCGCGTCGCCGGCGGCACGTTTCACTCCTTCTGCCTCGGGATTCTCCGCCGACACGCATCTACGATCGGATTCCCGAACAACTTCAACATCCTCGACAGCTCGGATGCGGCCGACGTCGTTGACGTACTGCGCACGGCGAAAGGCTTCAACCGGCTGGATCGTCGATTCCCGAGGAAGAAGTCCATCTACTCGATGTTCTCGAGTGCTACGAACCGTGGGGTTCCGCTCTCGGATATCCTCGAGTCGAGATTCCCGCAGTTCGTCGAGTTTGTGAACGAGCTGGACGACCTTCGGCTATCGTATGCAGAATACAAACGGCATCACGGTCTGATGGACTACGACGACCTCCTGCTTCGCACGATGGAGGTTTTCGAAACCGACGAAAACGTCGAGCGGCTCGTCAGTGCCGGATGCCGTCACGTGCTTGTAGATGAATACCAGGACACGAACCGGCTGCAGGCTGAGCTCGTGCGCCGATTCGCCCGGGTTCACGGAAACGTGATGGTCGTGGGAGATGATGCGCAAAGCATTTATCGCTTCCGCGGGGCCGACTTCCGCAACATCTTCGAGTTCCCCCAGGCTTTCCCCGGCACCAACATCCTCAAGCTGGAGAAGAACTACCGGTCGAATCAGCCCATCCTCGACCTGGCCAATCACCTCATCCAAAAGGCATCCCGAAAATATGAGAAAACGCTACATAGCGACCTGCAGGGAGGCGAGCTCCCCGCCGTAGTGCCCGCGCCCGATGACCGATTCGAAAGCCGATTCGTGGCGCAGATGGTGCTGCAGTTGCGCGAGCAGGGGATTGCGCTGAATAGAATGGCCGTGCTCTTCCGGAGCAGCCATAATTCGTACGACCTCGAGATCGAGCTCAATCGCTGCAACATTCCCTTTGTCAAGTACGGAGGGCTGAAGCTCAGCGAGGCGGCCCACATCAAGGACGCGGCGGCCTACCTCAAGGTGGCGGAGAATCCGATGGATGCGGTCTCGTGGAACCGCATCCTGCAGCTGATCGACGGCATCGGGCCGAAGACCGCGCACGATCTCATCGAGTGGATCACATCGGCGGAGTCCGAACCGTTCTCGCTGTCCGAGCGCCCGTTCTCTCCGCGGTACGTGGAGGAGCTCAAGAACTTGTTCGAGATGCTACGCAAGATCCGGAACGAGGACTTGCCGCTCACGGCGCAAGTGGAGGCAGTCATCACGTATTACGAGCCCATCCTGAAGCGGAAGTATTTCGAGGATTATCCGAAGCGGCTGCAGGATCTCGATCATTTTGTGTCGCTGGCCGGCAATTTCGAACGACGTGGCGAGTTTCTGTCGTCGATGGCGCTCGACCCCATCGAGCTGACCGCGCTCGATGCGGATCCGACGGATGAAGACGAGGCGCCGCTCATCCTGTCAACGATCCATTCCGCCAAGGGACTCGAATTCCACTCCGTGTTCATCATCCACGCTCTCGACGGCGTGCTGCCCTCGGGATATGCCCTGAAGGATCCGGACGCGATCGATGAGGAACTGCGCCTGCTTTACGTAGCCGTCACGCGTGCAGAGGAGAATCTCTTTATCTCGTATCCTATTTTGCAGTATCGGCGATTTCAGGGGCAGTATATGCCGGAGCCGAGCCGCTTTATCCAGGGTGTTCCCGAGGTGCTGCTCGAGGAGATGCAGTTGGTGGAGGAGGACTCCAGGCGGGCGCTGCCCGGCGGTGATGCACCGCAACTGTCGGACGGTCCCGATGTGGGAGGGGACGGGGCGCGGGGTCACGGGCTCGATAGCACCGAAGAGCCGGCCGGGTCGGAGGAGCGCTTCGAGGACGGCCTCCCATTTTGATGATGAGCATGCGCACACGAGCCGAGCTTGAGGCCACACCGACGAAGCATGCGGGGGAACCGCGCATCGTAGCTGTGGACATGGGCGCGCTCGACATCATCCAGGATCTGAACTACCGGATCTTCAACGAGGAACGCGTGATCAATACGTTCCAGCGCGAGGATCTGTTGATGCTGCTGGCGTTCCTGGAAGATCGACCCGTTGGCTTCAAGATCGGATACCGGGAGAATCGCTTTGTATTTTATAGCGCGAAGGGTGGCGTGTTGCCTGAATTTCGCCGTCGAGGGCTTGCGCGGCGGATGCTCCACGTGATGATGGACGAAGCCCGGGCGCGCGGCTATCTTCGATTCGCCTATGACACGTTCCCGAACAAGGATCAGGGGATGACCATCCTCGGCCTGAACGAGGGATTCCGCGTCATCAAGGCGGACTTCAACAAGACGTATAAGGACTGGCGGCTTCGCCTCGAGATGCGTCTGAGCGATTGACGGGTCGAGGTCAGATCCACTAAAACAAGGCGTACACGAACGGTGCCAATGCCGAGCCCTGCGTGGCCACGATCAGCAAACTCAACAGAACGAGCACGATCACGATCGGTGCGAGCCAGTATTTTTTCCGCACCCGGAGGAAGCTCCAGAACTCGCGGAGGATGGTCACCTTCGACATGGTACAGCCAACCGAGAAGACGGGAATTGAGTAGGGATAAGGTAGGCATTTTCAGGATGTTCGGGCAAGGCCGGCTGCGGGATGCCTGAGTTGGATGCCGCCAAGGAGGCCGCCGCGCGGGCGGCCGCGGGCCTCGTCGAAAGTGGAATGCGGCTCGGTCTCGGAACTGGATCGACCACGGCCATCGCTCTTCGGGAGATTGCCCGCCGAATACGCGAGGAGGGCCTCGATGTGGTAGGCGTCGCCACGTCTGCCGCTGCCGAACATCTTGCGCGCCAAACGGGCATCCCGCTTTGTACGCTGGATGACGTGGATCATCTGGATCTGGCCCTCGACGGTGCGGATGAAGTGGATCCCGAACTGAACCTGATCAAGGGTCGGGGCGCCGCGCACACCCGCGAAAAGGTGATCGCCCGCTGTGCGAAGCGTTTTGTGGTGCTGGTGGATGAGTCGAAGTTCGTCGAGCAGCTGGGTACGAGAGCGGCAGTGCCCGTGGAAGTGTTGCCCATGGCCGTGCGCCCCGTCGAGCGAGAGCTGGTCCGTCTGGGAGCAACGGTCGAGCTTCGAAATGGGAGCCGTAAAGATGGGCCGGTGGTTACGGACCAGGGATTCTGGATACTGGATGCCAGGTTCGATCACATCGAAAAGCCGTCCGAGCTCGATGTGCTCATCAAGTGCATCCCCGGTGTGCTCGATCACGGAATTTTTGTGGGGATGGCGACCGATGTGTTTGTCGGCGAAGCGGGCGGAACGCTTCGGCGTATTACGGCCACGCGATAGGGCTACTCGACCACAGCGAAGTGATAACGGGAGCCCCGGCTCCCTATCGCGCAACAAAAAACCCCGCCACACGAAGTGCAGCGGGGTTGAGATCCGAACGCGTCGATCTACTTCAGTTTGAAGGTGATCGGAAGAGACATCTTCACCTTCACAGGCTTGCCGCGCTGCTTGCCCGGCTGGAACTTGGCCTGCTTTACGGCGCGAATGGCTTCTTCGTCGCAACCGGCGCCGATACCGCGGACAACCTGCGGATCCTGTACATTGCCCTCCTCATCGACGACGAACTGCACGATGACGCGGCCCTCTACACCGGCCTTCTTGGCGATCTCAGGATAGTTGATCTTTTTCTGAATCGCCGCGAGGCCGCCGATGAGCTCCGGCATCTGCTCGACGATCACGAAAATCTCCGGCTCTTCCTCTACCTCTTCTTCAGGAGGAGGCGGCGGAGGAGGCGTGTTCGCGATCGGCTCGTCAATATCCAGAGCGGCGTCGAGATCCAGTTCGTCATCCTCGAGAACCTCGGTGTCAGGGACCTCGATGGGAACCGGCGGTTTCGGCGGTGGAGGAGGCTGCTCGATCTGCTTGGTCTGCTGGATCTCTTCCATCTTGATCTGCTCCTGTTCCGGCATCACAATCTGGAAATCGTTGTCCGGCGACCAGTCGATCCTGAAGGCAAGGACGAGGATACCCAGCGCCAGAACCAGCCCCACCTCAATGTAGAGCGGGTACCGCTTCCGCAGATCGTACTTTTCTTCTTTCCGTACTGCCATGTTTCAGGGTAAAATTTGGATAGGTGGAGGCTGCACTCCGGCTGAAGATAAGACGTCGTCCAGCCGCAGTACAGGAGTTTGTGAAAAAACTGTGGCGAATTGTACCGGTTCCGTGAAATCTGCCGAGCCGGCGTGGCCTATTCAGTTCCTAGGTTTAGACGCCTTTTTCGACGAACTCCGTCGGAGACCGTATAAAAAAATGCCCGTGATGAGACCGGCGACATTCGCCACAGCGTCTGCCGCGCTCGGATCCCGGCCAATGGGGAGGATGCCCTGATAGATTTCGGAACCGACGGCGCAGAGAAGGCCGAAGAGGAAAACCCGGCGGGCAGTGCGCCGCGAGGCGCCTCCCAGAGCCCAGCTCCATAAGTATCCAAAGCCGGCAAACATCAGGAAATGTCCGATCTTGTCGGCGCTCAGGAGATCCACCTCCGGCAATTCGGTGCCCGGAATCGAGCACAGCGCCAGGATGAGCACCGTCCAGAGAGTGGCGGCTGTCTTTCTCACTCGAGCTCGAACCTTTCCTTGAGCACGTAGGGGATCTCTTCGATAAGATCGGTTGCCTGCATGCTGCGGCCTGCGCGCGAGGAGATGAAGCGATCTGCGGCGGCGCCTCCGATGTGCAGTGCGGCTGCCGCCGCGTGATCTGGCGGAAGGCCCTGTGCGAGCAAGCCGGCACAGAGGCCGGCGAGCACGTCACCCGTGCCGGCGGTGGCCAGCGCGGAGCTGCCCGTGGCATTGATCCACGCTCTGCCGTCGGACGCGGCAACGACGCTCGGCAGCCCTTTGAGGATGAGGACACAATTCCAACGCCGTGCGAAATACTGAGCCAGGGAAACGCGATCATCGGGATCGAGCCCGGAGCCGTCGAGGTCATCCCCCACGAGGCGTTTGAATTCGCCCATGTGGGGGGTGAGGATCCAGCGCCCCTTCGAATGCCGTGCGACAAGGTCGGCGTGGCCCACCAAGGCGTTGAGCCCGTCTGCATCGATCACGACCGGCCGATCGTTGCGCGCGAGGAAGGTCCGAACGAATTCCTGCGTCCCGGTGGATTGACCGAGGCCGCAGCCGAGGAGAAGTCCCTTCGCCCTCTCCAGGTGCGGCTCGATGGCCTTCAGGGACTCGGCGGGTTCGAGTCCTTCCGGGCCGGCCGGCAGGGAGATCGTCGTCACCTCGGTGAGTTTGGCGGCGAGCGTCGATTCGATGCGTCGATCGCAGGCGCACATCACATATCCTGCCCCCACTCGAGCCGCAGCCGTGGCGGCCATTACAGGCGCGCCGGTCATTCCGGGCGAACCGGCCACCACCAGGGCCAGTCCGACCGAATACTTGTGAGCATCGGATCCTCGAATCGGGAGCCATGACCTGATCGCATCGTCCGTGCACATCCAGGCGCATCCCCGGCCATGCGATCGAAGGGCCTCTCGGAGGACGTGGTCCGGAATTCCGATGGGCACGACTTCGACCGTGCCGCATAAATCGGGGCCCTCGTTCATGTGATGTCCGGTTTTCCGGGCGGCCATCGTGCACGTCAGATGCGCGCGTATAGCATTGCCGAGTGGGCGGCCAAAATCCGTATGCAATCCAGAAGGAATGTCGACGGCGACCCGCGTCCCCGGTAGCGAATTGATGTGATCCACCAGCGACAGAATGGGCTCGCGGAGAGGGGCCGCGAGGCCGGTGCCGAGGAGGGCATCCACGTGGATGTCCGCGGCTGGAATCTCCGAGGCCGACTCGTAGAGACGAATGGAAAGGCGGTCACTGCCCGTTTGCTCGGCAACTTTCTCCAGGACGCGAAAATGTGCCGCCGCATCCTCGCTCATGGACGAGGGCTCACTCAAAGCTATGATGCGCACGGTGGCGCCGCGCTCGAACAGCTCACGGGCAATCACAAACCCGTCGCCTCCATTATTGCCCTTGCCGCAGTAGACGTTGACGTGCTTTGACTCGAGAGGCCCCAGGCGACGGTCGATTACATCGGCCGTGCCGCGACCAGCCGATTCCATGAGGGTGAAGCCGGAGATCCCGAGCTCCCGTATGGTATACTCGTCGGCAGCGCGCATGGCGGCCGCCGTCAGGATGGGATGCACATGCATCATAGTGATGGAAATCTGAGGGTGTCGGGGAGGGCCGATTCCCACCGGGCGCGCACGCGGATCGGCTCATCGTACCACAGGATGGGTTCTGGGGGGATATGGGGCGTGAGCATTCCAGGGTCCCATCTGCCGTCATCGTCTTCATCCACGAACGCCTGAAGCCGATACATGCCGGCCGGCAGCGCTCGCACCACGAACGCCCCGGACGAATCGGCCACGATCCGAACGGGCCGCATGCTGAAGGGATTCTCGACCGGACGAATTTCGACGTGGACCGGGCCACCATCGGCCACGATGACGCCGCTGATCTCGCCCGTCTCCTCCATCGAGAGACGGGTGAAAGTCCGGATCAGCGTCGAATCCAGGCCGGCAAGTCCGGCAGGATCGATGCCAATCGTGATCGATCCTACGCTCGATAGAGGTGGATCGGTGTGCAGCTGATAATCTGTGCCATTCTCGGTGACGGTCGTGAAGGAGATCGGCTTGCCTGTTGAATCAGAGACAGACACCGTCGATGCGAGAACGTCCGGAGTCACGGGCGCATTGAAGCGCAAAGTCGGATGGACGCCGTCCGGCAGCACGTCCAGTTCCTGAGGCAGGATGGTGAGGAGGCGATGCTGCACCGTGTCTGCGTCAGCGGATGGCATGAAGGAGACGGCGTTTTCCATGACAGGGTTGCCCGCCGTATCGACGAGAGCCGCCGCCGCAACACTGTAGAGACCTTCACCGAGCGCATCCGTCACGAAGTACACCTCCCGTGGCTCCGAGGCACGCATATAGACGGTGCGAACGGGTGCAGTCTGTGCCGAAGCCGAATCAACGAGACTCCAACCGCTCGCCGTGGGCTCGCCCGCGAAGGAGACCGGCTCCGAAAGGCGAAGCCGATGCCGGGTTGTGGAAAGCGACTGAACGCGCTGTGGGGACGGTCGTGTGGTATCAATCGCTGCCATGATCCACGGCAGATTGATCGCAACCGGCGTGGTGTCCGCCATGATCGAGGCTATGGGAGGAGACGCGAACTCTTCCTGCGGATCGGGGCGCAGGCTTCTGTTCTGATCTCGAAGGGCGATGACGTAGTACGGCTGTTCGGTCAGGTACTCGAACGTGAATACACCGCTCTGATCCGTCTGGGTCCGATACTCGGGTCGCTCCGGCAGCGTCGGCGGTGGAGTGCCTCCTTCGAGGGCGTAGGCAAACACGTCAACCCCGGCTGCCGCCTGGCCGGAATGGGCTGAGATCACCCGACCCTCGATGGTGCCGCGGCTGATCGTAGGGCCGGTTGAAAAAGCAATTGTAACGGGCCGCGGCAGCGCCACGCCATGGAGGTCGCGGAGGTTTCGATCGAGCATCACGACGTAGGTCGTGTTTTCCCGGAGCGGTTCGGGGAAGCGGATTTCTACGCTGCGGCGCCTCCACACGATCTGTGGAGGGCGGCTGAACGCAGGTGTAATGGAGAAAGCCCTTGAGAAAGAAGCCTCGTCGATGTACTCCGAAAATGTAAGTCGCACCGACTCGCGACGGACATTCACGGCATCCGGCGGGGGATCGGATTCGATGATTTCCGGGGGGATGTCGTCGGCCGGGCCCCCCGAGGGTGCCACGGGTGTCGCGCAGGAGGACATCATGATCAGGCAAACTACCGCGCCGAGCCGGCGCGTGCAGAGGGGGCCTCTCATGACTCGTCGCTGCTGGTGCTCCGCAGGCTGAAAAAGAGGTAGACGGCCACCGCCGTCGCCGCGGTAACGACAATGGGCTCTGCGAATCGCCTGAACCAGCCCGCGCGCGGCGGATCAGCTTGCGTCTCGGGGTAAGCGGGCGCCTCGACCGCCGCAATGGCGGAGCGTGGAATCACGTCGGACCGTTGTTGAGCGCAGCGATCATCGACCAGAATGCGACCGGAGGGCTCGGTCAGCTCGAAGCGCAGGGCGAGGGCCACGTGCCTCGCGATACGCTTCCCGCGACGCTCGTAGCGGACCCGGGCGTCCTCGACGTCAAAGGCGAGACTCGGATAACTCCGTACAGAGTCAGCCAGAAACACGACGCGACCCACGTTCTGCCACTCTCGCACGATTGCCGAGCGCAGGTAGGGCATGCGATCCGGCGCTTCCAGCGCGACGGTGTCGATGGTTGCCGGAACGTCGTCGAGACACGCGACGGCAATCTCCTGAAAGAGCTCGAGATTGGTGCTCTGTCCGTATGTAGGAGTAGCGAGAAGAAGGAGCAGGACGCCTACCGCGACCTTATGCATAGATGCCGCGCAGGCGAAGAGCACTCGCCACCTTGTCGATGGCGAGAACGTACGCCCCGATGCGCATCGAGACGTCGTAATTGCTGGCGGCCTCATATACATTTTCAAAGGCGGTCCGCATGATACGGTCAAGGCGGCGGTTGACCCGGTCCAGTGTCCAGAAGTATCCCTGCCGGTCCTGCACCCATTCAAAATACGAAACCGTGACGCCACCGGCATTGGCCAGAATGTCGGGGATGACGAGAACGCCCTTCTGATTCAGGATGTCATCGGCGTCAGGCGTCGTCGGCCCGTTCGCTCCTTCCGCGACGATCTTCGCCTTGATGTTCTCGGCGATCCGCTCGTTGATTTGATCTTCCTTCGCTGCGGGGACGAGCACGTCCACATCCAGGGTGAGCAGCTCCTCATTGGAGAGCTTATCGGCGCCAGCGAAGCCTTCGAGCGTGTTGTTGTTGGCCGCAGCGTACTCGATGAGGGAGGGGATGTCTAGACCGTTCGCATTGTAGTACCCGCCGGAGATGTCGCTCACGGCCACGATCTTGCAACCTTGCTCCTGAATCAGCTTTGCTGCCGTCGATCCCACGTTCCCGAAGCCCTGCACGGCCACGGTACATTGCGACGGGCTCAGCCCGAGCCGGTCCATGGCCGCGAGCGTTACCGTCATCACACCGCGCCCGGTGGCCTCCTTCCGGCCGTAGGATCCGCCCAGCATAATGGGTTTGCCGGTCACGACAGCGTTCTCGGTGCGCCGGGCATGCATGGAGTAGGTATCCACGATCCATGCCATGATCTGCTCGTTCGTATTCATGTCGGGCGCCGGGATGTCGCGGTCCGGCCCGAAAACCTCGATCATGTTGGCCGTGTAGCGCCGTGTCAGACGCTCGAGCTCGCCGGGGCTCATCTCACGCGGATTGCAGCGGACACCTCCTTTGGCGCCGCCAAACGGCACGTTGACGACGGCACATTTCCACGTCATCCAGGCCGCTAGAGCCTTCACTTCGTCCAGCGTCACGTCGGGCGCGTAACGGATGCCGCCCTTGCTGGGTCCCAGAATTTCATTGTGGATGACTCGAATGCCTTCAAATACCTTGATGCGGCCGTTGTCCATGATCACCGGGACGGCCGTGATGTGGATTCGCGCGGGGGTGAGGAGATATTCGTAGAAGCCGGGATCGAGCTCGAGAATTTCGGCTGCAATGTCGAACCGCTCCATCATGGAGATGAAGGCGTTCTCGGTATCGGGAATGGGCGCCGGCTCCTGGTAGACGGCACGTTCGTAAACGCTACGTTTATAGGGCATGGATGAAGTGGCCTCGAAAGCGCTTTTCTAAGTGGAAAATCAACGTCGCCGCTGGTTGTCCGTCCTTACTTAACATCATTATCGGAGTTTCTGTATCGATCTCAACTTTGTGTACATCCATGGCCCAGACCTCGATTAGCCTCCGTCGCCTCAAGGAGATTCGCTCGCTCACGAGGCGCAAGTATCGCGATCTGCATGGGGAGATGCTGGTGGAGGGATGGCGAGCCGTCGAGGCGGCCGTCCAGGCGAAGGCCGCCATTCGCGAGGTACTGGTGACGCCGGCGCTTCAAGGCCGGCTGCCGGAGTGGGTTTCGCAGGCCGGGCTCGATGTGCATGTCGTTCCGCAGAGCGAGCTTGAGGAGATCAGCGCCGTCGAGACGAGCCAGGGCATCGTTGCGGTCGTGGCTATCGAGCAGGCGTCGCCGGAGGCCCTTCATGCGGCGCGAAGAATCGTGGCCATCGACGGACTCCAGGATCCCGGCAACGCCGGCACCATCATTCGCACGGCGGCATGGTTCGGCGTGGATGCCCTGCTGACAGGTCCCGGAACCGTCGACATTTACAACCCGAAGGTCGTACGCGCGGCGATGGGTGGGCTATGGGATGTCGACCACGTGGAGGTGAATGATCTCGCCGGTATGCTCCAGAAGCTGCGGGCGGCCGGCTTCACCATATACGCCGCTGATCTGGAAGGCACGAGCATCGAATCGTGGAGACCGGCGAGCCCCTCCGTGCTCGTCGTCGGGAGCGAGGCGCACGGGATTTCCCAGGGTGTAGGCGCAAGCGTCGATGAGCGCGTAGTGATACCCGGCAGGCCGCGGCGAGGCGGAACAGAATCCCTAAACGCAGCGGTCGCCGCAGGCATTGTACTCTACGCCTGGACGAGGTAAACACTCCGCGGCTAGATTCGGCCATGAGGAAGGCCGCGACGAGCAAAGCCTCCATTCCGCAGCGCCTCTCGAAAAAGGAGCAGGATATCTCCTATATTTCCCGGATCTACACACGCACGGATGCCAGCCATCATCCTAGATCCACATGGAAATACCGTCGCTCCAGGGACTGAGCATCGATCCCGGATTGCTGACGATGGAGAAGCCGGTCGCCGCGGGAGAGAGGCATACCTCTCTGCGGATCGGTGTTCCCGCCGAGATATCCAACGAGGAGCGGCGCGTTGCCCTGGCCCCTAGTGGTGTGGCGGCACTGGTTGCCAACGAGCACGAGGTGTACGTCGAGAAATCAGCCGGCACCCAGGCGCATTTTTCGGACAGCGAATACTCCGAGGCCGGCGCGACAATCGTCGACTCGGCCTCGCAGCTGTACAGCAAGAGCAACCTCATCGTCAAGGTAGGTCCCCCTGTCGGTGAGGAGCTCGACCTGCTTCAGGAGAAGCAAATCCTGATTTCGGCCCTCCATCTGGGCCATACTACGCCGGAGTTTCTGAAGCAGCTGATGGAGTTGCGCGTGACCGGGATCGGCTTCGAGTTCATACGGGATCCCGACGGCACCCTGCCCATCGTGCGTATGATGCACGAAATCATGGGGTCGATGTCCGTGCAGATCGCCGCCCGGTATCTTGAGAGCGGCGAAGGGGGCAAGGGCATCATGCTCGGAGGTATATCGGGCGTGCCGCCTTCGACCGTGGTCATTCTGGGTGCGGGGGTGGTCGGCGAGTGGGCGGCTCGCACGGCACTCGGCTACGGCGCACACGTCATCGTCCTGGATACGGACCTGAGCGCGCTGCGCAGCCTCGAGCACTACCTGGACCGCCGCATCACGACAGCCATGGCATCGGTACAGTACCTGCGCCAGGCCCTGCTCACGGCCGACGTGGTCATCGGCGCCATCATGGCCGATGGGGCGCGGTCACCGCTGCTCGTGACGGAGGAGATGGTACGATCGATGCGCCCGGGCACCGTCATCGTGGATGCCGTCATCGATCAGGGCGGCTGCATCGAAACGAGCCGGCCGACCACGCATTCGTCACCGACCTACCGGAAACACGGCGTCATCCACTACTGCGTGCCCAACATGCCGTCCAACGCGGCGCGGACGGCCACGTATGCGCTCACAAATGTGCTCGTGCCCTACCTCGTGCAGATCGGGGAGGCCGGATCGATCAACGAAGCGCTCTGGCGCAATGCTGGGCTGCGCAACGGGACGTACGTGTACCGAAGCCATCTGACCAAGAAGAGCCTTGCCACGATGTTCGGGATGCCGCATCGCGACATCGAGCTACTCATCGCGTCAGGCATCTGAGGGATGCCCGGCCTTCGAGCGTCGAAGATCCATCATCTCGCGAAAGAACTCGTGGTCGATGTAGATGTCGGCCTTCTCCCGAAGTTCGCGCGTGAGATGTAGCTCCGGGATAAAGGGTCGAATGCGCCGTTCGATCGCATCCCGCGCCTCATCGAACTCGACGTAATCGATCGTCCGCTCTTCCACTCCGAGGAGATACCAGCTGCCGTCTCCGGTGCCAACGACGACAGGTGATCCCACGAGGGCCTTCCGCACGTGCGACCCGAGCTCACCGAGATCGGTGAGATCAGCGCCCTCATGCCTGACAAAGCCGTCGTAGGACTCGGGACTCCGCACACCGGCTCTAACGCTGTCGAGTACCTGCTGTGCGTCAGGAAAGGATGCGAACTCGATAAGCCAGAAGTCGGCCTCGGCGCGCGCGAGCTTCCGGTAGCCAAGGCGGTCGTAGGCCTCGCGAAGTTCGGCTTCACTCGGCTGGATGTCGGCCTCCCGTCGCATCTTCTCTCGCAGCCGGTTGTCGAGGTACATCGAGGCGAGGTATTGGACATCGTCCCGCACGGCGGGATCGTGTTGGAGTCCCAGGGAAATCCCACGCTCGGCCAGGGCCTCGTTACGCAGGGCCCTCCCAACGGAGGCCGCGGTGCGATTCCTCACCTCGTTGAAGGGCAGGTGCTCGAGCCATTCGAAGTACTGTCGTGCCCGGAACTCGTGGCGCTCGCCATTCAACTCATAGGTGGCAAGGACGCTCTCGCCGGAAAACTCACGCTCGATGGATACGACTTCTTCAGGATGGAGCGAGACCCGTGGGGCGGCGCTCTGTTGTCCGCCGGGAAGATGTTGGAGGATGACGTTTCGGAGCGCTTCCATCGCCTCCACGTTCACCTCGACATCGAGGCTGTCCATGAAGCTCCGCACGAACCGATCACCCCCCAGCCGGAAGCGTCGTGTTCGCACGCGGAAGCGCAGGTCGTCCCGGCGCAGTTGAAAAGCGTCTTCCGTGAGCAGGGGATTGCGTAGGCGGTTCTCCACGCGCAAGATGTGCCAGCCGAACTTGCTGCGTACGGGTACCGTGTAGGCACCCGGAAGGAGATCCCAGACCGCTACGGCCACTGAATCATCGAGGTCCCAGTAGCCGGCCTCACCGAGGAGTCCCGCCGACGAATCGAATTCGGATGTCTCGAAAACCTCGTTGGCGAGCGCCACGAAATCCTCACCATGTTGTAGGCGTTCGTAAGTGGCACGAGCCGCATTCGGATCGCGGAAAAAAAGATGCCGGAGAACCACATTCTCATTCTCCTTGCGAAAGGCGTCTCGAATTTCCTGCTCCGTGGGTTCGGGAAGTGAATCCACAAAGGCCCGCTCGAAGAACCGTCCACCGACCACCTTCTTGATCTCGATGTTGATGTAGCGCTGAAACTCTCCATCATCGAGTCCGCGCCGGCGCGCTTCCTCGCCGAAGAGATAGCCGTCGATCAGCTCGTGGAGGTGGGCGTACCGTGCTTCCGGCGTGTCGTTCGCGCCCGTCTGGATGAGCTTCTGGACGTAACTCGTGTTGAAGCGCTTCTCGGTGATAGGTACCCCATTCACCGTCGCGACGATGCGCTCGCCTGTGGGGGTTACGTTCCACGCGCTCGCGGTGTCGGGGGCGATGGTCTGAAGATTCGCCTGCCGATCTTCGCTGGTGCGACCCGGCGCCTCACCAGCCTGGCCGAGCGCGGGGACCGGCAGGAGCAGGAGACATATCAGGAGGAGGCCATCGCGCATGGTGCGGCTCGAACGTTGCGTCCACCGGTGAGTTTCGGTAGGATATTGCGGCACAGCGTCTCGCTCCATCGGACTAAATCAGCGGTTCTCTCGATTCTATCGTTTCGGCTCGCTTACTTTTGGGTCCGCTCGCCGCGGGCGGAAGTCGCTGTGTTGCAGCGCTTGCATCGCGCACCATCACCACCTGCTTAAACGTTACAGAACGTCAAATTGACATGAGAATCGGAGTCTTGACCGGAGGCGGCGATGTTCCGGGCCTCAATCCGTGCATCAAGGCCATTGCCTATCGAGCCATCGACCAGGGACACGAAGTCATCGGAATTCGAAGAGGGTGGGGCGGTTTGTTGTGGATCAATCCGGACGATCCGGAGACCATCAAGCAGTACACCATGCCGCTCGACAAGCGGACGGTCCGGCCCATCGATCGCACCGGTGGCACCGTGCTCCACACGAGCCGCATGAACCCCCAGCGTGTTGCGCCGTCCGATGTCCCCGATTTCCTTAAGGATCCGAAGCACCTCGATGCGGAGGCGCACGATCCACGGCCCCGCGACTTCACGCCACACGTGCTTCGGAACCTCGAGCATCTGGGTATCGACACGCTCATCCCGATCGGCGGGGATGACACGCTTAGCTTCGGTGAACGCCTTCACCGAGAAGGCTATCCGGTTGTGGCCATCCCGAAGACGATGGACAATGATGTCTACGGTACCGACTACTGCATTGGCTTTGGAACGGCCGTCACGAATAGCGTAAAGTTCATCCACCAGCTCCGGACGAGTGCCGGCTCCCACGAGCGGTTGGCTGTCATCGAGCTATTCGGGCGCAACTCCGGCGAAACAAGCCTGATCAGCTCCTACCTCGCGGGCGTCGACCGGGCGATCATCTCCGAAGTGCCGTTCGATCCGGAGCGACTCGCCGACCTTCTCATGAGGGACAAGGCTGCGAACCCGAGCAACTACGCCATGGTAACCATCAGCGAGGGCGCGCACATGGTCGGCGGCAAGGTGATCGAGTACGGAGAGGCAGACCCGTACGGACACCGGAAGCTCGGCGGCATCGGGATGATCACGGGCGAGGCCCTCAAGGAGCTTACCGGCCAGAACATCATTTATCAGCAGGTTGCCTACCTGATGCGGTCGGGCGCCCCCGACGCTCTCGACCTCATGGTGGGCGTGAACTTCGCCAACATGGCGATGGACGTCATCGAGGCGAACGAGCGCGGGCGGATGGTGGCCCTCAGGGCCGGCCGTTACACCCATATCCCGATGAGCGAGGTCGGCAAGGGCGTGAAACGCGTCGACGTGGATGAGTTGTACGATGTAGACGAGTACCGCCCCAAAGTCCACCACGTGATGGACAAACCCATGTTCTTATACTGACTTATCTGAGGCCGGCATGACAAGAGGAACCGTGGTGGAGTACGACACCGACAACGATCAGGGTTACATCCAACCCGACGAGAACGATGATCGAATCCCGTTTGACCGCGACAGCCTGGTCGGTTTCGGTGCGGGGGAGCGCCCAAAGCCGGGCGACCGGGTGTCCTTCGAAATCGAGGGCGGGATGGCCGGTTTGTGGGCGGTCAACGTCAGGCGCGTGGCGTAAAGGCCGCTAGCCGAATTCGCGCACATCCTGGTTTGTATATTGCCGCAAGTACCTCGGTTCTTTGTTTCGCAACATACCCATTTATTCTGCTCAATGATGAAAAAGAGTGCATTGACTCTCGGTCTCGTACTGCTAATCGCCGGCTGCAACCGGCCGCCGGAGACCGGCGGCACGGCGGACATGAATACCGAATCTCAATGGGAGCAGTTGTTCGATGGAGAGAGCCTCGCGAATTGGCGCGGATTTCGGAGCGACAGCATCCCGGCGAAATGGGTGATCGATGATGGCGCCATTCACTTCGACCCCGAAGCTGAGGGCGAAGGCGGCGACATTGTCACGCGCGAGGCCTACGATAATTTCGAGCTCACCTTCGAATGGAGGATCGGCGAGTGCGGAAACAGCGGGGTGATTTACCGTGCCGACATCTCCGAGCAATATGAAGCTCCCTGGGAAACCGGGCCGGAATACCAGATCCTCGACAATACCTGCCACCCGGATGCTGAGAACGGCCTCAACAGAACGGCCGCCGCGAACTACGATATGAACGCTCCCACAGAGGACGTCACACGGCCGGCCGGCGAATGGAACGAGGCTCGTATCCTGGTCGACAGCTCGCATGTCGAGCACTGGCTCAACGGCACCAAGGTCGTCGAGTACGAGCTCTGGAGCGAGGAGTGGGAGGCAAATGTCGCCAACAGCAAGTGGGTGGATTATCCCGACTACGGCCGCGCGACGAGCGGACACATTGCCCTTCAGGATCACGGCGATCCGGTCTGGTATCGAAACATCCGGATTCGACGCCTCTAACCCTCCGTTCTGAGATGAGGATCGTCAAGTACATTCTTCCGTTCGTCTTTCTGCTTGTGCTGTCATCGTCGGCCTGGGCGCAATCCGGCGCTCAGGCCGAACAGCAATTTCAGAAGCAGATCACGCGGACAGTCCAGGGAAGGTACCTCCTCTATCTACCACCGGAGTACGAGGACAGTGACCAGGATTGGCCGCTACTCCTCTTCTTGCACGGTGCAGGGGAGCGGGGAGACGACCTCGAGCTGGTCAAACGCCATGGCCCGCCGAAGCTGATCGAAGAGGGCCGCAACTTCCCCTTCATCGTGGTGTCTCCGCAGAGCCCACCGAATCAGGGTTGGGACCCGCAATCCTTGCATGCCCTTCTGGATGAGGTCATCGCCTCCCATCGGGTGGATGAATCGCGAATCTACCTTACCGGCCTGAGCATGGGTGGATACGGTACCTGGAGCCTTGCGTTATCCGATCCCGGGCGCTTCGCCGCCATCGCGCCGATTTGTGGCGGTGGCGCCGCATACATGGCGTGCGCTCTGAAGGATACCCCGGTGTGGGTGTTTCACGGAGCGCTGGACGAAGTGGTGCCCATCAAGCAATCGACGGATATGGTCCGCGCCCTGCAGCGTTGCGATGGAAACGTTCGGTTTACCGTGTATCCGATGGCCGGCCACGATTCCTGGACCGAGACGTACGAGAATCCAGAGCTCTACGAATGGATGCTTCAGCACAGACGGCCACCGACAACCGAGGAGACCCCTCGCGCCGGGCAGGGGAACTGAACCTCGAGCCGCGCGAGATCCGGGTGTTGGGCTGCCTCGTCGAGAAGGAGCTCAGCACGCCCGACTACTACCCGATGACCGTCAATGCTCTCCGGACGGCGTGTAATCAGAAGACGAATCGGGATCCAGTCGTTGATTACTCCGAGACGGATGTGGTCGCCGCCGTCGAAGAGCTGC
The DNA here is from genome assembly GCA_965651265.1 of uncultured Rhodothermales bacterium. Taxonomy (GTDB): domain Bacteria; phylum Bacteroidota; class Rhodothermia; order Rhodothermales; family VXPQ01; genus CBFGRV01. Next base: position 73,103 of record CBFGRV010000004.1, read on the forward strand.
AGCGAAAACGGCTGGTCGGAACGGCATCCAGCACGTATGGCCGCGCGACGAAGTACCGGCATGCGCTGGCCGAGGTGATGAAGCTGGAGCGCCCGCATCTGGCTCTCCTCGCGGCGCTGCTGGTACGTGGGCCGCAGACATCAGGGGAGCTGCGGGGCCGGACGAGCCGGATGCACGAATTCGCCTCGCTCGATGAAGTGGATGGTACGCTGGAGGCTTTGCAAGAACGCGAGCCGCCGCTCGTGACCGCGATGCCGCGGAGGCCGGGGCAGAAGGAAGTCAGGTATGCTCATCTTTTCGCGGGCGAGCCGGAAGAAAGCTCCGCCGTTGCTGCCCACGACGCCGGTGCCGACGACGACCGCATAGCGGCGCTGGAAAACGAGGTGGCGGAGCTGCGGCGCTCCCTCGATGACCTGATCGGGCGATTCGATGCCTTTCGGGAGCAGTTCGAGTGAGCGATGGTCAATGAGAAGGTGATTCGAGCCCCGCGGGGCACCAGACTGAGCTGCAAGGGCTGGCATCAGGAGGCGGCTCTCCGGATGCTGATGAACAACCTCGATCCCGAGGTGGCCGAGAAGCCGACGGAGTTGGTCGTCTACGGCGGAAGCGGCAGGGCGGCTCGCAACTGGGCGTGCTTCGAAAAGATCGTCGAGACGCTGAAGCGCCTGGGGAATGACGAAACGCTACTCGTACAGAGCGGCAAACCCGTCGGAGTGTTTCGGACGCATGAGGAGGCGCCGCGCGTCCTGATCGCCAACTCCCATCTCGTACCGCGCTGGGCGACCTGGGACGAATTTCGGCGTCTTGAGGCGCTTGGACTTACGATGTACGGCCAGATGACGGCCGGCTCGTGGATCTACATCGGCACGCAAGGCATCCTGCAGGGCACGTATGAGACCTTCGCGGAGTGCGCGCGACAGCATTTCCACGGATCGTTGCGAGGACGGCTCGTCGTGACGGCGGGTCTCGGGGGGATGGGGGGCGCACAACCGCTGGCGGCGACGATGAACGGTGCGGCTTTTCTGGGCGTCGAGGTGGATCCGGCTCGCATCCTGAGGCGAGTCGAAACGGGGTACTGCGACCTGATGATGGACGATCTGGACGAGGCCCTCGACCGCGTGCTCACCGCGCGGGAGCGGGGAGAGGCCGTCTCCGTCGGATTGGTGGGTAACATCGCCGACGTGCTGCCGGATCTGGTTCAGCGCGGCATCGTCCCCGACGTGTTGACGGATCAAACGGCCGCCCACGACCTGCGCGTGGGGTACATCCCATCCGGATTCTCCGTCGAAACCGCGGCGACCCTGCGGGAGAACGACCCCACATCGTACGAGGAGGCCGTGCTGGATTCGATGGCCATCCACGTGCGGGCGATGCTCGACCTCCAGGCGCGCGGTGCCATCGTGTTCGACTATGGCAACAACCTCCGTGGACAGGTGGCGGATCGGCGCGGGATGCGTGAGGCCTTCGACATCCCCGGCTTCGTTCCCGAGTTCATCCGGCCGCTGTTTTGCCGAGGGGCGGGCCCGTTTCGGTGGGCGGCGCTCTCGGGTAATCCCGCCGACATCGCGGCGACAGATGACGCCGTGCTCGAGGCCTTTCCGGAGAAGGAGTCTCTGCAGCGATGGATCCGACACGCGCGCGAGAAGGTGCACTTCCAGGGCCTGCCGGCACGCATTTGCTGGCTCGAATACGGTGAGCGGGCCGAGATGGGCGAACGATTCAACCGGCTCGTCGAGCGTGGAAAGGTGGATGCTCCCATCGTGATCGGCCGCGATCACCTCGATGCGGGTTCCGTGGCCTCTCCGAATCGCGAGACCGAGGGGATGATCGACGGATCGGATGCGATCGCGGATTGGCCGCTCCTGAATGCCATGCTGAATACGGCGTGCGGAGCAAGCTGGGTGTCAATCCATCATGGCGGGGGCGTGGGGATCGGATATTCGATCCACGCCGGGATGGTATGCGTCGCGGACGGTACCCCGAGCGGTGGCCGTCGGCTCCAGCGCGTGCTGACGGCCGACCCCGGAACGGGTGTGATGCGGCATGCAGATGCCGGATACGAGGAGGCGCTGGCAACGGCGCGCGTACGAGGCGTCGACCTCCCCATGCTGGACGTGGATGCGGATTCTTCGCGGGCGAGGGACGCATCGGCGCGTTCTCGGTCAGGGCAGGATTCCGGATCACATCCCGCGTGAGCATGATGGACGTAGAGCATCCGATCCGGTTCGGAGAAATCAGCGAAGGCATCGCCAGGAGCCTCGAGGCTCTCCGACGAGATCCGGCGCGGGTGCGGCGGTCGCGTGAAATCGTCGACCATGCTCTTCAGCAGGATGAGACGTACTACGGCATCAACACCGGTTTCGGCGTCCTCGCGCAACAGCGAATCGACGCCGACCGGCTCGAGCAGCTTCAGCGCAACCTCATACTGAGTCACGCCGTGGGCGTGGGGGAACTCGTTCCGCGCGACATCAGCCTGTTGATGCTCCAGCTCAAGATTCACGCGCTGGGGCTAGGGTACTCCGGCGTTTCGATACCAACATTCGAACGGCTTCTCTACTTCGAGGAGCATGGGCTCGTGCCGTGCATTCCGAGTCGAGGTAGCGTCGGTGCCTCCGGTGATCTGGCGCCTCTTGCCCATCTGTCGCTGCCACTTCTCGGCCTGGGATCGTTCTGGGATGGAAACGGGCGGCGCCCGGCGGTGGAGGTGCTTTCCGAACACGGCCTCAAACCCCTGAGGCTGCATCCGAAAGATGGGCTCTCGCTCATCAATGGGACTCAGCTCATGACCGCATACGGCGTGTATGTGCTGGAGCAGGCTATCCTGCTCGAGCGCATGGCGGATCTGCTGGCCGCAATGAGCCTCGAGGCGCTGCAGGGAAGCATCCGACCATTCGACGAGCGCGTTCAGGCCGTGCGGCCACACCCCGGCCAGAAGGTGGTGGCCGAGAATGTCCGGATGCTCCTGATCGACAGCGAGATCCTGGAGTCGCACCGGGACTGCGGGAAGGTCCAGGACCCGTACTGCCTGCGCTGCGTGCCGCAGGTCCACGGCGCGAGTCGCGGCGCGCTCGCTCATGCGCGTTCCGTCGTGGAGACGGAAATCAATTCAGTGACGGATAATCCGCTTGTGTTTGAGGATGGAGACATTGTAAGTGGCGGCAATTTTCACGGCCAGCCGCTGGCGCTCGCCCTCGACTATGCGGCCATAGCCCTGGCCGAGCTGGCCGCGATTTCGGAGCGACGCGTCTATTTGCTGCTCGGGGGCCACGACGGCCTCCCGAAGCTGCTCATGAAGGAGACCGGCATCAATTCGGGCTTCATGATCCCGCAATACACGGCGGCGGCCCTAGTGTCCGAGAATAAAGTGTTGGCGCACCCGGCTTCGGTCGACTCCATCCCGACGAGCCTGGGCCAGGAGGATCATGTCAGCATGGGAAGCATCAGTGCACTCAAGTTGCTCGACGTGCTGCGAAACGTGGAGCTTGTGCTCGCCATCGAGCTGATGACGGCAGCCCAGGCGCTCGATTACCGTCTGCCCCTGCGGCCGGGGCGTGGAGTCGAAATCGCGCATCGCTACATGAGGGGCCGGGTTCCGCACCGTGAAGCGGACACCTTCTACAGCGAGGACATCGAGCAGTGTCTCGCCATGGTGCGCGGCGGTGATCTTCTGGATGCCGTTGCCGACGATATCGGACCGTTGCAGTAGCCAGCGCCATGCCCATCCTCGTCAACGTGTCGACGCTTGTGACCTGCCGCGACGAGGGACGGCAGTCCGATCTCCATCCTGTTTCAGGCGGTGCCCTTGTTTGGACGGATGATACGATCCAGTGGGTGGGGCCGAAGCAGGACATCCCGGAGCGATTTCGCAGTGACGATCAACGGGTGGATGCGGGTGGACAGCTCGTTGTGCCGGGGCTCGTGGACTGCCATACGCACCTCGCGTTTGGGGGATGGCGGGCGGATGAGTTCGAGATGCGGTGCATGGGCCGAACCTATCAGGAGATCGCGCAGGCGGGCGGTGGGATCCTGAGCACGGTCACGGCCACGCGGACGGCCTCGGACGAGGAGCTGCTCGATCGCGCCGAAGAGTTTGTGTGGCAGACGATCCGCCTGGGCGTAACCACGATCGAGTGCAAGTCGGGATACGGACTATCACTGGAGCAGGAGCTTCGGCTGCTGTCCATCTACCGGCGTCTGCAGGATCGGGTGCCCGTGGAGCTCGTGCCGACGCTGCTCGCCGCGCATGCGGTCCCACCGGAAGTGGGGCGGGAGAAGTACGTCGAGATCATTTGCAATGAGATCATCCCGCAGTCAGCCGACCTCGCAGAATATTGCGATGTGTTTGTGGAGGAGGGAGCCTTCACGATCGATGAGGCGCGGCGCATCCTGGAAGCGGGGCTTCGTCACGGGTTGCGACCCAAGCTACACGCCGATCAACTGACCGATTCGGGCGGGGCCAGACTGGCCGCGGAGGTCGGCGCCGCATCGGCCGATCATCTCGAGTATGCATCCGAAGATGGGCTCGCCGCCATGGCGGACCGCGGCGTGGTCGCCGTGAACCTCCCGCTGGCGACGCTCTACCTGCGCACGCCGACCCCGAACGCACGGGCCTGGCTGGATGCCGGGCTCTCCGTCGCCGTCGCGACCGACTTCAACCCCGGCAGCGCGCCCACGTATCATATGCCGCTCGCGATGACACTGGCATGCGTACAATCCGGGATGACTCCGGCGGAGGCGCTCAAGGGGGCGACGATCATGGCGGCGAAGGCGATTGATCGCGCCGACCGCATCGGTTCGCTCGAGACCGGCAAGCGGGCTGATTTCGTGCTCGTCGATGCCACATCCGTGAACGAGTGGCTATACCATTTCCGGCCTAATGCCGCCTCCGAAGTCTACGTAGCGGGGCGGCGCATTGCCGGCCCCGAGACCCCTCATTACGCGCCGCGCGGCCGGGCAACATGAGCGTGCTGCGTCCTGTCGACATCCCCAAACCCACCACTGCCGCGGACGACCCACGTATCGCGAATCTGGTCGGTCACGGCTGCACGGCCGAAACGGCGGACGTCGTCCTGGTCGGATTCCCATCGGACCTGGGTGTACGCATCAACGGTGGGCGGCCGGGTGCCGCGGCCGGGCCCCGCGCCATCCGCGAGCACCTCTACCGAATGACTCCCGATGCGCGGAATGTGGAGGAATTCACCGGTGTCCTGGAGCGGACGGTTGATCTGGGGGATGTGGAGGTGGCCCAAAACGAGAAGGCAACTGGCGGTCTCGAAGCGGACCAGCACCGGCTTGCCGGCGTGCTCGAGCCATATCTGCGGCGCGGCGCCGTCGCCATCGTGTTGGGGGGTGGGCACGAGACGGCCTTCGGCCATTTCCTGGGATATGCGATGAGCGAGCGGCCGATCGAGATCCTGAACTGGGATGCGCATCCGGACGTGCGCGTGCTGAAAGACGGAGTAGGGCACTCGGGCTCACCCTTCCGGCAGGCCCTCGAGCATCCATCCGGAATCTGTCGTCGTTACTCTGTAGTCGGATTGTCGGCCCACCAGGTCGCCGCTGCCCACGTCTCGTTCGTCCGCGAACACGGCGGACTGGCGGTCTGGAATGATGAGGTATCGGAATCCACGATTCGGGAGATTTACACCGCCTCTACGTCACCGATGATGGTGTCGTTCGATCTGGATGCGGTGGACCAGAGCGCGGCGCCGGGCGTCAGCGCTCCGTCCGCACACGGACTGCCGGTTTCCCTCTGGCTCACCGCCGCGTACGAAGCCGGCAAATCGCGTAGAGTGCAGTCCATCGACGTGGTCGAACTGAATCCTGCGCACGACGTGGACGGTCGAACGGCCCGCCTCGCGGCACTTACGGTGTGGTCGTTCTTGCGAGGCCGTGCCGATGGGCCGTCTGAGCAGCGCATCAACTGAATTTTAACGTCATGTCCATCAAGATATTCACCACCGGCGGCACCATCGATAAGACCTACTTCGACGCCAGGAGTGAATACGAGGTCGGCGATCCTCAGATCATCGATATTCTGCGTATCGCAAACGTCTCGGTGGAATACGAGATAGAGACGCTGCTGAGAAAAGACAGCCTCGACATGACGAATGAGGATCGTGCGTACATCCTGGAGCGCGTGCGTGAGGAGCCCAGCAGCCGCATCCTGATCACGCACGGAACCGACACGGTCATCGAGACGGCGAACGTGCTGAAGCAAGTCGAGGGCAAGACCATCGTGCTGGTCGGATCACTAAGCCCAGCTCAATTCCGGGACAGCGATGCGGAGTTCAACATCGGATTTGCATTCGCGGCCGTTCAGACGCTGCCGCAGGGTGTGTACATCACGATGAACGGACGAGTGTTTCATCCGGATCGGGTGCGAAAGAATAGAAGTCGCAATCAATTCGAGGAGATTGCGGGGCCCTCGTAAGGCGGTACTCGATGATCGCCGAAAAAGCCGATGACCGTTGAAGGCCGGCATGTGGATGGCTGTGGAAAATTTTTATCCCGCATCTCTCGGGGGCCATTTTTCGGATGAAAGCTCCGTGATTCTGAAGAATTTGCTAAAGTTCAGCAGATGCTTCATATTCCTTTCCGATGTGGACAACCGGCGCGCACTGCGAGGTATGGAGCAAATGGAATAGAGCTTGTGCGGTCGCCACTCCCTGGCTTCGAACTCGTCGAGAACTAACACTCTCCACAAAGCGGTTGGTCCATGGGTGACAGTCACCTCGGCGGCCTCTTGGAGGCATCGCCGATGATGCTGCGCCGGGCGGCGGGCGTACTCGTGGCCGGGCTTTTGTTGACGTTTGGAGCGGCTATCCGTGTGATGGCTATGCCGGGGGCCACGCCCTGGCCGGAGCTGGGCGGAGCCCTTCTTCTGCTCGCGGTTGTCGGACTTTCGTTTCGGAGTCGAAGGGTCAGGGACTATCTGGGTGTCATCCTCGAGGCATCTCTCTTTCTGACCGCAGGATGGTTCATCTATCTTGCCGCCCTCGCGCGGTTCGAGCCATCGTCGCTGATAGGTCTCCCTGCCGTTTATGCTACGCTTGGCGTGGCCTACGCCCTCTCGTCAGCCCATCGGGCGAGGACCGCTTTATTCATGGTGATCGCCGCGCTCGGGCTGGTTGCCGGTGCGATCGCGTCGCCCACTCCCGCACCGTGGCTCGCGATCGCCTCCGTGGCAGTTACCGGGGCCGTCGCACTCGTCGTCATCGCGGCCCTGTTCGCCGTGCATGGCCGGCACCTCGCTGCACGGCGGCACTACGAGTCCGTCATCGATCAGGCAGAAGAAGGCATCTTCCTTCTCGATGTCGCGGAAAGCGTCGTCCGTCGTGCCAATCCATCGTTCTGTCGGATGTCGGGGTGGACTATCCGCGAGCTGGCCGAGACGTCGCCCGCAGAGATGTTCGCGCTGGAGGAGAATGGACGTGCACCCGACTTCCGCTCCGTGGCCGAAGCCGGGCGGGTGCTCGACTGCCTGCTCCGACGGCAAGATGGCGAGCTGATTCCCGTGGAGCTGCGTGCAGACCGCCTCGATCAAGGGAGCCGCTCGCTGCTGAGCGTCGTCGTCAAAGACGTGGTCGCGCGCAGGGAGTACGAGGAGCGCCTCAAGAGCGTCAAGCAAAGCCTCGAGGAAATCACACGCTTCAAGTCGTCGCTGCTCGCCAACATGAGCCACGAAGTGCGCACGCCGTTGTCGAGCATCCTGGGATGGGCGGCCGTTCTGAACGACGAACTCCCTGAGAGACAGCGTGAGTTGGTACACCTGATCGAAAACAGCGGGCGCCGGCTTCTCAATACGCTCAATTCGATGATCGAGCTAGCGCATCTCCATGCCAACACGATGAACATCCGCCCGGCCCTGGTCGACGCGAACGAAGTGGTGCAGTCCACGGTGCGGGGCATGGAAGGACTCGCCCGCGAGAAGGGACTTCGGCTAGATGTCGAGCTGTCCGCCGAGCCGGCTTGGGTACGGCTGGATCCGCGCTGCCTGCATCGCAGCCTCGTGCATCTGCTGGACAACGCCATCAAATTCACGTCCTTCGGGCACGTCTCCGTCACGGTCCAACGCGACCAAGGCCATGTCCGGGTGTCGGTCGAAGACACGGGTGCCGGCATCGGCGAGGAATTCTTGCCGATGATTTTCGATGAGTTCAAGCAGGAATCGGCGGGGCTGTCGCGGAATCACGAAGGCAACGGCCTGGGACTACCCATCGCGCGCCGGCTCGTGGAGATGGCGGGCGGGCACATCGAGGTCCAGAGTGAGCAGGGCCGAGGCTCCACGTTCACCATCTCCGTGGTCGCTGTGGCGGCGCCGGCCGTGCACGAGCTCCACATCGAAGAACACAGGTTTGCTCAGGTGAGCTGATGCTCCATTTGGGGGCGTATCTCGGGCTCATCCGCCCGCTCAATCTGCTCATCACGGCTGCCGGAGTCATTCTGGGGGGTGTGCTTGCCCTCGAGTCGGTTGTTCCCGGCAGCGAGCCTATCGACAGGCTTCTCGGCGCGGCGCTCGCAGCCATGTTGGTTGCAGCGGGTGGAAACAGCATCAACGACGTTTTCGATCTCCGCATCGACGCCATCAATCGACCGGATCGCCCCCTACCATCCGGAAGGCTCTCGATCGGGGCGGCGCGCGGCGTCTGGGCTATTTGTACGCTGGCCGGCATCTTCACGGCCGCTATGGTCTCGCCGTTGCATCTGGGCGTCGCTGCAACCGCGGCGGCGCTGCTGTACGTCTACAGCGCCCATCTGAAGCCCAGGCCGTACTCGGGCAATGCCGTGATCGCGTCGCTCGTCGCACTGGCCATCCTGTTCGGGGGGTGGGCGGTGGGATCCTCGGTCTCCGCCTACGTAGCGGCCGGCTTCGCCTTCTTGACGACCTTCGCGCGCGAGCTGATCAAAGACATGGATGACGTCGAGGGCGACCGCGAGGAGGGGGCGCGTACCGCGCCGATCGTGTTTGGCGTAGCGCACACGAGGCTCGTGGCGACAGCCGTGCTCGTTCTAACCATCCTGCTTACACCAATTCCCTTCCTCACGATGGACTACGGTCCTCTCTTCCTTTTTCTTGTGCTATTCGTCGATCTGATTCTGTTGCGCGTCGTATGGCTACTTCCGAACGCCCCGAGAACGGGGCGTTCCGCCAGCTCGTGGATGAAAACGGCCATGGTAGGAGGCATCCTCGCTCTCTTCGTAGCCTGATTCCGGGGCGGCACTAACGAGGCGGCATCACGCCTCACGGTCGGCGTTCAAATCACCTTCTGCATCGCATGGCTGGGTACGACCTGATAGTGGTCGGGGCAGGGCCCGGCGGGGCTACGGCGGCGGCTCTGGCGGCGCGTCGCGGGCTGCGCGTTTTGCTCGTAGACCACGCGCGATTCCCCCGCGACAAGGTGTGCGGCGATGCCATCAGCGGCAAGAGCCTCGAGGTCTTGCGGGAGCTCGGCATCATCCAGCGGGTGGCGAGTGCGGCCTCGGTGCCAAGCTGGGGAGTCCTGTTTTCGGGCCCGGGGGGTGCGGAGGTGGCGATCCCCTTCGCGCCAAACGGATCGATCGGGGAGCCGCCTGGCTTCGTGTGTGCGCGCGAGATCTACGATGACCTCCTCGTGAGGCGGGCGAGCGAGCTCGGCGCGGAGGTGCGCGAGGGGTGTGCCGTCGAAGGCCTGGTTCGAGAAGGATCTTCCGTACGGGGCGTGGTGCTGCAAAACGGCGCGACAGACAAAGAAATCCGCGCCCCTCTCGTCGTGGGGGCCGACGGCGCCTACTCCGTCGTCGCGCGCTCGCTGGGGTTGCAGCAGCTCGACGAGGACCACTACTACGCCGGGGTTCGCGCCTACTATGAAGGTCTTGACGGCTTTCGCCCCGGCAACTTCATCGAGCTCCATTTCGTGGATGAAGCCATTCCCGGGTATTTCTGGATCTTTCCGATGGCCGACGGGCGGGCAAACGTAGGTCTGGGCACGTTGAGCTCGCGCATCAAGAAGCACGGGCTGCGGCTCAAGGAAGTGCTGGAGGCGACGATAGAGAGCCCGCGCTTCCGCGAGCGGTTCGCCGGAGCCCGGCGAGTCGGGAAGGTGACGGGATGGGGGATGCCGCTCGGCTCCGCGCCTCGACCGCTTTCCGGCGACGGATGGATGCTCGTCGGCGATGCCGCAAGCCTGATCGACCCGTTCACGGGGGAGGGAATCGGCAACGCCATGCTGAGCGGATCGATCGCCGCGAGGGTCGCGGCCGAGGCCCTGCGAACCTCCGATTCCCCGGGGGCAGACGCGCTCGCCGGGTACGGCACGGCGGTCCATGCGGCCCTCGACGCCGAGCTGCGACTTAGCTACGTGCTTCGCCGTCTGGAGCGGTGGAAGTGGCTTCTCGAGGCCGTTATCCGAAAGGCGGGGAAGCAACCCGAGCTGGCGTCCACGATCAGCTCGATGTTCTCCGACCTGGATGCGCGTCGGCAGCTGGCGTCTCCGCTCTTCTATCTTCGCGTTTTGACCGCATGAACGTCCCGCCGAGATGAGTCAGGGTGCATACGATCTGGTGGTAGTGGGCGGTGGCCCGGGGGGCGCCACAACGGCGGCCTTCGCGGCACGGGCAGGACTTCGCACGCTCGTCATCGAAAAGTTCGACTTTCCGCGCGACAAGGTCTGCGGCGATGCCGTGAGCGGAAAGAGCATGGGGGTTCTGCGCCGGCTTGGCCTGGAGGATCGGATCGAAGAGTTGCCCTACATGCCCATCAATGGCGTGACCTTCGGGGCTCCGGGCGGCGACCGGGTCAGCATTCCATTCACCCGAAATGGGACCGACGATTCGATGGCCGGCTTCGTTTGCCGCCGGATAGCGTTCGACGTCCTTTTGCACGACGCGGCGGTCGCCGCAGGTGCCGAAATCCGGCGCGGAGACGTGCGCGAGTTGATTCGTGACGACGGTCGTGTGCGCGGTGTCCGCGCCGAGATCGACGGCCGCCGGCAGGAGGTGCGGGCGCCTCTCGTCGTCGGCGCTGACGGAGCGTATTCGACCGTCGCCCGCTCGCTCGGGATGCCGCAACTCCGCCCTCAACACTACGTGGCCGGTCTACGATCCTACTACGAGAACCTGGGCGGCTACGTGCGACCTGGCTTCATCGAATTGCACTTCGTGGAAGAGGTGCTCCCCGGCTACTTCTGGATTTTCGAGCTGCCGAACGGCGAGGCCAATGTGGGCATCGGGATGCTAAGCGCCAACATCAAGAAACGCGGCATCCATCTGAAGGACGTGCTGAAAGAGGTAGTCTCGAGCCGGAATTTCGCGGCCCGCTTTGCCGATGCGCGGCCGGTCGGCCGGGTAGTCGGCTGGGGGCTGCCGATGGGCTCGGAGCCCCGACCCATGGCGGGCGACGGATGGATGCTCGTCGGTGATGCGGCGAGTCTCATCGATCCCTTCACGGGCGAAGGCATCGGCAACGCCATGCTCTCCGGCATGCACGCGGCGGAATGGGCCCTGCGCGCGTGCGAGGCGGGCGACTTTTCCGACGCCTTCCTTCGTGGCTACGAACGCGAGGTGCTCGGCGCGCTAAAGAATGAGCTCAAGCTCAGTCACACGCTGCAGCGACTCCTGCAATGGAGGGGGCTCGTGGATGTCGTTATCCGGAAGGCCGCGCGTTCGGAGGAGCTGGCCTCGACGATCAGCGCCATGTTCGATGACCTCAACGTGCGTCGCCGCCTTCTCTCGCCTCGCTTTTACCTGGGCCTCCTGGCTGCCTGATGTCGTTGTTTGCTGCCGTCGTGCTCGGGCTCTCGGTTCTCTACGCCGCCCTCATGGGGAGCGCCGCCATCGGACTCGTTCGCCTGATTCGGCGCGAAAAAGTCGTGCCTCCGGAGGCTCGCCCATCGAGTTCAAATCAGGATGGGCTTCCGAGCGTGAGCATCCTCGTTCCCGCACGCAACGAGGCGGGGACTATCGAAAGCTGCCTCGATTCTGTGTTCGCGAACGACTGCCCGGAGCACCTCTACGAGGTCATCGTGATCGATGACGGGTCGACGGACGGCACCGGCGCCCGGGTTCGACGACATCCACGTGCCCGGTCCATCCGGCTGATCGAGGTGGAGGACGAGGGACGCGTCACCGGATCGCACAAGAAGCATGCCCTGGCCAGGGGCGTGGCCGCTGCGCGGGGCGCGATCATCCTCACGACAGATGCCGACTGCACGGTGTCGCCGACCTGGATTCGATCGATGATGTCGCGTTTTGAGGAGGGTGTTGGGATCGTGACGGGGCCCGTGCTCTATCGTGATGATGGGCGATTCTTCGGGCGATTGCAATCCCTCGAGTTCCTGGGGTTAGTGGCGCTGGGACACGGGTTTGTCGGTATCGGTCGGCCACACTTATGCAACAGCGCCAATCTGGCCTATCGTAGACAGGCATATGACGAAGTCGGCGGTTATGATGGCGGTGTCGAGGCTGCGACCGGCAACGACGAACTCCTGCTCCATCACATCGCTTACGGCAGCCGGTGGACGGCCGCGACGTGCATTGCGCCGGAGGCGGCCGTTTTTACGAATCCATCCCCAAGCCTTTCCAGCTTTTTCGATCAGCGGCGGCGCTGGGCCTCCGCTCACGCGAAATACCCGCTTCGCCACCTTACCGTGATCAGCCTTCTTTGCTACCTGTTCTATGTCGCGCTTGCCGCATCGGCGCTGATGTTGCGGTGGGAACTGCTCATGGCCGCTCTCGTCCTCAAGGCTTCTGCTGAGGCTGCTGTGCTTGCACCCGCTGCCTGGATTTTCGGCCGCCTCAAGCTGCTTCCGCTGCTCGTCATCGCGCAACCCGCGCAGATCGCTTACGTGCTGATCATTGGATTTGCGGGTACGTTCGGCGGGTACGAATGGAAGGGCCGCGTACAGGCTGGAGAAGGCAGGCGCATCATGGCCAGATAGTGAGGCGGCACTGGCCGCACCAGAAGCCCACGGCCTCGGAAACGAGTTGCACCTTGTTTGATAACGGACGCCCAACTTGATGGCTGCGCGCCGGTTCAATGCCGATCTGGTCGAACGTGCGCAACGCGGCGATGCGGATGCGCTGAGCGACCTCATGGAGAAGCTGCAGCCGATGCTGCGCGCCTTCTTTGTGTCGCGGCTGGGAGCCCGGAGCGAGGTGGATGATCTGGTGCAGAATTCTCTGATGCGGCTACATCGTGGACTGCCCGATCTGAACGACCGCTCGGCTCTCAAATCCTTCGTGATGCGAGCGGCGATTTTTGAGCTGCAGGATTACTACCGCGGCCGATATGCCCCGAAGGAGCGCCTGTATGATCCAACGATGCCCCCCGACGGCGCAGAGGAGAGCGAGAGCTCGTTCGCCGGTGTGGATGCCGAACGGATCACCTCCGTGCTCTCCGATAAGGCACGAAAAATCCTCGAGATGCGCGAATACGGATACCGGTACGAGGAAATTGCGGCGAGCCTGAACACCACAGAAGCAGCCGTCAAGATGCAGGTGAAGCGTGCCTTCGAGAAGATGCGCGAGCATCTGGAGCGCGAACCATGAGCCGGCGGAATTCAGAACGCCGTTCCGGCGAAGCGCCGCTGTCGTACGTTACCTTTTCTGATTGTCTCGCGGCTTCCTTGTTGAGCGGCCAGGCCTCCTATCCATCGTGAACGACCCACTGGATCATATCATCTTCTTCAGGGACCTGCCGCCGGAACGGCAGTCGGACCAGCGCGCCCGGTTGCTCTCCGACTCGGACACGGCCACGGTCTTTGAAGCGTGGGAGAGACTCCGCGAAGAGGTCCGTCGTAACCTCGTGGAAGCCTTTCCGGATCCCGATCTTTTCGTGCTCCACGTGCTGGTCGAGCTAGGCCACGAACAGGTTCTGCGTGAGGAGGAGCGGGCACGTGTAAGGGAGACCCTTCCGGCGCTGAGGCACGCCCTGGATCAGCATCCGGGCCTGGCCGCTGTCGTGGATGAGATTCGCTCGGCAGCCGAGAGCTTTGATCGGATCTGGGACGAACAAATGAGCCCGGCGACTTCGTCAGGCCGGACGCCAGGTTCGACGCGTTCTGCTCCGTCGATGCGGCACGAGCGCCCGCCGCAGCCATCGCGGCACACCGTGCGTAGCCCCCGAGGTGAGCCCGGTCGCACACGTCCAAGGGGCCGCTGGGGTGTGCGGGCCGCCGCCGCCGTGTCATTTGGCGTCTTCCTCGCCCTCCTCGTCTTCGTGCTCCAGCGCGAGCATGGAATGACGACCGTGGCCACGGCCGGGGAAGCGCGCATCGTGGATCTGGGCGATGGATCCAACGCCCGCCTTCTTCCGCACTCACGGCTCTCCTTTACATCGCCCGATGACGCCGCGCCGCTGGGCCGACAAGCCGTCCTCGAGGGCAATGCCTACTTTGAGATCGCTCCCGCACATGGAGGATTCGTCGTCAAGACCGGTACGGCGCAGATGACGGTACTCGGTACATCCTTCGGCGTGCGCGCGAGCGAGGACGAAACGGAGGTCGTGCTGGCCGACGGACGCCTTTCCGTTTCCGCGCGGCACGATCCCGCCGCCACGGTAGTGCTAAGAGCTGGTCAGGTGAGTCGCGTTGCGGCCGGCTCGCCTCCATCCACCCCGGAGGACGTGGCCGTGCACGAGCAGTTATCGTGGACTGGACTTTTCGTTTTTGCGTCGACGACCTTTTCCGAAATTGCCGAAGCGTTGCAGGACCACTACGGCGTCGACGTGGAGGTCACGGCGGATATTCGAGGCGAACGACTGACCGGACAATTCGAACAACGCCAGCCCCTCGCGGAGATCCTTCACACGCTGGCCGCCGCAGCCGGAGCCAACATCCACCCCACGCCCGACGGCGGATATCGGATCGCCCGCGACTGATCGAGGCCGGGCGCGCACCGGTCAATTGATTGACGATCCATTCGGGGTTATCTTTCCGCCCTGCCTATCTGACGGCAAATCAAGATCTTGGGCGGTGTGCGGCACCTCGTTACGACGATAATTCTGCTGGCGCTCCTTTCCGTGGATGCGCGCGCCCAACGCATCGAGCTGGATGTGGACGCGGTCCCACTGCGCCAGGGGCTCACCGAATTCCGCGAGCAGACCGGCATCGATCTGGTCTTCGCCGAGGCGGTCGTGGACGGCCTCCACACAACCTGTTCGTATGACGGCATCGAGGCGGAGCGGGCGCTCGAATGCCTCCTGGACGGGACCGGCCTGCGCGCCGAACGCGTCCGCCACCGGCAGTACGTTCTCGTGGCGCCTCAGACCGCTGGGAGCGGGGAGCCGGTCCGGCGGATTACGCTGAGCGGGTTTGTGGTCGACGAACAGACCGGAGAGGCACTCCCCGGCGCGCACGTCTATCTACCCGACCTCCGTCTTGGCACTGCTACGAACGAGATGGGGTATTTCGTGCTGCCGTCGCTACCTGTGGCCTCGTACCGTGCGCGGATCACGTTTGTCGGATTCGATCCGGCCGAGCGTACACTTTCCGACAGCGACGGCCCGCAGACGGTCAGGCTTCGCCCCACAACGGTATCGGGAGGCGCCATCGTGGTTGAGGGCAAGGATTCCAGGCAGTGGTTCGCCGAGGTGCTGCCGGGGATGGAAACCGAATCGACGAGCCTGCTCGAACCCCTGCCCACCCTCACCGGAGAATCCGATCTTCTCCAGGCGCTCCAGTGGTATCCCGGCATTAGGAGTGTGGGCGAGGTGAATGGCGGCATGAGTGTGCGCGGCGGCTCTCCGGATCAAAACCTGTACCTGATCGATGGGGCTCCCGTCTACCACCCCTGGCATGCCTTCAGCCTGATCTCGACCTTCCAGGCCGAGACCTTCAAAGATTTCAGGCTGTATCGCGGCTCGTTTCCGTCTCGGTACGGGGGACGGACGTCATCGGTGCTCGAAGCAAAGATGAAGGACGGATCGCGCCAGGAGCCGCACGCGGCCGTGGGTCTGAGCGCGCTGAGCGGCCGTTTCCTGATCGAGACGCCTGCTACGCGCAACAGCTCATTCATGATCGCGGGACGACGGTCCTACCTCGACAAGCTGGTGGGGCGAGAGCATCCCGTCGAAAATGCCGAGGGGAGGCGCGACACACTGCGGACCGGATACCATTTCTACGACGTCAGTGCCAAATATAGCTGGCGCACGAGCCGCCGAGATCGAGTATCGCTGAGCTACTACCGCGGTGGGGATAATCTCGACCTCCGACTGCCGTTCGATCTTTCCCTCGATTTCTCCTCATGGCTACGGCCGGCCGATCACTTCTTCGAGGTCGTACACCACTGGAAGAATCAACTCGTCGTCGGTCGCTTCCAGCGCGTGCATTCTTCAAAGATGTTCGTAACGGCAACGGGATACTACTCATCCTATGACGCCACGGAGGCCGCCTTCCTGCGCCCCATGAGCACGGCGGCTCTGCGATCGAATTACAGAGTGGATGTGAAGGATGTCGGATTCAAGCTGTCGGGAGACTACATCCACTCGGTTGAGCATTCCTTCCATGTAGGCGCTCATGTGGTTGTGCGAGATTTCCATTCTGCACTGGATGCCGTCGTTCGACGATCGCCAGGCAACGTGGACTCGAAGTATCAGACTAGCTCGGACAGAGGGCCGGAGATCTCCGTTTTCGCCGAAGACACATGGGATCCGGCGGAACGATGGACGCTTGTGCCCGGCGTGCGGGTAAGCGTTTTTGGCTCCGGATTATATTCCGACGTGAGTCCGAGTCTCGCCTTTCGATACGCGCTGCATCCGAGCCGGCTCGTGATCAACGGCGGGATCAGCCGGCGCGTACAGTACATGCATAGGCTTCGTGACCGGCATGCCGTCACCTATGATCTCGTGTCGAGCCGTTGGGTACCGGCTAGTCTGAATGTACGGCCATCGAGGGCGGTTGATGTATCCGGCGGCTTCGAGAGCCAGCCATTTACCGGACTCACTCTGAAGGGCGAGGCTTACATCCGGAACACGGACAATGTGCTGCTCCCTGAAGAACCCTTCGAGGGGAAGGACGAGCTCGTGGGTCCGGGTATCGGAGTCAGTGAGCTGCTCGGGCAATACGTGGAGGGTAAGGCGCGTGCCTATGGCATCGAACTATCGAGCCGGTATCAATCGCGCCGATGGACACTCTGGGTCAGCTATGCCGGAGGACGCTCGCTGGCCCGATCCGCCGAGTTGGGGGAGGAATCCTTCCGGCCTGCGCGCTACGACGTACCGCGCTCGCTGTATGTCGTGGGTTCCAGGAGCATCAAGAAGTGGAGGTTCACGGCCGCGATGGATCTCCGAAGCGGCTATCCTACCACCGTTCCCGTGGCTCGATACGGCGTCGGCGACCCGCTCGATGGCGAGACGGAATATCTGTATCGCCCATCCATCAACAACGGCCGTCTGCCCGCTTACTTCAGGCTCGATCTGGCCGCCGTACGCCGATTCGACCTCCTCGGCGCCGACTGGCATCTGCGGCTGCAGGTGTACAACGTGACGAACCGGCGGAACGTGATTGCCCGGCACTATCTGCCCGCCGATGAAGGCATGGTGGTGCAGAGCCGCCGCGGACTTCCGCTTCTGCCACTCTTCGAGCTCGGGATGGAATTGTGAGTGGCTATAGAGACATACGGGGATGGCGTCCTGCAGGATGGCTTGCCTGGGTGAGCCTGGCATTGCTCCTCCTATCTGTCGGGATCGGATGCGACACCGTGGAGCCTGTCGATAGCTCGACCCTCGTCGTGGAGGGCTTCTTGAATACCGGTTCGCCGCTTCCGGATGTTCTGCTTCGCCGCACTGTTGACCCGGACAGAAAATGGTCCGGGTCGGAGGTTGCTGTCACCGACGCTCACGTCGAGCTGGCCATCCGGGATACGCGCATCCGCTACCAACCCGATCCCACCCGGCCGGGCCGTTACAACCCCGTACGCCGCGACCTTGTGGCTGAAGCGGGGAGCCCGTACCACTTCGTCGTGGATTGGGGCGAACAGACGGTGGAGGCCGAGGGCATCCTGCCACCGAAGGTTGATCTGGTGGATGTGGATCTGACCATCCCGGAAAAGCCCGTGTCGGCCGTCTTTCTGGACTCGCTGTCGCTCGGAGATACCCTCGCGACCGGCGCCTATACGGGATATATCTACCCCATCGAGGTGAGCGTCATGTGGGCGGGGTCTGAACCACCGGCAGCGACGTCCTGGGTGCGTGTGCAGCTCAAACCCTACTCCGCGTTCTCTTCAACGGTCATCGATCTGTTCCTGGAATCGGATGTGGTGCTGAGAGAGGTCGAACAGGAATTGCTACCCGGAGAGACCCGGAGGTGGAGAGGCCTGTATGCGGTCGGTGTACCCAACGCAAACGCGCCCCTTCCCGAGCACTTGCTGAGGGTGTCGGTGGTGCGGTCCGGCGAAGACTACGCGCGTTTTGCCACGAGCAAGAATGAGCCCGATCGCCGCGAGCCGATCACCAATCTGGAGGGTGCCGTCGGGATATTTACGGCCGTATCGGTGGACTCGCTTCGCCTCACCGTTTCCCAGTCGGATCGATGACGGAAGCCGGCGGCACGCGTGCCGATTTGCGCGACGGGCGAATCACGAGCATCCGTGCACAGAAGAAGACCGCCGACCGGGTCTCCATTTTCCTGGATGGGCAGTTCGCCTTCGGTATTCACCGGGATGTCCTGCTCGAATTTGAGCTGGTGCGCGGTGCGGACCTCTCCGTAGCGCAGCAAATCTCCATTCTGGAACGTGACGCGTACTTTCGGGCGCGTGCCGTAGCGCTTCGATTCATCGCCTTTCGCGAACGAACGTCCGAGGAGATTCGCCGGCGATTGCGCCGGGCCGAGTACTCGGACAGCGTCATCGAAGACGTCGTCGAACATTTGCGAGATGCCGGTCTTGTCGACGATCGACGGTTCGCGGCGGCGTATGCCGAGGCTCGCTTCCGATCGCGAGGATACGGACCCAATCGCATCCGGGCCGAACTGCGGAAGAAGGGCATCTCTCCCGTGGACATCGGGGCCGCTATCGATTCCCTACAGGCGGCAAACGATGAGGTGCTCGAACGGGCCCGCGAGATAGGGGCCACAAGGTGGGATCGGCTGCACAACGAATCCGACTTGTTGAAGCGAAAGAAGAAGGTCTACGATTATCTTTGTCGCCGCGGCTTCTCCTTCGACACTGTCCGCGTCGTCGTGGACGAACTGGCGGAGACGGCACGTTGACCGAGATTCATCTTCCTCGATGCCAGCCGATGACCAGCGCGATCCGGCGACAACGTCCATTGCACTTCCGCATCCCGGCCCTTTGCATCCTGGGAGGATGGATGATCCTTCTCGGTGCGTGCGCCGGAGCGGGCGCCGCCTCGTCGATTCCACCGGATTCGGCTTATGTGCGCATCAATATCGTGGGGTACCTACCTGATGATCCGAAGGTGGCGATCGTTTTCTCGGAGTCTCCGGTCGAGGGAAATGCGCGGCTCGTGGATGCGTCCGGCGCGGTCGTCAGCACCTTCGAGCTTACCCCATCCAACGCACCGACCTGGGGCCGCTTCGAGCACTACTACGAGGTGGATTTCAGCGACATCACGTCCGCGGGCGAATACTTCCTCGAAATTCCCTCGCGAGGAAGTCGCTCCACGGTCATTCGAATCGGCGCGGATGTCTACGCCGGCATCCCGGACCAGCTGCTCGAGTTCATGCGGCAACAGCGGTGCGGCTACAATCCGTTTCTCGACATGGTCTGTCATCGGCACGATGGTCGCACGGCCTATGGTCCATTGGCGGAGTCCACGTACATCGACGTGAGCGGTGGCTGGCATGATGCTGGAGACCAGCTGAAGTACCTGATCACCTCGAGCAACGCCACGGCGCGCATGTTGCTGGCTTACGACCTCGCGCCCAACGCTTTCGACGATCGCGTGGACGACCTCGGACATGATCAGCCCAACGACATCCCCGATGTGCTGGATGAGGCGCGATGGGGGCTACAGTGGTTGCACAAAATGCATCCGCAAGCGGACCACCTGTATCACCAGGTGGCAGATGACCGCGATCACATCGGGTGGAAGTGGCCGAATCGGGATAGCTCCGACTACGGTTGGGGCCCCGGGAGTTACCGCGTCGTGTATTTCGCCGACGGCAGTCCTCAGGGGCTGGGGCAGTTCAAGAGCCAGGCCACCGGCGTCGCGAACCTCGCGGGGCGCGTTGCGGCCGCCATGGCCCGCGCGCATCGGATCTTCAGCCGAAGGGGCGACCGAGCGGAAGCAAAAGGAACTCTCGCCGCGGCCGTCTCCGCCTACGAGCTGGGGAAACGAAAGGAGGGGTTCCAGCAGGGCAACTCCTTCGGTGCTCCTTACCGCTACAATGAAGACACCTGGGCGGATGACATGGAATGGGGCGCCGCCGAGCTGTTCGAGGCGACCGGGGATTCGGCCTACCTGGACGACGCCCGTCGATACGCGCGCCTCATCGGATCCACATCCTGGCTACCGGAAGACTCGACGGAGCACTACCGGTATTATCCGTTCATCAATGTGGGGCACTATGCGCTCCACCCGCACGTGGACCCCGCCTTCCAGGATACGCTGGCCGGATATTATCGAGAGGGGATCGAAGCGGCTGTCGCGCGCAGCCGCTCGAATCCGTTCCGCGTCGGTGTATCGTTCATCTGGTGTTCCAACAATCTGGCCACTGCCCTCATCACACAAATCTTGTTGTACGAAAAGATGACAGGCGACATGCGCTATCATGATTTGATGATTGCGCAGCGCGACTGGCTTTTCGGCCGGAATCCATGGGGAACGAGCATGTTCACCGGCATCCCCGCAGATGGCGAATATCCCCTCGACGTCCACACCAGCGTGTACGTGCTAACCGGCCGGGTCGTCCCAGGCGGACTCGTGGACGGCCCGGTGTACGGCACGATCTTCCGCAGCCTGGATGGGATCACGCTGACGGAGCCGGACGAGTTTGCGCATCTTCAGAATCCGTTTGTCGTCTATCATGATGATATCGGAGACTTTTCGACCAACGAGCCCACGATGGACGGCACAGCCGGCGCCATCTACATGGTGGCGCATTTCGCGACAGGCGGGCACTGAGGTCGAACAGGGAGGTCGAGCACGGCAGATCAATCAAGAAGATGGCCATTAGCGATCCGGCACGACATTCTTCGCGGGGAGACGGGGCGCAGCAGCCGGTCTACTCGTCGTATCCGGATCCGCAGGCGACCTCCCGCTTCACGCTGGACCGCGTCATCCGCATTCTACTGCGCACGGCATTCGTGGCCGCGGTCATCTGGTTCATCTGGTACTTCTCCGTACTCATCCTCTACCTGTTGATCGGGGTCGTTCTGGCTTACCTCATGAAGCCCATCGTCGATCGACTTCAGGGGCTGGGCCTGGGGCGCATTCCATCCATTCTCGTGACGTTTATCGTCGTGTTCGGCGGCCTCGCATTGCTCATCACGCAGCTGGCGCCGTTTGCCAGCCGCCAGATCGCGGGAATCGCGGACCAGATCAGCTTTCAGGAGGCTATGCAGGTGAATGCGGTGACACCGGATGGACCGGCCGAACGCGCGGGCCTCACGCAGGGCGACATCGTTTTGACGATCGACGGGGAGGACTGGGGCGGGTTCAGCCGGCTTCAGTCGCTGATCCACGCGCGCGCGCCGGGGGACTCGCTGCGGCTCGTCGTCGAGACGGGGGAGGGCGAGCGGGTGGTGCGGACGCTAGTCCTGGGCGCCGTGCAGCAACCAACCGAAGGACCTCCGGCTCTGCGGGATGAGGCCGACGAGCGATTCATCGAGTCGCTCGGCGTGACGGCTGAGGAGGTGATGCTGTCGAACGTTGCAGAGGCCATAGAGCGGAGGGTACGCACCATTCTACCGCTCGATCGAGGGGTCATCACGCGAGGATCCGCAGAGGCGCTCAACAACCTGATGGGCGAGGAGCGCATCACGGCGATCGCCGGATCGGTGGTCGGCGTGTTCACCAACATCTTCTACGCCGTCCTCGTGATTCCATTCGTTGCCTTTTTCTTCCTCAAGGACGGCAGCGTAATCCGGAGAAGTCTGTTGCGGCTCGTGCCGAATCGATACTTCGAGCTTACGCTGGCTCTCATGGAGAAAATCGAGACGAACCTCGGGCGATATTTCCGCGGTCTCTTGCTCCAGGTGTTGGCCGTTGCGGTGGTTGCGACCGTGCTGCTTTGGATCGTCGGACTTGAATACGCCATCGCAGTAGGTGCCTTCACGGGTTTGGCCAATACGATTCCGTATTTTGGGCCTCTGATGGGCTTCATTGCGGGCACCCTGGTCGGCATCGTGCAGACCGGTGACTTCTCCCTCGTACTCGGGGTGGTCATCGCCATGATTCTCACCCAGATAGCTGACAACGTCATCTTCCAGCCGTACATCTTTTCTCGTGCGTCCCAGACGCACCCGCTGCTGATACTTTTTGCCGTGTTAATTGGCGCGCAAATCGCCGGCATCGTCGGCATGTTGGTGGCCATTCCCGTGATGACGATCATCCGCGTGACGATTGAGGAATTGCTCTGGAGCCTCCGCAACTACCGCATCCTGAAGGCATCGTAGGCCGTGGCGTTGAGTGAACAACTTCGATCACGATTCGGACTGATCGATGCGGTCCTGGCCGGATGTGCCCTGGTGGGGCTATTGCTTCTGCTGTTCGTCGGGCCTCGTCTCCATCCGGATGCAGGGGTAGACGGACACATTCCGCGCGCGGAGGCCGTCGAGCGTGCGCGTGCTTTCGCCGAAGCCGCCGGGCGCGTCGATCTGCACAATGCCGAGGCCGAGGCCTCCATCAGGCGTCGCACGACCTATCTTGACTCTCTGCAGCGGCGGTATGGCCGGCCCGAGCTGATCCGCCGATTGCGGCAGGGAGATCTGCCTGCCTACTACTGGCGTGTCATCTGGACGGAGCCGTCGACGAACGGGCGGAGAAACGTGGCGCGCGTCGAATTGACCCTATCAGGCGATCCGATCGCCATAAGCACGAACACGAGCGCCCTGCCCTCGGAAATTCGCCACGACGAGGCCCTGGCTGCCGCCCTGTTGCGAGACGGCGTGAGGGATTCCATCCCACAGGACGCGTTGGCATTTCGCTTCGACAACCTGTCGGGAGAGCAATTCGCTGCCCATGCCGAACAGAGTGCGGCCGACCCTACGACATTGGGCGCGGCCGATGCCGTAGCTCTGGCTAGACATCACCTGGCTCTTTCGGGGCTGGGAAGTCGAGCGGACCGCATCGATAGCGTATTCGTCTCGAGTGAAGAAGGCCTCGTGACGGCTACCGTACGTGTATCGACCACGAGGGGTGACCTCGGAGAAAGGTTTACGGCCGATGTGGAATTGCTGGCCGGCGGCTCGCTGATTCGGATGGAGCCACAGTTCCATCGACCCGCCGAGGAGAGAGAAGGGCTATCCGGCGAGGAGATCACCGAAATCGCCACCGTCTTCCTGTTTGCCGTACTCGCGCTGATCATGGTCGTCGTGTTTTTCCGGCGTATCACGGCTCGGTTGATCGACACCAAGGCTGCGATCCGCGACGGTATTGTCGGGGGCGTGGCGGCAGCCATTTCGATGTCGACGAACGTCGTCGCCACGGACACTCCCGGGTCGAGCATGGAAACCGCCGTAATCATCGTCGGGGCGGTACTCACGGCCTTTGCGGCGGCCGGGTTCATGTTCTTCATATCCGGGGCGGCGACCTCAGTGACGCGCGACCGCCTGGCCGACAAGCTCCATTCCATCGACCTTGCGAGGCAGTTGTACGTCCGGAACGTGCCCGTCGGTCGGGCGCTCGTGCGCGGGGTTCTCGCCGGCCTGGGGCTCATTGGCCTGGGCATCATCGTCCTGGCGGCATTTCCCCGGGTTGCTGTGGACACCCACGGTTCCGCGGTCATGTTCGGAGGCTACTTTCCGGGCTTTACCGCATTTCAAGCGTTAGGAGGCAAGCTGTTCTTCGCGTTGTTTGCCACCTACACCGTGATCGCGGGCATCGGCTCCCTCTTGTGGAGGAGAAGCAGGTCAATCGTGGTGGCCGCGGTAGGTTCGGCGCTCTTGCTGGGGATGCTGGCCATCTCGCCCTTGGACCTGGCGCCGGTGGGATGGGAGGTCGCGCTATCCGCCGTCATGGGCGCCGTCATCGTGTGGACATTCTGGCGGTTCGATGCCCTCAGCGCGCTGACGACCTTTTTCGTCATGGCCCTGAGCGCGGATGTGTTGCCGGGGCTGAGCCTTCCGGTTTCTGTCGATCTCGTCAATCCCATCCTTCTCCTGTTGGTCGTCGGTGCGCTACTGATTCTAGGTCTGGTGGGCGTGCTCAGCGACCAAACAGACGAGGAAGTGCCGCACGTCGTCCCTGAATACATCGAGGAGCTGGCACAGCGCGAACGGCTGAAGCGTGAGCTGGAACTCGCGCGAGAAGTTCAGCTCTCTTTTTTGCCGGCGCGCAGCCCCGAGCATCCGGGGTTGGACATCGCGTCAGTTTGTCTCCCGGCCAATGAAGTGGGGGGCGACTACTACGACTTCTTCTGGATGGATGGGCGCAAGCTCGGGGTCGTCGTCGGAGATGTAAGTGGCAAAGGTATGCAGGCGGCGTTCTACATGACCCTGATGAAGGGCATCCTGCAGAGCATGTCGACATCACCGTTCGGACCAGCCGAAATTCTAAGCCGGGCGAATCAGTTATTCAGGATGAATGCCCCCCGGGGGATTTTCATGTCGATGATCTTCGGGGTATTCGATGTCGATGCCGACAAGTGGACCTTTGCCAGGGCCGGACACAATCCGGTGCTCGTTCACCGTGCCTCGACGGATCGCACCGAGATCCTCCAACCCAACGGGGCGGCCATTGGCCTGGCATCCGGCTCGATGTTTCTGAATAATCTCGAGGAGAAGACGATCCACCTTTCACCCGGCGATTTGCTCTTGATTTATACGGACGGCATCACGGAAGCTATGGACGAGAGTCGATGCCTGTACGATGAAGAGCGCCTGGGGAGGGTCGTTGCGCACAGCCGTGGCCGAACTGCCGGGGAAGTCGTGGCCTCCGTAATCAAGGATGTCGAGGAATTTCGCGGGGCGGCGCCTCGCCACGACGACATGACGATGGTGGCTGTTCGCGTGAAGGGTCGTTGATGGATCCGTCCGAGATCATCGATCGGATCGACACGGCGCCTGAGTTCGCGCTGATACTGGGTTCCGGGTTGGGCGGACTCGCGGATGCGGTAGAGCGAGCGACCATCATCCAAAGCGAGGAGATCGACGGCTATCCCCAGTCGACGGTAGCCGGTCATAGCGGACGCTTGATCATTGGCCGATTGGAGGGCGCGCCCGTCCTGGTCGTTCAGGGCCGGGTGCACCTCTACGAAGGGCATGATCTGTCGGCCGTGACGTATCCGATCCGGCTGGCCCACCGCCTTGGTGCCCGCCGGCTTCTCGTGACGAATGCGGCGGGCGGCATCCATCCGAATGCCGAGCCCGGATCGCTGTTGTTCATCACGGACCACATCAATTTCACCGGCGCCATCATGGGCCGTCTCGCGGGAAAGCCCGGATCCCTGGTCGATGGACGACTCGAGAAGGGGGCCACCGTCGAATCCGAGGCCGCAGCGCGCGTCCGCGCCGTGAGCTCACCCTATGATGCGGCCTGGATCGATCGGGCCGAAGCGTGCGCGATCGAGCTGGGCATCCGCACGACGCGCGGCGTCTATTGCTGGACGCGCGGCCCCTCCTACGAGACGAAGGCGGAGATCGCGGCCTTCCGCCGGCTCGGGGCCGATGCGGTGGGGATGAGTACGGTGCCCGAGGTGTTGGAAGCCTCATCACTGGGAATGCCCGTTCTGGGCATTTCGACCATTACGAATCGGGCTGCCGGACTTTCAAAGAAGCTGCTATCCCATGACGACGTTCTACGGGTTGGACGCCGCGCATCTATCGATTTGGAGCGGCTTGTGCGTCATGTTCTCCGGGAGGAGCACCGATGAATGCCTTTAGGGCATTGAATTTCCCCTTTGAGGTTAGGATATTAGATGCGGGTTTTACGAGATCGTTAAAATTGGTTGGCGCCTGTGCCGAGGCCCAGGCCGCGGGCGGGGTTCGGGCTTCAAGCGCAAGACGATGAATCTGGAGAAGACTTACAACGGCAAAGTGACGAACGACGGCTTCAGCGACTACGATTACAGCAACGATGGCTCCTCGCAAGGAGGAAAGTATCGAGAGGAAGTCTACTCGAAGCGCGTTCCAGCCGGAAAGCGGACCTATTTTTTTGACGTAAAGCCGACCCGATCAGGTGAGGATTTCTTCGTCACCATCACGGAAAGCAAGCGCATCGACGACAATCGCTACGAGAAGCATAAAATCTTTCTCTACAAAGAGGATTTTGGCAAGTTTGTCGCCGCGCTGCACGAGGTCGTGCAGCATATCGTCGACGAGAGGCTTCCGGGGTATGACTTTCGGAATCTGCCGGAGCTGACCGGGATCGATGACGATGAAAATTCTTCGCAAGAGCGGGACGCCTATTGATCCCTCTCATACCATACGTCGTATTGAAACCCTGTCGTATCCCGCGATAGGGTTTTTTGTTGGATGATGTTTCCGATCGTCACTTACCAAAGCCGCCACGAGGAGCTCGGTCGACTCTACGACCGCAGCTCGGTCTTCGATCACTCCATTCAAGATGCCGTCCGGGAGATCATCGAAGCCGTTCGGGTACGCGGCGATGCGGCCGTGTTCGAGCTTACGGTACGCTTCGACGGCGTACGGCCATCCGCGATCCGTGTGCAGCGGGATCGGGCGGCGGCGGCCCTTGAAGGCTTGGATCGCGAGATCCGCTCCATCATCGAGGAGGCGGCCGCCAACATCCGCGCTTTCCACGAGAAGCAGGTCAGGCCTTCGTGGTTCAGCGAGGAGGAGGACGGCGTGGTGCTCGGGCAGCGGTACGTGCCGCTCGATCGCGTCGGCGTCTATGTCCCCGGCGGCACGGCAGCGTACCCGTCGAGCGTCCTGATGAACGTCATACCGGCGCAGGTTGCCGGTGTCAGGGAGATTCTCCTCGCCTCACCGCCAGGCCCCAGCGGCATCCCGCATCCCGCCGTGCTGGCGGCGGCACATTTGCTCGGCATCGAGCACGTCTTCGCGATGGGGGGCGCACAGGCCGTGGCCGCTTTCGCCTACGGCACAGAGAGCGTTCCGAAGGTCGACAAGATCGTCGGACCGGGCAATGCCTATGTAGCCGCCGCGAAAAAGGAAGTGTTCGGCCGAGTCGCGATCGACGCGATTGCAGGGCCTAGCGAGATCGTCGTGCTGGCTGATAGGAGCGCTTCGGCGGAGTATGTGGCCGCGGACCTGCTCTCCCAGGCGGAGCACGATTCCCGGGCGTCGGCGGTCCTGGTCACGACGGACCGGCGGCTCGCTGAGGAAGTGCAGCACATTGCCGGGGAGATGGTGCTGAAGTTGCCGCGCAAAGACGTCGTGATGGAGTCGCTGCAAGGCTTCGGCGCCGCCATCGTCGTGGAGACCCTGGACGAGGCCATCGAAGCGGTGAACGAGCTGGCCCCCGAGCACCTGGAGATCCATACGGCCGACCCCGGCTCCATCATCCCGCGCATTCGTCATGCGGGCGCTATCTTCATCGGGCCGTACTCGCCTGAGCCCGTGGGCGACTATTTCGCGGGGCCCAATCACGTGCTCCCCACGGGCGGCACGGCCCGGTATGCTTCCGCTCTCGGCGTGGAGGAATTCGTCCGCCGCCAGTCCATCGTCTCGTACACCGGTGCGCGCCTCGAAAGAACCGGACCGCGCATCGCGACGTTTGCGAGAGCGGAAGGCCTCGAAGCGCACGCGCGAGCCGTGGAAGTGCGCCTTCGGGATCTGAAACGTTCGCCGGACAGGAATAACGAGGCGTAGTGAACATGGCCGTTGCGGGCAGCGAGACATCCCTCTCACTGGAATCCGTACTTCAGCGCATCCGACCGGCCGTCCGAGCGGTTAGCCCGTACGTAGTGGGTGGCGTCGAGAATCCACCCGTCAAGCTCAATCAGAACGAGAGCCCGTACGATCTCCCGGAAGATCTGAAGGAGGAGCTGCTGGATGTCTACAGGGCCATCCCCTTCAATCGGTATCCGGAGGAGCAGCCGCGGCGGCTCGTGCGCGCGTTCGCCCGGCATATCGGCTGCGCGCCCGAAGGCATCCTGGCCGGCAACGGCTCGAATGAGCTCACCTACACGCTCGGGCTGGTCCTGATCGAGCCGGGCTCAGCTGTGGTGCTGCCGCGGCCGATGTTTTCTCTGTACGAGAAAGTGGTTCGGTTGCACGAAGGGCGGCTCGTCAGCATTCCTCCGCTCAGCGATCTCCGTTTCGATGGGGAGGCCATCCTGCAGGCTGTCGAGCGGCACGATCCGGTGCTCACGGTGCTCACGACGCCCAACAACCCGACAGGCTTGGCCATGCCCATCGAGGAGATCGAGCCGATCGTGGCGGCCGCGAGCGGATTCGTCGTGGTGGATGAGGCGTATGTGGAGTTCACGGATGAGGTGAGCGCGCAGACGCTGCTCGGTCGGTATCCCAATCTGATCATCCTGCGGACGCTTTCAAAAGCCTGCGGGCTGGCTGGATTGCGGCTCGGATTTTTGTTGGGCCATCCTACCGTCGTCGCTGAGATCTTGAAGGCACGGTTGCCCTTCATGGTGGATCCACTGGCCGAGGCGGCGGCGCTGGCACTGCTGGCGCGGCCGGAGCTGCTCGCCGAGCGCGCGCGGCTACTCAAGGAGAGCCGTCAGTCGCTCGAAAGGTCGCTTCGCGAAATGAATGGCGTCGAGGTCCTGCCCTCGCAAGCCAATTTCGTTCTGTTTCGAACGCCGGTGGAACCGACCGCGTTGATGGTCCGTCTTGCGCAATCGGGCGTCCTCGTGCGGAATATGGGCGGGTACCCCGAATTGGCGGGTTTTTTGCGCGTCAACGCCGGCACGGAGAGTGAGAACAAGGCATTTTTGGTCGCGTTGAAAAATGCATTGATCGACAGCTCTTGATGGTCATTTATTGGAGCCGATCGGGCCGCGTTCATGCAACATCCATCGAAGCCACTCCGATGACGAGCGCCCGACGGCATTGAGTGGCTCAGGTATCACTCCAGGTCGCAGATTGGGGAATGGATTATATACAGGTAGACATCATCGGACTTTCGACAAGCCCATCGAGCGGGGGCGCATACGCATTGGTGCTTGGGGAGGTCGGAGGTAACCGGCGCCTGCCCATCATCATCGGTGCCTTCGAGGCTCAGGCCATCGCCCTGGAGCTCGAAAAGATCCAACCTCCCCGTCCGATGACGCACGATCTGCTTCGTGACACCCTGGAGGCCGTCGGCGCCGAGGTGATGGACGTGGTGATCGACGAGCTCCGCGAGGGCACTTTCTTCGCCAAGATTCGCTACGTGCACGAAGGCGACGAGGGGCAGCTCGATTCGCGCCCCAGCGACGCCGTTGCCCTGGCCGTGCGCGTGGATGCTCCGATCTACGTCTCGCCCTCCGTAATGGAGGAGGCCGGTATCCCCACGGAGGAAGAGGGCGCGGGCGCCCTCGCCGGTGGGGAGTCGGAGATGGAGGAGGAAGCGCCGATGACACAGCTCGAGCGGATGGAGCATCAGCTGGAGGCCGCCATCGAAGCGGAAGATTACGAGAAGGCAGCGCAGCTTCGCGACGAAATCCAGCGTCTGCAGGCCGAGCAGCAGAAGAACTAGCACATTGAGCGCGGAAGCTATCGCCAGCCTGACCGTCCGGCGCATCCCCTTTTCTCACTTCTCGTCCTTCTCAGCCCTCTTCAGGGATTACTGCGAATCCTACGCCCGGCTGTCTGGTTTCTTCGCCGGCGATTTCCGTGACCGGTCCGCGCGCGTAGCGGCCGTCGAGCGGGCGGTGGAGGTCGATCGCGACCGAAACACGGTGGCGGATGTGCTACTGGAGCAGAACGAGCGCTGGGGGATGGGCGCCGCAACCCGCCGGCACATCGATGCCGTGCGTGATCCGGGCTCAGCCGTCGTCGTAACCGGGCAACAGGTCGGACTGTTCGGAGGCCCGCTGTACACGATCCTGAAGGCCGTTTCGACCGTGCAGCTCGCCGCTCAACTTTCGGAGGAATCCGGTCGGACTATCGTGCCCGTCTTCTGGCTCGGAGCAGAGGACCACGACTTCGACGAGATGGCCGGCGTGCATCTGCTGCGCCAGAACGAGCCCCTCCTCGTGCGCTATCCCCATCCCGGCGGGGCGAACACCGGACCGGTGGGCCGAATCCGGTTCTCCGAAGAAGTCGATCGGCTAGTCGATACCATCGATGAGGCGCTGGCGCCCACCGATTTCAAGCCGGAGGTCATGGGCCTGCTCCGCGAGTCGTACCACAGCGGGGAAACCTTTGCCGACGCCTTCGCACGGCTCATGAGCGGGCTCCTGGGCGACGCCGGGCTCGTGCTGATGAGCTCCGACGACGCGCGCCTGAAGCGCCTCGCCGTGCCCATGTATCGCCGCGAGCTCGAGGAACCGTCTGCCCTGAGCGATGCCGTCGCAGAGACGTCCGGGGAACTGCAGCAATCGTATCACCTCCAGGTCCAGGTGCGGCCCATCAACCTCTTTCTGTTCGAGGATGGAGGGCGCTACCCGCTCGATTTCAACGGGGACAAGTTCGAGCTGCGCGGCCACGGCCGATCCTTCGATCGAGGCGAGCTCATCGACCTCCTGGACGACTCGCCGGAGCTATTCAGCCCGAATGTCGTGCTGCGGCCGCTGACACAGGACCTGCTGCTGCCGACCGCGGCCTACGTCGGTGGCCCGGGCGAGATCTCGTACTTCGCGCAATACCGTGGCGCGTACGACTGGGCGCGTCTGCCCATGCCCATCATCTATCCGCGGGCCAGCGCCACGCTAATCGAATCGAAGGTCAAGAAGGTGCTCGCAAAGTACGATCTGGACGTTTTCGACTTCGCCGACGACGTAGACCGGCTGTTCCAGCGCGTGGTCGTCGAATCCATGAACGTAAACCTGGATGATCTCTTCAGCGAGGGATCGAAGCACGTCCACGAGGCCGTCAACGTCATCAAGCAGGGCCTTCAGGATGTCGATGCGACCCTCGGCAAGGCGGCGGAGGCCACCCGCAGCGCTCTGATGGACGAGCTGGAGAAGCTCAAGACCAAAGCCGTGCGCCTCGAGAAGAAGAATCAGGAAGTCGTCCACGGTCAGCTGGAGAAAGCGCACGCGAATCTTTATCCCGCAGGTGGCTTGCAGGAGCGGAAGCTTTCCGTGCTGTACTTCCTCAATAAATACAGCCCCGGGCTCGTGGGAGATTTGCTGAGCTCCCTATCGACAGATACTTCAGAGCATCAGGTCGTGGAGTTGTGAGGGTGTCGGCTGTGGGAGATAGGAGATAGGAGATAGGAGATGGGAGATGGGAGAGGAGATAGGAGATAGGAGATGGGAGATGGGAGATAGTCGCGGTATCTCGGCGTCCATCTTTTCGCCGCTGATCGAACAGGCGATCGAGCTCTCGGCGCAGTGGCACGACCAGACCTATCGCAAGAAACGGTGGCGCGACGCGGCCTTCGACGTCCCTGAGGAGGAGATCCTCCGCGTGCCTGTCATGGCCCACGTCACGACCGTCGCGATGACGGTGCAGCGCGCGGGATGGGATGATGCTACGGTTGCCGCGGCCTTCGTGCACGACGTCCTCGAGGACGCGAACCGGTTCGGACGGAAGATGCGAGAGGAGGAGTTGCGCGCCTTGCTTGGGGATGAGGTCGTTCGTCGGGTGAGGCAGGTCACCGAGCAGCAGCTGGACATCCACAACCAGCCCATCCCATGGCGGCATCGGAAGGAAGCCTACATCCGGCAGATTCGGACCGGATTTCCTGAGGCAGCAGCGATAAGCCTCGCCGACAAGCTGCACAATCTCTGGAGCATCAATCAGGCCATCGAGCGCGGCGTCAATGTGTTCGCGCGCGACGAGCAGGGACGAGGCCTGGGCGCGGGAGCGGACGAGCAGCTATGGTTCTACAGCGAGGTGCTTCGCGCAACTAAGCGCTTCGACGATCATCGCCTGACCGGGCAGCGAGAGCGACTGGCCGGCGAAATCCGCACGTTCGAGGGGTTGATCTAGTTGTACCTGAGGCTGATCTAGCCGTACCAGCCCAGCTTCATCCCCCACTGGCCGATATCGAAGAGGAAGGCGAGGCCCCAGTAGTACACGAAGAACGCCCCGCCGCCGAGCAGCGCCAGTCCGCTCACGAGTTGGGGTTTGTGTGGATGTTCGGAGGCCCATCGCATGATGCGGCGGCCCGCCAGCGCGAAGAGAAGAGCGAAGACGAGCACCATCACGATGATCTGGCCGATTCCCTGCACGGCCATGACGGCTGCACCGTAGATGGGATTCTGCGCACTAGCCGCGTACGTCAGGAACTCGCGGAAGACGGGGAAGGGCCGGCCGATCGCGAAGAAGCCAACGAGCAATCCGATGATGGCGGCCTTGGTTGTCGCGCTCGAGAGACGGCTGCGAACAGCGGGCGAGAGCCTCGTTGTGATGCGATCCAGGAATCCCATTTCGATCAGGCCCCAGACAAGCATCACGAGGCCGATCGTGGAGAAGACGAGCTGCGCCTGTGCCAGCCGAACCTCTCGGGCGTTGTAGGCCTCGACGCCATCAGCACCGAGCAGCCCCACGTATCCGCCGTACACCAGGCACACGATCGTCACGCCGGCGACGAAAGTGGCGAGCGCCCGCCATGGGCGGGCTGGTTCGCCGGGATGATCGGACGAGCACGCGAGCCCGGGAATCATCGCGAAGACGACGCAATTGCATGCGGTGAAGGTCGCCGCGAGTCCCGCGACGATGGCGAAGAGAAAGCCGAAGCCGGTGCCGTACTGAACGTATCCGCCCGCCAACTCCGACGTGTCGCCGATCATCTTGCCCGCAACCACGTCGCGCCCGAAGCCATCCACAAGATGATAATTCCAGAATCCGGCAATGAAGACCGCGCCGATTATGACGGCCAGGGCGTACAATACACGGCGCGAGGTCGCATAGGCCGACGTGACGTCGCTGTGGATCGCCGGGACGGGCCCGGGAACGGATGCGGGCCGACTTTGGCCTACAGATGCGGATCGTCTAGACTGCCGATCCTTCTCGACTACACTCTGCATGACAACAATTCGTGCTCGCTTGGAAGACTAGAGCCGTACGGCCATACCATACGAGGCCGGAGAGACGAATTCAATGCCAATGGATCAGTGCGAGGCCACGGGACTAATCGGCCTCGAACGTGGCGTGCACGGTCACGGAGATCTCCTTGTCCCTAGTCGAGGTGGAGTACATCCCCATCCCCGAGACCTCCGTGGAGAATGGCTCCGTGATCTGGAAGACGCCGGCGCGTCCCGTGATCATCCGACTGAGCCGGCCGCCGCTCTCGCCCACGATCTCCTGCGCGCGCTGCCGGGCATCGGCCGTAGCCTGCGAGAGGAGCTCATGCTTGAGCTCCGCGATCCGGGAATAGAAGTATTCGAGGTACGAGCCCTCGATCACCACGCCCGACTCGAGCAGTTGGCCGGGGTTGATGGCAAGGCGCTCCAGCTCAGCCGGGTTGTCCGAGATGACGATGAGGCTCTGCACGAGATTGTATCCTTCCTGCAGACCTTGCGGACCCCAGATCTGGTTGGCGTTGACCGGCTGGATGGTCACGGCCGAAGAATCGATGCCGGCCTCCTGCAGCCGGTCGAGGACGATCCGAAGGTCCCGGTTCAACTGGTTATAGCCGGCTGACAGGTTGGTCAGCCCCACTCGTCGGGAGAGGGTCAGCCGCCATTTCGCGGTATCGGAGGTGAAGCGCTGGCTGGCCGAGCCGACGACCTGGATGGTGGCGTCGGTGGTTCGCGCGTTGTAAAAGAAGGCGCCGAAAATGAGCGCAGCAAGTGCAATACCTACCGCCAGAACGGCAGCGGGAATGAGGAGCGGCGAGCGAGTGACCGCGCGCGTATCGTCAGCCATAGAATCGAATGAGGGGTGTCAAACAGCGGGATCCAACTTCAAGACCAGCCGGCAGAGTCGCCGCCACGTCTTCAAATCGCGGCTGAACTCGCGCCGTAGATTCTCGAAACGGCTCCAGACCTCGCGCGCCTCGCCTTTGTCGCCCGCCTTGTGCATCGAGAGGTAGCGGTCGCGCGCGGCCTTCGCCGCCGTGATGGTCTCGGTGAGCTTTTCGGAGGTCTTTTCGACGGCATCCATCCATGCTTTCGCCCGTTGATCGCGCAGGCGACCGAGATGATCCAGAAGCAGCTTCCGGTCGGCCTGTACGAGCTTCTTTTTGATCATCAGCGGATCCACCGTTTGAGGGTCCGAAGCCAGACCGATCTTGCTCAAGAACCATATCAGGTATTTGGGGGGATCGAATTGATACCACCGCACGCCGTTGCGATAGTCGCCGGCGAACGTGTGATGGTAATTGTGATAGCCCTCGCCGAAGGTGAGCAGCGCCAGGATGAAGTTGTTGACGGCGGAGTGCTCCGTCGAGTAGGGCTTCGATCCCCACATATGGGCCAGTGAATTAATGAACCAGGTGCAGTGATGCGCGAGGAAGAGGCGCAGCAGGAAGGCGAAGACGACCGCGCCGACGTAGTCGCCCGTCATCCAGCCCACGGCGAGCACCGCGAGAAGATTCGAGAGCACCATCCAGAGCCCGTAGTACCGATCCTGCAGGACCAGCAAACGGTTCTTCTTCAGGTCGGCGAGGTATCGATCATTCATCTCCGATCGATCCTTGAACATCCACAAGAGGTGCGAATGCCAGAAGCCCTTCTCAGTACCGTAAGGGTCCAGCTCCGAATCGACATGCCGATGATGCAGGCGATGGTCGTGCGCCCACTGGAAAACGCTGCCCTGGACGGACATCGTGCCGAAGAAAAGCAGGACCGCCTCGACGGCCGGATGTAGCTTGTACGTGCGATGCGCGTAGAGCCGGTGGTAGCCTGCCGTGATGCTCATCAGGGTCGCCGCCCACAGGAAGATGGTGGCTCCGATCAGCCCCCAGCTGGGTGTCTGATGGGCCAGGTAGAGCGGGAGCGTTACGAGGAGGGCCAGGTGATAGGCGCCAATGAAGAGAACTGCGCTCCAGTTGATCCTGAAGCCCGGCGGTGAGCCGGCGAGCGACGATGGCATCCGATACAGAAGAGTTGGAGTTCGAAGAATTGGGACATCAAGACACGCCGGCCTCTCCGGGTAGTTTCGCCTCAGATGTAAAACCGAGGGAATACTGCGGCATTTCGCCTCGCATCGAATGCTGTTCTGAGCATTCTGTCACCTTTCGTCGCGCGCCTCGTACGGCGATCTGATGGCGCCGGCGGCGCAATATCATATCGGTCAACGTTTTATCATTCCCAATCATTCCCCAAAAACGGTACGCCCATGCATCGATCATCGAGCCTTTTCGCGTTCCTGGTCATCCTCCTGGCGGCCGGGTCGGTTGAGCCGAGTGCGGCAATCGCCCAGATAGTGGATTATCCTCAGACCCGTGATGCCGACGGCGTGCAAGCCACCATCCAGCAGCTATTCGACGGCATGCGCGCCGGCGACAGCACCATGGTGCGTGCCGTGATCCATCCCCAAGCTCGCTTCCAGACAACCCTCACGCGCGATGGGCGCTCGCTGCTGCACACGGGCAGCGTCGACGAATTCATCGCCGCCGTGGGCACGCCGCATGATGAGGTCTGGGACGAGCGCATCGATGGTCTCGAGATCCGCGTGGACGACAACCTGGCGCAGGCGTGGATGCAGTACTGGTTCTACCTGGGCGATGAGTTCAGCCACTGCGGGGTGAATGCGTTGCAGTTGTTCTGGGATGGGGAGAAATGGCAGATCGTGCAGATTATCGACACGAGGAGGAGGGAGTGTGAGGGGATGAGAGATGGGAGATAGGAGGTCGGAAGTCGGAGGTCAGAGGGCGGAGGTCGGTGGCAGCGAGAGGCGAAGAGGCGGATCGGGCTGGGGACACGGGACGGA
>CBFGRV010000005.1:0-96050 GCA_965651265.1 uncultured Rhodothermales bacterium
CGCGGTCGAGGAGTCGGGGGCGTACAGGATGATTCGAGCTTGTACGCCCATGTGGACCTGCTTATATTCGAACCGCTGGATCTCCTCCTCTAGATGCTGCTTTGGGACGGCGTCAAACGCCGCCAACGGACCGCACGCCAGCGTCGCTAGGCACAGTACAAGTGGTAGTATGCCGATGAGAGCCCTCATCGCTGGTCTGGTATTCATCGGATTGTATGCTTGCACGTCGACGGACGTATCGGCCCAGAATCGATCCGGAGAGACCGAAACGCGAGCGCATCGCGAGGTACGCGTCGGGGAGTTGGCCGGATTCGAACCATATACCCTTCGAGTTCCCGAGTCGCTCGTCGAGGTCGAGATGGTACCGATTCCCGAAGGATCCATCGAGGTGGATGGTGACGAAATAGCCGTAGGGCCCTTCTGGATGAGCCGGACAGAGATCCCCTGGGATCTGTTCGACATCTATGCGTTCGGGGCCAAGTCAGAGGAGAGCGAGGGCGCAGATGCCGTTCTGCGGCCGAGCAAGCCGTACGGTGCCCCCGATCGGGGATACGGACACAGGGGATACGCGGCGATCAGCATGACGCATCTGGTTGCGACGGAGTTCGCCCGATGGCTTAGCGAGCGAACGGGCGAGAACTACCGCATCCCCACGGAAGCCGAATGGGAGTATGCCTGCCGTGCGGGCCGTAGTGGGCCTCTGAGCGAGGATGACCTGCAGAAGGTAGCCTGGTACTGGGACAATGCCTTTGACAAGACACACCCCGTCGGTGAGCTGGAGCCAAATGAATTCGGACTCCACGACATGATCGGAAACGCAGCCGAATGGTGCACCGGACTCGATGGCGAGCCGCTGGCCTGCGGAGGATCCTTCATGAACAAGGCGCAAGAGGTAGGATGCGGCGCACGAATGACCCCTTCACCGGCGTGGCAGGAGACGGATCCCCAGATTCCGAAGAGCCGGTTCTGGCTCACGGATGGTCCGTTCATGGGATTCCGAGTGATCCACGTGCCTGACACGGGGGACGAGTAGGGACACCATGCATCCCCTGAATCAGACCATCGATGTTCGGTGCGTCGCCGGGCGAGCAGCGTATCCATAGAGAGCATCATCATCCATAAATCGAAACGAGGGAACGCCGTGGACGACAAATCAGGCATCACCTTCTCGAGGCGTGAATTCGTCAAAACGAGTGCCGCGGCGGCAGCCGGACTCGCATTGATGCCCAGTGGCAATTTTGCTTATGCAGCGGGCTCGGATACGCTGCGCTACGGCCTGGTCGGTTGCGGAGGCCGTGGCACAGGCGCCGCTGTGAACGCCGTCGAGGCCGCCGAGGGCGTCGTCCTGGTGGCGATGGGGGATCTCTTCGAGGATCGACTGGACGATTCCAAGCAGAAGCTCAAGGAGCAGCTCGGCGATGCCTACCAGGTGCCGGCAGAGCAGGAGTTCGTGGGATGGGATAACTTCCGGCAGGTCGTCGACAGTGATGTGGATGTCGTCATCTTCGCGACACCGCCGGTATTTCGCCCCATCCACGTGCCCTATGCCATCGAGAAGGGCAGGCACGTATTCATGGAGAAGCCCATCGCCGTGGATCCCGTCGGAGCGCGGATCTTCCTGGACCTGGCCGATGAAGTGGATCGTAAGGGACTTTCCGTCGTCGCCGGCACGCAGCGGCGGCACGAACGCCAGTATCTTGAGACCATGCGGCGCATCCACGATGGCGCGATCGGCGAGATTGTGGCCGGACAGGTGTATTGGAATCAGGGTGCCCTCTGGCACGTCGATCGCAAGCCGGGATGGTCGGACATGGAGCATCACCTCCGGAACTGGCTCTACTACACGCACCTCTCCGGCGATCACGTGGTAGAGCAGCACATCCACAACATTGACGTGGCGAACTGGGCGCTGAATGGGCACCCTGTGCGTGCGGTTGGCGTGGGCGGCCGGCAGGAGCGGGTTTCGCCGATCTACGGCTACATCTATGATCACTTCGCCATCGACTTCGAATACCCGAATGGCGCCCGCGTGCTGAGCATGTGCCGCCAGCAGGAGGATACGGCCGCCTATGTCGGCGAGCATCTGCAGGGCACGAAAGGCACCTCGAATGCGGCATCGTGGATTCGCGGCGAGAATCCGTTCCGGTTCGACGGCGACAATCCAAACCCGTACATGCAGGAGCACAGGGACCTGATTGCCGCGATCCGTTCGGGCGAGCCCATCAACGAGATGCGGCGAATGGCCGAGACGAACCTCACCGCCCTCATGGCGCGCGAGGCGGCCTATACAGGGCAGGAGGTAACGTGGGACGACATCCTGAACTCCACGCAAAACCTGACGCCCCCCACGTGGAGTTTCGATATGGAGGTTCCGATCTTCTCGGCCGCCGTGCCAGGCGAGACGGACCTGAATCGGCGACCCTTCGAGCCCTCGGTGATTCAAGCGGCAGGATAATGCACAGACGAAAGTTCATCGCAACGGCGGCGGCTGCTTCAGTGGCCGCACCGCTCGCCGGAATAGCCGCACACAACTCCACCACGGCGACAGCGCGGGCCCGAAGCCTGCGGAGCCGGTTCACTCTCGACTATGCCCCGCACTTCGGCATGTTCGCCGCGCACGCGGGCGATGATCTCGTCGACCAGATCAAGTTCATGGCCGACGTAGGCTTTCGCTCCCTCGAGGACAACGGGATGAAGGCTCGGCCTGCTGATGTCCAGGAGCGGATCGGGCGGGAGATGGAGCGCCTCGGCATGCGTATGGGAGTCTTCGTCGCGCACGAGATCGGGTGGGATGAGCCGGTGCTCACGTCGGGCAGGGAGGACGCCCGGCAGGCCTTTCTGGATGACATCAGAGAATCCGTCGACGTGGCGAAGCGGGTGAATGCGAGGTGGATGACCGTGGTGCCCGGGCACGTCGACCTCCGACTCGAGATGGAGTACCAGACGGTAAACGTCGTCGAGAGTCTTAAGCGTGCCGCCGAGATCCTCGAGCCGCATGGGTTGGTGATGGTCCTCGAGCCGCTCAACCCGTGGCGAGACCACCCAGGGATGTTCCTGAGCCGCGCGCCTCAGGCATACATGATCTGCAAGCACGTAAACAGCCCGGCTTGCAAGATCTTATTCGACATCTACCACCAGCAGATCACGGAGGGCAACCTTATCCCCAATATCGAGAAGTCGTGGGATGAGATCGCATATTTCCAGATCGGCGACAATCCCGGGCGCAATGAACCCTCGACGGGTGAGATCAACTACGCGAATGTCTTCCGATACATCCACGAGCGTGGGTACGACGGCATCCTCGGGATGGAGCACGGGAATTCAATGCCCGGCGAAGAGGGCGAGCGCGCGGTGATCGAGGCATACCGGGCGGTCGACCCCTCGTGAGCGTGGGCGGCCCGGGCCCGCGTTCTCTGGAGCCTAGATCCTGATGTCCTCAAGAGGCACGCCGAAGATGCTTCTGCATAGCGTATCGAGGGCCTCCGTATCGCCGACAAAGTGTATGGTCCTGTGCCGGTGAACGTGGCTCTCGCCTGGAGCTAGCTCGAGGGCGGGAGAACTGGTTTCGAGCTCGTAGAACCCTCCCGGATTAGGCGGGCCGTCGTTGTAGCTGTTGACGACATCACCGTCGTACGGCGCGTCCTGTAGCTCCCACAGGCTGTTGACGTAACGCGCGGCCTGCTCAGGAAGGTCAAAATGAACGACGGTCAATGCGTTCACTGCCGGGCTATAGCTTCCTAGCACGGGACGCGCATAGGCCGCCGGAACGCCAATCTTGCTCCTGTACATGCCGTCCGCTTTGAAGACAGCGTAGCCGTCGCGAACGACAAGGCGATCTTCGGGCACCGCGCCGAAGTAGGCGTCCGTGATGACATCCGCCGACGAAGGCCCATCGAACGGAACCACAACCCAGGACGTGTCGAAGGTCTCATACATCCCGAGAATCCAGATGCTCAGCAGACCACCCTCTTCCGTCCACGGGCCGGCTGATCGGTTCACGACCTGGTTCGTGCTCTCGAACGCAACCCAGTCGATCGACTCGGGCATGTCCACGCCGAGCGCGGTGCGGATCTGCTCCTCATCCAGCAGGCTAATCGTACGGTCGACCTCGAGGTCGAATTCGGTGCCGCTGTAGTTCGTCAGGGTCATCGACTGCCTGTATGTCACCGCGGAGGCGGAGGAGTCTACCACGGACCAGGTGCCCTCTTGCAGCCCCGCGGGCACCTGCCAATCGTCGAGAACGAATTCCGCGCCGGCCGGGAAGAAGAGCGAGTATTGGCCTCCTTCAGGGCCTAGCCAGAAGCGATCCTCCCCACCGTAATTGTCAAAGGCCGTCCCCGTCGCGCCTGATTGGATGAAGGGGCGATTGATCCAGCCGAAGCTGAGACTTCCGTCGGCCGTCGTGCTGGTCATGACACGACCCTGGTATTGGTCGGATACCGCGACTCGCTGTCCATCCTCGCCTACCAACAGGCGCACATCACCATGGCTCCGGAGGAATTCCAGGTCCGACTCGAACGTCTTCGCGCCGTTCATGGAGGCATTGTTGGAGTCCGGTTGCTCAGCGACGCAACCGGCCAGAATGGAAGTACCAAATAGAACGATGATGGGGAGCAGTGAAAATCGCATGCTTATCACGAAGTTAGCTAGACGTTGACCCATATGCCGTCGTTGTCGATCGACCGATAAATCGCCTCAATCACGCGCAGATCGCGCAGGCCTTCTTCTCCCGAAACGCGGCTTTCTCGGTTTCCTAATATACACTCTGCGAAATCATCCATTTGGAGGGCCTGCTGGTTGACCTGTGGAAATTGCATCGGACCCTGGCTCGTCCGGCCGACCAGGCCGCCGTACCGATAGGCCGGATTGAGCTCCGCCCATCCGTCCGGCGCCATCAGATACAGCCGATCGATGAGTCCGGTATAGGTCGTCGTGTGTGTTGAGACGGCGCCGCTCGGGAATTCCATGTCCCACAGGATTGTCTCGTAGATCTCTCGGAAAATGTCAGGCCGCGTGTTATAAGCCTGGGCGCGAACACGCACGGGCTCTTCCCCCGTGACGTAGCGCGCACCCTGGATCGCGTAGATGCCCACATCGTAAAGCGCGCCGCCCCCGGCCTTTTCCTCCTGGAATCGCCATGCCGCTGTTCGCCGGTACGTGAATCCGTATCCGGCCTCGACGATCGTGACGGGGCCGAAAACCTGTTCCTGGCCGAGCCGCATCATCTCCTGATGGTACGGATCGTAGTGCAGGCGATAGCCGACGGCCAACTTCACGCCGTTTCGGTCGCAAGCCTCGATCATTGCCTCACAGTCCCGAACCGTGACGGCCATGGGTTTCTCCGTGATGACGTGTTTACCGGCGTGCGCAGCCCGGATCGTGTATTCGGCGTGCAGATGATTGGGCAGCACGATGTACACGATGTCGATCTCGTCATTGTCGGCGATCTGATCGAAGCTGTCGTAATCGTACACATTGCCTTCGGGGATGTCGTATTCCCGCTGCCAGGCCGCTGCCGTCTCCGGGTTGCCGGTCACGATGGCGGTCAGGTGGCACTTTTCCGTCTCCAGCAGGGCCGGTGCGAGCTGTTTGGCTGCGTAGCGACCGCATCCGACCATGGCGACCCCGAGCTTTCTATCAGGCATGTTTCCCTTCAAGTCGATGATGCTTTTGTGCCGACCGCCTCGAATGCGAGGAACGGGCTGGTCCTCGAATTCGCGACTGCCCGCGTGCAAACGATTGCGCGGCGCTTATTTTACGATATCCTATCACGCACTTCCCGCCCCGTATGTATCGATCTGTTTCCGTTTCCGTGCTCGTAGCAGCCACGGCACTGTCCTATCTGGGTTCGTGGATGCCTGGCGGGCCTGAAACGCATAACGAGGTTTCCATCGAGGATGACTTCTTCCGCACCTGGGAGCACTATCAGGGCGACCCGTACCGCAGTCAGTACTCGGCGCTCGATCAGATCAACACCTCGAACGTACGCAATCTCGACGTTGCATGGGTATATCACTCCGGCGGGGCGGACACGGCCAACAACCGCTCGCAAATCCAGTGCAACCCCATCATTGTGGATGATGTGCTGTATGCAACATCGCCTCAGATCCATCTCTTTGCCCTGAATGCGGCGACGGGCGAAGAAATCTGGCGGTTCAATCCCTTCAAGGCCGGCGAAGGCCCGACGCATCTCGGCGTGAATCGCGGGGTGATGTACTGGGAGGATGGCACCGCTCGCCGGATCCTGTTTACGGCGGGAGATCGAATGTACTCGATCGATGCAGAAACGGGCAGGCCGGATCCGGCATTTGGGGAGGTCGGCTCGGTCGACCTCCGGGAAGGCCTCGGCCCGGGCGTTGAAGACCTGTTCATCAACTCGAATTCTCCCGGGGCCATATACAAAGACATCGTCATCATCGGCTCACGGGTCTCGGAGCTCTCGGATGCGGCGCCGGGCCACGTTCGTGCCTTCAACGTAAGAACGGGCGACCTGGAATGGGTATTCCATACGATTCCGCAGCCGGGCGAGTACGGCTATGAGACATGGCCCGATGACGCCTGGACGTATATGGGTGGGGCGAATGCCTGGGCCGGCATGAGTCTCGATCCGGAGCGGGGCATCGTGTACATCCCGACGGGGTCACCGGCATTCGACTTCTACGGAGGCAATCGCGTGGGTATGAACCTGTTCGGCAATTCGCTCCTTGCGCTCGATGCCGAAACGGGTGAGCGGATCTGGCATTTTCAGCTCGTACACCATGATTTGTGGGATCGCGATCCGCCGGCCCCACCCAACCTGATGGCCGTCGTGCACGAGGGGCGCCGAATCGATGCCGCCGCGCAGATCACGAAGTCGGGACACGTCTTCCTGTTCGACCGGGCGACGGGCGAACCGCTCTTCCCCGTCGTCGAGCAGCCGGTTTCCCCGTCGACGCTCATAGGCGAGGAGGCGTGGCCCACGCAGCCGTTCCCGCTGAAGCCGGAGCCGTTCGCCCGGCAGTTCATGTCGGCCAACGATCTGAACCATCTATCCGACGACTACGACGAATTGCTGGCCCGCTTCATGTCCCTCCGATCGGGAGGACAGTACGAGCCGCCCAGCATGGAGGGGACCATCATGTTTCCCGGCTTCGATGGCGGCGGGGAGTGGGGCGGAGCTGCGCACGATCCGAACACGGGGATCCTCTACGTAAACAGCAACGAGATGCCCTGGGTCTTGACGATGGTCGAGCTCGATGGATCGGAAACGCTGACGGGCCGGCGGGGCGGCGCGCAGCTCTACACCATGTCTTGCGCGAGCTGCCACGGTCTTGACCTACGCGGGGACGACGCCGGTATCTACCCATCGTTGGTGGGGATCGATGAGCGTATGGCGCGGGACTCCGTACGGCAGGTCATCGAAAAGGGCCGGGGCATCATGCCGTCGTTCGGCCATATTCCCGACAACGAGGTAAACTCGATCGTGGCCTTTCTTTTTGGCGAGGAGGTATTTGGGTCCGACGCCGCTCCGGTGGACGTAAGGGCGGATGAGGGCGAGGAATCGATACCCGTGCAGTACGCTCACACGGGCTATCATCGGTTCGTGGACTCGAAGGGCTACCCGGCCGTGAAACCGCCATGGGGGACGCTGAATGCCATCGACATGAATGCGGGCAAGATCGTGTGGAAGGTGCCGTTGGGCGAAGATCCGGAGCTGACGGCGCGGGGCGTACCTCAAACGGGCCTCGAGAACTACGGAGGGCCCGTGGTTACGGCTGGAGGGCTCATCTTCATCGGCGCCACGAGAGACGAAATGTTTCGGGCTCTGGACGCGAAGACGGGCGAAGTGCTCTGGGAGACGAAGCTCCCCGCCGGCGGGTACGCGACCCCCGCCACGTACGAGGTCAATGGGAAGCAGTACGTGGTGATCGCCGCCGGGGGAGGGAAGATGAACACGAAATCGGGAGACGCCTACGTGGCCTTCGCCCTGCCTTGAGACAGATACATTAACGTCAAGGGCTGGTAACGGAAAGACGACATCCTTGACAGGCATCGGCGCGTGGAGTTACCCTGATGACCCCTAACGCCCACGATCCTCCAGCCACCCCAGAGTTCACATGCCGAGCCAGTGGAAGCCTGACGGATACACCACCGTGTCACCCTACCTCGTCACCAGAAATGCGGCCGGAGTGATCGAATTCCTCCAAAACGTCCTGGACGCCGAGCCGCTTCGCCGCTACGCCGGGCCGGACGGCACGATCATGCACGCTGAAGTTCGGATCGACGATTCTGTTGTGATGATGGGCGATGCGGGCGCAGATTGGCCAGCCATGC
Source organism: uncultured Rhodothermales bacterium (assembly GCA_965651265.1). Lineage (GTDB taxonomy): Bacteria > Bacteroidota > Rhodothermia > Rhodothermales > VXPQ01 > CBFGRV01. The sequence continues at coordinate 8,314 of CBFGRV010000005.1, forward strand.
CGTGTCACCTGCACGTGTACGTTCCAGATGTGGATCGAACCTACGCCCGCGCGCTCGAGTACGGCGCCGAAGCGGTGCAGGAGCCTACCCGCCGCGAAGGCGACCCCGATCGTCGTGGCGGCGTGAAGGATCCAGGCGGGAATACGTGGTGGTTCTCTACGCAACAGGAAGGCTGACGTGAAAACGCGAGTCGAACGGCGGGCGACGGGCGATGGCGGAACGGCGCGAGAAAAGTCGAGGCGTGCCCGACAGATGTCGACGGCGTTCTTGATGGCTTGCCTTCTGGGACACATCGGTGCGAACCTATCCCAGGCCCAGGTCGGCAAGCTGTATCCCGTCGATGAGGCGTACGAAGACTCCACGTTTATCGCGTTCCGCCTGCATCTGCTCGAAGCCATAGCGGCGCGAGATACGAGCTTCCTGTTCGCTCACGTGGACAAGGGAATACGAACGAGCTTCGGAGCAGGAGGAGGTCTGGCGGATTTCAAGGAGCGGTGGCGGCCCTCATCTCCGAAATCCGACCTCTGGCGAACTCTGGGTAGAATCGTCGGTGGCGGCGGAATTTACCGCGACGGAATGTTCCAGGCGCCTTACTACTACGCGGCCTTTCCAGGCGAAGAGCACGACCCCTTTCAGCACGGCGTCGTCATTGGACAAAACGTGAACGTACGCTCACGACCGGACATCACCAGCCCGGTGCTTACCCGGCTGAGCTACGACATTGTCCGCGTGGAGAGCTACCCGACGCAGAGCGATCGAGCCATCGCGTCCGCTGACGACTGGGTCCACGTGCGCCTGGCGGATGGTCGTGAGGGATACGTATCCAGCCGGTACATCGGGAATCCGGTCGGCTACCGGGCTATCTTCAACTATCACGACGGAAAGTGGCGGATGACCGCCCTCGTAGCCGGTGACTGAGCCTCAAATCTCGAAGTCGCTCTCGTCGAGCTCGATCCTCGAGTTGTTCATGATGGCCTCGTGAGCTTTTATGGTCACGACCGCCGTATTGAATCCCTCCTGATAGCCGGCCGCCGGCGGGTAGGGCCCGAATGCGTGATTATCGAAGAACTCTCTCAGCGCGTAAAAGAGCGGAGTCTCCATATTCGGATCGTCTTCCGTCGGGTCGATGTTCTGCGCGTCAAGCTTCGTCGCGTCGGCCACGAGCGCGATGCCGGTCTCCTTATAGAAGTTGTCTTTCCTGGCGTAGACCTCCCAGCCCAGCATGGGGGCATCCACCTCCTTGAACATCCATGCCTTGTTGTCGCGGAACATGATGGTGCTGTCGCGCCCGTAGAACAGGTCGTACGCGCCGTCGAAGGAGCTCGTCAGGGTGGCGTCGTAGCTGAGGTGCACGCCGCTCGGGAAACCGAAAACGACCTGGATGGTGTCGGGCATGTCGCGCCCGTCGTTCCAGAGCATGATCTGCCCGAAGCCGGTCACGCTCGACGGCCGCTCGTTGAGGAACCACATGGCCGGATCGAGCTGGTGCACGCCGACCTCGCCGATCAGTCCCGTCGATAGCTCCGGGTCCAAACGCCAGTTTTGCTCCATCTCGCGCTCACGATTGGGCGAAGTCCTCCGCCAGCTGGTCTTGGCGTGCCACTGCGCACGCGCCATAGTCGCTTTTCCGAGAGCGCCGCTACGGATGAATTGGAAGACCGAGCGATAGTTTGGATGTGATCGCGACAGGAGCCCAACTTGAAAGATTTGATCGGAGGCGTTCTGCGCGGCGACCGCCATCGCACGGGCATCCTCGATAGATGCGGCCATTGGGGCCTCTACGTACACGTGCTTGCCGGCCTCGAGGGCGTCTACGGCGATCTGGCGATGCACATGTGTGGGGGTCGCGATGATCACCGTCGAGATCTCGGGATCGTCTAACACGACGCGGTAGTCCGAGTGCCGTGCGGCCTCAGGCAGCGACCGTTCGGCGCGGGTCAACATCACGTCGTATGTGTCTACGATGGCGGAGATATTTGCCTCCTCGATGCGAAGCAGGGTGTCGGCAATCTCGCGTCCCCATTGGCCGTACCCAATGAGGGCAACGTTCACGGTCTGCTCAGCGGACCTTGCTGCGGCCTCCTCAGCGGCCGCAAAGCCGCCGAGAATGCTGCTCAGCGGAACCAGCGAGCTCTTCTTCAGAAAATGTCGGCGGCTGAGCACCCGAGGATCGGACATATTGTCTGGCGCAGTCATGTTACTGGCTGGATGTGGATGGTGGCTGCACGAGGATCTGGCGTGCTGACTCCAGGGCCGTAAGTCCAAACTCAACGACTCTAAAAAAGGCTTTGTTCTGATCGGGCACGACGATGAGCGCGCGCATTCCTTCTTCCAATCCGAACGGCCAAATGCCAATCGGCTCCGAATCTTCGTGGATGTGCTCGTCTGACACGTCGGTACCGGCGGCTACGAGGAGCGCCGTGGAGATCGCATCGCTCTCCGTGGCGTTTGCGGCCGTGACGGCGGAGAGCACGGCTCCATGGACGGGTTCACCGCTTCTCGGATCCAGAACGTGTCCGTAGGTCCGGCCGCCGGCCTCGAACGACTTACCCCATACGGCCGAGACCGACAGGGATTCATCCCGGAGATCGACCAGCGCGAGAGGCTCGTCGCGCGCATCTGGGCGTGGTATGGCGACTTTCCACGCCTCCTCCTCCGGCGGCGACCCGAGGGCGTAGACCGTGCTTGTACCGCCGTGCAAGAGCGCCCGGTCGACGCCCGCCTCCCGAAGCAGTGCAACGGCTTCGTCGATGGCGTATCCCTTTCCAATTGCACCGAAATCGAGCATCACGCCTTCTCGAAGGAACCGCACGGATCGATCCGATTCCTGAAGATTCACCAGGTCCATCCCGGTGAGCGCTCGGGCATCCTCCAGCTGTTCCGGATCGGGCATGTGGCCCGTGTTCCGGAAAAATCCCCATGCCCGCATCAAGGGCGAGATGGTGAGATCGAACGTCCCGTTCGTCTGTCGATGCAGCCGCTTGGCCGTCCGTAGCAGGTCGAATAGTTCCGACGATACGCGAACGTCCTCGGATGCCGCGCGCGCATTGATGCGGCTTACATCGCTGGCGGCATCGTAGATGGTGAGGCGCGCCTCTATGCGTTCGATCTCGTCGAGCGCCGCCTCGCCGGCCGCGCGAAGCCTCACGGCGTCCTCCCCGTAGAGAATCAGCTCGAACCGGCACGCCATGGCCATCCGAGCCAGCCGGACCGTGACCATAGCTGTGCTGCGTTGCTGTTCGGATTTTGCCCCGAGCGATCGGTGCCGGCGGCTTCGAGGCGGCAGGGCGGCCGTGACGACCGCCCATCCCGAATCACCTGCCCGTTACGAAAGCTCGAGCGTTCCGTAGGTAATCGGCTGAATCTCGCGGCCGCTGCCCGTTGTGATCTTGCGGGTCTTCTCGTCGAAATACAGCATCTCGCCCAGGCGCTCCGACATCTCGGCCAGCGAGATGACGACCTGCGTCTTGATCGCTAGATCGATGTTGCCGTTCGGCTGCTTGTTCTCGCGAATGGACTCGAGCCAGTTCTGGACGTGAGCCGGCACGCTGACGCCCGGCTCGATGTTCTCATGCACTTCCTGGTCGACGAGATCGGCGAAGGGCCGCTCCGGCCGCAGGTTCACGGTATTGCCGCCGAAGTACAGCGTGCCCTCATGCCCGCGAATCACCTGCTCGAGGCCCTGCTCGTTCACCGTGCTTCCGATCACCATGATGGTGAGTCCGCTCGGGAATTCGGCCAGAACTTGTGTGTTATCCGGCACATCGCGATCCGGCGTGATCTTGCGCGTCCCGAGGCACGCCACACGTACGGGAAATTCGGGTGCACCGGTGGCCAGGAGGAGCGGATGGATGCGATGCGCCAGCAGGTCACCGAGAATTCCCGCGCAATAGGGGTAGTACTTGCGCCAACGGTGATATTCGTCGGCGCTGAAGGGGCGGTCGCTGACCGGGCCAAGCCAACGCTGCCAATCGATGTGCTGAGGATTCGCATCCGGATCGATCTCGTAGTTCCACTCGCCATCCGGGTTGTTGCGCATATACGAGTCCTGCGCGAGCACGAGAGGGCCGATCTTGCCCGCCTGAATCATCTCGGCCGCCTTGTGCCATTTACCTTCCGTGCAGTACTGCGAGCCAATCTGGAAGATGGCGCCGGTTTCCATGGCGGTGTCGTAGATATCGAACGCCTCCTCGAGATACCGCGTCATCGGCTTTTCGCAGTAGACGTGCTTGCCCGCATTCATGGCGTCGACGGCAACCTGCCGGTGCCAGTGGTCGACCGTTCCAATGAATACGGCGTCGATATCGTTTCTATCGAGGAGCGCCCGGTAATCACGGTACCCATCCGCCGCGGTTACGCCAAGCTCGGCGACGGCCTGGTCCACCCGCTTGTCGAACACATCCGACGCAGCCACACCTTCGGCGTTGAACTCGTCGCCGTGCCGCACGATAGTACCCAGGTGCGCATTGAATCCCTGGCCGCCCACACCGATGAAGCCTACGCGGATTCTGTCATTTGCTCCGATCACTCCGATGGCGGGGCCGGTCTGCGTTACCTGCTCGGCTACCTTAGGAGAGCAGCCAGCCATCACGGCGGTTGCAGCCAGCGCACTCTTCTTCACGAACTCGCGGCGCGAGGTGCTCACGCCCTTGAAGGCCTTCTTTTTCTTCATGACCATATGCGGTGTATAGTGGGATTGAATGTTCTTGCGCAGGATTGATCTATGCTCATGGGAGGGGATATCTCGGCATCGGAGCACCCTCAAATATAAGGTAGACCGGAGGAAGAATGGGGACGTTCCGGCGCTTGAGAACGCACTGAAAGCGCGTCCATCGGTCGGATAGGGTGGAAACACCATTTTTCATATACCGTTTCCCGTGAATCATTTTCAAGTGTATTCCGGTCCAAAACGAAGAGACTCTCAATCCAACCGTGCGAATCATGCGAATCAGTCTACGTCGCCTCGTTCACGCTGTCGTCGGGGTGGCCGTACTCGCGGTCTTCACTCCGCTGGCATCGCCGATCGCCGCGGCGCAGAGCTACACCCTGAAGGGCGATAGCAAATTGTGGGTGGACGGCACCTCGAACAAGAACGATTGGACCGTTGAAGCTTCAGAGATCGATGCCACTGCCACCATCGACAATGCTACTCATGTCCCCAGCACCGTCCAATTGACGGTTCCCGCGGCCAAGTTGAAAGGCGGCCGGAGCACGATCATGGATCGATTGATGCGGGATGCCTTGAAAGTCGAAGAGCATCCAAACATCACCTACGAGCTGGTGGAGGTCACTTCGAATGACGGTTCGAAGCTGTCGACAAACGGAAATCTCACGCTGGCCGGCGTAACGCGACAGATTCAGATGGACGTCAACGTGGAGGAGACGTCAGAAGGAATTCGCTATACTGGCAGCGTTCCGCTCAAAATGAGCGACTTTGAAATCCGGCCGCCCACGGCGATGTTCGGAGCGCTCCGCACGGGCGATGAAGTGACGGTGGGCTTCGACGTCGTATTCGTCCCACAGGGCTGATTCCGGATCGGCTATGGATGCCGGCCCATCGGGGTCTTATCTGACACATCCGTGCCGGGCCCCGGGATGGATGCATCCATGAGGATGTCGGCGACGCCGCTTCCGACCAATTCCGCGACACGGCTTATCGCCAGATCGTAGTCATCGGCCGCGAGTAGTTCAGGGATGCCGGCATCGATCAGGGCATACCACCGTTCCCGTCGCCTCTCAAATGACGGAAAGTGGGCCGACATTGGTGCTCTCAGACGGGCCATCCACTCGAGGAATATGGCATACTCCGGGCCAAGCTCGGCCTCCAGCCGCTGGCGCAGTCTTACTGCCAGTGCGGGCGCTGCCCCGGACGTGGAGATGGCTACAGTCAGCTTCCCTCGCTGGAGGATGGATCCGGCCACGAACGTGCAGTGGGGGACGTCGTCCATGGCATTGATCAAGACCCTCTCGCGCTGAGCTTCCTCCCAGATCGGACGGGTGCGCACGGGATCCACGTACGTGACAATCGCCAGGAAAGCGCCGCATAGGTCTCCCTCTTGATAGTCACGGCGATGCCACTCGACATCATATTTCGACACGTCAAACTCTGGATCGGCGCCGACGAGAGAAACGGCTGCTTGGCAGGCCAGCAGGCCTTGAATCTTGCGTTCCGCTTCGAGTCCGCTTCCGATGACGACACATCGTCGGCCGCCCAGATCATTCAGAAAGATGGGGTAAACCTGCATCTCGCTAGCTGTCGGCGTTGGGCGGCGCCGGCGCGTCGGCGCGGGCGCTGCTCGATACGTGAATACCACACTCCAATTTGACGTGCTCAGGCCATCGCCCGGCTCTTTGATCCTCGTGATCGTCCACGGCTCTTGTGCACGGAATGCAGCCGACGCTCGGGTAGCCTCGGTCGTGAAGGGAGTTGTAGGGAAGATCGTAGAGGTTGATGTAGCGCCAGACGTCGTCGCCCGACCAGTCTACGAGGGGATTGATCTTGAGCAGACCGTTTCCATCGTCCCACTCGACGAGACGCGCCATAGCGCGAGTGGGTGATTGATCGCGACGGATGCCTGTGATCCAGGCCGAACGATCGCGCAGAAAGCGCCGAAGCGGCTGCACCTTGCGCAAGAAGCAGCATCGATCCGGATCCGTTCGCCAGAGCCGATCCCCCTCACGCCGGGCCTGTTCAGGAAGGGAGATCCCGGAATGGACGCGGATGAAGCGAACGCCCAGGCGTTTTGCAAGCCGCCTCTTCACCTCATGAGTTTGTGGAAAGAGCAGGTCCGTATCCAGGTAGAAGACCTCGGGATCGCAAACGACGCGTGAAAGCATGTGCATGAGCACGACCCCCGACGGGCCAAAGCCGGTTGCGAGGGCGACTTCCCGGCCGAACGAACTATACGCCCATTCGAGGAGATCCTCCGGGTAGCGGGTGGCGAATCGTTGGTTAAGAGCTGCGATGTCGGAGGAATTCATCACGTCGACCTCACCACAATGGATCTCAAGAGCGCGGGTCCGTGAAGCGCGGAAGCGGGCTCGTCTTGCGGCCGGATTCGATCTCGCAATGCCACGACGTCGCCGATCACGATCGTGGCGGGCGGAGCGAGATTCCTGGCGCGTTCACTGATGTCGGACAGCGTCCCGAAGACGGCCACCTGCCTGTTTGTCGTGCCGGAGGCGATTACCGCCACCGGCGTCTTTGAAGGGCGCCCGGCCTGAATCAGGCTATGGGCGACCTCAGCCAGGCGTTGAAGTCCCATCAGGACCACGATCGTGCCGATGGAGGCCAGCGCTTTCCAGTCCGGCTCATCGTTCTCATAGGCCGTACGACCGGTTACCACGGCGAACCCGGTCGAGACCTGACGATGGGTCAGCGGAATTCCCACGCCGCCCGGAACGGCGACCGCGCTTGTGATGCCTGGTACGACCTCGCAGCGGATGCCGGCGGCCGCGAGAGCCAGACACTCCTCGCCGCCTCTTCCGAAGACGAACGGATCGCCGCCCTTGAGTCGAACGACGATTCGGCCGCGTCGCGCGTGCTCGATCAAAAGCCCGTTGATATCCTCCTGCCGGTAGCTGTGGCCCTCGGGCGATTTGCCCGCGAATATCCGGGCGGCATCCGGCCGAACGTAGTCGAGCAGGTCGGGGTGTACAAGGCGATCGTACACTACGGTGTCGGCCAGGCGCAGCAACTTCAGCCCCTTCACGGTGATGAGCTCCGGATCGCCGGGACCCGCCCCCACGAGGTAGACGACGGCGGATTCAGGCCGGCTGGGCATCGCTTTCGAGCTCTTTGATGTGATCATCGATGTCCGTGACACCGAAGCGCAGGCAGAAGTCGCCCAACGACTCTCCGGGCACTCGCTGCGCCTTGTAGATGCTCAGCACGGTGCGCAGCGTAGGAACGATCTCGTCGATGGGCACGAGATCGCGGAAAGGTTTATTCAGGCGCGTTCCTGACGATGTGCCGCCGAGGAAAAGCGCATATCGGCCCGGTGAGCGCCCAACGATTCCGATCTCGGAGAGGTAGGGTCGCGCACATCCGTTTGGACATCCCGTCATGCGGACGCCGATTCGTTCTTCCTGCAAATCGAGTTTTTGGATTTCGGTCTCCAGTGCGTCCAGGAGATCGGGCATGGCGCGTTCTGCTTCGGCAAGCGCGAGGCCGCACGTCGGTAGCGCGGGGCATGCCATGGCGAGTTGCCGCAGCGGGCTGATCTGGTCGACATCCGTAATTCCCAATCCTGCGAGCAGGGCATCGATCGCGGCACGGTCCCTCGGCTCGATGTCGGTCAGGAGGACGTTTTGATTGGGCGTCAGGCGAATCCCCGGGCGAAAACGAGCGACGATGTCTCGAAGCCCGGCCTTGAGCGGCCCGCCGATGCGGCCGTTTTCGATGTAGATGCCCAGGTACCATCTTCCATCGTGCTGCCGGCTCCAACCGAGGTAGAGCTCGAGCTCGAGAGGTGGGACGTCAACCGGCTCGGGCAATTCGTAGCCGAGCCGCTCGAAGAGCGCAGATCTGAATCTGTCGACGCCCCAGTCGTCGACCAGGTACTTCAGCCGCGCGCGGCGCCGGTTGTTGCGGTCGCCGTGGTCGCGTTGAATCAGAACGATCGCTTCGACGACATCCACCACGCGCTCGACCGTGGCAAACCCAATCGGATCGGCGAGTCGGGGATAGGTCTCCGACTTGTTGTGCGTCATGCCGAGGCCGCCGCCCGCCAGCACATTGAATCCGATGAGCTGCCCATTGCGCACCACTGCCACCAGTCCGACATCCTGTGAATACACATCGATGCTGTTATCGCCCGGAAAGGCGATTCCCACCTTGAACTTCCGTGGGAGGTAGGTCTCGCCGTAGATCGGATCGGGCTCCACCTTCGCCACACTCGAGTCGACCCTCTCGCCATCGAGCCAGATTTCGTGATAAGCCCGCGTCTTCGGAAGGAGGTGCTCGCTTAGCTGCCTCGCAATATCCAGGATTTCGAAGTGAAAGGGCTCGCTTGGGGGCACGGGCGTGTACATCAGGTTGCGGGCAACGTCACCGCAGGCCGCCAGTGTCGTGACAAGCGACTCGTTGATCTCGGCAATCGCCTCCTTCAAGTCCTGCTTGAGGACGGAGTGCAACTGCAGGCCCTGCCGCGTCGTGACGCGGAGGGTGCCGTTCCCAAACCGATCAGCGAGCTCGTCGTGCACGAGATATTGCTCGGCCGTCAGCTGCCCGCCCGGAATTCGGGACCGGATCATGAAGATGTGGTGCCTATCGGCCTGGCGCCGATCGCGATCATCCTGCTGGTAGACGCCGTGGAACTTGAGGATCTGGCGATCGACCTCATCGAAGTGATTCGTACCATCCCGGAGAGAGGCGCACAAGTTTGCGCGGAGGCCACGGCTTCCTCGCTTGATGGATTCGACCGTGAGCTTCGGTGCCTTCGAAAAGCCTGGTGGCAACTTCGCACGATTGCGCGCAGGTAGAGGTCGTTCCGGCATATGGATAGGTTGGATGGAGTCGGGGGCGAAGGGAGTGCACAAAAAAGCCCGCTCATCAGCGCGAGATGAGCGGGCGAGTCCCGAAGGGTCTGACGGCGCGCGTGCGCGCTAGTCGTTTCGGCAAGCTCTTGCATCGCTCATCCGCATACAGGTGCAGCACTGCATGCACGGCATACACCGACAGCAGCGGGCACCACAAGGATGGGAAGAGGACGAATGGCGATGCATTAGAGTGTGAGTCGCGTGGTTGGGCGAGCGTTGATGTGCAAGAAATCGCAGGGCGGGCGCCGTGTCAACTATGCTATGTCACCGGAAGCGATACCGAATTGTGTAGATTCGATGAAGAAGTGCGGCATTCGCTGCCAATAAGGGCTGCCGCCGAACCATCTCCATGGAACTGCGCCGTGGGGGCGAGGGGCATCAATCTGGTGGATGTCGAACCGCCGCCCACATCTCGTCGATGCTCGTGAACTTCACGCGTGGCCGCCCGAGCGCCTCACCCCGCTGAATCTCCATTTGATCCAGGCGGCACCAATCCTCGTAGGTGAAGAAGCGTGGCTGACGTTCACGGATCAGGCGCTCGATGGCCTGCGCCGAGGGCTCCGCCGGCTCGAGGACGAGTCCCGCCTGGAGATCCTGCATCATGGCTTCGACGGTTTCGACCGCATCGGCCTTGTTCGTGCCGATGACTCCGGTAGGCCCGCGCTTTATCCATCCGGCAACATACTCGCCAGTGACATGGTGGCGCGTCTTCGGGTCCAGGACGCGACCGGATTCGTTCAAAATGACGCTCCAATTCTCGTCGAACGGAACATCAGGCAGGGGCACGCCCTCGTAGCCGACGGACCGAAACACCAGCTGTGCCGGCAACTCCTCGTGCTGGCCGGTAGGACGCGGGCGAAGCCGTCCGCGCTCGTCCCGATACAGCTCATTTCGCACGACGCGAAGTCCCATCACGCGACCCTCGCTGTCGCCGAGGATCTCTACCGGCGAGACCAGAAACCGGATGTGGAGCTGGCGGCTTTTGCCCGACGGGCGATTCTTCGAGAACTCCTGCATAATCTCGACATTGCGCACCGTATTGCGATCGGCAGACTCCAGGTCGGCGGCGCTTTCCGGGTCCAATTCGACGTCCTCTTGCGTGACCAGGCAGTCCGCATCCTCCATCTCGCCCAGCTCCTTCACCTCGGGTGGGGTGAAGGCCGCCTGAGCGGGACCACGCCGCCCCAGCATATAAACCTCCCGGACGCGGCTTCGACGCAGCGCATCCAGCGCATAGTCGGCGATATCGGTCTGCGCGAGCTCCTCCGGGGTGCGACACAGGATCCGCGCCACATCGACAGCCACATTCCCGACCCCGATGATCGCCACCTGCTCGGCGGAAAGGTCGAAGGTCAGATGACGAAAGTCCGGATGTCCGTTATACCACGCCACGAATTCCGTGGCGGAGTGGCTTCCGGCGAGATCTTCGCCCGGAATGCCCATCGACCGGTCGGTCTGTGCGCCGGTCGCGTACACGATCATATGGTAATGCCGCCGCAGATCGTCGCGCGTCACGTCGGTGCCGAACTCGACATTTCCGTAGAAGCGGAATCCCTGCTGCATGGCCGTCTTGTGGAAGACCCGGCACACGTTCTTGATCTTCTGATGATCGGGAGCTACACCTCCACGAACGAGCCCGAAGGGGGTCGGCAGCCGGTCGAACATATCGACCTCGATGGCTCGATTCGCCTGCTTGAGCAGGGCATCAGCGGCATAGAATGCGGCCGGCCCCGCTCCAATGATGGCGACGCGCAAGGGCTGCACTTCAATGGCGAGCATGGTTTATCGGTTGCATGTACTCAGGACGCGCGCTCCAATCGCTCCTGCAGCCGAAAAATGGCGGATTCTCGCACGATCAAGCGCGCTGCAAAGATTCGACGCACAGGCCCCACCGGGCGTTCGCTCTCCAGATGGCGGAGCAGTTCGTGCGCGGCAGCGTTGCCGATTTCCGTCTTGGGGATGGCCATCGTGGTCAGCGGCGGGGAAGTATGTGCGGCGATGGGGATATCATCATACCCTATGATGGCCAGGTCGTTCGGGATGCGCAGCCCGGCTGAACGCGCCACCTCCATCGCGCCGAGCGCCATCAGATCGTTCGCCGCGAATACGGCCTCCGGCGGATCGGCGAACTTGAGAAGTCGGCGCATGGCCGTCTGCCCGCCACTGAATCGGAAGTCGCCATCGACCACGAAACGGCTGTCGAACTCGACACCTCCGACCTGCAGTGCTCGCCGAAAACCGCGATACTGATTCAAGCGACCATAGCTCCGACTACCGGGGCCCGTGAGCGGACCCGATATCATCCCGATTCGGGTAAAGCCTTGTTCGATGAGGTGCATCGTGGCGTCAAAAGCGCCCTGCTCCGAATCCACCAGCAACTTGGTTATGCCCTCGATCCCGTAATCGCGCTCGATGGCCACCACCGGCATCTGAGGGTTCTCTGTTACGAACTCTTCGACATCCTCCTTCCGTACACAATCCCCGATCAGCACGACGGCATCGACCTGCTTCTCGAGTAGCATCCGATAGTTCTCTTCGCCGATTTGGAAGCTGTGATTCGAGTCGCATAGAACGAGGGATCGCTCGTGTTTGCGAAGCTCGTGGCTCAAACTGCGCACGATGTCCGTGTAGAAGGGATTGGTGATGTCGGAGACGATCACGCCCACGGTGAAACTGCGCCGCGTCTTCAGGCTCTGTGCCAGTCGATTTGGGCGGTAGTTGAGGGCGCGAATGGCCTCCATGACGCGGGCGCGCGTGGAATGCGGCACCCAATCCGCGTCGTTGATGACGGCGGAGACAGTCGCAATGGACACGCCGCAATGATGTGCTACGTCCTTGATGGTCGGCATCGAGCTCCGAGGTACGGCATAACTGAAAGCGCTTTTGGCGGCTGGAAGTTAGTGTACCAATGGCCCTCTGTAAAGCGTCACAGCCGTTGACTATCTTCTGCGTCCACCTCAGACCCATCCGCCCATGTCTGCCGACCCCGAACCGATGCTCGTGGACCGCGAGCTGTCGTGGCTCTCCTTCAATGTCCGCGTGCTGCAGGAAGCACAGGATCCGACCGTTCCGCTGTACGAACGGCTTAAATTCCTGGCCATCTATTCGTCCAATCTGGACGAGTTCTTTCGCGTTCGCGTGGCGTCGCTGCGCAGTCTGCTCCGGCTAAAAAAGAGGGCCGTCGACAAGCTGGGCATCCAGCCGGAAGAGTTGCTCGCTCGGATCCACGAGGTCGTGTCGGCCCAGCAGGAGCAGTTCGGCGCCACTTTTCGAAACGATATCTTGCCCCTGCTGGAAGAACGCGGCATTCACCTGTTGGATGACGCTGCGTTGAACGATTCACAACGGGCCTACCTTCGAGGCTATTTCGATGAGCACGTTCGAGAGCACGTTCACCCGCACGTGCTCGGGGCACAGCCTGCGCCCTTCCTCGAGAACCGGCAGGTCTACCTGGCCGTGGAGCTGTGGCCGAAGCAACAGGGCGTCGGTCTTTCCGCCGAGGCGCCGAGGATTGGCATCATCGAGGTGCCGAGCCCACCCGTACAGCGTTTCGTCAGGATGCCGTCTGACGACGGCCGGCATTACGTCATCTTTCTGGATGACGTCATCCGCGTGGCGCTGCCAGAGCTGTTTTCCGGCTTCGATGTGGGGGAGGCCTATGCTATCAAGTTATCCCGCGATGCGGAGCTGTATCTCGAAGACGAATTTTCCGGAAGCATCGCCGAACAAATTCGAAAGAGCCTCAAGAAGCGTGAGCGGGGCCTTCCGTGTCGGTTCTTGTACGATTTGCGCGCCTCGTACCATGTCATCGGGATGCTCCAGTCGACCTTCGACCTGGCCGCTGAGGATCTCGTGTTAGGTGGGCGCTATCACAACCTTCACGATCTGGCCGATTTTCCGGATTTCGGTCTTTCGGATGTCCGCTATGAGAAGCTGCCGCCTCTGCCGCATCCCGACCTCGAAGGCTCGGCGTCGATCTTCGGCACCATCGCTGAGAAGGACCGCATCCTGCACTTTCCGTACCAGCGCTTCGAGTACGTACTGAAGTTCCTGGAGCAGGCCGCGGCCGATCCAGACGTGGACTCGATCTGGATCACACTCTACCGGACGGCGCCGAACTCCGCCGTCGTGGGTGCGCTGCTCGAAGCCGCCCGGCAGGGTAAGCAGGTGACGGCATTCGTGGAGGTAAAAGCCCGATTCGACGAAGCATCCAATCTCGAATGGGCCGCACAGATGGAAGCGGCCGGAGTCCGCACGCTGTACAGCTTCCGCGACCTGAAAGTACATGCGAAGATGCTGCTCGTCGGGCGACAGGAGGACGAGCACAAGTGGTACGCGTATCTAAGCACCGGCAACTTCAATGAGGCCACGTCCAGAGTGTACGCGGATCACGCTCTCTTTACGGCCGACCCGCGCATCACACAAGAGGTCCGGCGCGTGTTCGCCTTTCTGGAAGGGGAGGAGAGTAAGCCGGAGTTCGAGCATCTCCTCGTTGCACCATTCTACCTCCGCAAATCCCTCTACAAACTGTTCGATGCGGAGATCGAGCAGGCAGAGAGCGGCGCGACGGCCCGGTTCATTGGGAAGCTGAATGCCCTTGAAGACGACAAGATGATCTTCAAGCTCTATGAGGCTAGTAGCGCCGGTGTGGACATCGAGTTGATCGTGCGTGGCATCTGCTGCCTGGTACCGGGCATGGCCGGGCTAAGCCAGAACATCCGCGCTCGAAGCATCATCGACCGATTCCTCGAGCACGCTCGTCTCTTCGTCTTCCACAACGGAGGCGATGAGGTCCACTATCTCGCCTCGGCCGATCTCATGAAGCGCAATTTGAATCGGCGCGTCGAGGTCGCCTTCCCGGTGTACGATCCCGACCTCCGGGCCGAGTTGCGCGAAATTCTGGAGCTGCAGCGGCAGGACAACGTCAAGGCACGCATCATCGATGCAGAGCAATCAAACGGGTACGCGCCACGCGACGGCCGAGAACCGGTTCGAGCCCAAACGGCGACCTACGAGCTGCTGCGCGAGAAGTGGGAGCGTGCGCAACAGGATGTCGCAGTACCGGTGGCCTGATCAAGAAAATCAGAATGCTCGTCAACCACGTTCTCCCGCTCTCGAGCTGCGAAGTGCATGAAAACGATCCTCTTTTTCCGCCACGGCAAGTCGGATTGGAAGGCCGGCTTCGGCCAAGACCACGAGCGTCCGATTAACGAACGTGGGCGGTCCGATGTCGGCAGGATGGGGCGCTTTCTGGTCGGAATCGAATGCCTGCCCGATCGAATCCTTAGCTCGAGTGCGGTTCGTGCCCGCACCACGATGGAGCTGGCTCGCGCGGCAGGAGGCTGGGGAGAGATCTCAACGGAGATCACCGACGCGCTTTACGAGGCCTCGCCGTCAGGGGTCCTCGCCCTGGTGCGCGCTCAGAATGACGTGTTTGAGCGTTTGCTGCTGGTCGGACACGAACCTACCTGGTCCACGCTCATCGGCGGCCTCGTCGGTCAGGCCGCCGTCCGGGTATCGACCGCGACCATGGCGCGCGTGGATTTTCACGCCACGAGGTGGAACCAGATCGACTACGGCCGGGGCGAGCTTCGATGGCTCGTGCCGCCGAAACTGGTCAAGAACTTTTTCGAATAGCCGCCCGGAGTGCTACTGCGCGAGTGCCCGCGTCAAGGCTTGCCGATAGACGGCGGCGTAGCTAGCGATCGTTTGTTCGACGGTCGGGACCTCGACCGCACGCCGCTCCTCTGATCGTGAGAGGATGGCGTCGATCACCGCGCCCATTTCGTCCGGCGTCTCGCACCGGTGCACTCGGTCGGAATGCCCGGGCGCGCCGACATCGCGGCACACGACGTGCATTCCGGTTGCGAGCGCCTCGAGAAATACGAAGCCCTGGGCCTCGTACTCGGCTGGATGGAGCAGAATACGCGCATACTGCATGTGGCGGAGTACGCGGTGTCGAGGCAAAAAGCCGGTAAAGACGACGTTGGCACCGGCTCGAGTCTCGAGAGCCTCACGTAACGGCCCGTCGCCGATCATGCCGAAACGAACGTGCGGCATCATGTCCGCGACGGCAAGCGCATCCTCCGGCCGCTTCACGGGGATGAGCGATCCAACGTATAGCACGTCGAAGCTCGTGTGGTCACGACCGTCGGACACCTCCGGCGCCGGGGAAGGAAGATCGCCTAAATCCATCCCCAGGGGGATGATGGCGTCCACCCCGCGCCGTAGTCCACGCCGGGCCGTTTCCGCGGCCTGATCCGAGCCTGCCGTAAGCACGAACGAGCCACGGCGCAGCCATCTCGCGTAGAGGCCCGGCTGACGAAGCTCCTGTCCGGCAATGCTGGCGACGTGGCCGCAACGCAAGCGGCGAGCCCCTAACTCGCCCAGCACTGCACATTCGCCGACCCAGAAGCTGTGGAGGAGATCCGGCTGCGCGTCGTTCACGATCCGCAGCGCGCGTCGCCAGACATCCAACCGGAACAATGAACGGCGATTGCCCGCGCCCAGCGCCCATACGTGGGCTCCATTCCAGTCGTACTCCCTGGACTCATATGGATAGTGGATGGCCAGAACGCCGACCCAATCGGCGATCCCATCCCTCGCGGCCGCACGGACATACGTTTGCACGGCGGGGAGGCAGGTGTCGTCGAGCTCATCCGCCGGAAATCCTGGCAAGATGAAGAGCAAACGGCGGGGTCGTTGGGCATCCTCCCGGCCCGACCCGTTCAAGGTCGCTGATGCGGCTTTAGATTGAGAGTGCACACACAGCGCCGGCAAATCGGATCCTCCACCATGTCGAGGTGCGCTCGAAATTCGGCGGCACGATTTCCGTTGACGATCTCGGTGAGGGGCTGCTCGCGGATGTTGCCGATAGGCGCATGGAAAAAGCATGGGCGAACGGTCCCATCGGCCTCGACGACGGCCGACACCCACGGCGCATTGCATTGAGGCACGGCAAACGTGTCTTCGTCGATGAGCGCTCGATAATAGCGCACGAGTCCTCGGATCTGATCCGGCGACTCGGCGACGAATCCGGATGAAAAGTCCTTGCGATGCGTGCGCAGGAGCGCATTCACGACGAGGTCGAAATGAGTGATCTCCTCAGGAGTCAGGGCGACATCGGCCGTGCCCTGCCAGGGGATCTCGCGATTGAACGCGCTGCTCGAGACGTCCGCCGCCAGAAACGAGATGCGATCGACGGGGAGGGCCTTTGCGGTATCGATGATGTTGGCGATGTCGAAGTAGTTTCGGCGCTGGATTACGCATCGAGCCGTGATGCGCATCTTGGGCTTTACCGCTCGAAGCGCCTTTACGCCTGCCTGCAGCTTCGCACTCGCTCCATCCACATTTCGGATGCGGTCGTGTACACGTGGGCTGCCATCGAGCGAGACGATCACCTCGTGGCACCATTTCGCGATTTCCTCCGCATGCGGTTTCAGGAGGATGCCGGAGCTGAGAAGGGTGATCTTGATCTTTAGCTGCCGAAGCAGCTGGCACAATACCCAGAGGTTGCTGTGCATCAGGGCCTCGCCGCCGGAAAGCACGACCCGCCGCACGCGCAACCGTTTGAAATCTGCCAGATGCGGCGCGATGTCGTCGGTAGTCAGCTCGCGCCGCTCACGATTCGCCTTCCAGATGTCGCACATCACGCAGCGGCAGTTGCAGCCGCTGTGCGGCATCAAGACGAGAACCGGAAGCGCCCGGATCTTTCCGTTCGCCAGCGACCGCTTTCTCTGGATGTAGTCAATCGGAGATACCATTCGCCAAGCACAAAAGGAGAATCCCGCCCGAATGCCGCCTCAAAACCCCGTGGTTTCCGGCCTCTGATACCGGATCAGCTTCTGGAGGGCGAGCAGCTCGAGCGGCATCGCGTAGATCTGGAGTCGATAACGCCAGGCGCTGAGCCCGCGGAGCAGCAGGCGCATTCCGGGGCTCAATTTCGTGTCTGTGACGGTAGGATAAAAGGCGTTCACGACGCGTTCGAAATTCCGAACCCGTCGCCGCAACGGATCCCTCAACCACCACGATACTCCGGTGCGTCGCTGCGCGAATTCTTGCCACTCCTCACTGACCCACTCGTCTAGCGCTGTCGGGAATCGAAAGCCACTCGCCACCGCACTGTCATACAGCTCGCCGGCGAGAGGCACCGGGGTGTACATGTAAAAGATGGTTTCGGCATCCGGATGGACGGCCTTAAGGCGCCGCACGAATCGAAGCGTTTCGGCCACATCACGCTCCGGTTCCGGTGGATTGCCGAGTACGAAGGAGAATTCCGGGATGATGCCGTACGATCGCATCACGGCGGCGAGCTCGAGCGTTGCCTCGGCTGAGGCCTTTCCGCCTTTGTTCATTCGGCGGAGCGTTTCATCCGACCCCGATTCGGCGCCCAGGAAAACCATCCGAAGACCGCTTCGCTGCATCAGTCGCCAGGTTGCCGCATCGTACTTGAGCAGCGTGTCGATGCGTGCCTCACCCCACCATCCGATACCGTGATGTGCGATGCGGTCGGCGAATTCGGCCGTCCGTTTCTCACTAACGAAAAAGTTGTTGTCGTAAAATTCCACGGCATCGGCGCCAAAGCGATCGACAAGGTGCGTAACCGTCGCAGCCGTGCGTTCCGCCGATTGCGCCTTCCACCGACCATCTACCATGTTCACGACCGCACAGAAGTTGCATCGAAAGGGGCAGCCGTAGCTCGAGTGATGAGGCAGCGTGCGCACACCCATAAAAGTGCGACGGACGTAGCGCTCTACGGGCACGCGATGGTAGGGGAAATCGGGCAGATCATCAGGATCTGGAATAGGGGCCGGCGCCACCGCTTCCCGTGCCGACGTACTCGTGACGACACCTGGGATTCCGTCCGTGCTGCGCCCCTCGCGCAGCGCCCTGAGAAACGACAGGAAGCAATGCTCGCCGTGTCCGGCAACAACCACATCGACATAATCCGATCGAAGGCACACCTCGGCATGCTGCGTGGGGAAGTACCCGCCCCAGACGATCTTAACATCCGGCCGCTCGCGCCGCAGCCGCCGGGCCGCACGCACGGCATCCGTCAGCTGCGGTCCCCCCATCACCGTAATGCCCAGCACCGTCGCGCCCAGATCATCGATGGCGCTCACCAGGTCTTCGTGCCTCTCCAGATTGCCATCCACGATCCGGTAATCGAACTCACCCTCCAGCAGAGCACCGACGGCGAGCAGGGCCATCGGAAGGACGGGCTTGCGCGAGGCGGAACTCTGGGGATTGTAGAGGATGACGGTTGGATGCCGCATGGAGCGAATGGTGTGCCTCACATCACGCTGAAAACAGTTAACGTCTCGTTCCAGTGACGCTTCTCGTCAACGCGTGCGAGTCGGTATCCACTCGCCTCCAGAAGCCGGAGGTATTCATCGGACACCCCATCCGAAGACAGCACGATCAGCGCTATTCCTTCAGGATTGAGGTGCTGCCGCAGATTCGCAGAGAAGCGGGACATAACGTCGTCAGACCGCCATGCGAGATCGAACGTCGACCTCGGTGAACCGCAGTAGTACGGGGGATTGAAGAGGACGACGTCAAATCTCCCGAGGTCGCCGAAGAGGTCGGCTTCGAGGGCCTCGATTCGGACACCGTTCTCCGCAGCGTTCTGGCGCGTCGTGGTCACGGCCAACGGATTGATGTCGACGGCGATGACGTCTGCTCCACGAAGCGCCGCCGCGATGCCGCAGATGCCTGTTCCGCAACCCAGATCGAGGACGCGCGCGCCACGCGGTAGCAGGTCATCCAGAATGAGGCCGGCGAGATATGCACCGGAGCGAAACACGATGGGATGGAAGAGGCCGGGCGAAATTCGAAGCGATATGCCGCGGAAACACTCGACCACCGGACGCTCCAGCCGATGCCGCTGGGCCAAGACGAACCGCAACCGAAGCGCATTCCGTCCGACAGCCTGAAGGATGCGGTGCGGCTTCATCTCGACGATCGCGACGCCGGATGGCAGGTGGGTCCGCCCCTCGAGTAGCGGGAAATCTGCCGTTCCACGGCGATTTCGAATACCGGCTACGAGCCTGCGTGCGCTCCATCGAAGGCCATGCTTCGGCCGGTGCACGGTCCAGGTGATTCTGCAAGCGGCCGAGAGCTGCCGCATTCGCTCATGCGTGAGAAAGTTCTCGGAGGCCAGCGCATCCGATGCTATTCCGTACTGGCGCGCAAATCTCTGCCGGCGCTCCTCCACCATCCGCATGCCGCTTCGGGGCGAGCGATACACAGGCGAGTCGACGACGGCGATCTTACCCTGCGGGCCAAGGACGCGTATCGCCTCTCCCAGTGTGGCCTCATACCGTTCGGAATAGTGGAGAGCGGCATTGAAAATCACGAGGTCGAAGCTGGCCGATTCGAAAGGGAGTCGATCATAGTCAGCGGCAACGCATGCGAAATTGCTTGAGTAATGGACGCGAGCTCCTAGTCCGTCGAGGCTGTCCGTGCGGACATCCACAGCGCAGACGCGGTGACCCCGCAGAGCCAGCCTGTTGGACATCCATCCGTTTCCCGCGCCGACATCGAGAATGCGCAGAGGCTCAACGAGGTCGGAGCGCATCCGTTCGAGCGGATGGACGAGCTTTTCGAGCAGGCAATCGAAACTTGCTGCGCGGATCCTCCAGTCCCGGGAGAATCGCCCGGTGACGTCGACATACGGTAGCGCGCGATAGTATTCCGACGCCGGGTTCCCGCGGCCCTCGCGGCGCCGGATCAAACCGTATTCCGCGACGAATCGGCGGAGCCTGTCGAGCCGATCGGGCGCGATCATCTCCCAGATGCCGTTCACCCTGTGGAACGTGACACCCTGGTGGCTGCAGCGCAGCTCGTCAACTCCGATGGAGACGAGTGGGGCGCCACACATCGGACACGCTAACCGGAGCCACTCGGCTGCCGGATCGATATCGGATGCTGCCTTATGCCCTGCCGCAAAGGTTTCCGTTGGGCTATGTTCACTCATCGCCGCCGCATCTCGATGATGAAATGATCGCTCAGGTTGGCCGCGACTCGCAGGTGCCGGATCGGTTGCTCCAGGCGAAAGAGGCTATTGGCAAGAACCGGCCGCTTCTCGATCAATGAGGCCGCGTAGGAGGGGGGAATCAGCACGCCCATTGCCGATGTCCGCACCGTATCAAAGTGAGGGCTGAATTCGCGCGCTATTGCGGCCGGTGTGGTGTAGTGCACGGTAGCCCCTCGAAATGGGGCCGCCCCGCCTAGCCGGCGGAACGCACTCCGAGGCCGACCGCGCGCCAGGTACCAGCCCCACTCCCAGGGGCAGTACCTCCCAATCACGACAAAAAGAGCCCATCCCTCCGGCCGGACCACGCGAGCGAGGCGTTGCGCGAAAGCGGGTCGATCTGCAATACAATTGAGGACCCCGAAGTTCGCCAGCGCCAGATCGAAGGGGCCATCTGGCAGGTGGCCGGTGGCGACGTCGGCGACCTCGAACGTCGGCTCGGCGCCGAGCGGTAGGGCAGCCTGGGCTGCCTTTGCCCGCGCGAGCCCAATCATTCGGGGTGAAGCATCGATCCCAAGAGCGCGTATGCCCCGTCTTGCAAGCCAGAGGACATCCTCGCCGGTGCCGCATCCAAGGTCGAGCACACGATCACCGGCATGGGTGATTCGTGCAAGCTCGTTGTGCACGATGCCGCGAAGACGCCTCGCGACCTGCGTGTTTGAGAATTCCGAATCGTACCCATCCGCCACCTCGTCGAATGTCGGAGGAGTGCCAACGTCTGGCCATGTCGTGTTCCGTGCGCTACGCATGGACCCGGCCTGGCTCGCGTTCATGGCCCGTCAGCAGCATTCCGATCCGGCCGGCCTGGGACGCAACGAAATGCCGCGCGAGATGGACGGGGTTCGATGCGCCTCGCTGCCGTTCGCGATGCAGCGCCCACGTGTTCACCACCCAACGGTTAGCGTGGACGAAGTACCGACGCGAGCGGCGTCCAGCCACCGTGAGATCGCGATCCGACCCATCACTCCACGATCTCAGCGCCACGACGCGGTCCGCCACCTCTTCGTAGTAGGGGGTGCCTTTTATGGGATAGGCAAGCGTGGTCAGGAGCCGATCCGGCATCGCCCTTTTCAGGCATTCGACCGTTTCGCGCAGGTCAGCTTCCGTCTCACCTTCGTAGCCAAGCATGATGAACATCCCCGCCTCGATTCCATGTCGCTGCAGAAGCTGGACGACCTCCGGCACGCGTGCGGCGTTCGTGCGGCGCTTCATCCGATCCAGGACGCTCTGAGACCCGCTCTCGCTGCCGATCCACAATCTAAAGCACCCCATTTCCGCCAGCCTCCGCGCGACCTCCTCATCGATTCGATCCTCACGCGAGATCGTTTCAAAAGGAATCCGGATCGAACGCCGCTCGAGCTCGTCCGCGTAGGCGCGAAACCAGCTTGGCTTGATGGTGAACACGTCATCCGCGTACCACAACATGTCGGGTCGATATCGATCCAGGATGAACTCCACTTCGTCGGCCACATTCTGCGGTGAGCGCCGCCTGTGCGAGTAGCCGAAAACGGAGTGGCTGCACCACGTGCACGTGTACGGGCATCCGCGTGCGGTGATGAGCGAGACGGAGCCGCGCCCGTGATGCCTGCGCCACGCTTCCAGATAAAGATCCAGGTCGATGGCCGCTCGATCCGGAAAGGGGAGGGCATCCAGATTCTGGATGAACGGGCGCGGGGGCGTCGCGATGATCTCATCACCTTGCTTGAACGCGATGCCGGCAATGCCATGAAGTTGCTGCAGACCGCTCTCGATCAGATGCGGCAAGAGCTCGCGCATGGTCGCCTCTCCCTCGCCAATCACGACGACATCCGCGCCGTGCGCCAGATACCTATCTGGATAGTTGGCCGGCTCCGGACCGCCAACGACGACCCTTGCCCCGTACCGCCTGGCCGTATGGATCAAGCGAAGAGCCGACGGCCTCGTGATCAGATTGCAGTAGATGCCGACAACAGGCGGCCGATCTTGTTGAAGGATGCGCTCGAATTCCGTGCGGTGCCTGAACGTAGAATCGAAGACGGCTACATCAAAGTCGTGAGCCTTGAGGTATGCAGAGATATAGAGCAACCCCAGCGGCGGATAGGGGCGCATCACCTCGCGTTCCTGCGGGTCCTCGCTGAGGAAATAGGCGTGCGTCAGAAGGACATCCATGCTCGGCGCCGGGCGACGGGGAGAGTGATGCCATGGTAGAGGAGAGCGGCTGCCTCACGAAGCAGCTCGGCAGGACGGAGACGCGTTTCGCGCTTCGCAAAGTACTCGCGGAGCCTGGCAGACGCTTTGCGCATCCTGAATTCCTTGTGGAGGGTGCTGTGCAACCGTCGGTACACCTCGGTTCCGAAGGCGCCCCTGTACATCATCGCGAGGTCGTCCGAATCCGTCCAGTTCTGCTTGGCTCCGAGCTGGTCACGCACGCGGTCGAAGAACGGTGTACCTGGAAGCGGATAGGACACGGAAACCCCGATTCGGTCCGGGTTGCATTCCCGCACGAGCGCGAACGTCGCCTCGATGTCCTCACGCGTCTCGCCGAGGTAGCCGAGCTGGATGAAGAAGCCCACCTCGATTCCGGCCTCGTGGAGCCGCCGCGTGGCTTCGCGCACTTGCTCGACTCGAATGCCTTTGTCCATCGCATCGAGGACCTCTTGTGAGCCGGATTCCACGCCGGTCCATACCGACTCGCAGCCTGCGCGGCGGAGTGCCTCGATCTCGCCTGGACGGAGCAGCAAGTCGACACGGCTCAGGCACTTGAACGGCGTTCTAAGCCCTTGCTCTTCAACCAGACCGGCAAACCTCTGGAGCCATCCGGGTTTTATCCCCACGATATCGTCCATAAACCAGATGTGCTCCGCCCCGAAGCTATCCCGAAGAAGCTGCAGTTCTTCGACCACGTTCTCGGGAGAGCGCGCATGGTATCGCTGGCCCCAGATTGGTTTCGCGCACCAATTGCAGTGGAAGGGGCATCCCCGCGAGGTCACGATGTTGAGCGAGAATCTGCCGTGCCGGCGCTCCCAGATGCCGCGGTACCGTTCGATGTCCACGAGGTCCCAAGCTGGGAGAGGGAGGTCGTCCAGGTTTCGGATGACGGCTCGGGGCGGGGTGCGCTCGACGCCGCCTGCGACCGGCAACGCCAGGCCGTCGACTTCGTCTCGGTGGGCCCAATTTGCGAGGAGCTCGACGAGCGTGCGTTCACCCTCGCCGATGATCACGGCATCCGCACCGGCCGTCAAATAGGGCTCTGGCCGATCCGAGGCATCGGATCCCGCGACCACCACCCTGCATCCTCGCTGCTTTGCGGCGCCGATCATTCGCATCGCCGCCTCCCGCATCCGGAGCAGGCACATCTTCGAGAGGTAGTTGAAGTTGTCTTCGTACAGAATGGCGAACGACGGACGATGGCGCTCCAGAGCCTGGGTCCATTCGTCCTCCGATGTGGCCAGCATCGAATCGTGTAGCGAGACATCCCATCCTTGCCCGCGAAGAACCGCCGCCGCATAGAGGGCGCCGAGCGGCGGATACGGCTCCATCGCGTCCCACAGTTTGGGATCGAAGCGGAGATGGTAGGCCTGTCCGATGAGAACGTCGCTCATGCCGCCGATCCGTATTCCCCTGCGAAAAGGCCTGGCCAGTCGTAAACGGCTTCGACCTCCGACCGATTGCGCATTTCCGGAGGGAAGAAAGGCGCGAGGTGGGCGTCGTCCGTCGAGCATCCGAGTGCCTTACGGATGCGCCGTTGGAAAAGGCATGCCACTACGCCGGCATAGCCACCCTCGGGCACGGTGTAGCGACCGAGCTTGTAGGCCGGCGCAATCCGCATCCAACACCAGCCTCGAAGAGAGGCGCGAGCGCGGTAGGCCTGGACGAAGGCGGAATACAGCAGCCTGTTCAGGGCATCGCCTACCCGGCCCAGCAGCATCCGCTCGACGATGCGCGTCAAGAAGGGACGAGGTGGCTCCGGCACTCGATGATTCGTTTCGCCGGTCGCCGCGGTATTGGGCAGCAGCCGCGACGTCCACCGGTTTGCATGGCGAAATCTCGTGTGAACGTCCTTCCCCCAAAGTGGCACGGCCTGGACGATTTCGTGGGCCGTGAACAGATTCTCATCTGGAACCCGCAGGCAGGATTCATCGAGCAGGTAGTTCGGACAGAGCCGGGCGTCGAAAAACGCGGTGCGTCGCGTCAAACGCGCCAGGGGAACGATAAACAGGCGAGAAATCCACAATCGATTCGATGCCGTGATGCAGAACAGATCGACATCGCACGTCGGACCCGCATTTCGAACGGCGAGCGATCCGGACACCGCCACCGACCGGACGAACGGGACGAACCGGAGCCAACCGGCATATCGTTGTGCCTGCTTCCACAGTAGCCTGGCCCGCATTTCGCGTCGTCGCCGTAGACGGATCAAGCGTTCGCGGCCGCGAAGGCACACAAACTTTCCCGTATCATAAAGGATGTCGGGCCCGATGTCGCTGAGGCACTGCGTCAGGCGGGCCCGGTCTAGTTGAACTCCGATCACACGGACCAGCAGCTCGTCGTGCGACAATGCAAAATCGAAGAGGTCGGCATAAACGACGGCAAGCAGGACGCCACGCCGCCGTTCATCCTCGTCGCTCTTGGTCGTTTGCAGGGGCGGGTCAACCAGTTCAGGCGAGATTTTCATGGGGCCGCACGGACTTCTGAACGAGCACAACGATGATCAACGGACTCAAGCGCCCGTGAGGCAGGCCGCTACAGATGTCGGACCTGCGCGCGGCACGCTCGCGCGAATCGGACTCATCTCAGGGGCTGCCGTAGCGATTGCGATTCTCCTGATTCCAGCTCCGATGGGGCTGTCAGTCCCAGCCTGGAGGACGGCAGCCGTCGGTGCACTCATGGCGATCTGGTGGATGACGGAAGCCATTCCCATCCCCGCCACCGCCCTCTTGCCCCTCGCGTTGTTTCCGCTCCTCGGGGTCGCCGACATCAGCGAGGCCGCGGCGCCCTACGCCAATCCGCTCATCTTTCTCTTCCTCGGCGGATTCATCGTAGCGATCGCGATGGCGCGATGGAGTCTTCACCGCCGGATCGCCCTCCGAATCATCCATCTCGTTGGTGTTCAACCGCGCCGAATAGTTACGGGCTTCGCCATTTCTGCTGCCTTCCTGAGCATGTGGGTGAGCAACACGGCAACGGCCTTGATGATGTTGCCCATCGGACTCTCCATCGTGGAACTCGTGCAACGCCGCGCTGACCCAGCTGCATCGCCATCGGATGACGGCGGCAAATTTGCGACATGTCTCGTCCTGACCATCGCCTATGCCTGCAGCATAGGAGGGATGGCGACGCTCATCGGCACGCCCCCGAATGCCTTTTTCGCGGGCTTCATGCTGGAGACCTACGGGCGCTCCATCGGATTTCTCGAGTGGATGGGCATCGGCCTTCCGCTGGTAATCTGCACGCTTCCCATCCTCGTTCTGATGCTGACGCGGCTTCTCTTTCCGTTCCGAATCTTGGAAATCCATGGTGGCAGACAATTTGTCGCCGATTCCCTGGTGCGGCTGGGCCCCCTTTCGCGCGGCGAGCGACTTGTTGCGATCGTCTTCACGGCCACGGCTTTCCTATGGATTTCGCGCCCCTTGCTCGAATCCGTTCTTCCGGGGCTCTCGGATGCCGGGATTGCCATCACCATGGGGCTCGTCCTATTCATTCTGCCCGTGGATGCCGGCCGTGGCGAATTCGTGCTCCGGTGGAAGGATGCCGAGAAAGTGCCGTGGGGTGTTCTCATCCTGTTCGGAGGGGGACTGAGCCTGGCCTCCGCGATCGATCAGACCGGGCTGGCAGCGTGGATAGGTGTGCAGGCAGCCGCGCTCGGAGGATGGCATCCCTTCATCCTCATCCTTGCGGTGGTAGCCACGATCGTGCTCCTGACGGAGCTGACGAGCAACACGGCAACGGCCGCGGCCTTCGTCCCGATCGCTGCCTCGATGGCCGTGGGGCTCGGATACGACGCTCTGATGTTCGCCGTCCCGGTGACCCTCGGCGCGAGTGCGGCCTTCATGCTGCCCGTGGCCACGCCACCTAACGCCATCGTGTATGGGACGGGGATGGTGAGCATCCCCCAGATGGCGCGTGGGGGTCTGGCCCTCAATCTTATTTTTGCCGTACTGCTGAGCGCCGCGGGCTACCTGCTCGTCCCAGTGCTTTTCGCTTGAAAGGAGGATGGTGGCGAGCGTGGCGTCCGCCTGGCGGCTTACGACGCTGAGACCGAATCCATTACCGGCCCGCCATGAAGCATCTCCTCCGTGACGCCATCGCGATAGCTCTCGAAGTTTCGGGCGAATAGCTCGGCGAGCTGGCGCGCCTGGCGATCGTAGTGCGCTCCATCCGCCCACGTGTTCCGAGGGATCAGGACGTCGGACGGCACCTGCCGGCACGCAGTCGGTACCTCGAACCCGAAATGTTCGTCGCGGGTGGTGGGCTGATTGCGCAATGATCCGTCATGGATCGCATTGATGATGGCGCGCGTGTGGGCTAGATCCATGCGCCGCCCTACTCCGTAAGGGCCCCCCGTGTATCCCGTGTTGACCAACCACGCATCCGCTTGGTGGCGTCGCATCCTCTCGGCGAGCATGCTGGCATACTTGCTCGGGTGCCAGACCATGAACGCGGCGCCGAAGCAAGCCGAGAAGGTGGCCTCAGGCTCGTCCACACCCACTTCCGTTCCCGCGACCTTGGCCGTGTAGCCGCTGATGAAATGGTACATGGCCTGTGCGGGGGTGAGTCGGGCAACAGGCGGAAGAACACCGAACGCGTCGTAGGTCAGGAAGATGATGTTGCTGGGATGCCCGCCGACGCACGGAATCTTCGCGTTTTCGATGTGCTCGATGGGATAGGCGGCGCGCGTGTTGAGGGTGATGCTTGTATCGCTGTAGTCCACCTCGCGGGTCTGTTCGTCGAAGACTACGTTCTCCAGCACGGTCCCAAACCGAATGGCGCCGTGGATCTGCGGCTCCTTCTCGGGCGAGAGGTTGAGCACCTTGGCGTAGCATCCTCCCTCGATGTTGAAGATGCCGTTGTCCCCCCAGCAGTGCTCGTCGTCGCCGATGAGACGGCGGCCAGGGTCGGCGGAAAGCGTCGTCTTTCCCGTTCCTGAGAGACCGAAGAAGAGCGATACATCCCCGTCACGCCCTTCATTGGCGGAGCAGTGCATCGAAAGCACGTCCACGCGGGGCATCAGGTAATTCATGACCGTGAAGATGCCCTTCTTCATTTCGCCGGCATACTCCGTGCCGAGGATGACCATCTCACGATCCTCGAAGCTCAAGTCGACGCTCGTCTTTGAGGTCATGTGGGATGTGTAGCGGTTGCACGGGAATTCGCCGGCGTTGAAAATCGTGAAATCTGGTTCACCGAAATCATCCAGCTTCTCCTCGGGGACCCGGATCAGCATGTTATGCATGAACAGCGCGTGATAGGCACGAGAGCAGATGATGCGCACCTTGAGCCGATATCTAGGATCCCAACCCGCGTAGCCATCAACGACGTAAAGCCGTTCGCGTGTGTTCAGGTAGTCGATCGCTCGCTCGCGGTTGACGAGGAAGGTGTGGTGATCCAACTTGACGTTGATACGGCCCCACCAGATGTCGCCGCTGCTTTCGGGGTGGTCGACGACTCTCTTATCCGCCGGACTGCGGCCCGTCTTCTCGCCGGATGAGATGGCGAGGGCTCCGGAGCTGACAATGGCCGCCGTTCGGTCGTATCGCAGGGCGTCCTCGTAAATCTTGGCGGGTACTCGATTTCTATAGATCTCGGGGACGGAAATCCCTTGATCCTCCAGAGAAAATGCGTTCGACATCGAATGCGTGGAAGAGCTTTATTATTCAACGAAGGCGGCAACGGGTCGGAAGCGTTTCCGCATCCTATCAATATGCATGCCTTCCGAATGCGGATCCCGTGAAAATCGATCAGGGCTCCGCGATCTGCTCCGTCTGAAGCTTATGGGTGGGGAGGGTGAACGTGAATGTGGCCCCCTCGTCCGGATTTGCGGTCGCCGAAATCGAACCGTCGTGGCGCTCGACGATTCGGCGGCAGATGGCCAACCCGATGCCACTGCCGGAGTACTTGGCGCGAGAGTGGAGACGCTGAAATGGGGTGAAGATCCGCTCAGCGTGATTCTCGTCGAAACCGATGCCGTTGTCGGAGACCGAGATGCGCCAGCCGGGCCGTGTGGTTGCCTCCACCTCTTCGGCCGTGATGCGGATCACGGGTGTGACATTCGGACGTCGAAACTTCAGGGAGTTCGCGATCAAGTTCTGAAAGAGCTGCCTCATTTGTGACTCGTCGGCATCGAGCGTTGGAAGATGCTCGGCCTGGATTTCTGCGGAGGTCTCCTTCAGAGGAACTTCGAGGTCGAGCAAGACCTCTTCCAATACCTTGTTCAGATCGGTCGGCGTTTGCCGGCGTTGACGGGTCTGAATGCGCGAATACTCAAGGAGGTCATTGATGAGTTGTGACATTCGGGCAGCCGCATGCTCGATACGATCCAGGTAGTCGCCACCGTCCTCCGGCAGCGACTCCTCGAAATCGGAGCGAAGCAACCCTGTGAAGGTCCGGATCTTTCGGAGCGGCTCCTGTAGATCGTGTGACGCTGCGTACGCGAATTCCTGAAGCTCCCGATTCCGAATCTTAAGCTGCCGATTGGCTTCCTCGAGCCTTCGCTCGGCTCGACGCCGTTCGCGAACCTCGCCGGTCAATGACTCATTCAGTTTCTGGAGGTCGTTCGTCTTCTCGATAACCCGAGTCTCCAGCGTTTCATTGAGATCGCGCAGCTTGCGCTCGACCTTCCTGCGCTCGCGGAGCTCGTTCCGTGAAGCATCGTAGAGCCGAGCATTATCGACGGCAAGTCCACAGATGCGACCAAGCTCGAGGAGTAGCGGGAGATCGCGTTCGTCGAAGCTGCGCCCACTCTCCGCCGCTACCATGGACATTACCCCGACGGTACGGCCACGAGCTTTGAGAGGCACACACGCATACGAGACGAGGCCGAGGGATCGGAGGATGCGATAGTGATCGTCGTTGCGAGCGGTCGTCCTGAGGTTGCTGTCCGTGATCTGCGCTACGATCAACGGCTCGCCGCTTTCCACGACCTCGAAAATCTTACCCGCTGTCTCGGGACTAAGCGGAAAGCGGGCCCGCAGGTTGCGGGCAAGCTCCGCCTTTTCAGGGTTCGAGTGTCGGATGGCGGCCAGCCCCAGAGTGCCATCCTCCTGGAGGAGGTCGATGGCACACCAATCTGCAAGCTCCGGCACGAGGGCGCCGACGACGTTCGTCATCGTTTCCTCGTAGTCGAGTGATTCGGTCACGGCGAAGCTGGCCTCGGCAACGAAGCGCACGGAATCTTCGGCGCGCTTTCGATCCGTGATGTCGCGAGCAATGGCGAGCAGTTGGCGTGGACGATCCGTCTCGTCCTTGATGGGGGTGACGATGACATCCCACCACTTAGGCCGTCCTTTCAGGGTGGGTCGATAACCTTCGAAACGGCCGATGCGCCCCTGTCTCGCATCAAGGAGTGCCTGCCGCACCTTCTCGCGATGCTCGCCTGCCCAGAGATCGATCCACGGCTTGCCAATCCATCGGTTCAGATCAACGATCTCCATCAGATGGCGACCGCTGCTGTTCATGGAAAGCAACCGCCCCTCAAGATCGAGAACCTTGATACTATCTTGGCTGCTGTCGGCTAGCGCTCGATACAGAGGCTCTCCAGCCTCCATATCACCTCCAGGCGAAAGCGTTTGCTCCTTGTCGTGAGGGGATGCGGGCACGGTGTACGACGGCGCGTTCAAACACGCAAATGAAACGGAAAACTACAGCGGCCTCTCCAGCGCGGCGTCTGGGCTAAGAAACTTTTACAGAATCGTATAACTCCCTAACGAACCGTCTACATAGCCTATCAGGCCGTACGTAACCCAAATGATGGTACCGCACGGTGGTACGGTTTCAGAGGCACGATGGGACGAGTTCGGAGCTCGGTGTGTCTCGTGAAAGTGAGTCAGGCGACTAGGATCCGGACTCAATAGCCGCCAGCGCTGAAAACGTTTCCAGAAGTGATGGGTAGAGGCCACGGTACACGTGATACGAGGCCTCGTAGCGTTCGGCGGCAGAAGGGCTGACCGGCGTCGAGCCCGTGATATGAATGGCGGACTCGCACGCGGCGTCGACATCCGGCCATCTTCCCGCCCCCACCGCCGCCAATAACGCGGCGCCGTATGCGGCTCCCTCCGTGGTGTTAACCGTGACGAGCTCGACGCCGAGGACGTCCGCCAGGATTTGACGCCAGACATCGCTGCGGGCTCCTCCCCCGGATACTCGCACCTGATCGATCGACCGAAGACCGGCGGCCTTCATGAGCTCGAAGCTGTCGCGCAGACCGAAAGCGACGCCCTCCAGTACCGCACGCGTCATGTGATTGCGACCATGGCGGACGGTCAACCCGACGAAGGCTCCGCGCGCCGTCGGATCGGCATGAGGCGTGCGCTCACCCGTGAGATACGGAAGAAAGAGCAGCCCCTCGGCCCCCGGTGATATCGAGGCTGCCGGGTCGATGAGGCCGGCAAACTCGGTACCCGGCGCGATTTGATCGCGATACCATCGAAGGCTTCCCGCGGCCGACAGCATCACGCCCATGAGGTGCCATCTACCCGGTACGGCATGGCAAAATGAATGGAGTCGACCCTCCGGCTCGATGAAGGGTTCATCCACGCTTGCGAAAACCACGCCTGACGTTCCCAGCGTCAGCGCCACGACGCCCTCGCGAACGGCCCCAACGCCTACCGCTTGCGCGCTCTGGTCTCCGCCTCCGGCCACGACGGGCGTCTCGGGTCGAAGTCCGGTGGCCTTCGCCGCCTCCCGTGTGATTGCGCCGGTCACCTCGGGCCCCTCGTGCGTCTTAGGAAGCCAGGATCGTGGTATGTCGAGGCGGTCGAGAACGAGATCGGACCAATCACGCGATCGAATGTCGAGCAAGAGCGTTCCCGCGGCTCCGGCCCTGTCCGTCGCCCGCTCCCCGGTCAGACGAAATCGAACGTAGTCCTTAGGAAGGAGAACGGCATCGATTTGATGGTAGATCTCCGGTTCGTGATGGCGGACCCAGAGGAGCTTGGGAGCCGTGAAGCCCGTGAGTGCGTCGTTTCCGGTGGTGGCAATGAGGGTATCACGCCCCACCTTCTCGCGGATTTCGTCGCACTCGGCGGCCGTGCGTTGATCGTTCCAGAGGATGGCAGGCCTGAGCACCTGGCCCGATGCATCGAGGAGCACCAGGCCATGCATCTGGCCGGTAAGGCCCACGGCTTCGACATCGTTCCCATCGATGCCTGCCTGGGTCAGGGCCGCACGAATGCTCTGAACGGCGCCTTCCCACCACAGATCGGGATGCTGCTCGCTCCAGAGGGGTTTCGGCGTTTCGAAGCCGTACTCACTGGAGGCCGTAGCCACGACGAGGCCCTCCCCATCGATGAGGAGGGCCTTGGTGGCCGTGGTAGAGACGTCTATACCGAGAAAGTATGCCATGCGGTCGAGATCGGCCGCAGGCGTCAGGCCTGCTGCGCCACCCAGAGCGTGCAGTAACCTTCCGGATGAATGGGTCCAGGTACGACCTGACAGCCGCCACACTGCGCACCGGCCTCAGGTTCCGTAAAGAGCTGGCAGTTACTGCAGTACATATCGGCGTGTGGCGAGTCGTCCACGTATTGTGTGGTCTCTCGCTGTTGAATCTGCGCTTCCGTCAAGCCGGAGGTATCCATGCACGAGAAGCTTTCTCCGGCCGCGGTATCACCGTTCGTACTCTGTTCGCTGCCGCCGCCGCAGGCGCTGAGTAGGGTCGGTGTGATGACGCCGGCCGTACCGAGGGCCGCCAGCTTCTGGATGAACTCGCGTCGGGTGCCAGTCTGCTTATCGTTTGCCATGGTTCCTCCTGTTGGGTTGCACTTCTATGTAGTCCGGCTATGTAGTCCGGCGACTGGCTGTCGCCCTGCCGGAGTATCGGGTGAGATACTGGTGCCACGCTATTGTATCTGTTGCCCGGCACATTTTCCACTACGATGTATCTTGTTGCCGGTCTGAAACGATGTTTAGATGGAGTCTAAATTGGCGATCCAGCTAGAGCCGGCGGAAACAACGTGGATCCGGCCCGCCCCGAAGGGCTGGGCCATCGCACTCGTCGTCGGACCGTCCCTTGTCTGGTGTGCCGAGTACATAGGCTCGGGTGAGGTCATCCTGGCCACACGGACCGGTGCAGTTCTCGGCACAGCCGTGCTCTGGGCCGTCGTCTTCGGGATCTTCCTGAAGTATTGGATTGGCATGTCCGGCGCCCGCTATACGGTATGCACGGGCGAGGGGATGATCGACATGTGTGCACGCATGCCCGGCCCCCGCAACTGGGCTGTGTGGATCATTCTCGTAGCGCAGCTCGCGGCGGCTGCCATCTCGATTGCGTCGATTGCCGCGGCAGCCGGTGCCTTCGTCCATGCCCTTTTACCGGTCTCGTCCCAGGTGGGCGGATGGGTCATTACGATCTTTGCCGTAGTTGTCGTGTGGTCGGGAACGTTCGATATCCTGAAGATCGTGATGAGCATATTCGTTCTGATTACGGTCATCGGGGTCATCTATGTGGCCGGATACGTTCTCCCCGGCGCCGCTGAGCTGTTTGCCGGCCTGATGCCCGGCGTACCGCCCGTACCCGACTGGGCCATCGAACAGGGCACACATGAGAACGGCTGGAGGGAGGTCCTGCCGTTGCTGGGATGGGGCGCGGGCGGTTTCGCGAGCCAGGTCTGGTACACATACTGGGTGCTTGGGGCAGGCTACGGCGCGGCGAGCGGCCGCTCGTACGGAGAACCCGCACCCATCGAGAAGCTCCGCCGCCTCGGTCGCGAAGAGGCGCTCCGGCTGAAGGGCTGGTGCCGGGTCGTGTACGCCGATGCAACACTCGCCATGGTGATCGGTATCGTCGTCACCTCATGTTTCCTGATCGCAGGCGCCGGAATTCTAAGACCACTCTCGCTAGCTCCCGATGGGCCCCAGGTCGCGATCACGCTTTCGACCATCTTTTCAAGTCGCTGGGCCGAGATCGGAGGCACACTCTTCCTGCTGGGCGGACTATCGGCTCTGGTCGCCACGCAGATTGGCCAGCTTGCCGGTTGGCCAAGGCTCCTTGCGGACGCCGTTCGCATCTGCATCCCGGTATTCAACCGTCGCCTGGAGTGGAAACAGCAATTTCGATCGTTCCTCCTCCTCTTTTTTGCATCCAACATGATACTCGTCTACACACTGGGCCTCCGCCCGGTGGCCCTCGTGAAGTTGGGGGCTGTGTTGGATGGCTTGCTACTCACCCCGCTGCAGGCACTCTGGGTACTGCTCGGTCTATTCGTGGTGCTTCCGAAAGTGCTGAGCCGTGAAGCCTACGAGGAGCTTCGACCCCATTGGATCATCGCGCTTGGCCTGGTCGTGGCCTTTCTAGTTTTCGGATACTTCTGTGTATTCCAGATGCCGTACGTGCTCTGAGCCGACGACTTTTGAAGAACCTTCCATCCGATATAGTCTTTCGCCACCTCCGGTTCGATCCCGAATATCTGGAGGGCTGGGAGGCCCTGCTTTCCCGGTACGAAGCGGAGCGCGCGCATGAGTTCACGGGCAAGAAACGTCGCCGGGAGTTCATCCTCGGGCGTGCGGCGGCCCGCCTGCTTCTCTCGGACGAGCTGGCAGTCGAGCCGCAAGCCGTTCCGCTGTCCGTAGCCGAAAGCGGTGCCATCGATGTGGTCGGCGCCGATCTGCATGTCTCTATTGCGCATTCCGGTGATCACGCCGTCGCGGCGGCATCCTCGCGGATGGTTGGCGTCGACATCGAGTCGATCGTGCCGCGGAATACCGAACTACGCCGATTCCTGGTGCATCCCGACGAACAGGAGCTGCTCGAATCCATACCCCTTGATCCCAATAGGTCGCAGATACTCTGGTGGACCCTCAAGGAGGCTACCCTGAAGGCGATGCGAACGGGGCTGCGCTTTCCACCCAGGAAAATTCGGCTCGATGTCGATCTCGGCGAGGAGCGAGCCAGGGCGTACGTGGAAGAAGGACGCGACTGGGACCTCTTTTTCGAGGAGTGGGATGGCTACTACGTGGCCGTCGCAGCGGAGCCCTGAGAAGATCGGCCCTATCGACGCACGATGAACGACTGCGCGATCGTTCCCTGCGGCGAGGTCACTCTCACGAAATAGACGCCGTTCGGTATGTCCGATGCCTCGATGTCGACATCGTAGCGGCCGGGCGCTCGCTCATCATCAAGAAGAGTTCCTAGACGCCGGCCGAGAATATCAAACAGCTCGACCTTCAGGTGGGCGGATCGGTCGAGTGTGAGCGGGATCGATGCCCGATCGGTAACGGGATGGGGGTGGGCCTGGCCAAGCCGGACGTGCAAAGGAAGCGCATCGGGTGGATCTACGGCCACGGATCCGCCTTGCGCACCCACATAGGAGATGCGCGATAGCCTCGAGTCGCTGCTGCCCCCGCCGAAAGTGGATCCCCATTCCAACATGTAGATGGCTCCATCCGGCCCGATTTCCATATCCATCGGCCGGATGAAGGTGAGGGAGGGCAGGAAAGGGTTGATTTTCAGCACGCTGCCGTCCTCATCGAGCTTGACCTCCTTCACCCAGCGCCGGCTCCACTCGTAGATGAAGACGGTGTCATCATAATAGGAGGGCAGTTTTCGACCGGAGTCGAGCGATGCGTCGAAGTGATAGACTGGCCCGGCCATGGCCGTACGCGAGCCGGCTCCGAACTCGGGGAACTCTGCCGAAACGGGATAGGGATACCAGATCCAGGCCGGCTGAGGAGGTGGGAGCTGTTCGGCGCCGGTGTTGTTCGGAGAGTCGTTCGTCGGCCCGTTTAAACAATCAAAGAGATCGCCGGAGATGCCCGAGGCGAAATCATAATCCCGATATGGCTTGTTGTCGCCAATACAGAATGGCCAACCGAAATATCCGGCTGTGCGCGCCTGATTGAATTCGTCATATCCGCGCGGTCCCCGGCTGGCATCGTCCGCGTTGGCATCGGGCCCGACATCTCCCCAGTATAGCCATCCTGATTTCTTGTCGATGGAGATGCGAAATGGGTTACGCAGTCCCATCGCATAGATCTCCGGCAACCCGTCCTCGGGATTGGAAAACAGGTTGCCATCGGGTATGTCGTAGGACCCGTCAGGTGTCGGCGTGATGCGCAGGATTTTTCCCCGCAGGTCGTTTGTGTTACCCGAGGTCCGCTGGGCATCCCATGCTGATCGACCGTTCCTCTCGTCTATGGGGGCAAATCCTTCGGATTCGAATGGATTCGTGTTGTCCCCCAGGGACGCGTAGAGATTCCCGTCGGGCCCGAAGGCCAGGGAGCCCCCACTGTGGCAGCACTGTATCCGTTGAGTGGGGATTTCGAGCAGCACCTTCTCGCTGGCCAGGTCGAGCTCGGTGCCGTTCAACGAAAATCGGGAGATTCGCTGCTTGGCCTCCTGCCCAGCGGGCGAGTAAAAGAGGTAGATCCAGCCGTTCTCCTCAAAAGCAGGATCGTGGGTGACGCCCAGCAAGCCATCCTCGTGACCGGTATGCACATTGAGGTTGCCGGCAGGGGTCGTCGCCCCGACATCGGGATCGTACAGCTTGACGGCGCCGGCGCGCTGGACGTAGAGCACGCGTCCGTCCGGCAGGACGGTGAGCTCCATCGGGTCGAGTGTGTCGTCATCGAGGATCGTGCGCTCGAAGCTCTGATCCAGCGTCGCGGAGCAATCGCCCTCGACAGCGCCCATCGCCCAGAGGATTCCGCCGAGGACGTGATCCTGAAACGGCGGCTCGTCATAGCTTTCTTTGGTGTGCCCCAAACCCGTGTACCAGGATCGCCCTTCGTCGACGGGCCGACACCAGGAGATCGGGTGATCGTACCCGAGGCTCCCGCCGGTGTAAGAATCCTCGTCGAGCGTGAGAAGGACGTGTACGGCCCCGCGAGGGTTCTGCTGGTAGTTATACCACTCGTCGCGGCGTTCCCATCTGAGCGGCAGGTGCGACGTGGATGGATGAACTCGATCGTTCACAACCACCACCGCATCCTGGATGGCTGGATGGGAGGCGAAGTAGGCGCCGACGAGCTCACCGTACCATGGCCAGTCGTATTCGGTGTCGGCCGCGGAATGGATGCCGACGAAACCGCCGCCCTCCTGGATGTATTTCTCGAATGCGTCCTGTTGGTCGGCGTCTAAAATGTCGCCAGTGGTCGACAGGAATACGACCGCATCGTAGCCGGCTAGTGTCGCCTCATTGAAGACGCTTGCATCTTCTGTGTGGTCGACGCCGAAACCGTGTGTATCCCCGAGCCCCTCGATCATCGCGACGCCATCCTCGATGGAGTCGTGTCGGAATCCCGCGGTCTTCGAGAACACCAGCACGGACGACTCCTGTGCGAGCGTCGAGCCTGTTGATGCCGCGGAAAGCAAGAAGACGGCGAGTATCATCCCCGCTGCGGTTACGCTGCGCGCATTCGGCGCCGATTCTACTCGACGTACCGCCTGCAACATTACGTCAAACCTGTGGCCCTTCTGCGCGTTCGTAAAATCTGGCCAAGACATTTTTTCGATGGAATCTGGACGTGCACTTGAAGAGGTGCGTGGGACGCCTCCTTTTGATGGAATCTAAGCGATACACGCCTCAACACCCTATTCGCTTCGTCACGGCGGCTTCGCTGTTCGACGGACATGACGCCGCCATCAACATTATTCGCCGAATTCTCCAGGCGAGCGGTGCCGAAGTGATCCACCTTGGCCACAACCGCTCTGTGCAGGATGTGGTCGAAACGGCCATCGAGGAAGACGCGCAGGGAATCGCGGTGTCCTCGTACCAGGGCGGCCACATGGAGTACTTCAAGTATATGTATGATTTGCTCCAGGAGCGCGGGGCGGGGCACGTCAAGATATTTGGTGGAGGGGGTGGGGTGATCGTCCCCGAGGAAATCACCGAACTCGAGGCGTACGGCATCGCAAAGATCTTTCATCCCGAGCATGGGATGGCCATGGGCCTTCAGGGGATGGTCGATTACATGCTCGAGCAGACGGACTTTGAAACCCCGCGGCAGCAGGACGGGGCCCACACGCCGCCTCGGGATCCGGCTCGGATCGCCCGCATGCTCAGCGAAGTCGAATCACGGCGGCTCCAGGAGGCGGCCGTTCCAGCCGGTGACGTGCCTGAATTCGCTCACTCCATTTTCGAGGCGCAGGCCGAACGACGTTCCGCCGCACCGACCATCGGCATCACGGGCACCGGCGGCGCGGGCAAGTCCACGCTGACCGATGAGATCGTTCGCCGCTTCCTGAACGACTTCGACGACCTCGAAGTCGCCATCCTCTCCGTCGATCCAACCCGACGCCGCACTGGAGGTGCACTTCTTGGAGATCGCATCCGAATGAACGCCATCTACGGGCGTCATGCGGAGAGGGTATACATGCGCTCTTTTGCGACTCGCCAGGCCCACAGGTCGACGTCACAGGCGCTGCGCGATGCCGTCGAGATCTGCCGCGCCGCCGGCTACGATCTCATTCTCCTGGAAACCGCAGGGATTGGGCAGAGCGACACGGAGATCGTCGATCTCGCCGATGTCTCCGTGTACGTCATGACGCACGACTTCGGGGCGCCCAGCCAGCTCGAAAAAATTGGAATGCTGGACCTCGCCGATTTCGTCATCCTCAACAAGTTCGAGAAGCGCGGCAGCTCCGATGCATTACGCGACATCCGCAAGCAGGTCCAACGCAATCGGGGCCTCTTCGATAGGGACCCGGAATCGATGCCGGTCTACCCTACGATGGCCTCCCGCTTCGACGATCCCGGTGTCTCGCGCTTTTATCTAGCTCTGCTCGATCATCTTCGAGAGCACTACAATTTCGACCGCATCTCCCCGACGTACCGTGCCGAGGAGCTTCCCGAAGTGGATCCTCGGGAGTTGGCGATCATCCCACCAGGCCGGCAACGGTATCTCGGAGAGGTGGCGGAATCGTGTCGGCGCTATCGGGAATGGGCGGAAAAGCAGGTGGAAATCGCCCGGAAGTGGGGCCAGGCGGCCGGAGCTCTCGAGCAGGTTCAGGAATGGGATCCCGAGGATCGAGAGGTGCTTGTGGATCGCCTCGAACAGATGAAGTCCCACTGGTGGCAGCAGCTCGATATCCGATCCAGGCGGATCCTCGAAAGATGGGACGACGAGACCGCTCGCTACTCGGGAGACAGCTTCACGTATACCGTTCGAGGCCGGGAGATCGAGGTCGATATTGCCGACGAGTCCCTTTCCGGCACCCGAATTCCGCGCGTTGCGCTGCCGAAGACGAAGGATCCGGGGGAGCGTCTTCGCTTCGCGCTGCTCGAGAACCTTCCGGGCTACTTCCCCTACACGGCCGGGGTGTTTCCATTTAAGCGCCGCAATGAGGATCCAACGCGAATGTTTGCGGGCGAAGGGTCCCCGGAGCGCACGAACCGCCGTTTTCATCTGGTTTCGGAGGGAATGCCGGCCAAGCGACTCTCGACGGCCTTCGATTCAGTCACGCTCTACGGCTACGATCCCGACGAGCGGCCCGACATATACGGCAAGGTCGGGAATGCCGGCGTGTCGATCTGTACGCTCGACGACATGAAGAAGCTCTACTCGGGCTTCAATCTATGCGACCCGTCCACGAGCGTCTCGATGACGATCAACGGACCCGCCCCGATGATCCTGGCCATGTTCATGAACACGGCGATCGATCAGCAGATCGAGTTTTACCTCAAGGAGCAGGGGAGATGGGAGGATGCGGAGCGAGTGATTGCCGAGCGTCTCGGCGAGGATCGGCCGCGCTACGAGCCGTACGGACCCAACGGCGCCATGGATGAGCTGCCGCCTACGCACGACGGCTCCGGCCTCGGGCTTCTCGGCACCAGTGGCTCCGAGCTGGTCGAGTGGGGCATCCTGTCCCAAGACGAGTACGCGCGCATCGCCGCCCACGCCATCCATGTAGTCAGGGGCACCGTCCAGGCCGACATCCTGAAGGAAGACCAGGCCCAGAACACCTGCATCTTCTCGACGGAGTTCGCGCTCCGCCTGATGGGAGATGTCCAGCAGTATTTCGTCGACCACGACGTCCGCAACTTCTACTCGGTCTCCATATCGGGCTACCACATCGCGGAGGCCGGCGCCAATCCGATCACGCAGTTGGCCTTCACGTTGGCCAACGGCTTCACATACGTGGAGTACTACCTCGGGCGTGGCATGCACGTCGATGCATTTGCGCCTAACCTCTCGTTCTTCTTCTCGAACGGGATGGATCCGGAATACAGCGTGATCGGCCGGGTCGCGCGCCGCATCTGGGCCGTGGCGATGAAAGAAAAGTACGGCGCCAATGAGCGGAGCCAGAAGCTCAAGTACCACATCCAGACCTCCGGCCGTAGCCTGCACGCGAAGGAGATGCAATTCAACGACATCCGCACGACGCTGCAGGCGCTGATGGCCGTGTACGACAACTGCAACTCGCTCCACACCAACGCCTACGACGAGGCGGTGACAACGCCCACGGAGGAAAGCGTCCGCCGCGCCATTGCGATCCAGCTCATCATCGCACGTGAGCTGGGTCTCGCCAAGAACGAAAATCCGCTGCAGGGTGCCTTCATCATCGAGGAGCTGACCGATCTGGTCGAGGAGGCCGTGCTATCGGAATTCGAGCGGCTCAACGACCGAGGTGGGGTTCTTGGTGCGATGGAGTCCATGTACCAGCGCGGCAAGATTCAATCCGAGTCGATGGTTTATGAGCGCAAGAAGCATAGCGGAGAGCTGCCCGTGATCGGCGTGAACGTCTTCACGGCGCGCAACGGCGAGGCCGACGAGGAAGGCACGGTCGAGCTGATGCGCTCATCGGAAGATGAGAAGCAGCATCAACTCCGTCATCTGCACGAGTTTCAGCGACGAAATGCGGAACGGTCCGAGCAGGCTCTGGATCGACTCAAGAAGGTGGCACGATCAGGTGGAAACGTATTCGCTGAGCTCCTCGAGACCGTCAAAGTTTGCTCGCTCGGACAGATCACACGCGCCCTTTTCGATGTGGGTGGCGAATACCGTCGCAACATGTAGACGAAGAAAGGGATGAAAACGAAGGCCACGGACAGCTCCGTAGAGCGATTCATCGACGCGATCGAAGACGCCGGACAACGGGAAGACTGCAAAACGCTGACGGACATGATGCAACGCGTCACCGGGGCATCGCCGAAAATGTGGGGCGATGCGATCGTAGGGTTCGGAGATTTTCGTTACCGATACGAGAGCGGGCGGGAGGGCGACTGGTTTCTGACCGGATTCTCTCCGCGAAAGGGAAAAATCTCCATCTACACGATGACCGGTTTCGATCGGTATCCCGATCTCATGGAGCGCCTCGGAAAGTACAAGGTCGGCAAGTCGTGCCTCTACATTAGACGGCTGGACGACGTCGATCTGGGCGTTCTCGAAGAGCTCGCGGGCCGATCCGTCAAGGAAACCGCGGAGCGATACTCTACGTGATCGAGCTGTCGACGGAGCCCGGTCTTCTGATTTTCGGCCCGGGGTGGATGAGAGCGCGCCGTCCCGCCGTCTTACTGCGCGATCCGGTTGAGATCCTCCGGTGCGACCGCGTTCCGGACGTCATGCCTGCGCTGGAAGAGGCGGCTGCGAGGGCACGTTCCGGGATGATCGTGGCCGGGTTCGTGACGTACGAGGCCGCCCCGGCGTTCGATTCGGCGCACGTCACGCATGCATCCGACGGCCCGCTGGTGTGGTTCGGCGTATACGACCCAGGAAGCGTCGTCATCTCGCGAAAACTAGCGCCACCGAGCGAACCCTCCGGGGTAGCCCTTCGAAACACCCGCTTTCGCTTGACGAGGGACGAATACGCAAAGGCTTTTGGATGCATCCAGCAGGCCATCTACGAAGGGGATGTCTACCAGATCAACTACACGTCCCCGTTGACCTTTGAATTTGTTGGAAGCCCGCTTTCCCTCTGGCACCACCTTTTCCATCGTCAACCGGTTGAGTTCGGGGCCTACATCGATACGGGAGACCGCCAGATCCTGAGCTGCTCGCCGGAGCTGTTTTTTGAACTCTCCGGTCGGAGCGTCCTTACCCGGCCGATGAAGGGCACGATACGCCGGGGGCACACCGAGGTTGAAGACGACGTCCTTGCCACCCGCCTGGCCACCGATGCCAAGGCGCAGGCCGAGAACGTCATGATCGTGGATCTCCTCCGAAACGACCTGTCCCGATGCTGCGAGCAGGGCTCGGTGCGCGTGCCGGACCTGTTCCGGATCGAGCGCTATCGGACGCTGATCCAGATGACCTCCGAGATCGAAGGTCGATTGCGACCTGGGCTGGGTGTGCCCGATCTATTCCGCCAGCTCTTTCCCTGTGGGTCTGTTACGGGCGCTCCCAAGATCTCCGCAATGAAACAGATCGCCAAACTCGAATCCAGCCCGCGAGACGTCTACTGCGGAGCAATCGGCTGGATGCACAACGATGAGGCCGCCTTCAATGTCGCGATCCGCACCTCCGTGGTCCGCGATGGGCACGGCGTCCTCGGAATCGGGAGCGGCATTGTAGCCGACTCGAAGGTCGACGACGAGTTCGATGAATGCCTGCTCAAGGCTCGGTTCTTGACCGACGGGATCGGAGAAGACGATGCCATGGAGGAAACAATCGATGCCGGCGGGCGGAGGATCGTTTGATGGTTCGCCCCGCACGAGCCGAAGAGAACCACGACGACAGTGGCCCCGATGGGCTCATCGAGACGATGCGTGCCGAGGGGGGGCGCATTGCGCTGATCGAACTGCATGCCGCCCGGCTGCGTGCCTCGGCACGTGAGCTCGGATTCCGATTCGATGAAGTGCGCTGGCGCACCACGGTCGAGAGCGTTGCGGAGGGGGCCGACATGCTTAAGGTGCGATCTTTGCTCCATCGCGACGGCACGATGGAAGTGTCGACCGACCTTTTGGAACCCGAGAAGACCCTGTGGCGCGCCGTGCTCTCACCCTACCGCATAATGTCGGATGACAGGTACAGGCAGTACAAGACGACGCGCAGGCATCTCTACGACTCGGAGCGGCTCCGTATTTTGGCCCTTGGCTACGACGAGGTGATCTTTCTGAATGAGCTAGGGGAATGCGCAGAGGGATCCCGGACCAATATCATCTTGGTGAAAGACGGGAAGTGGATCACGCCGCCTACAGCGGCCGGTGCATTGCCCGGGGTGTTTCGCCGGCACCTCATAGAGACTCAAGGCCTTAAGGAAGGTCGCGTTACTCCACGTGATTTCGAAACGGCTGCAGCAGTTTACTTATGTAATGCAGTGCGCGGGTTGATCCGGGCCGAAATTTCGGTTGCACCGGAACAGCCTGAAGAAGATGTTAGGTCCACATGAATTGACCGGCCAAACCCTCGATGCCCTCATCCACCATTGTTGAAAGAATATCGGCCCTCCTCGAGAAGACGGCGCCTTTCAGCGCCCTTCCGGAGGCGGAGCGGAAGGAGTTGCTGTCCGATGTGTCGATCGAGTACTTCGCTGCGGGCGAAGTGATCATCCAACAGGGACAGACGACGCACACGGGTCTGTACGTGGTCGAATCGGGGCTCGTGCGCCTCATGGATGTCGCGCGACAACGACTCATCGAAAAGGCAGGGGAGGGCGACGATTTCGGATCGTTCGGCCTGATCAAGGGCGGCGCGGCCATCTACGAAGCGAAGGCCATCGAGCCTACGGTTTGCGCTCTCGTACGCGGCGATCGCTTCCAGCAGCTTTACGAGAAGTACGACGATTTCGCGGCCCATTACGACAGTGAGCTAAAACTCTACGTCCGGCGCCTGGGCACGCCGATGGATGTCACCGGCGGTCACCTCTTGTTCAGCCGCAGCTTCAATCAATTCGCACATCGTCGACTCGTCACCTGCGAATCCGGTACGTCTGCACAGAAGGCGGCGGCACTCATGCAGCAGGAGGGTGTCGATTCGCTCATCGTGATGCAAGGGGACAGGCTGCTCGGCATCCTCACGGATAGCGATCTGCGAAATGGCATCGTGGCGGCGGGCAAATCCGGCGATACGCCCGTGCGCAAGATCATGACGGCTCCGGCGTTGACCATTCCCAGCGATGCGACGCTCTACGAGGCCCTCACGATGATGCTGTCGCGACGCGTGCACCGCCTCGTGCTCGTCGACCCCAACGATCCCAATCGTCCTGTCGGGGTGGTGACGGATCGCGACATCTCGCACTTTCGAGCGCTCGATCCGGTGGCCACGGCGGGTCGCATCGGGAACGCCTCCTCCATCGATGAGCTGACGTACATCCGGACGGCCACGAGTGAGCAGCTGTTGAATCTCTACCGCCAGGGGGCGAAGCCGGAGATCCTGAACCGGCTGATG
Source organism: uncultured Rhodothermales bacterium (assembly GCA_965651265.1). Classification (GTDB taxonomy): domain Bacteria; phylum Bacteroidota; class Rhodothermia; order Rhodothermales; family VXPQ01; genus CBFGRV01. The sequence goes on from CBFGRV010000005.1 coordinate 52,343, forward strand.
ATGGTCTTTTACGACCGGCTCGCCGTGCGCATCCTGGAGTTGGTCGAGAAGGAACTCCAGGAGGAGGAGCCGCGGTTGAGCCCGTCGTTGAGGTGGGCATGGATTCGACTGGGAAGCGGCGGCCGCGAGGAGATGGCCCTGAATTCGGAGCAGCACAATGCACTCGTCTACGAGGATCCGTCCACCGAGGAGGAGTCGAGCCAGGCCGAGAGATGGTTCAACCGTTTCGCCGAAAAGGTGAACGAAGGGCTCGAGCGTTGCGGATTTCAACCAAGCGAGTACGTGGCGCGGGATCCTCGCTGGCGCCGGTCGCTCCGAGACTGGAAGATGTCGTACCGGGAGTGGGTCTTGCAATCGGATGAACGATCGCTTGCTCCCACGCCTATTTTCTTCGACCTGCGCTGTGTCTATGGCGACGAGCGATTGGTGGATGAGATCAAGCAAGCCATCATCGACTCGCTCAATGTGCAGGCCATGGACGAGGAGCGAGTTTTTCTGCGCCTGATGGCCGCACATGCGATGGAGCACCGGCCTCCCGTCGGGCTGTTGAGGAAGGTCCTCGACCGTGTGAGTGAAGGGCGCAATACCTTCGACGTGCACGAAGGGGGAATCCGACCCATCGCGGATGCGGCGCGGGTTCTAGCGCTCGAGATTCGGTACCTTGAGTCGACCAATACCTTCGATCGACTGCGCCGGGCGGCTCGCGAGCTGGAAGATCTCACCCGCACGCTCGATGAGGCACTCGACGCCTACCAGTATCTAGTTGACTTCAGGCTCGAGAGCCAGCTCAAGGCCGTTGAGGCGGGGGATCCTCCCGTCAATGAAATCGATACTCTAAGTAACAAGATGCAGCAGCGACTGCTCAAGAATGCTTTCGCGCATGCTGCCGACCTGCAGGATGCCCTCGCTCGTCGATACCAGCTCGGTCGGAAGTGGCTCTCACGCGAGCAGCTCGGCCTCTAGATGTAAATCCGGCTCACCGCCGTCAACCAGCAACCATTAATCAGCCACCAGCAACAAGTTAACCTATCGCAGCCATGGCAGAGGTAACCGCCGCGTACTCCGGACAGGCGAAGATTTTCGATCCACCCGCAGCATTCAAGCGTCGTGCACACATCTCCTCGATGGAAGAATATCAGGAGATGTATCGGCGCTCCATCGAGGATTCGGAAGGCTTCTGGAGGGAGCAAGCGCAGCGGATCGATTGGTTCAAGCCCTTCGAAACCGTCAAGGACGTATCGTTCGCGAGCCGAGACCTCTACATCCGATGGTTCGACGGGGGCAAGCTGAATGCGTGCTACAACTGCGTGGATCGCCATCTCGAGAAGCATGGCGATCGGACGGCGTTCATCTTCGAACCGGATGATCCGAACGCCGAAGCCGAGCACATCACCTACAATCAACTTTATGAGCGAGTATGCCGCTTCGCCAACGTCCTGAAGCGACTCAGCGTCAAGCGAGGTGACCGCGTAACGATCTACCTGCCGATGATTCCGGAGGCCGCATACGCCATGCTGGCGTGCGCCCGCATCGGGGCCATCCACTCCGTCGTATTCGCCGGTTTCTCCCCGGACTCCCTTGCCGATCGCATCCTCGACGGCGACTCCAATATTCTGATCACAGCCGACGAGGGCATTCGCGGAGGCAGGACCGTCGCCCTGAAGGTGAACGCCGACAAGGCCCTCGAGCGCTGCCCCGGCGTCAAGAATGTGGTCGTCGTCAAGCATACCGGCGGGAACGTGAACATGGTCGCCGGCCGGGATTACTGGTACCACGAGGAAGCGGAGCAGGTCGACACCGATTGCCCGCCCGAGGAAATGGATGCGGAAGATCCCCTGTTCATCCTGTACACCTCCGGATCGACGGGAAAACCGAAAGGTGTGCTACACACGACAGGCGGCTACCTCGTCTTCAATGCTCTGACGCACCAATATGTCTTCGACTATCACGAAGACGACGTGTACTGGTGCACGGCCGATGTCGGATGGGTCACCGGTCATTCCTATATCGTGTACGGTCCCCTCGCCAATGCTGCCACCGGGGTCCTCTTCGAGGGTACACCCACCTACCCGGATGCCTCGCGCTTCTGGCAGGTCGTGGACAAGCACAACGTGAGCATATTCTACACGGCGCCGACGGCCATCCGCGCGCTTATGCGCGAAGGAGATGAGTTCGTCACCCGCACGGACCGTAGTTCACTCCGCCTGCTGGGTACCGTCGGCGAGCCCATCAACCCGGAGGCATGGCTCTGGTACTACAACACCGTGGGCGAAGGCCGCTGCCCCGTCGTCGATACATGGTGGCAGACGGAAACGGGTGGCATCATGATCTCACCGCTGCCCGGTGCCATCCCCCAGAAACCCGGTTCCGCGACGCTGCCCTTCTTCGGCGTACAGCCGGAGGTCGTTGATCAGAACGGGCGTGTGCAGGAGGGCCCGGCGGAAGGCTTCCTCGTCATGAAGGATTCGTGGCCGGGGCAAATGCGGACCGTCTTCCGCGATCACGATCGGTTCATTCGGACGTACTTCAGCCAGTATGAGGGCAAGTACTTCACGGGTGACGGATGCCGCCGAGACGAAGACGGCTATTACTGGATAACAGGGCGTGTGGATGACGTGCTGAACGTCTCCGGTCACCGAATGGGGACGGCCGAGATCGAGAGCGCGCTCGTCTCGCACGACCTGGTGGCCGAAGCTGCCGTAGTCGGTTTCCCGCACGATATAAAAGGGCAGGGGATCTACTGCTTCGTGACGCTCATCGCCGACGCAGAACCCAGCGATGCGCTCCGAAACGAGTTGGTGCAGCACGTGCGCAACGAGATCGGACCCATCGCGAAGCCCGACTTCATCCAGTTCACTCCGGCGTTGCCGAAGACGCGATCCGGCAAGATCATGCGGCGCATTCTGCGTAAGATCGCAGCCAATGAGTACGAGGATCTCGGCGATACCTCGACACTCGCTGATTCGTCCGTCGTCCAGAGTCTGGTCGAGCAGCGGCAGAATCGCTGATCGTTGCGGAGGAGCGTCTAGCGAGGGCTGGCATCGGAACGCCTGCCGCAGTATCATTGCTGCGGCAATCCAGAAGGCACCGAGTAGCCATCCGCGTGAACCCAAACGACCGGCACGGTCCACAGCCCATAAGTCCGGGCCAGGAGATCGGTGCGAGACCGTCGACGGCTCGCAGGCAGTATTGGCGTCGCCAACTACGGCGCACGACCGTCCTGCTTCTCGTCTGGGCTATCGTCGGGTTCGGGCTCAGCATCCTCTTCGTTGAAGAGCTCAACCAGATTCACTTCGGCGATATGCCGCTGGGTTTCTGGATGGCGCAGCAGGGTTCGATCTACGTCTTCATCGTGCTCATTCTCGCGTACGCTTTGATGATGGAGCGTGCCGATCGTGAGATGGGTATGGAGGATGAGCGATATGGCCACGCGGATGCGGGATCATCCACGGAGGGCCACTAGATGGGGATTCAGGGCTGGACCTGGGTGACCGTCGGGCTGACGTTCGCGGCGTATCTATACATTGGGTACCGAAGCCGCGTTCAATCGACGCGGGGTTTCTGGGTAGCGGGGCAGGGTGTGCCGGCCATCGCAAACGGAGCGGCAACGGCCGCCGACTGGATGAGTGCGGCCTCGTTCATCTCCATGGCCGGCCTCATCTCCTTCATGGGATTCGACGGAGCCGTGTATCTCCTGGGCTGGACGGGAGGTTACGTCCTCTTGGCGCTCCTCCTCGCGCCCTTTCTCCGCAAATTTGGTCGCTTCACCGTACCGGATTTCGTCGGCGAGCGGTTCTACTCTCGGACGGCACGGGTGGTGGCGGCCATTGCTGCCATCTTCGTGTCGTTCACCTACGTGGCCGGCCAGATGGCTGGGGTCGGCGTGGCGTTCAGCCGCTTTCTCGAAATTCCGTTCGAGGCCGGTGTCGTCATCGGTATGGCCATCGTCGCATTCTTTGCCGTCGTGGGTGGGATGAAGGGCATCACCTACACGCAGGTGGCCCAGTACTGCGTGCTCATCTTTGCCTACACGGTGCCCGCCATCGCCATCGCGTTCGTGCTCACCGGCAATCCCATTCCACAGGTCGCAATGGAGGAGATCCTGCCGAAGCTCGACGCCATCCAGCGCGATCTGGGATTGACGGCCTACTCGAATCCGTTCACGGGCATCTCGAAGCTGAACGTTTTCGCGATCACACTTTGTTTGATGGCGGGAACGGCCGGCCTCCCGCATGTCATCGTTCGCTTCTATACAGTCAAGAACGTTCGCGCGGCTCGATGGTCTGCGTTCTGGGCGCTCGTCTTCATAGGACTCTTGTACACGACGGCGCCGGCCGTGGCCATGTTCGCGAAGTATCACATCCTGAGTCAATTCGCGGAGCTCGGGCCCGCCTTTGCCGAGCAGAGCTGGGTACAGAACTGGGTCGCCACAGGACTAATCGAGCTGCCGGAGGAGGGCGTCACCGACGTTCAATCGCTGCTCTCCGGCATCAACCGCGACATCATCGTGCTTGCCACGCCGGAGATCGCTCGATTGCCCGCGATCGTCGTGGCGCTGGTTGCCGCAGGCGGACTCGCGGCTGCGCTCTCCACGGCATCCGGGCTGCTGCTCGTGATTTCATCCTCCCTGGCGCACGATATCTACGGATCGGTCATCAACCCGCAGGCCACCGAACGCCGCCGGCTCTTCATTGGTCGTGTGATGATCTGCTTCGCCGTCATCCTCGCGGGCATCCTCGGGATCTACCCGCTCGGATTCGTGGCCGAAGTCGTGGCGTTTGCCTTCGGGCTGGCCGCAGCCTCGTTCTTTCCTGTCATCGTTCTCGGCATCTTCTGGAAGCGAGCCAACAGGCAGGGCGCCATCGCCGGAATGAGCGTCGGGCTGGCGTTTACCTTCATCATGATTGCGCTCATGCGCGCTCAGAACGTGCTTCCCGGCATTGAGGAGCCCGTCATCGAGAGCTTCCTGGGCATTGGGGCGCAGGGGATAGGAGTGATTGGGATGCTGCTCAACTTCGCGATAACCATCGGGGTATCGCTGGCGACGAGTCCACCTCCTGCGGAGGTGCAAGCCCTCGTCGAGGACGTCCGTTACCCGGAAGTCAAATCACGCCGCTAGCCGGTATTGTTGTCGAGGACGCGTGACGGCCCCACGGGTGCCCCCAGGTTCAGCCCGGGAGATGATCTGCGTTCTCCTCGAACGGCGATGCCTGCGGAGCCGCGTCCTCAGAGATTGCCCGCGCCATCCGCCACGCACCCACCACAGGTCGATTCTTCGGCTCGACGACTCGCCAGCCCGGCATCTCCAGACGCAAGGCTTCCTCGATCGCCGCACGGAAGTACGGCTCTTTCACGAGCCCTCCAAGGAAGGACAATTGCTTCTCGATGCTCGAACAGCGTGCCTCCAGCCATCGCACCTGCCGTGCGAGCTTCCGCGTCTGATCGGTCACGATTTCGTTGGATACGGAATCCCCATTTCGTGCCGCCTGCAGAACGAGAGGTGCAAACTGCTGCAGCGGGACTTTCTCTTCGTAAACGAGCTTCACCAGATCATCAGGAGTGGAGACCTGGCGCGCATCCGCTAGCATTTCGACGAGCTCCGTCGCCGGCCCACCGTCGAACGCGTGGGCGACGGCCCGCAAACCCATCGAACCGAGTGCGTAGCCGCTACCCTCGTCTCCGATCAGGTAACCCCATCCGCCAGCTCGCAGAAACTCACCGTTCGCCGTCCGCGCGATCGAGACTGAACCCGTTCCCGAGATCAGCATGATGCCGCTCTCCCCCTCGAATGCGGCCTCGAGCGCAATGTCCCCGTCATGGGTGATGACAATCTTTGCCGGAGCCCGGTCCCCGAGCTCGGCCCGGATTCCATCCTCGATGCGCTGCTGCTCGCGCTTGCGCCCGGCGCCCGCAACGCCCGCGCAGACGGCAGCTATCGGACGCCCATCGAGGCGCTTCATCGCCTGCAGGATGAGCTCGGAGAGTACGTAGATCGACCCCTCGAATCCGACACGCGCCGGATTACCGGACGATCCGAACAGATTCAGGATCTCGTCATCTTGCTCCAACGCCGCGAGTAGTTCCGTCTTCGAACCTCCCGCATCGATCCCAACAAAGACGGGCAGATCGGATGGCATCATGAACCAGGAATCAATTGGATGGATTGTTTGCGACGGTTCGGATCGCCGAGTGTGACGGCCTCAGGAAGTCGATCCGAAACGAGGTATCGACCAAAAAACCGATTGGCCGGAAATTGACGGTGGCGGAATCGAAGCGTCTCCCAGTCCGATGTCGAGATCCAGGAGACCCAACGAGCCGGAGAACTGAGCGATTCGGTGAGCCGGGATGGACCAAAATAAGAGGTGGTCGGGTGTCCCATCCCTGGAAGCTCGATAGGTGCGTATCGCGCGCTCGGCTTCGGGCCCGGCACCAGACTATCCACGGACCAGCCTGGGAAGTAATACCGATGTGGCTGAATCCGTTCCCATCGCCAGGTCGTTGGGTCGCTTCCGTATTCCCCTGCCAGAAGGGCGACGGTTTTGACCAGGGTCTCGTAGAGCACAAGGTTTTGAGCCAGCGCCGTGTCTGGCACCTGGACATCGGGCCACCGACCAAGACTGTCGCGATAGACGGTGACCCAGCGATCGAAAACCGACGCTGCGATACTTGCGCGGTCGAACGCAAAATCCCAGTTCCGGAGGTAGGTGAGTGCCTCCGTTACCAATTGTGCATGTTCAGGCACGGCGATCGCCGAATGCGTCATGGTCGGCGCGAGCCGGGCCGCCCACGGACTCTCCATATCATTGAGCACATCGATCGTTTCGACTCCCAGGTCGGGTGCACTCAGCGAGTCGATGCGAGCGGCCACAAAGCGCGACCAGGGTGAAATACCGACCAGCCGTCCCCGCGCGAAGCTCTCGTCGACCGGAGGGCTCCCCATCACAGCGACCGATCCGTCCCGAGACAGCATCATCCCATCACCACGGAACAGCTGGAAACTCGACGGCGATCTGTCCTGGGCGAGGGCGATCCACGCACCGGCGTCGCTCAGAGCGCCGAAGCCGCTCCAGTTGACCACCCATCCGGGTATCAAGCTGGACGTAGTGTCGGCCGATGCCAGCGTATCGAGGCGGGTGGTGCCGTTGGAATCCTCGCGATTCACGACGGGAAAGAAGACCTCGACCGGATCGGCGGGCACGCGCAGAAGCTGTTCACGCCCTTCATCGGTCCGAATACGCTCGTATCTCCAGGTCATGGCTGACGTGTCGCGCCAGGCCGGCTCCACAGAGAGGTCGCTCGAGAGAAGCACGGCCCACGCGAATGCATCCGTGCGACCCATGGGGGCGAAGGGTGTCCCGATCAGGGTTGTGAGCGAGAAAGAGGCGCTGTCCGATTCGATTTGGACGGGATGCAGAATAGGTACGGCGGATGCTCCATAGACCTGTCGGTGAACGAGTTGCGTGCCCGAGCTGTCCTGCAATGCCCAGGCCACACTGTGCTCGAATCCGTGAAGATGCAACCATTCGCGCAGCTGGCGATCAGAGCGAACGAAATCGATCAGCGTCGGAGGAATAGATGCCAGCTCGCGCGTGGATGGACGGGCAGCCGCCAACCACGCAATCAGCCGCTCGATGGCGAGTGCGTGCCACGGCTCCCACGGCTCAGGGCTGTGCTCCAGAAGGACGAACTCGTTGGATCGCAGCCCTTGCTGATCCGCCCACACCGCGTTGACGCCACGTGCATAGGCATCCAGAATCGCCCGCTCGTCGGCCGGGAGGCGCTGATAGGCAGTTCGGGCCGCGCGCGCCAGGCCGATGCGGCGCACCACCTGATCCAGCGCCAACATCTGCCCCCCGTACCACTCAGACAGACGTCCGACGGCCGTCTGACGCCACAGGGCCATCGTCCACGCATGCTCCCGCGCGTGGATGAAGCCAAGCGCGGCATAAGTGTCGGACCGCTGAGCGGCATGGATGATGGCCGAGCCATCGTCATGGAAGTCGATGGTCAGCGAATCAGATAGCTCTGAGATCCGAACGACCGGAGGGGTGCGTTCACCCAACCCGTAGGCCATATACAGTGTCAGCCACGTGCCGAACAAGAGCAGAGATAGGACGATGGCGGCCGCGATGATAATGCGCACCATATTCGATGTGCGTAATTAGACGTGCGTGAGACCTTGCCGCGTCCGCATCTCGTCGAGCCAGACGCGGAAATCGTCAAGGCTCTTCGCGTTCAGGCACTGTTCGGCCGTGAGCCACCCTTTTCTGGCCACAGCCACACCCCACTGCATATAGTAGAGCTCGTCGATGGAATGGGCGTCCGGGTTGATGGAGATCAGAACTCCGCGTTCGGTCGCCCTCCGCACCCATCGCCAGTCGAGATCGAGCCGGCGCGGATTCGCGTTGATCTCGATGGCGACGCCGTGATCCGCACAGGCGTCGATGACTTTCTCATGATCGATGGGATAGCCTTCACGCCGCAAAAGCAGCCGTCCGGTGGGATGGCCCAACATCGTCGTATACGGATTCTCGATGGCCCGGATGAGCCGCTCCGTTGCTTCGTCACGCGTCATGTTGAAACGCGAGTGGATGCTGGCTACGACCAGATCGAATCCAGCCAGCACCTCTTCCGGATAATCGAGCGATCCGTCCGGTAGGATGTCCGATTCGATGCCGCTGAAGATGTGAAAACCGGGCGGATTCATCTCGTTGAGGCGCCGGATCTCCTCTTGCTGCTGCCGCACGCGTTCGATGCTCAGGCCGTTTGCGACCGTGAGTGAACGACTGTGATCACATGCGCCGTAGTATGCATAACCCAAACCCCGGGCTGCATTCGTCATCTGCTCCAGGGAGTGGGCGCCGTCGCTGTAGGTAGAATGGTTATGCAGGATGCCCTTCAGATCATCGAGGGTGATGAGATCGGGGAGGAGGCCTTCGCGTGCAGCCTCGATCTCACCCATGTTCTCGCGCAGTTCCGGTTCAATGTACGGGAGGCCGGCCGCCGCGAAGATATCCTCTTCGTCATGGACAGCGCCGGGTACCCCGAGCTGCTCCCGAAAAGCTCGCAAATGATCCTCCGAACCGGTACGCTGCCAGAGCTCCAGGCCGTAGCGGTCCGGCAGCACGACATGTATCTCGAGGGGCATGCCGTCGGTCAATTGGCCTCGCAGCGTGCGGCAACCCTCGCTCGACTCGGCGTTCGTTTCCCACATGCTGTGCAGGGCCTCGCACGCTGCATTCAGATCATCGGCAGAAGCCACTATTTCGACCTTCTCGACGGTCTCCAGCTTGCGGCGAATTTCGCCCGCATACTCTGCGCGATCGACGTGCCCCAGCTCGCGAATCTTGAGCAAGAGCGGTTGGGCCTGGGTGACTGCCTGGTCGAATCGGCGGCGCGTCCCGTACCGTTTGAGTAGCGCGATGCTCTTGAGGATATTCTCCTGCGATTTCTCGCCGAAGCCGGGAAGCTCCGCAAGGCGGCCGATCTGGGCAGCCGCCTCGAGATCCTCAAGCGTGGTGATTCCGAGCGTCTGCCACAGACGCCGAACCTTCTTGGCTCCCAGTCCTTTTACGCGAAGCAGTTCACCTAATCCGGGAGGAATGGCGCTCAGGAGATCCTCGTAGAGATCGAAGGTACCGTGCTCGTAAATTTCCTTTATCTGTTCGGCAATCCTGCTCCCTATTCCTCGGAGCTCGTGCAGCCGATTATCTTCGATGAGGACTTGAAGCGACTCGTCGGCGCGCTCCAACGTCCGCGCAGCCGCGCTGAAAGCGCGCGCCCGAAACTCATTTCCACCGGTCAACTCGATCAATGCAGCCGTATCTTTCAAGAGACGGGCAACTTCCTTATTTGTAAGCATGGGCCTTCCGAGTATCCTGATCGGCGCACTGTTCACGGATGATTTGCGGGAGGGATCCTACGAGGAGTGCTCCTGTACCAATTGTAACAATAATTCTTGCGTACCATCGAATCTCAGGGTCCCCGGGATTCGTCTCCTCCCACCGCCCGATCACTTTCTGAATGCGACCCGGAAGGGTTCAACCGGCACTGCTCATGACGTCAGTTTCGTAGGAGAAGTATGAAGCGGAACCACAAACTCGTCACTCTCGCCATTACCGTTCTTGCGATCGGAGTTTTCCTCGGCGTCGAATTGGGGACCATCTTCTCGGGGAATGATACATACGAGTCGCTCAAGAAGCTCGAGAGCGCCTTCGTGACGATCAATGAGCGGTACGTTCAAGACGTCGACTCCTCCGTGCTGACCGAGAGTGCCATCGAAGGAATGCTCCGTCGGCTCGATCCGCACTCTGTCTACATCGATGCCGAGCAGATGAGGGACGTGCAGGAGGACTTCAATGCGTCCTTCGAAGGGATCGGCATTTCCTTCGAGATCATAGATGGTCCGGACGGCAGGGACACGGTTACCGTGCTTAATCCGCTTCCCGGTGGCCCTAGCGAGGCCGCAGGGCTCCACTCGGGCGATCGAATCGTCGCGGTCAACGATTCGTCTGCGATCGGATTCACGAATGCCGACGTTCAGCGCACACTCAAGGGGCCGCGCGGCACCAAAGTCAAAGTCACCGTCAAGCGTCCAGGGTATCCGGAGCTGCTTTACTTCACGATCACGCGCGACAAAATTCCACTCTACACCCTCGACGCACACTACATGCTCGACGAGCGAACGGGATACATCCGTCTCAATCGTTTCGCGCGGACTACATACGACGAATTCATGGATGCCCTCACGGACCTTCGGGCGCGGGGCATGGAGCGGCTCATTCTTGATCTCCGGGACAATGCCGGGGGCTTCATGGATATGGCCATCAAGATCAGCGACGAGTTCCTGGGTGAGGGTGAGCTCGTGGTGGAGGCGCGGAGTCGCCATGAAGAGTACAATCAGGAAGTCATTGCACGTGGCGGAGACAGCTTCGAGACGGGCCCTGTCATCGTGCTGGTGAATGAGAATTCTGCATCAGCGAGCGAGATCGTCGCCGGCGCTCTTCAGGATCACGATCGAGCGCTCATCGTCGGCCGCCGAACGTTCGGTAAGGGCCTCGTCCAGAAGCAGTTTCCGCTTCGCGACGGCAGCGTACTGCGGATGACGATCTCCCGATTCTATACGCCGTCAGGCCGGCTCATTCAGACACCTTACGAGAATGGTGAGCGCCGAGACTATTACGAGGCCAAGGCGGAGAGATTCCGGCGGGAGCGCACGCTGAGTGTGGAGGAAATCCGAGAAAGCCTGCCGGATTCACTCCGCTACACCACAGACTCGGGGCGAGCCGTTTACGGAGGCGGAGGTATTTTCCCTGACTATCTCGTTTATCCTGACTCGCTGGGTGCTTTCGAACGCGCCATCATCGGACGTTCTCTCGACAACGACTTCTCGCGACTGTGGCTGGATCGGAAGGGGAGTGCTTTCGAAAGTGTGTGGGAGGGACGTGTGGAGGCCTACGTCGACGAGTTCGAGCTCTCCGAGCAGGATTTCCAGGAGTTTCTAGCCTTTGTGAAGGAGCGCGGACTTGAAATCGTTCCTACAGAAGAGGATTTACCCGATGCCGAGTCCGATTCGACCGTGTACTTCACGCAGGCGGAGGTCGACGCGGCGCGAGGACTCCTGGAGAATCGCATCAAAGCTCGCATCGGGCAGCGATTTTTCGATCGCAGTGTCTGGTATATGGTGATGAAGGAAGTGGATACGGTGCTGCAGGAAGCGAACAGCCTCTGGGCGAGTGCCGAAGAACTGGCGCTTCGCTGATGCAGGCGCCGAGGTTCAGTAGTCTGGCACGGCTGGATTGGCAGCTCCGCCAAGGTTTCACCATTCGTTGACAATACTGGACCTAATAGGTATACTCTGCCGATGCGGTCACATCAGCACGCCGATCCCGCCTGGGATGTCCTGACTTCTACCGGCCTGACTGGAACTGAATTCGGGTTCAGATCCGCATCGTTGCGTCACTCGGTAATCATAACATCGCTTTTTCCCGGAGGAACTTGTCCATGAAGCTTCAGACTGTGATGATGCTGCTTCTGCAAGAGGCAGCCGCAGACGAAGGTGTAATAAATGTTCTCGTCGAGCGCTTCAATGAGGGCGGCCCCTGGATGTGGCCAGTGCTCATCTGTTTGATCTTCGGCCTCGCCATTGCATTCGAGCGCATCATCACGCTAAACCGTGCGGACATCGATACCCGCAGGTTTATCGTGGACGTTAAGCGCGCCCTCGACGAAGGCGGCGTCACGGCTGCAGAAGAGGTTTGCGCGAGGACTCGCGGTCCCGTCGCCTCCGTATTTCAGGCAGGTCTCCTCCGGTCGGACGAAGGCATCGAGGCGGTCGAAAAAGCCGTCGTCTCCTATGGCTCCATCGAAATGAGCTTCCTCGAGCGAGGGCTGGTGTGGTTGTCCCTGTTTATTTCGCTTGCTCCGATGCTCGGCTTCCTCGGAACGGTCGTGGGTATGATCGAGGCGTTCGATGCCATCGAGCAGGCCGGCGACATCTCTCCGTCCCTGGTGGCCGGCGGTATTAAGGTCGCCCTCCTGACCACGGCATTCGGTCTGATCGTGGCCATCATCCTGCAATTCTTCTACAACTACGCTGTTTCAAAAATCGACCGCATCGTGGTCGAGATGGAAGATGCCTCCATCGAATTGATCGACTCTCTCGTGCTACTCGAAGCCGGCCGATCTGTTAGTGCGCCGGTACGCGACCGCACAACCAGTAGCTCGCCTACGACCGGACCGGATACGACCTCGGCTCCGTAATCCTGGAGATGCCGATCATCTAAACCTCGACTACCATGGACACCATTCTACCTATTGCCATCTGGGCCGCAGTCATCGCGATGGGTTTGGCCCTCCTGGCACTCGTCGTGTTCGGAGTGCGGAGCATCTTCTACGGAAAGATCAATCTCATCACTGCGCTCATCGTCGTGATCCCCGTCGTGTTACTGGGCGTGCTCGGTCTCGTGATGGGAGATTGGACGGTGGCCGGCATCTGGACCATGGTGATCATGTTCGTCCTTGCGGCTGTCGGCCTTCTCCTATCGGGAATCCGCGGTCTCTTCAGTTGATAGATCGCCCGAGGGACCTTTCGTAATCCTCTTTCGTGTAGATTCTTGAGGCTGCCGTCCCAACGGTAAATTTCCACGCAAGAAGCGCTGAATGCTGAAATGGCTGGGCTGTTAAAGAAAAAGAGGGAGCGCGAGGCGGGAGAGATTCCGACCGCGTCGATGGCGGACATTGCCTTTCTGCTGCTGATCTTCTTCCTCGTGACGACTACGATCAATGTCGATACCGGCATTGGGATGACGCTGCCTCCTCCGCTCGAGCAGGATCAGGAACCGCCGCCCGTAAGGGAGCGGAATATGCTCAAGATCCTCGTGAACGCGCAGGGCCAGGTGCTACTGGAAGACAAGCCGTCATCCGTGGCACGCATCCGCGAAGAGGTCAAGAAGCATGTGCTGAATGAAGGCGCTGATCCAAACTACGCGGAGTCGGCGGCGAAGGCCGTCGTCTCCCTCAAGACAGACCGGCAGACGCCCTACACAGTCTACATCGACGTGTTGGACGAGATCTGGATGGCCTACTTTGAGATGTGGGACGCGGAGGCCCGACGTCTGGGGTACCCGAGCTATGACGCATATCGAAAGTACCTCGACGAACACAACATCGAGGAAAACGAGGTGCGGGAGAAGATCAAAGCGCAGATCTCCATCGCAGAGCCGGAAGACAGCGGTCAGAGCTGATCCTCGCATCTGACCTCAACCTGATTATCGTTTATGTCACACTTCGAGAAGAAGAGCGCGAAGACCCAACCGGCGATCCCAATGGCGTCGATGCCGGACATCATCTTCATGCTCATCATTTTCTTCATGGTCACCACTGTGCTTCGGGAGACCGAGGTGCAGGTGCGCACCCAGCTTCCTGAGGCTGAAGCGCTGACCAAGATCGAGCAGAAGCGCCTGATCTCGTACATCTACATCGGCCCACGGAAGCTGGCAAACAACCAATTGGGTGAGACAGCCATCCAGATCGACGACGCCATCGTCGAGGATATGGGAAGCATCCGCACGATTATGTACCGGAAGCTCCTGGAGCAGCCCCGTCTCATCGTCTCACTTCGTGTGGATGAGGATGCCGAGATGGGTATCGTCACCGATGTGCAGCAGGAGCTGCGCGAGGCCGGCACCCTCCGCATCAACTACTCGAGCCGCACGCAGCGGCCCTCATAGCCAGGCGCCATATCTGCCAGAATGAGCAGCAAGCCTCATCGGTTGAACCGGTGGGGCTTTCTTGCTGGATGGCGGTTCGAGGCGCACGCGCTCTCGTATTTTACAGACTATAAACGTTTCGCGGACCGGCGTGCCGTTATATTCCGCCGCACGTCACACCAGATTGCGTCCACATGGGGCACAAGATTACTCTCATCCCAGGCGATGGAATTGGGCCGGAGGTTTCCTCCGCCGCCGTGCGCGTGCTGGAGGCTACAGGCCTCTCGTTCGAATGGGATATCCAGAATCGAGTCGGAGCGGCGGCGGTCGAGAAGGGTGATGAGCCGCTGCCCGTGCAAGTGCTAGATTCAATTCGCGCCAACAAGGTAGCCTTAAAGGGTCCGGTGACCACGCCGGTCGGAAAAGGCTTCAAGAGCGTCAATGTCCAGCTTCGGCAGAAGCTCGATCTCTACGCGAATGTTCGGCCGGCACAATCCCTGCCGGGAATCCGGACGCCCTTCGAGGATGTGAACCTGGTCATCTTCCGAGAAAACACGGAAGGGCTGTATTCCGGGATCGAGACCTATGACGAGCGACTCGAGATTGCCGATGCGACGGCGCGGGTAACGCGTCGCGGCACCGAACGCATTATCCGATTCTGCTTCGAGTATGCGCGACGCCATGGCCTGCACAAAGTGACCCTGGCCCACAAGGCCAACATCCTCAAGGTGACATCCGGGATGTTTCTTCGGATCGGCGAACAGATTGCGGCAGAATACCCTGAGATCGAATTCAATGATCGCATCATCGACAATATGTGCATGCAACTCGTCATCAGGCCGCAGGACTACGAGTGCATTGTTACGACCAACCTCTTCGGTGACATCCTCAGTGATCTCTGCGCCGGACTCGTCGGCGGTCTCGGCGTGGTTGCGGGAGCCAATATCGGCGACGAATATGCCGTGTTCGAAGCCGTGCACGGAAGTGCTCCTGACATTGCCGGTCAGGACCTCGCCAATCCAACCGCCTTGATACGGAGTGCCATCATGATGCTGCGGCATCTAGAGGAGCCGATGGCAGCCCGTGCTGTGGAGGATGCACTCTACGAGATGTACGCGGAAAACGACAACCTGACCCGCGATGTCGGCGGACACGCCTCAACCACCGAGTTTGCCGAACAGTTGGCGGCCCGAGTCTCCGACAAATGCGCAGTCGCCGACTAAGTCGTGATTGAGATTCTCGTCTGATCACAAGATGATTCAACGCAAGCAATCCGTTTACCTCCTCCTGGGTGCGCTCGCCGTTGCAGCGGTTTTCCTCTTCGACGGCGTATTTGAAACGGAAGCGGCCCAGACTCTTGGCTGGTATGCGCCGGCGCTGCTGGTCATCGGAATCGTCACCGCGCTGGCCGCGATTGTGGCGATCTTCCTGTATGGCGACCGCAACCGGCAGAAGCGGGTAGTGGTGGGGATCCAGTACTGTACCCTTCTCTTCATGTTGGTCCTGTATGGCGGTCTCGTGCTGGCCGGGGCGGCCCAGAGTCTGAATCAGGGGGCACTCGACACGGTGACGATCATTGGCCTGGCGCTCCCGATCCTCGCGTACGTGCTCTTCTACCTGGCACGTCGAGGAATTCAGGCCGACATCGAGCTCGTACGATCGATGGATCGACTGCGGTGAGCTCAGTGGGCGCGGCGGTTGATCGCGATGAAGACCGGCCCGCATCGGTCGTCTGGATTTTGCTGATCGGCCTATCGACGTTCTCTTTCAGCCCGATTCTCGTGCGTTTCGCGCAGGATGCGCCCGGCATGACCATCGCGGTGTGGCGCACGGTTTTTGCCGCCGCGATGCTCGCAGCGCCGGCCCTTCATCGCGTGCGCGGCGAGATGCGCGCCTTCACGCGCCGCGATCTCTCGATGATCGTCGTCGGTGGCGTTTTCCTCGGCCTCCATTTCGTCCTGTGGATCGAATCACTCTACCACACGAGCGTGGCGAGCACGTCCGTTCTGGTCACGACGAGCCCGATTTTCCTCGCCATCCTGGGCTACATATTCCTGAAGGAGCGGCTCTCGCGGCGCGAGTACGTCGCGATCGCGATGGCCGTTGCCGGTGCGGCCCTGATCGGCATCGGCGATCTGAAGGGGGGAACGGGTCCAAGACCACTTCTGGGCAATACGCTGGCGCTGACCTCGGCACTTCTCGTCAGCGTCTATTTGCTGGTCGGGCGGGTCGTGCGCCGCAAGACCTCCTGGCTGGCCTACGTCTTTCCACTGTACGCTATGGCGGCGATCACCATCCTCGTCGTCGCCCTTGCACTCGGGACGCCGCTGTTCGGCTTTTCTGCCGGAGTCTACGCCCTGTGCGCCGCGATGGCCATTGGGCCGCAGATCATCGGACACGGTTCATTCAATTACGCGGTTAGGTACGTTCCGGCGGCCATCCTGGGGCTGCTTTCGCTCGTGGAGCCTATCGGGGCATCCATTCTTGCGTACGTGCTCTTTGGTGAGGTACCGACGGCCGCCGCCGTGATCGGCATGCTTGTCGTGCTCATTGCCATTGCCTTCGCCGTGCTACGTCGTGGCCGTTCGGCGGCCGAAATCCACACCGACTAGAACGTCGCGGCGGTGGACTGTCACACGATGAAGCGCTCCGGCGGTAAATCCGAGAAATGTCGGTGCCCGCGGACGAAATACTCCAGCACGATGCTCGACCGAAAGGTCGGAAGTAGAGCCTCCTTTGGGCGTTCCGCGGCGTAGGCAGAACGCATCTTCATCGCATCGCGATAGGCTCTCTTGATGGCCGCTGCCTCCGCAGGGCGCCCGGCAGCCAGCGCCCGCGCTACCGCTAGTGCGTCGAACATCAGCCGGGCCGCGAACACGCGCTTCCATTCGGTTTCCGGGAGGTTCTTGTAGAGCAGGAGCAGATTATTGCGAAAGTTATAGTACACCTTTCTGACGTTGCCACGGGGAAGAGACCCTCCGCCCAGGTGGTAGACTCGACTCGACGGTTCGACGCGAATGCGATAACCTGCTCGCTGGAGGCGCCAGCACAGATCGATCTCTTCCATGTGCATGACGAAACGTTCATCCAGCAGGCCCACCTCGTCCAATGCTGATCTCCTGAGAAGGACGGCGGCCCCGGTTGCCCAGAAGATGTCGCGCGCATCATCGTACTGCCCGTGGTCGTCTTCCAGCGTAAAGAAGATGCGGCCGCGTGTAAACGGATAACCGTAGCGATCGAGAAATCCACCAGAGCCTCCCGCGTACTCGAACCGATTGCGGTTCTCGTGCTGCAACAGCTTCGGCTGGACAGCGGCTACACCGCGCTCGCGTTCAAGGACGTCGACGAGTGGATCCAACCAGGTCGGCTCGACTTCGACGTCGTTATTGAGGAGTGCCACATAGCGGCCCGTTGCATGTGGGATCGCCTCGTTGTTACCGCGGCAAAACATCCAATTTTCCGGGTGCCGAACGATCTTGATCTGCGGATAGGTCTGCGCGACCCAATCGGCCGATCCATCCGTCGAAGCGTTGTCCGCCAATATGATCTCGAGGTCCGGATAGGACGTATTCACGACGGAGGGTAGACAGGACTTTAACAGGGGAAGCGCATTCCACGTCACGATCACGATGGAGACACGCGGTCGGAGTGATGGCATCGATAATCCTGTCGAATCGGGAGATGGGCGTCGTATTTTGTGGGCCGGCGGCAAACAGCCGAAAGGGCGCCGCCGCCGGGCGAAATGCGCTACGGGATTCGAGCCCGTTCGGCGGTGCCTAGTTTAGAGCATCTACTCGCCAGGGGCAAACAAGGAATATCCGCCCATGCAGCGGTCGATTTCTTACGACGAGGCACGTGCTGTCCTCCAAAAATATTGGGGACATGCGGACTTTCGTCCGGGCCAGTGGGAGATCATCGAGCACGTACTGAGTGGACGCGACCTGCTCGCCATCCTTCCCACGGGCGGTGGAAAGTCGATCTGCTACCAGGTGCCGGCTCTGCTCAGCGAGGGGCTTACCATCGTCATCTCGCCGCTCATCGCACTGATGCAGGATCAGGTCGCCGGCCTGCGCAGCCGGAACATCCCGGCGTCGTTCATCAACAGTGCGCTATCCGTTCGTGAGATCGATCAGCGGTGGACGGACGCCGAGCATGGTCGGTACAAGCTGCTCTACGTGGCTCCGGAGCGGCTGCAGTCCGAGATGTTTTTGGCTCGCTCATCGCGCCTGAAGGTGTCGATTCTAGCCGTCGACGAGGCGCACTGCATCTCGGAATGGGGCCACAATTTTCGGCCCTCGTATCTGGAGATCCCGCAGGGCCGCACGCGGTTGGGCGACCCTGTGACCATGGCCGTGACGGCCACGGCGACTCCGGAGGTTCGGGCGGATATCATCGAGCACCTCCGACTCCGCAAGCCGAAAGTCATAGTCCGGGGTTTCGACCGTCCGAATGTCGTCTGGTCCGTGTTTCAGACGGAAAACAAGCGCACCAAGGTACTCGACGTGCTGGAAAACGTGCCTGGTTGCGGCATCATCTACTCCGCCACCCGAAAAGGAGTGGAGGAATGGTCGAAGTGGCTCGCCGCCCGGAATTTTGGCGTGGCCAGCTATCATGGGGGTATGCCAGGATCGCTCCGCGAGACGATGCAGGAGAGCTGGATCAGTGGACATCGTCGCATCATGGTGGCGACCAATGCCTTCGGAATGGGAATCGATAAGCCCGATGTCCGCTTTGTGGTGCACGTCGATCTACCGTCGACTCTGGAAGGCTATTACCAGGAGGCCGGGCGCGGCGGGCGCGATGGCAAGACGTCGTACGCGACCCTCATCTATCACCCGCGCGACGAGGAGACGCCGCGCGTGCTCATCGACGAAAGTCATCCGTCAGGCAAAGAAGTTCGCATCGTGTACGACGCCGTGTGCAATCTCGGCCAGATTCCCGTCGGCAGCCTCATCGAGGCGCCGGTCTCGATAGATGTCGAGGCCGTCTCGCGCCTCACCGGATTCACATCCGGCAAGATTCGGACTGCCGTCGATCTCCTGGAGCGGCAGGGGGCCTGGACGATTCTCGCTCCGCGCAGAAACTTCGGAATCCTCAGATTCTCACAGCCGGCAGACGCTATCCGTGGCTTCGCGTTGCGCACGGGAGGCGCGCTCGCAGATTTCGTGGATGCCCTGCTTCGCACCGTTCATGCAGATGCGTTCACCTCCTGGTGGGAGGTCGATCTGAGGCCGTTGGAACGCCGGACGGGCCTCGAACGAGTGCGGCTGATGAAAGGCCTGGAATTCCTGGAGAAACACGAGCTGTTGCGCTGGGAGCCCCCGGATCGAGCGCTGAGGGTCGAGTTGGCGCATGCCAGGAGTGCGAAGCTCCCGATTGACGCCCGCCGAGTGAAGCGCTCACGCCAGACGGCCGAGGATCGGTTGAAGGAGATGATCCGGTACGCGCGATCGACGGGATGCCGCCGCCACTTCCTACTCACGTACTTCGGCGAGGAATCGGAGAGCCGCTGCGGTACCTGCGACGTTTGCCTTGGGAGGCACGAACCCTTTGTCCCGCGACCCTCCGATGAAAAACTGCTTCACCACATCCTCTTGCAAATCCGGAACAAGCGGCCAAGACCAAGCTGGTTCGAAGACCGGCCGTTGCCGACGTATCGATTGGATGGGCTCATCAACTGGTTGATCCGGGAGGGATTCGTGCACCAGCCAGTGCCCCTTAAGGGAGGATTCGAACTCACGGAAAAAGGCCGGAAAGCACTTGCGCGGCAGCGTATCGGCGAACGTGCTTTCGTCGACGACGCGGACGCCGGCTAAAATTCCGACCCGAGCGTGTCCAAAGGTGTCTCGAGCCCGGGAGGAATTCTCTCGACGCTTAACCGGTCAATGACGTCGCCGTAAATCCGGCTGTACCGTTCCGGATGCTGCACGTAGTAGGCGAGTGCGTCGACGTACGTGGAACTGTCAACACCGTAGGCCTGGAGGATGGAATCGCGTGGGAAAGGGAGAGGTTGATCGGTCACCTCTATCCGGCCGTTCGCCAGATGAAGCTCGATCAAGAGCTCCGTCATGGTGCTGTCCGGAATCGGTGCCCTGTCGCGAGCGCTTCCGCAACCAAGACCGGCGGCGGCAAGGCCCGCGAACAGCACCATCACCCATCGAGTCGCGATCATCCGCTACGGAATGATCTTGTTCAGTTCGTATTCGATGATCCCTTCGGCTCCTGCGCGCTTGAGCTCGGGAATGAGCCGCCGAACCTGGCGCTCTTCGATGACGGTTTCGATCGCCACCCACTCACCTCCGTTTGCCAGGGGGGACACCGTCGGCATTCTCAGTGCCGGTAGCAGACTGATGATGGCATCCGCATCCTCGAGACGTGCATTCAGCTTCAGGCCCACGCGCCCTTCGGCCCGAATGGCCCCCTGCATCAGAAGGGCGATGTTCTCGATCTTTCGACGCTTCCAGGGATCCTTCCAGGCCTCTCTGTTGGCGATCAACTGGGTGTTCGATTCCATGAGAACGTCAACAATGCGGAGCTTGTTGGCACGAAGCGACGAGCCAGTTTCCGTCACCTCTACGATGGCATCGACCAGCTCGGGGCACTTCGCCTCGGTAGCACCCCAGGAAAACTCGACATCCGCCTCGACGCCGTATCGATCGAGCCACTGCCTGGTGATGTTCACGACCTCGGTCGCAATGCGCTTACCGGCCAGATCTTGCACCGAGTTGATGTCGGAGTTCTCGGGCACCGCCAGAACCCACCGCACCGGCCGCATGCTGGCCTTCGAGTAGATGAGGTCTGCGACGGGCTCAACGTCTGCGGCGGTTTCGAGCACCCAGTCCTTCCCGGTGATCCCCGCGTCGAACACCCCGTCCATAACGTACCGGGCTATCTCTTGCGCGCGAACGAGCATCGCGGTTACTTCTTCGTCATCCGTCGAGGGAAAGTAAGATCGCTCGCTGACGGAGAAGCTGTACCCGGCCCGATCCAGGAGCTCGAACGTTGATTGCTGCAGGCTGCCCTTCGGCAAACCCAGGCGCAGCACGCGGGTCGTCAATTCGTCTTCAGACGTCGCCTCTAGCTGCGATTGCGTTTCGGTTGCCATCCGATCTATTTGCTATTCGCTACTTGCTACGGTTTGACTCTCATCGATGTCGTGCTGCGTGCGGAACGTGTACGCGATGACCTCCATCTGCCGCAGGAATTCGCGCTTGTCATAGCCCGGAGCGAAGACCATTCCGTCTATCATGTAGATGCGCCCGCTCGCCTGATCGTAAAATGTGTACGTTACGAACGGCCCACCCATCCCGAACTGCACGAGTCGCCCGCCTTCCAATCCCATCATCTGCCACAGGCCACGGGTCTCGAATCCGTAGCGACCCAGGAAGTCGATGTTCTTGGTTTCCAGGGGGCGTAGGTCGCGGCGATCGAGCTCGACCCATCCATCCAGATTCCCACGGATGTACATGCGCGTGAGGGAGTCGCGTGTATCGTAAATCCATTCGGGAGAGAGCAACCCGGGATTTGCATTGTCGATGTAATAGATGAACAGGCTTCTCCACGTCTCCGGAAGCACGCGCCTGAGCCACACGAAGTTGGTCGTGTCGAGGGCTATCTGATAGTCATGCTGCACGTTTACGGCGAAGCCATGGCGATTCATCAGATACTCTTCCAGATCGCGTTGGCGGCCGCGCTCGAACATGTTCTGAGCCACTCGTCGCCGCGTGATGCGTGTAAAGGCATCCGTCAGCTCGTCGGCACGGTTGAAAATCGCATCGACAACGGCCGATGAGTCCGCTCCGGTGATGTAGAAGATTTGCTGATCCCGCCGAAACATATCCTGGCGGGCGACGACGGCGCCCTGTCCCTGCCTGATCGCGGCCTGGGCCGTAGAATCGAATACGTTCTTGATGTAAAGGGCCTCATTAGTGGTGTCGTTCAGGGGGGCCACGAAGATCACGTTCTTGTGGCGGCGGGCGCGTTCCAGGTCATCCTCAGATCTCAGCGAGACGGGCTGCAGATCGAACTGTCGCTCCGGGGCAGGGAGCGTCCCAACCCACTGGCCGATGGTCTCCTTCAGAGCGGTACCGATCGCGCCGTTCCAATGGCTGGTATCGACAACCACAAGGATCTCGCCTTCCTGACCTACCGCTCTGGGCCTGAAGTCTCCGGAGCCGCAGCCGGTCGCGAGAAGGAGGAACGTCCATGTCAGGATTGCTCCAGCGAGTTTCAGAGCGAGACCTCGTGCCGATCTTTTCATCCGTCTTCGAAATGCACAGGAGTGGGCCGAAAGATGCCGTCCAATCGAATCAAACGCGAAGGGGCGCCCATGGGTTGCTTTCAGCTAAGCTCCCGAAGGCGACGGCCCAAACTTGAGATCCTTCACGAAGCGGCCGATGGCATCGAGCCGACTTGTCTCGTCCAAATCCTGACGATCCCAAATGCACTCGACGGCCTTGATGAGGGCCGTTCCCACGATATATCCGTCCGTGTGTGTGCTGAGACGCGTTGCGTCGTCATGTGTGCGGATGCCGAAGCCGACAAGCAAGGGATTCTTGCGCACCAGCCTGCGAGCGCGTTCGAGATAGGCCTCGACGGCCTCCACGGAGCCAAGTCCCGAGCCGGTGAGGCCGGTCACGGACACGGCATACACGAACGCCGTGGTTTTCTCGTCGATGGCGCGAATGCGATCATCTGGCGTATTGGGCGCGATGAGCTGCACGAGGTCGAGACCGGCATCCGCGGCTTCCTCGCCAAGGATGCCGACCTCCTCCAGCGGCAGATCGGCGATGATGAGGCCGTCGATCCCGGCATTGATGGCATCGCGACAGAAGCTCCGAATCCCATAGCGATGGATCGGATTGATGTATCCCATCACCAGAAGCGGCTTCGTGCTGGACGAACGGAAGGCCTCGGCCGTCGCCAATGTGTCGCGCATGCGCGTGCCCTGCCGGAGTGCCCGCTCACTGGATCGCTGGATGGGCAGTCCTTCTGCGAGCGGATCGCTGAATGGCATTCCCAGCTCGATGAAGTCGGCACCCGCGGCATCTATTGCCTGTAGAATCGGAAGGGTACTCTCCGGATCAGGAAAACCACTCGTCAGGAAGAGCCCCATGGCCTTTTCGCCGCGCTCTGCGCAGCCTTTCAGAGCCTCGCGAAGTCTGTTCATGTCTATAGCATTCGAGAGATCGTACCCATGTCCTTGTCGCCGCGACCCGAGCAGTTTGCAACCACGATCTCATCGGAGCTCATTCCGGCTGCGAGTGTCGGGAGGTAGGCAATGGCGTGCGCCGTTTCGAGGGCCGGAATGATGCCCTCCAGCTCCGACAAAAGCTTTACGGCCTCAATGGCCTGCTCATCGGTGATGGTGACGTATTCGACGCGGCCGGCGTCTTTCAAGTAGGCATGCTCGGGTCCGACGCCAGGGTAGTCGAGCCCCGCCGAGATAGAGTGCGCCGGTAGGATCTGACCATCCTCATCCTGAAGCAAGTAGCTCATGGTGCCGTGCAGGATGCCGGGCGCGCCACGCGTGAGGGTGGCGGCATGCCGCCCGTCGAGTCCCTCTCCGGCCGCCTCTACGCCGACCATGCGTACGTCGATGTCCATCAGATACGGATGGAAAAGTCCGATGGCATTCGATCCACCACCCACACAGGCAACGAGCGCATCCGGCTTTTCACGGCCTTCCCGCTCGGAGAGCTGAGCCCGCGTTTCCTCGCCGATCACCCGCTGGAAATCGCGAACCATCATCGGATAAGGATGCGGCCCGACGACTGAGCCTATGATATAGAAGGTGCTCGCCACATTCGTCACCCAGTCGCGGATCGCCTCGTTCGTTGCGTCCTTGAGGGTCCGCGTGCCGGAGGAAACGGGCCTGACTTCGGCGCCGAGCAGCTGCATCCTTAGAACGTTCAGATGCTGGCGGGCAACGTCCTCCTCGCCCATGTAGACGATGCACTCGATCCCGAATCTGGCGCAGACGGTAGCGGTCGCGACGCCGTGTTGGCCCGCGCCGGTCTCGGCAATGATGCGCGCTTTTCCCATCCGCCGAGCAAGAAGGATCTGACCGATCGTGTTGTTGATCTTGTGGGCCCCCGTGTGGCAAAGATCCTCGCGCTTCAGATAGATCCGCGGTCCCCCGAGCTCGGCGGTAAGCCGCTCGCAGAATGTGAGGGGTGTCGGTCGGCCGACATATTCGCGAAGCAACTCACGGTATTCGGTTTGAAAGGAGGGATCGAGCCGCGCTTCCCCGTAGGCGGATCGCAATTCCGCGAGCGCCGGAATGAGCACCTCCGGCACGAACGATCCTCCATACGGGCCGAAATGGCCGCTGGAATCGGGCAGAGCTATTGCGTATTCATCGTGCATATCCACGCTACCCCTCGCTATCGATTCTCGCTCGAGCCGCTTCGAGCGATGCCATGAAGCCGTCGATCTTCGCGAAATCCTTCTTGCCGGGAGCCTCCTCGAGCGAGCTCGAAACGTCGACGGCATAGGGCCGCAGCATCTGGATGGCCTGGCCGACGTTGTCCGCATTCAGCCCCCCTGCGAGAAACGTCTTGTATTCATGCATTACCGGAGCGGCAACACTCCAATCGAATGATCGACCCGTTCCGCCTAGCTGATGACGGGTATAGGTATCGAGGAGGAAGTAATCAGCGACATCCTCATATTCCTGAAACCGCAGCCGGAGGTCTTCTTCGGTGGTCTCTGAGCTGACGTGCAAGGTCTTGATCACGGGTCGTTCCACGGCCTCGATCTCGAAGGACGGCTCATACCCGTGAAGTTGCACCATCTCGAAGCCGGCTTCGTCGGCCATGCGGTTGACGTAATCGGCGGTCGCGTTGACGAAGATGCCTACGGGGATAGGGCCGTGAACCCACTCGATGATCTGGGCGGCCGATTTCGCATCGATGTACCGAGGGCTCTGTTCGTACAAGATGAACCCGAGGTAGTCGGCGCCCCGGGCGGCGCAATACCTGGCATCCTCCAGATTCGTGATGCCGCATATCTTGACTTTGACACTCATCGCGCGGCGGCCTCCTCCACTTCTGTCCAGAATTGCGCCAGTGCTTTGCCCGGATCGTTGGCGCGCATGAGCGCCTCGCCCACAAGGACGGCGTCGATTCCATGCTCGGCGAGAAAGATGACCTCCGCGGAGGTGGAGATCCCGCTTTCGGATACCCGAACGACCTCCTGCGGGGCGTCCGCGAAGACACGGAGTGAATGGGTGAGGTCAACCTCGAAGGTGTGCAGATTCCTATTGTTGACTCCCAAGACGGTCACCTCATCGAAATCGATGCGATCCAGCTCACTGGCCTCGTAGACCTCGACAAGGGGAGTAAGCCCTAACTCGATGGAGGCCTGTACGAGGTCGTGAAGCTGAATCCGGTCCAAAACAGCCGCGATCAAAAGCACGGCATCCGCTCCACAGGCCCGGGCCTCGAAAAGCTGAAAGACATCCACAATGAAGTCTTTCCGCAGGATGGGGAGGGACGTCGCCCTGCGCACATCTTGAAGGTCGTCGAGTGAGCCCGAAAAGTACCGCGGCTCCGTCAGGACGGAGACGGCCGTGGCGCCGGCCTTCTCATACGATCGAGCAATTTCTGCGGGCTTAAAGTCTTCGCGGATCACGCCTCGAGAGGGCGAGGCCTTCTTTACTTCGCTAATGATGGAGATGCCGTTCGACCGTAGAGCAGCGCGCAGGTCGATCGGTTCTCGGTTGAAATAAGCACCGTCCTCGAGACTGGAGAGGGTAACGGCTGCCTTGCGATCCCGAAGGTCCGCCCGCGTGTCCGCCACGATGCGATCCAGAATGCTCATGAATGTTCGATCAATGGGCGCGAGGCGCCTTCTGTGATGCTTCGATCAGCCGGCGGAGTACCTCTCGCGCGGCCCCACTGTCCAGGCTTTCCCGGGCGGCCTCGAAACATTCGGACACGTCCGAATACTTCCCGCTCGTACGTAAGGCGAAGGCGGCATTCAAAAGGGCTGTGTCGCTGGGAGGACCATCCTCACCGTCGAGTATCCGGGCGATGATGCGCGCATTGTCGTCGGCGCTTCCGCCCTGGATGTCCCGCCTTCCATGGCGTCGTAGTCCAAATTCTTCGGGGTCAATTTGACGACCTTCCAAGGAGCCGGCATCATTCCTCTGCGTAACGCCTGCTTCGAGGGCGTTCCGCTGAGCGGCATTGTACTCGAAGATCATGGTCGTGGCAGAGATCGATATCTCATCCATCCCATCCTCCGAATGGACGGAGAGCACATGTTTGGCGTCGAGCGCCTGGAGGATTTCGGCCATCGTCTGAGCGGTTCGCGCATCGAAGGCGCCCGTCAGCTGTCGCCGAACGCCGGCGGGATTGCAAAGAGGGCCCAGGATGTTGAAGAACGTGCGGACGCCAAGCCGGTGCCTGATCGGCATGACGTGCTTCATGGCGGGATGAAAATTGGGCGCAAAGATGAAAGCCATTCCCGCGGCCTCGAAGCACGCCTCGACGCCTTCTTTGTCGAGGTTGACATTCACGCCAAGGGCTTCGAGCACGTCTGCCGAGCCGCAGCTCGACGAAATCGACCGGTTACCGTGCTTTGCGACGGTCACGCCGGCGCCTGCGGCGATCAGGGCGGCGGCCGTGGAGATGTTGAACGTACCCGTGCCGTCGCCGCCTGTCCCACAGAGGTCGATGGCATCCGGATCTCCGGCATCGACCCGAACCGCATATTCCCGCATGACGCGGGTGAATCCCACGAGCTCATCGAGCGATTCCCCCCGCGTGCGAAGACCCACCAGAAATCCGGCCACGGCGTGT
Source organism: uncultured Rhodothermales bacterium (assembly GCA_965651265.1). Taxonomy (GTDB): domain Bacteria; phylum Bacteroidota; class Rhodothermia; order Rhodothermales; family VXPQ01; genus CBFGRV01. The sequence goes on from CBFGRV010000005.1 coordinate 79,359, forward strand.
GGGTCTGCCTCGCCTCTCATGAGGAGGTGCATGGCGCCCTCGGCCTCCTCCTGGGTCAGGTAGTCGCCTCCGGCAATTCTACGGAGATATTCCTGCATGATATCGGATCTTCAGACTGACGGTGAGATCAGTGCCTTCTGATATACGATGAGATCGAGCCTTCAGACAGCCGGCGCAAATACCCGCTCGAGCCAGTTCGCGATGATCGTGGGACCCTCCGTCGTGAGGACACTCTCTGGATGGAACTGAATCCCTTCAACAGGAAGATGGACGTGGCGAAGGCCCATCACCACACCGTCGTCCGTCTCAGCGGTAACCTCCAGCTCCGGCGGAACCGTCTCGCGGTCTACCACCAACGAGTGATAGCGCGTGGCCGTAAAGGGGCTCGGGACGTTGCGGAAGATGCTGCGACCGTCGTGCTGGATACGACTGGTCTTTCCGTGCATGAGGGTCGGCGCGTACGTGATGCTCGCTCCATATACTTCACCGATCGCCTGATTTCCCAGACACACACCCAGGATCGGCGTATCCGGCCCTAGCTCGCGAATGAGGTCCTCCGTGATCCCCGCATCAGCCGGTCGACCCGGTCCCGGCGAGATTAGGATGCCGGCAGGCTGCATGGCTCGCACGTCGGCAACGGTGACGGCATCGTTGCGCCGAACCTCGAGGTCGGACGTATGCGACCCGACCAGGTGCACGAGATTGTACGTAAACGAGTCGTAGTTATCGATGACGAGAATCATGCCCGGAACGTATACGTGGTGAGGAGCCCTACCGCCTCTCGCGCCTTCTCCATATAGCATTGGGCCTGCTCGCGGGCCTGGCGGCCACTTTCCCTGAGTACATCCATCACGTAATCGGGCCGCCTCGCCAGCTCTTTTCGGCGTTCGCGTGCCTCCCCGAAATGGTTGTCAATCAAGCCGATCAACTCCTTCTTCGCGTGCCCGTAGCCATATCCGCCGGCCCGGTACGCCGCCGCGATGCGCTCTCGCGTTGAGTCGTCAGCAAAGAGCTTGATAAGGGCAAACACGTTGTCCTTCTCTGGATCCTTCGGCGCTTCCAGCGGCGTGGAGTCGGTGACAATGCTCATCACCTTCCGCTTAAGCTCCTCGCCCTCGTCGAAGATGCCGATCGTGTTGCCGTAGCTCTTCGACATCTTGCGTCCATCGATCCCCGGCACGACCGCGACGTCCGGCAGGATGTAGGCCTCCGGGATGGGGAAAATGGGATCTCGCCCCTCGCAGAAGGTCCTGTTGAATCGCTCGGCGATGTCCCGGGTCATCTCAATGTGCTGCTTCTGGTCGGCGCCCACGGGCACGAGCGTGCCTCCATAGATCAGGATGTCGGCGGCCTGGAGCACGGGGTAATTGAACAGCCCCGCGTTGGGTATCAGCCCCTGCGCAACCTTGTCCTTATAGGCGACTCCTTTTTCAAGCTGCGAGACGGAAGTCAGGTTATAAAAGAGCCAGGCGAGTTCGGTGACCGCAGGGACGTCGCTCTGCAAAAAGAGCCGCGATTTACTCGGATCGAATCCCAGGGCCAGATAATCGAGCGCCACGTCGATGGTGTATTTGCGAAGCAGCTCGCTATCGCGCATCGACGTAAGGGCGTGATAGTTGACGATGAAAAAGTACGAGTCGTGTTGCTGGTGCAGTTCTATATGCTGGCGCAGCGCACCGAAGTAATTGCCCAGGTGCAGCGTTCCCGAAGGCTGGATCCCTGAAACAACGATGTGACGGGTGTCGCCAACCGACACACGTCCGTCGTCGACTAGCTGTGGCTGGACTTCGCTCATCGTCCGTTGTCCCGTCCTTCTTGCCCTAATCGCTGGCGAATGGTTTTCAGGGTGTCCAACCTCGATTGGCTATTCTGCCGAATGAGCTGAAGGATGGCGCGCGTCCGAATCTGATGCTCGAGATCCAGCTCATCCGCGACGAGCCGACCGAATTCATCCTCCTTCGCGATGAGCCGGTCGATGAGCTCGGCATCCGTTCCGTCCTGCGCAAAGTCCTTTGGATCGAGGTCTACGCCGTTGTAGGATGGATACCCGGCACTGAGCACGGTCTCACTCAATTTGGCTATGTCGACGCGAGCCGTTTTCTGGAATCCATTCAGCACGCTTGCCGCCTCTCGGCTGTTGATCTGCCGAATGGTCTGGTCGTACTGATGATTCAGTTCGTAGTAGCGGCGAATCAGCGGATTCAGCCGCTCGGCCGTTTCCTGGCGGGAAAGCGTTCGGCCCGCCCAGCCTTTGTTCAAGAGAAGCTCCTTGATTCCCATGCGAATAGATTTTCTGCTTTAAGGATCTATAACAACCCTTCTGCCGCCATTAGGATCGCTTCTTTCAAAGCACGAGCCTTGTTCACCGTTTCCTCGTATTCGCGTCCTGCATCACTGTCGGCGACGATTCCGGCACCGGCCTGTACGTAGATGGTGTTGCCGTGGACCAGCATCGTACGTATGGCAATGCACGTATCCATATTTCCTGCGAAATCGACGTGTCCCACCGCACCGGCATACGCTCCCCGTTTCGTCGGTTCTAGCTCGTCGATGATTTCCATTGCACGTACCTTGGGAGCGCCCGAGACCGTGCCCGCGGGGAAACAGGCACTCAGCACGTCCATGAGACCACGCCGCCTGTCAAGCTCTCCCGACACGGCCGACACGATATGCATGACGTGTGAATAGCGCTCAACGAAGGCAAACCGATCCACACGGACGGAACCGAACCGGCACACGCGTCCCAGGTCGTTTCGTCCCAGGTCCACGAGCATCAGGTGCTCGGCTCGCTCTTTCGGATCGGCCATCAGGTCAGCCTCGAGCACGCGATCCTCTTCGTCGCTGAGACCGCGCGGCCGCGTGCCGGCGATGGGCAGCACCTCCGCTTTCCCATTGTCTACGCGAACCAGTACCTCTGGTGAGGAGCCGATGAGTGCGAATGAGTCGAAGTCGAGATAGAAGAGGTAGGGGGATGGATTGACCTGCCGGAGAGCACGGTACAAGTTGAGCCGGTCGCCGCGGAACTGCATCGAGAACCGCTGCGAGAGCACGGCCTGGAAGATGTCGCCTTCATAGATATGACGCTTGATTCGCTCGACGGCGGTCTCGAAGCTCGGGCGGTCAAAGTTTGAACCCATCTCCCGATCGAGGATGACCACGCGCTCCGGGCTTTGGATGACTGGCTGCGAGAGCTCGGTCTCGAGGCGTTCGATCCGCTCTCGCGCTGCCTCATACGCGCCCGACAACTCCGTTCGCTCGTCCACGAACGCCGCCGACATCAGTACGAGCTGATGCTTCACATGATCGAATGCCGCGATGGTATGATAGAAGCACCAGATAGCATCCGGGAGTCCCAAATCGTCCTTCGGCTGATTCGGCAAATGCTCGATGAGCCGCACGGCATCGTAGCCCAGGTATCCCACCGCCCCGCACGTAAACCGCGGAAGGCCACTTACGCGGACCTCCGTGTACCGATCGAGCTCTCGTTGAACGGCCTCGAAAACGTTACCCCCAACCGTTCGCCGGCCTTCTCCATCCTCGATCTCCACATCCACGCCCCGCGCGCGAAGGATTTTATACGGATCCTTACCGAGGAACGAATATCGTCCCAGCTTCTCACCGCCCTCGACACTCTCCAGCAAAAAGCTGTGCGTGCTTCCCTTGCGAAGTGTCAGAAAAGCCGACACAGGCGTCAGCAGGTCAGCACCAAGCCGTCGGAATACGGGCACTACAAGCCGTGTGACGCCCTCCTGGAGCCGCTCTTCTACGAGGCGTTTGAATTGGTCGAAGGTCAATGCTGATCTCGCTATAAAACAAAAAACCCACTGTCCCGAGGAACAGTGGGGCTACGGCCTGCGCCGACTCGATGCTCTATGACGGCATCATACGCATATCGCACCCCACTGTACGCCGGCGGACCACCACCAGAGATTCCGAGGAGCGATATGTTCGTGGATATTTTTCATGGAGCGGGAATCTAACTGCATCATCCGCAAAAAGCAAGGCATGGGTACGCGCCTCCTCGCGGCCGTCTAGGACCTCTGCACCAACCGGATACGCTCGTGCCCTTCGAAGGCCTGAAGAATCGAAACCGCGAGGGCATGCTCCGTCCCGCGGCGCTTGCGAACTTCGGACAGATACCGAAGCGTCAGAATGACGCCGTAATCTGTGACGCGGACATATACGAATGGGGTCAGGATGCTGTAGTGCACGAGGTACTCCTGCGACATCAGACGAAGCTGGTGCTTCACCTGCTGCTCGACGATGTCGGCCGTCTCCGATGCGAGCTCGACCATGATCTCTCGAGCGGCCTGCCAGTCGGAATCGAGCGTCAGCGTAAATGGGATCTCGTTCCAGATGAAGGTGAATCCGCGGGTGTAGTTGAACACACCGTACTGGTAGATCCAGGCATTTGGGAAGTGAACGATTCGTCCCGTACTCTGGTCGGCCTTTACCCATCCGCCGACTTCCATGAGGGTGCTGTGTAGCAGGCGGATGTCAATCACATCGCCCTGGATTCCGTTCACCTCAATCCGGTCGCCCTGCTTGTATGGACTACGAACGACAATGTTGATCCAGGCGGCGAATGAAAGGAGAACTTCCCGGTTGGCGATGGCCAATCCGGCGCCGATAACCGTGAGGATGGTCGCGATGCCCGGGCCTTGCCCAGAGCCCCACACGAACAGGATGGCGAGAGCAGCCGCAAGACCCGCAAATCGTCCGATCAGTTTCGACGTGCGGTACTGACGTTCCGGCTCCTCGATGTAGCGGGGCACGAGTCGCCGGAGCACACGCGTGACGACATACGCGAGGATGATGATGATCAGGGAGAAGGCAATCGCGTCTCCCGGGCCCTCACGAAAGAAGCTGTCTATTCGTCCGCCGAAGGGTTGTTGAAGTTCCATTCCTCAGCAAGAGTTGAGCGCGCGTAAGGTACAAACTGAGGTGCATGAATAGTGCTACGGAATCCTGACGAGGCTGCGCCGGGTCATCCTTGCATCCTGGGATCCTACTTCCGCCAGGGGATCATCTGGCATCTCCTCGGGTTAATTTCGCCGAGTTTTTGAACCCCTCCCTCCGCACTTTATGGCGACGAAGGAAACGCCCGCAACTCACCCGGCATCCTCATCAGCGCTCGCGACGTACCGCCCGCTACTCGAGCGCGCCATCTTTGTGCTGGCTCTACTCGGCGTTCTGGTGGCATCACACATCACCATTCAGGAGTCGCGCGGATTTGAAGGAGGATGCACGGGATTCGCTCCGTCGCAGTCCGGCTTCGATTGTGCTGCGGTCACGCAGAGCGAGGCGGCCACGCTCTTCGGCATTCCCAATTCGGTCTGGGGGATACTCTTCTACTCGACTCTAGTCCTTCTGACGGCCGCCGCTGCCTTCGATTCGTTCGGCGCCCGCCGAGCGTTTAAGTCGGGTCGAGCGTTGATGATCGGATTCGGTTTCATCTATTCGATGTACCTGGTCTATTATCAGTTTGCCGTACTCGAGGAGCTCTGTCTGCTGTGCCTGACATCGGCAGGCATCGTGACGCTGATATTCATTCTACAGCTCGTTGACATCCTTAGATTGTTTCCCCTTTCACCATCAGACCCTTCTGTGATGACCGTCTCGTCCAAGCGCGAAGTTGCATACATGGGGGCCATCGGGGCGCTCGTGTTGGTTTTGATCGGCGCCGATGCCGTCTACTTCGGGTCCCCCGACATCCCCGAGCCCTACATTCCGCCGGCCGAGATGCCTTCTCACCGCGTGGCAGATACCCGGACCAACGCGGAGGTGAACAGCACCCTTCCGGCCGAGTGCAGGTACGACGTCGACCGCGGGCCCGTCGAGGACTACCTCAGCCTGGTGAATTTCTTCGATCCGGCCAGAGGCAATCCCTCCGCGCCGGTGACGGTGATCGAATATTTTGACCCCAACTGCCCGCACTGCAAGACACTTCATTCCATCATGGAGGAGGTCATTCAAACGCACTCGGATCAGGCCTATTTCGTGTTCAAGCCGTTCTTCTTGTGGCAGCATTCTATCGCGCAGTCGGAGGCGCTCTACGCGGCGGCACAGGAAGGGAAGTTCTTTGAGATGCTCGATCACCAGTTTGCGCTCCAGAAACCGCAAACGGGACTATCGACCGAGGACCTCCGCCAGATTGCCGCGGACATCGGGATGGATCCGGATGCGCTCGTTGCAAGGCTCGAGCGCGGGATCTATCGTGGAACTCTGGTACAGGAGAAGCAGAAAGGCGTCGCAATCGGGATCAACAGCACGCCGACGGTGCTCATCAATGGCCGCTTCGTATCCGTCCAGTCGCGTAGTGCCGATTGCCTTCGAACGATGATCGAAGCAGCAGCGGAAAGTTGAACCATTAATGCTGCCGAGGAATGTCCGCCGCACCGCAGATCGATTCGCCCATCGACATCCAGCTCGCCCAAACTTCCATCAACACGATCCGCTTCCTGGCTGCCGACGCCGTCCAGAAGGCGAATAGTGGGCACCCGGGAATGCCTATGGGTGCCGCCCCAATGGCCTATGTCCTGTGGCAGAAGTATCTCCGCCACAATCCTGCCGACCCGCGGTGGCAAAATCGAGACCGCTTTGTGCTGTCGGCCGGACACGGGTCTATGCTGCTTTATGCGCTCCTACATCTGACCGGCTACGAAATGCCGATGGAGGAGCTCAAGAGCTTCCGCCAATGGGGGAGCAAGACGGCCGGACACCCGGAAAATTTCCTCTTCGAAGGGATCGAAACGACAACGGGTCCACTCGGGCAGGGCTTTGCGAATGCGGTCGGAATGGCGATCGCCGAAAAGTACCTCGCCGCGCAGTTCAACAGGCCGGGATTCGAGATCGTCGATCATCACACGTACGGGATCTGCTCCGACGGCGACCTGATGGAGGGGATATCCCACGAAGCCGCATCCCTGGCGGGTCACCTGGGCCTGGGCAAGCTGATCTTCCTGTACGATGACAACGAGATTTCAATAGACGGCAGCACGGACCTCGCCTTCACCGAGGATGTCGGTCAGCGGTTCGAAGCTTACCACTGGCACGTCGAGCATGTCGATGACGGCAACGACCTGGAGGCCATCGACGCGGCGCTGTCGCGAGCGCATGCCGAATCAGATCGGCCGTCCCTCATCATTGTGCGAACGATCATCGGCTACGGAAGCCCGAACAAGCAGAATACGGCGGACGCACACGGCGAGCCGCTCGGCGAGGAGGAAGTCGTGCTGGCGAAGCGAGCGCTAGGCTGGCCGGAGGACAAGTCGTTTTTCGTGCCGGATGAGGTCTACGACCACATGCGCGACACCGCTCTCGAGAACGGGCAGGCGGCCCAGCGGGAATGGACCGAGTTGTACGAGGCCTATCGGACGAGCCACCCGGAGGCGGCGCAGCGGTACGAGTCGTGGCTGGATGGGCGGCCGGCTGAGGGCTGGATCGAAGACCTCCCGAAATTCGAGGTTGGCGAAAAACTCGCAACTCGGGCGGCGAGCGGGAAAGTGCTCAATGCCATCGCAGAGAAGGTGCCTTTCCTCTTTGGTGGATCCGCAGATCTGACTCCATCGAACAAGACGGACATCAAAGGTCGCCAAGACTTCCAAAAGGACTCGCCGAACGGGGGATATCTGCGCTTCGGCGTGCGTGAGCATGCGATGGCCTCGGCCTGCAACGGCATCGCCCTCCATGGAGGACTGCGCCCGTACTGCGGAACGTTCCTGATTTTCAGCGACTACATGCGACCGGCCGTACGCCTCAGCGCCCTGATGCAGGTGCCGGTAATCTATGTCTTCACCCACGATTCGATCGGTCTCGGTGAGGACGGCCCCACGCATCAGCCGATCGAGCACCTGATGTCGCTCAGGGCGATCCCGAACCTGCGTCTGATCCGCCCTGCCGATGCCATTGAAACGGCGGAGGCCTGGCGTTTCGCCGTCGAGAATGCGGATCGGCCCATTGCTCTGGCATTGACGCGGCAGGCCGTTCCGACGCTCGATCGATCCGCAATGCGTGCAGACGCCGGCGTTCACAGGGGCGCCTACGTGATCAGCGACAGTGATGGCGCGCCGGAGATCATTCTCATCGGTACCGGAAGCGAGGTTCAGCACGTGGTGGCCGCGGCTGAGCGACTCCGATCGGAGGGCGTTCGTGCGCGCGCCGTCAGCATGCCGTCGTGGGATCTCTTCGACGAGCAGCCTCAATCCTATCGCGATGACGTTCTGCCGCCCGACGTCACGCGGCGCCTGGCCATAGAGGCCGGCGCTGTCGTGGGCTGGGAGCGCTATGTCGGACTCGACGGGGAGGTGATTGGCATGACCCGTTTCGGGTCGTCGGCCCCCGGCGCCGTCGTCATGGAAAAGTTCGGATTTACGGCCGACAACGTACTCGAGCGCGCAAGGAGGCTACTCGCGAGATAGTGGTTTCGGATCGCCGCACATCGATCCGACCTCACATCCCACTCAGGTCGCTTAAGACCACGCGGATCGCGCGCATCGGGTCGTTCAGTTCGTTCGTTACGACGGCTCGAACCCACTGCCATCGCCCGCGTCCGGTTCGGAGGCGGAGCAGCCAGTTCGCCTTCGGTTTGCCATAGCAGACCATGTCCGCCACGTCCCGCATCACCTGATACATGTTGCGCGCGTGCACGTGGGAAAAGAAGCAGGAGGGAGGCGACTTCTCGCTACTGTATTCTAAAAGTCGTCGTGCGGATGGCGTCATATGCTGAATTGTGCCGTCTCCACTCAGCAAGATGGTGGGTATGTGGTCGACGGCCTGGAAGCGCTTCCGGCTTTCAACAAATTTTTTTGGCGGTGCCGGCACCGCCGCCAGAGCATGGGTGGATTCAGGCATATACATCTTGTCCGGTTAGAAGGTGAGAAACATCAGGCTACCCGACGAATCGCATTCGTGCAGCCGGCAAACGGCCAAGCAGTTCTAATATCTCAACGCAAGCCGATCTGATCCAGCGGTAATCTTGGCATTGTTCACTTCGTCACACGAGCACGAATATCAGGCGTCGAAGCGCGTTGTCTCACTTGATCCGACGGTGACGGAATGGCTCGTATCCTTCGGCGTGGCGGAGCTGCTCGTTGGCCGCTCGCACCTGTGCAACGGGCCCGCCTATGTCCAGAGTCTCGTTCCGGTGACCTACACGCGCGGAATCGGGTCATCCGACGAGGCCCCCGAGGAGCGTCCTCAGCATCGACCGCGAGATGTTCATGCGCTCGACCTGGCAGCATTAGTCGCCCTGAAGCCGAATCTGGTTATCCTGCCCCATCGCAAGTCGGATATCAATCTGTCAGCCGCCGATCTGGACGGCATCGTAGAGGGAGCTTCGCATTTTTCGACGTTCAGGCTGGAAGGCCGGACATTCAAGTCCATACTGGATGGTGTTTTGCGACTCTCAAGAATGCTCGGGCGGATGCCCGAAGGGATGGCCTTCATCGCCGAGCAGGAAGGCGGACTCAAACTGCTCCAGCAGAAGATCATGGAAGCGGCGAACGCGAGCCCGGGCGACACGCCGGCTCGGCCAAGAGTGGTATGTGTCGACCGACTCGAGCCTCTCACAGTGCGCGGGGATTGGGTGCCGGACATCATCTGGCTGGCCGGCGCCGAAACACTCGACGCACGAGGTGGCGGATCTCCGATGCAGATTAGCTGGGATGAACTGCGTGCCTATGATCCCGACGTGATCATCATCATCCCGGAGGGCCGTCCGATAGACGAAGTTAGGCCGGAGCTGCCCCTGCTATTTGATGATGAGAAGGGTGCAGGTTTGAAAGCCGTGACGGCGGAGCGCGTGTACGTGATGGACGGCAGATCCTGCTTGGATAGTCCCGGTCCCGGGCTGTACCGGGCCGTACATCTCGCGGCGTCCGCAATCCACGGCCTGCCGTTGGAGGCATCGGGGCCGGGGAACGAAATCCGACGAATCAGAAGGTCGCGGAAACTTTGAGGATGAATTGGCGAGGAGGGGCTAGTAGAGCCGGGCGTTCGACGTAGTAATAGTCGAGCGCATTCTCTACGTGCATGGATGCTTCGATCCACCTCCAGTGATAGCCCAGCCTCAGATCCACCACCCGGACTGGGGCCATCCGTTCGGCATCCTTCACGAAGGCCGCGAAATCGGAGTCGACACGTTCTGGCTCGCTCGCAATCCTGAGATCGGCACCAAACCGCGCTCTCGCTACTTCGATGGTGCCGCCCACCTGCAAAAGATGGCGCGAGCGGAAGACCAGCGGCTCGTCGATGGACAAATCCCGTGCATCCAGATAGGTATATCCCAGCTTCAGGGCGGCGACATTGTCTCGCGTCGCGACGTCGGCCGTGATTTCCGCGCCACGGACCCTTGCGCGGGTGAGATTTACGAATTGGAACGCCCTCTCGGCCGTCACGAACGTGGGCTCGATCAGGCGCCAGTAGTCGCTCCAGAAAACCGCGCCGTCGACGGCGGCGGAGAGCCGATGGATTCGCGGAAACGCCCGCAAGCCGATCTCATAGCTTCGACTGGTCTCCGGGCGCAGATCGAGATTCGAGACGAGCGGCAGATAGTCCGTGTTGCTAACGAAGCGCTCGAGCACGCTCGGAACACGGAAGCCCTCGGCATACGCCGCCCTCACGATCCAGCTCTCCGTGAAGGCATAGGAGGCACTCACTCTCGGACTAAGTTTCGAGGACACCAGATCCGACCGTACGCGGTACGCATCGTATCGCAACCCTACGATGGTGGTGAGCCCGCCCCTTACCGTTTCCTCCCACTGCACGTACACGGCGCCCTCGGGCTGCCGGAGGTCGCCCTCCTCGGCAAAATAGCTGGATCGCGCAGCGTTGGCGTCGCCTGTAGCCCCGAAGGTGATCGTACGGCGCGGCGTCGGCGTGAAGTCCACCTGCGCCTCACCGCCGTATCGCAGGCCAACGGTGCCTCGTGAGAGCGGCCGTGGATTCCCGAATTCGTCGAGAGGCTGAATGAGCACGCCAAACACCCGTGCACGCGCGGTCAACAGCCAGTCCGGCGTGAGGACTTGCGAGTAGGAGGGAAGCAGACTCCACTCGTTGATCAGATTGTCATCCGAACCGCTGCTACCACTCGCCCGGCCGAAATCGATTACTCCGGGATTGAGCGGGTCGGAGAGGCCGTTCCAGAAGATGAAATTGTCCGCCTTTCGGCGGGTCACACCACTCAGGATGGACAGCCTGGACTCCCGGGTGAAGCGGTGGGTCACCTTCGTGTATACTTGCAGATGCCGCTCCTCGTCCAGGCGAAGGTACCCGGAGTTGTACCTGTAGGCAACGTGAGCCCAGATCCCGGTTCGTCTTCCCAGTGGCCGCGCATGCCCGATCGAGATGCCTGTATGCGGCTTCAGCTCATCCCCCTCGTCCCATTTTTCCCGCCAGGCGGCATAGCGCACGGGCTGGTAGGCGCCTGCGTGGAATGATATCGATGTCTCCGGTGTAGCGGGGTAGTCCCTCGTCAACACATTGATCACGCCTCCGAGCGCACCACCGCCGTACAACGCGGAACCCGGTCCCTTCAAGACCTCGATACGCTCAACCTGCGACATCGGGATGTGGTCGTAGGGGATGCCGTTTACGTCCGGCCTGAGCATCGGAGAGCCATCCAGCAGAAGAAGGACCCGGCTCCCTGTGTTGAAGGAGAATCCAGACGAGCCGCGGATATTGATTTGGTTGCCCGCCATCTGCACGCCGGAGACGTAACGCAGCGCATCGTCTAGCTCCACGACATGCCGTGCGGCGATCTCCTGCGTGGTGATGGTGCTGACGCTCGCCGCCACGCCGCCAGTCAGCCGCTGGCCGCGCGTCGCCGTGACGACGACCTCACCGGATTGCAGTGCGATCTCCACGAGCCGAAACTCGATGTCGACCTCTTCTCCGGCGGCAACGGTAACCTCACGCGTCGCACGCTCATATCCGACGGCCGACGCTGCTACCGTGTGCGTTCCGGCCGGCACGCCATCAATCCGAAATGTGCCGTCGACCCGGGAGGCCGCGCCCAGGGTGGTCCCAACGATGAACACGTTAACACCCGGCAGCGGCTCTCCGGATTCATCCATTACAACACCGCTTAAAGCGCCGGACTGAGCGGCGGCCGGGGCGGCATGAACAAGCAGGGAAATGAGCGCCGCAAACGCGGTGGTAAGCCGCATCGATACAGGTCCAGGGATCCGCATCGCCATCACTCCGTCAAGCTTGCTCTGTGATTGCATCATCGTCCCCAAAACTCGCCTCATCCACACGAGTCCTCAAGGGTCAGGCGGAAATTTGGGCGGTGACCGAAAATCGACTTCGACGTGGACGTCCGTTGTCTCACCAGACCGCACGACGAAGAGGCCACCATTCTCTTCGACCAGGCCCACCGGTCGCCATGCGAAGGGGTCCGGGCTGAATTGCTGCGCCACTCCCGAATAGGGGAACGGGCCGGGCGCAACATTTCCGATAATCGTGGTGTCTCCCGCTACATTCCTCTTCAGGCCCTGACTGAAAACCATCCTATTGAGCTGAAGGAAGTCTGCCGTATCGGCCGGCACGAAGCGCATCGCGACGAAGCGGAGATCTCGAAGAGAATCGGCCGGCGGCCAGGCGTTCGGATGCCCTACATAGGTGACATACGCACGAATAGCACCGACGGGAGGAGTCTCCGGCGGCGCAAGCCCGTGATCACACGACGCCAGTTGAAGACCTGCCAGCGAGACCACGATCGCCACGACAACCGCCGAGGCCACACGCGACCTGCGGGAAACGCGGTGAGTTCTCGGGCGTTTGGTGAGCGCTGGCACCCCGTTCAAGAATCCCACCGGATGTACACCCCCGCCGGGCGTACTCCGACGCCTCGGCGGGACTTCGCCGCCTTCAACCTCTGGAGCATGCCACATCAAGTCCATACATGAAGCTTTCGGACTTTACCTACGAGTACCCCAAGAACCTCATAGCTAAATACCCGGCCGAACCGCGCGATTCAGCGCGTATGATGGTTCTCAACCGAAAAGACCGGACCATCGAACACCGCCTCGTCTCCGACCTGCCGGAGTATTATCGGGAGGGAGACGTGATGGTCGTCAACGATACAAAGGTATTCCCGGCTCGGTTGTACGGCAACAAGGAAAAGACCGGAGCTCGAATTGAAGTCTTCCTGCTCAGAGAGCTCAATCCCGAAAGCCGTCTGTGGGATGTCATCGTCGACCCGGCGCGAAAAATTCGAATCGGCAACAAGCTATATTTCGAGAACGGGCTGATCGCCGAAGTAATCGACAACACCACGTCTCGCGGTCGCACCATCCGATTCGTTTTCGAGGGCGACAACGAGGAGCTCTATCAAAAGATCGACGAAATCGGTCAGACGCCTCTTCCCCCATACATCAAGAGGGACGTTGAGCCTGATGATCGCGCCCGATATCAGACCATCTTTGCCGAACATCGCGGCGCCGTTGCGGCGCCCACGGCCGGGCTCCACTTCACGAGTGATCTCGTCGAGGCCCTTCAGAGGGGGGGCGTGCAGATCATGCCGATCACGCTCCACGTCGGACTGGGGACCTTTCGACCGGTCGAGGTCGAGGACCTCACCAAACACCGAATGGACTCGGAGAACTTCCTGATTGGTCACAGGACTGCGGAGGCCGTGAACCGGGCCCTCTCCTCCGAGGAGAACACGGTCACTGCCGTCGGCACGACCGTTGTCCGAGCGATCGAATCCAGCCTCTCCGCATCCTACACGCTCAAGGCCGACACGGGTTGGACGGACAAATTCATCTATCCGCCGTACGAGTTTCGCATCACCGAACGCCTCCTTACCAACTTTCACATGCCGAAGAGCACGCTGCTCATGCTCGCGGCGGCCTTTGCCGGGTACGATTTTTTGTTCGAGGCTTACGAAGAAGCCATCAAGGAGAAGTACCGGCTCTTTTCGTTTGGGGATGCAATGCTCATTCTCTAATGCGATGCTCGATATCTAGATGGAGCAAGCGCACCCGCACGTCGCCGTACTCATTCCAGCGGCCGGTACCGGCTCGCGTCTTGGAGGCCGACCCAAACAATTTCGCCGGCTAGGCGAGGAATCACTGCTCGGTCGCGCCGTTCGCCTCTTCGACGAGCACCCACGGACGACCAGCATCATCGTAGCCGTGCCACGAGACGACGTCTCGCGCGTGGAGCGTGAGTTGGCAGCCCTCACCGCGTCGAAACTGTATGATATTGTACCCGGGGGCGAAAACCGGCAAGCGTCGGTGGAGGCCGCATTGCATGCGGCGCCGCAGGATGCCGATATCGTGCTCGTCCATGATGCCGCTCGACCGTTTCTTCCCTCGACTCTGATCGATGAGGTCATGGACGCTGCGCTGGAGCATGGAGCGGCAGCGCCGGCACTAGCGGTAAGTGATACGTTGCGCCGCGCGGAGGGGAACATTTTCGGCGCCACCGTCTCTCGCGACGGACTTCATCTCATGCAGACGCCTCAAGGAGCGCAGAGGGAGCTTCTGGATAACGCCTTCCGCGCCGCGCGGCGCGATGGTATCGTAGCCACCGATGAAGTGGCACTGCTGGAGCGAACCGGCGTGGCCGTTAGGCTCGTCCAGGGCAGCGCCGTCAACTTCAAGGTGACCACGCCCGAGGACTGGGAGCTGGCGCTGGCCGTCTGGCATCATCTCGTGACGGCCGCATGAGGGTCGGATTCGGTTACGACGTGCATCGCCTCACCGAGGGTCGCCCCCTGATCATTGGGGGGGTAGAGATCCCCTATGATCGAGGTTTACTCGGCCACTCGGATGCCGATGTCCTTCTGCATGCGATCGGCGATGCCTTGCTCGGGGCCGCAACTCTCGGTGACATCGGTATGCACTTCCCCGATACGGATGACCGGTGGAAAGGCGCCGACAGCAAGACGCTTCTTGAGGAGATCGTCCACATGCTGGAGGCGGAGGGTCTCCGGGTAAACAACGTGGATGCTACCGTCGTGCTGGAACGTCCGAAGCTCCGATCGTATATCGATCAAATGCGCGCGGTAATTGCCGAGTGCCTTCGCGTAGATGTAGGCAGTGTATCCGTGAAAGCAACGACCAACGAAGCATTGGGACCCATCGGCCACGGAGAGGGAGTGGCCGCCTTCGCCGTGTGTACGGTGCGACGGATTGATGGTGCTCTGTCGAGCGGAGGGGAGTGACGCTGATGGGCGAGCGCATCGAGGATTTCCTCCATTGGATGGAGGCCATTCCCGCCTTCTGGGCCTATATCACGATACTCGTGATCGCTTACGGCGAGAACGTTGTACCGCCGATCCCTGGAGATATGGTTGTGGTCTTTGGCGGATACCTGGTGGCCGCAGGAAAGCTGAACTTCATCCTGGTCGTACTACTATCGACGATTGGCGGTACGCTGGGCTTCATGACCATGTACGTCATCGGGCGACGGATTGGCGAAGCCGTCATTGAATCGAGGCGCATTCCCTGGATCCCGCGGAAGCAGGTGGAGAGCGCGCGCCGGTGGCTCGAACGGAGGGGCTACGGCCTGGTCGCGGCAAACCGATTCTTGTCAGGACTCCGCTCTGTGATCTCGTTGGCGGTCGGCATGGCCAAAACTCCGGTCACGCCGACGGCATTCTGGGCGTCGCTGAGTGCCGTCATCTGGACATCGTTGATCGCATATGGCGGCTATGCCGTGGGCGAGAACTGGGCGGCGATCGCCGTATTCCTCCGCGACTATGGCCGGATCGTGGCGGGGCTGATTTTTCTCGTCATCGTCGTCCAGGCGCTTCGATGGTATTTGAAAAGGAAGGGAAGTAGAAGCGACACGGATGATCCGGGAAACATCGGTCCGAAAAGGGGATAAGTGAGGTCGCTGCTGGAGTACCGGTTGTCGATTCGCCCTTTCTGCGGTTAGTTGAAACGCGAAACGGCACTGAATAGATTGACGGATCGCCCAGCGGCCAGGTCACCAAGCTGGCGTAGCTCAACCGGTAGAGCAGCTCACTTGTAATGAGCAGGTTGGGGGTTCGAGTCCCTTCGCCAGCTCTTCATTTGAAATTCTCTGCGGTCCGGAGCACTCCCGGAAATCGGCGCGTTATTATGCGTCCCTTTCCGGCTGCAGGTCGTGACTGCGAGATCGGGCAGGTGGCCGAGCGGTCAAAGGCGACAGACTGTAAATCTGTTCCCTAACGGGTTCGGAGGTTCGAATCCTCCCCTGCCCACGAGAGGTTGCACGTTCAGTTTCAGGGTTTCCGGTTTCGAGGTCCGCATCGAGATCTGAACGAGTTGAGCTCAACATGCAACCCAATTGCGGAAGTAGCTCAGATGGTAGAGCATCAGCCTTCCAAGCTGAGGGTCGCGGGTTCGAATCCCGTCTTCCGCTCTGAACGTGCCGCCTTAGCTCAGTGGTAGAGCACTTCCATGGTAAGGAAGGGGTCATCGGTTCAAGTCCGATAGGCGGCTCACGACAGAGCGTGTTCCGATATGTCGGAATACGCTTTTTGGTAATTGGACTATTGTTGGCGCCCCGATCGGCCGCTCGATGAACGGCTTCTTAAAAAGGTGGACCCACACCCCAGCAGGAGCACCGCGAAATGCCAGGAGCTCGCGAGCCTGGTCCACGCCAACATCCTACATTGAAGAATAAGTCGAGCGCAGCAAACCCAACCAGTCATGGCAAAGGAGACCTTTCAGCGCAGCAAGCCGCACGTGAACATTG